>JBBSBW010000010.1:0-149749 GCA_038250865.1 Thermoanaerobaculia bacterium | reverse complement strand
TTCGCCGCCCTCCGCCGCTTCGAGGCCGAAGGACGGTACACGGACGACCTGCCGTTCGTTCAATGGTCGGTCGAGCGCTCGCTCGCCGATGTGCAAACCGCGCTCGAAGGCATTCTCAACAGCCGACGCGGTCCGCTGTCCGCCCTCTGGCGTTTCCTGTGGCGGATCTCCCCCCTCGGTTCCGGACCGAGCGACGCCCTCGGCGGCCAGCTCGCACGGGCGCTCCAAGAAGAGGGAGAAACCCGCGATCGGTTGACGGCGGGGATCCACATGGCCGACGATGAGAACGAACCGCTCGGACGGCTGGAAAAAGCGTTCCGGCTCACGCGCGCGGCGGAGGGAGGAGACGCCGAAACCGAGCGCGCCGCGGCAGAGGCCCGCCGCGAGGCGATCGAGGTGGATAGCTTCACGTGGGCGGAATATCTCGGGGCCGCGGCTGAAGAACCGGCTACGACCCGAGTGAGCGGCGGATAGAGCCCTTCCGGCAAGGAAGGCGGCTATCGGGGAGCCCTGGCGGTTATCGGGAGCCTATTGCGGCTATCGAGTCGCTAGAGCGGCTATCGGGAGGCTGTAGCGGCTATCGACACCCTACGCTCGCTATCGGCGATCTACGCTCGCTATCACGCGTGGATAGCAGGTATCGACGCCGAATAGCGGGTATAGGCCGCCGATAGCCGCCAGCGGACGGGGATAGCCGGCAGCGGACGCCTACGGCGGCTATCCAGCGAATATAGCGGCTATCGGGAGGCGATAGAGGCTGGCGAAAGCGGATAGCCACGATCGCCAAGCGGCGGCGCGTTCAAGCCGGAAACGTCACCTTTCCGTACACTTCGCCGAGCGGCAGCTCGATACCCAGGGTCGGCAGCGTCAGGACGGAGTCTATGCCCTGGACTGCGGTAAAGCGCCAAAACCCATCCCCTTCGCGCAGGAAAAGCTCGAGCGCCGACTTCTCCTGCGCGACCAGAAGGTACTCGCGCAGCGACGGGATCGCCCGATAGTGCTCGAACTTCCGGCCGCGATCGAACGCCTCGGTCGAAGGCGAAAGAACCTCGATCAAGAGCTGGGGATTTGTCAGATTGTCCTGGTGGCGATCCTCGACCAACCGTGGCTCGCCGCAGACCACCGACACGTCCGGATAGGTGTAGAGCCCGGTCGCCTCGACCAACACCCGAAGATCGCCCGGATACACCCGGCACGGCCGCTCGGCGAGCCGATTGCCCAAAGAGCGGATCAGATTCGAGACGATCAGGTTGTGCGCCTCGCTCGCCCCCGCCATCGCGAACATCTCGCCATCGAGATACTCGCTCTTCCCCTCGGCGGAGCGCTCGATCGCGAGGTAGTCCTCGGAGGTAAGGTAGGGCTTGGGGGCGGGGAGCATGAGGAGAGATTGTAACGCCGCAGGGCTTTTCCTGGGCGTGCCAGGCTCCAGCCTGGCGCTTTTGGGTTCGATGAGCCCGGCGCTTCCTTGATGCGAAAAACAGCCAGGCTGGAGCCTGGCGCGCCCAGGAAAAAGCTTGCGGCTAAGTCGAGGTCGAGCTAGGCGGAGCACGCTTCGCCTCCACCGGAAAGGACGGCGAAAGCGCGGAAGCGGGCTCCGAGCCGTCCGGGGCGACGTTCAGGTGGCTGGAGGTCGTGGACGAAAAGGGAAAGGGGTGGTCCCCGGCCGGCCGCGAGGGATTGAAATCCCTCGCTCGGATACGACGTCCCTGGCGGGACGAACTCCGGCGCTGCCGTGGGCTCCTCCGCGCCACGCCACCGCGCGCCCAGGGAAAAGCCTTCGGGCTCAACAGCCTTGATCAGAGTAGAGTGCCGCGCATGCGACGATTCTTCTTCTCCGCCTTCTTCCTCGCCTCGGCCCTCAGCGCGCAGACTTTGACTCCGTATCTGGTCGCGGACCTCAACACGCGGTTCGACGGCGTCGGCTCGTCTCCGACGCCGGTGGTGAGCATCGGCGGCAAGGGGATCTTCTTGGTTGGCGACGAGGGGGAGCTCTGGTCGAGCGACGGCACCTCGGCGGGCACGGTCCTGCTCGCCCGCGGGCCGCGATTCAATGAGTCTGGCGCTCCGGCGGCGCGGATCGCGTACCTCGGGGAGTCCATTTCTCCCGGCGTCTTTCGCTTCTGGGCGACCGATGGCACGCCCGCCGGCACGTTGCCGATCTCGCCGACGCTCTTGCAGCTCAGGCGGCCCTTGCCCAACGTGTTTCTTATCCTGCCCGGGAGCGATCGCCTTTATTTTGCTGGGCGGGACGCGCTGGGCACCGAGCTTTGGACCGCCGACGGCAGCGCGGGAGGCACGCATCGGGTCGCCGATCTCGCCCAAGGCGCGGGCGATTCGGAGCCGCATGAGCTGACCGCCTTCCGCAACCGGATCTACTTCGCCGCCGATGACGGCCGCGGGGTCTCGCTCTGGTCGACCGACGGCAGCGCGGGCGGAACGCGTCTGGTCGTCGATCCGGATCCGCAGCACCGGCAGCGAATCGGCCCGACCGGGCTCACGGTCGTCGGCCAGACGCTGTTCTTCTTCAACCAGGGGCCGGCGGCTGGTACCTCTGGAAGAGCGACGGCACGACCCGCGGCACGGTGCCGGTGGCGCGGATCGCGGCCCGCTCGGCGCAGCCCGACTTCGGCCCGCCGACGCTCTCGCACCTCGGCAAGCTGTTCTTCGCCGCCAACGACGGCAGCCACGGCGAGCAGCTCTGGACCTCGGACGGCACCGCGCGCGGCACTGTGCGGATCACCGACCTCAAGGCGCCGTTTACTTTTCCGATCGCGCTGCCCCGGTTGCAACTGCCCGGTCGGCTGGTGTTTCTCGGCAACGACGGCGAGCCGTGGGGCTCGACGGGCAAGCCCGGCGGCGCCCAGCGGCTCAAGGACATCTGCCCCGGCACCTGCGGCGCGGTGATTGGCACCCCTTACCTCGCTTTCGGCAATCGGCTCTACTTCTCTGCCTTCTCCCCCGCCCGAGGCGTCGAGCTCTGGAGCACCGACGGCACGCCCGCCGGGACCCGCCTGTTCAAAGACCTCTGCCCCGGCGACTGCTCAGGCGAGCCGCGCGTGCTCGGAAGCGTTCCGGGAAAGTTCTATTTCGCCGCCGCAACCGTAGAGAGCGACCAGATCTGGCGTTCCGATGGAACCCCGGGCGGCACGGTTCGGCTGACCGACTTCACCTCTCCGATCGACGGGTTCTCGCTCGAAGGCGTCGTCGCCGGCAATTCGCTCCTGTTTAACGGCCACGACGAAATGCGCGGTCGCGAACTGTGGAAGACCACGGGGACGCGCGCTTCGACCGCCCTGCTGGTCGACTTCGCGCCGAACCGGCCGGCGAGTTCGATGCCCCGGAGCTTCGGCCGGGCGGGATCGCGCGCGATCTTCCTCGCCAACGACGGCATCCACTCGGGCGGCTTCTGGTCGAGCGACGGCACGGCGGCGGGGACGATCCAACTGCTCGACGGCGTCGCGTTCCCGTTCTTTCAACCCATCGGCTCCGATCATTTCGCCTATTTCGTGCAGGGGGAGGGCTTCGGCCAGGCGCTCTGGCGCAGCGACGGCACGGCACCCGGAACCTTCCCCATCTCTCCCCCCGGAGTCACGTTCGCTCGGGGGTTGAATCTCGTCCCGATCGGTGATCGGGCCTACTTCATCGGTACGGACGCGGACCACGGCGAGGAGCTGTGGGTGACCGACGGGACCCTGGCGAGCACCCACCTGGTGGCCGACACCTTGGCCGGCCCGTCCAGCTCGGGCGTCTCGGACTTACAATCCGCATTCAGCGGCAAGCTGGTGTTTCAAGCCTATGACGGCACCTCGAACTTCTACTTCGTGACCGACGGCACCGAGGCTGGGACTCGGCGTTTCGAGGATGTTTACCCCTTCATCGGCGAATTCGGCGGCGTTTTCGCCGGAGGCAAATCCTACTTCCGGCGGGGCGATACCGTCGAGCAGTTGGAGCTCTGGGTGAGCGATGGAACTGCCGCCGGAACGGTCCGGCTGCTCGATTCGAGCGTCTACGTCGCAGACCTCACGGTCGCCGGAAATCGAGTCCTGTTTCCGGTCTCGATGGGCTCGACCTACCTTGGCCTCTATGTGAGCGACGGCACGCCGGCCGGAACCCGCCGGATCGGGAGCGACCTCGTCCTCTCCAGCGGCATCCAACCGACCGCTTTCGGGGAGCGCATCGTCTTCTCGGCCCGCCGACAGGGCGGCGACGACCACACATCTCTTTGGGGGACGGACGGAACGGAGGCCGGTACCCGGATCGTGGCCGAACCGGCGGACGAATTCGACCGGTTCATTTACGCCACCCCCTTCGCCGACCGCGTACTGGTCGGCGGTCGCTCGAACCTCTGGCTCACCGACGGCACCCCGGAGGGTACCTCGATCGAGCTGACTTTCCCGATCGATAAAGTACCTTTCATCACCGTCGCGGGGGATCGCGGATACTTTCCCCGCTATACCGAAGAGACCGGCTCCGAACTCTGGGCGCTGCGGGTGGAGTGATCGCCCCAGAAGCCAAACCGGCCGGCGAGGGTTAACCTTGTGCGCCAGAGTTGGTGTCTAATCTTTCGTCTCGCGGATTTCTCCGCTTTCTGACGAGGGCCACCCAGATGCACCGCAAATCGATCCACCGAATCGGCCTCGCTCTCGCGGGGCTTCTTTTGATCACCGCCCCGGTTTCCGCACGCAGCCGAAAATCGTCCACCGAGCCCGGCACCTATCGCGACTGGGGGGGCGAGATCGACCGGGTCGAAGTCCTCCAAACCTTCCGGCTCGCGGATTACGATCTGGTGGTGGTCGAGCCGCTCGACGGCTCGAAGACCGAGCTGCCCGACTCGGACGACAACGCCTTCGCCCCGGTCACGAGCGCCTTGTCGCACGCGACGAGCCCGTATGTCGCGGGCCTGGACGATCGGATCGGCGCGCGGATTGAGGTCGTCGAGGCGAGCCGCGACGAGATCGATCCAGGGAAGAGGAAACTGATCCTGCGCGGCAAGGTCGAGAAGATGGACCCGGGCTCGCAGGCCGCCCGTTACTGGGTCGGATTCGGCGCGGGCGCCGTGAAGACCGAGATCTCGGGCGAGCTGTTCGATCCGGAGAGCGGCAAGGTGCTGATCAAGTTCGACCAGGAGCGCCGTTCCGCCGTGGGCGAATTCGGCGGCGACTACGAAGAGCTGATGGATCGCAACCTGGAGCAGATCGGCGGCGACGTCGCGTTCCTGCTCGCGGCGTTTTAAGGCCGGAGTCCCAGCCCCATGTGCGGCCGCTATACCTTGACGACCCCGCCCGAGCTGATCGCCGACCTGTTCGGAATCGAAGGGGTCCCCTCCTTCGCGCCGCGCTGGAACATGGCGCCGACGCAAGAAGCAGCGGTCGTGCGCGTCCCCGGCCCGGGCGAGAAGCGCCGGCTCGATTTCTTGCGCTGGGGGCTGGTGCCCGCCTGGGCGGAAGATCCGTCGATCGGCAACCGGATGATCAACGCCCGCGCCGAGACGGCGGCGGAAAAGCCTTCGTTCAAGAGGAGCCTGCAAAAGCAGCGCTGCCTGGTGCTCGCCGACGGGTTTTACGAATGGCGAAAGGACGGCAAGGTCAAGCAGCCGATCTGGATCCATCGCACGGACGGCCGGCCGTTCGCGTTCGCCGGTCTGTGGGCGAGCTGGCGGCCGAAAGGTGCGCCGCGCGAAGAGCCGGCGCTCGAGACGTTCACCATCCTCACCACCACGCCGAACGATCTAATGAAACCGATCCACGACCGGATGCCGGTGATCTTGGCGCCCGAGGACTATAACCTCTGGCTCGATCCGGGGGTCGCCGACCCGGCGCAGGTGACGCCGCTGCTGCGCCCCGCACCCGAAAGCGGCTTTGAAACCCGCGAGGTGTCGCGCCTGGTCAACAGCCCGGCTCACGACGCACCGGGCTGCTTGGAACCCCTGGTGGCCGACTGATCGCCGGCTGATCTTTTGGGGACTCGGGCGGCGGCGACGGCGCCCGGACGTTCCTTTCGATCGATCTTTCTTTCGACGATCTGTCTCGGTTTGCGCTTCTCGCGCAACTCTTCACCCATGAGCTCCCGTTCTTTCCTTCCCGGAGTATCCCGTCTCATCCGGATCCAGCGTCCATGCCGCGCATCCATCCCGACGAGCTGACGCTGCAAAATCTGGTCGACTCCCTGCGGTTGGCTGGACTGGACAGAGCGCTCCTGCACCTTGCCTCCTGTCCGGATTGCCAAACCCGGACGCGGGTCCTTGCCGGAGCGGATGCCGGACACACCCGGCCGGCCGCGCGCGTGCTCGCCTGGCCCGCGCGCCCCGACTATGCCCCGGTGCTCGGCCGCGGTTCGGACGATCTGCTGCAGCGGGCGGCGGCCTTCGCGCACGAGCGGGCCGACGCCGCTCTGCGCTGGAGCGAGTTGGCGCGCTTCGCCCCCGAGGCGATCGAGGCGGCGCTCGAAGGGGATTCTCGCTGCCGCTCGTGGGGCTTCGTCGAGATGCTGCTCGAAGGGAGCCGCGAACGAATGTCGCGCGACGCGACGGAGGCGGAGCGGCTCGCCCAGCTCGCCCATGCCCAGGTAGCGCGGCTCGACGCCGGCTTCTACGGTTCGGCGCGCTTGAACGACCTCGCCGCCCGCTGCCTCGGCCAGATCGCCAACTCCCGGCACGAAGGCCGCGATCTGCCCGCCGCGGAACGCGCCTTTGCCGACGCCGAGGCGCTCCTGCGGTCTGGAACCCGCGACCCGCTCGAACGCGCAGAGCTGTGGAGCCTGCGGGCGGCCCTCCATCGGCTGCAGGGCCGAATCCAGGAGGCCGAGCACCTGCTCCAGCGCGCGTTCGATATCTTCCGCACGGCGGGAGAGCCGCACCGGGCGGGACGCAGTCAGGTGGGGCTCGCCGACCTCGCACATCTCGCGGGCGACGGCAAGCGCGCGATCGAGCGGTTGCGCGACGCCCTGCCGATGATCGATCCGGCACAGGAGCCCGGGTTGGAGCTGATAGCCCGCCACAACCTGATCTCGTTTCTTGCCGAGGCCGGTCTCTATCTCGCCGGCCGCCGGCTGCTCGCGGAATCGCGCGGGGTCTACCGGCGCTTTACCGCGCCGCGAGTACAGTGGCGGCGGGCCTGGGTGGAAGGACGGATCGCCGGGGGCCTGGGCCAGCTCGCAACCGCCGAACGAGCCTTCCGGATCGCCCGCGAAGGTCTAGGCCGGGAGGGGCTCGCCCGCGACGCCGCGCAGGTCGCGCTGGAGCTCGCGAACGTCCTGCTGCGTCAACAACGAAGCCGGGAGGCAGGCGAGATCGCCGAGGCCGCCGACGCGCACCTGCGGGAGACGGCCGTAGGAGACGGAGCCCGCGCTCTCGCGCCGAGCCCCGACTTTCCTTTCCTCGGACCGGGTCGCAGCCTGTTTGCGGGTATCGGCTAAGTCGGCCTTCGGCAAGGCGCCAGGGAGGAATCCTCAGCCCGGTTGTTCCTTCAGCCTAATCTCGCAGGCCCGAAGGAACTTCTCACGAATTTTCTTCTTCTGAGAGGGGTCGAGCCGCAAAGCGAGCAACGCGGCGCCCTTCGCCAGAAGGCGCCCATCCAGTTCCCTCGGAATCTGGCCAGATCTTCGAATCGTAAGGACGAGACCCTCCAGTTCATTGACGGGAACCTCTTGCGCAAGTCCCTCAGCCACAAGACCGAGAGGCTCCAGACCGACCCCCTCATCAGCTTGCGCCACCTCCTCTCTGGGGACATCGCCAGGAGCAGGCAGCGGCCGACAGGAGAGAAAGGGCGCCAAATCCTCCGGCCCCCACTCATGAGTCGTGTCCGCTTCTTGAAGGAGGAAGACGGACTGGCTGCCCCGGCTCGGGCGGATACCGAGAAGATGAACTCGGACTCCGCGCTCCTGAGCCTGTTGCACTCCAACACGGAGGTCCTCGTCTCCCGAAACCAGTACGGCATCTGCCATGGCACAGTTCCGGGCCAGGCCGATGAGATCCGTGACGATCAATGAATCGACGCCCTTCTGCTCACCAACGCTGTTGACGAAGCCCAAACGCACCTTCAAGTCCGTCTGATAGGCGAGGGCGTTGTGCTGAGCGGTGGGACCGGTTGAGGTTCCGTCGTACCAGTAGATTCGGAGGAGTGGAAGACCCGACACTTGGCATGCAAAGCCCCCCAGGCATCGGACGGCCATTTCGTGGTTCAGGACCACGCGCCCGCGCGGCAGCTTTTCACCAGAAAGCGCGATGGAGCCCTGAGCAAAAAGATAGCCTGCGTCGACGAAGACGGCGACTCGATCCATAGCACCCCTGGCCAAAAACAGAAGGCTCCCGAAGGAGCCCGGTAGTAAGCCGCCTCATTCATCTATAGTCGAGGCGACCTTGATGATCTTCTGCCGTAGAGGCGCTCTTGTCAAGGATTTCCGCGCCCGCCGTCTTCACTCCCGCTCAGCCTACTCCCCGAAGTCCAACCTACCCGGCAGCGCCCCTTCCAGCTCGAGCAACCTCTGCTTCATGGGCAGGCCCCCCGCGTAGCCGGTGAGTGCTCCGTTCGCACCGATCACCCGGTGGCAGGGGATCACGACCCCGATCGGGTTGTCGTGGTTCGCCATGCCCACCGCTCGCGCTCCGCCGGGAACCCCCAGGGTGCGGGCGATCTCGCCGTAGGTGGTGGTGGCTCCAAAGGGGATGCGGAGCAGCTCGGCCCAGACCGAGCGCTGGAAGTCGGTGCCGCCGGTGCCCGGGGAGAGCACGCCGAGCGGCAGGTCGAATTCGCGCCTTTGGCCCATCAGGTACTCGTCGAGCTGTTTCTTGGTTTCCGGCAGCGGCGGTGCCTCCGGATCGTCCGTCGCGTCGGCCCAACGCCGCGCCCGGGCGTTTTCGCAGTCGTCTCGCGAGACCCGGTTTTCGAGGCAGATCAGCTCGCCATTCCGCGCCACCGCGAGCACCCAGCCGAGCGCGCTGGGAAAGATCGAGAACGAAGCCTTTTCCATCGCCGTATAGCCCTCTTGCCTGGGTGCGCGGGCGTCTCGCCCGCAAAAGGGCGGGCCGGAGGCCCGCGCACCCAGGAACGTTCCCCAAAAAGGAAGGCCTTTCTAGAACCGCCGCATCAGGCCGACCACGATGCCGCGCACTCTGACGTCCGCGGCCGGGACCCGGATCGGCGCCATGGTCGGGTGGGCCGGCTGCAGGCGGACCATTTCGCCTTCCGGGTAGAAGCGCTTGAGTGTCGCCTCGTCGTGAATCAGGGCGACCACCATCTCCCCCGGCTCGGCAAGCTCGCGCCGCTGGACGACGACGAAGTCGCCGTCGTGGATTCCCTCTTCGATCATCGACTCGCCGACCACCCGCAGCACGTAATGGTCGTTCGGCCGGGCGTTGACCAGGAAGGTCGGCACCCCCATCTTCTCGCTCTTGCGCTCGTCTTCCACCGCTTCGAGCGGCCGACCGGCGGCGATGTTGCCGAAGAACGCGACCATCGGCTCGGGCTGGCCGAAATCCGTTCCGGGGATCGCCCGGATCAGCTCGATGCCCCGCTTCTGGTTCCAGTCGCGATGCAGGAAGCCTTTCTGCTGCAACAGCTTCAGATGCTTGTACACGGTACCGTACGAGCGGTAACCGAAACGCTCGCAGATCTCGCGATGGGTCGGCGAGATCCCGTGCTTGCCTTGGAATTCCTGGAGGAAGTCGAGGATCTTCTTCTGGTTCTCGGTGAGGTACGCCGGGCTCGTAGTCATAGCAGAAGGCTAGCGCAAACGAGGCGGAAGGCGCAAGAGTGCGGGTGTATAGCGTCCTTTGCACCTTCCTTGACACCTCCGCGACGCCGCTCCTACACTCCGAGACGTCTACCTCGAATCCAGGGCGCCCGCATCGCGGCCGATCCGCCGTTCGCTCCGAAACCCATACCATGACCGCCACGCCCGAGCTTAGCTTCGAAAGCCACGCCTTACCCAACGGCCTTCGGGTCGTGCTCCATTCCGACCGGTCGCTGCCGCTGGTGACGGTCAACCTCTGGTACCACGTGGGCTCCAAAAACGAGCAGCCGGGGAGCACCGGCCTGGCCCACATGTTCGAGCACATGCTGTTCCAAGGCAGCGCCCACGTGCCGACCAACGGCCATTTCCGGTTCGTTCAGCAGGTCGGCGGAGTGGCCAACGGCTCGACCTCGCACGACCGGACGAACTACTACGAGACGCTGCCGTCGGCCCACCTCGACCTCGGCCTGTGGCTCGAATCCGACCGGATGGGATTCCTGCTCCCGGCGCTAACCCAAGAGAACCTCGACACCCAGCGCGACGTGGTGGTCAACGAACGGCGCCAGCGGGTCGAGAATCAGCCGTACGGCCAGGCGAGCGAGCGGCTCTACGCCCTGCTCTACCCGGAGGGCCACCCCTACCACTGGCCGGTGATCGGCACGCTCGAAGACATCCTCGGGGCGACGATCGACGAGGTGCGCGCTTTTTTCCGCACCTACTACGCGCCGAACAACGCGGTGCTCACGATCGCGGGCGATTTCGAGCCGGCCGAGGCGTTGGAGCGGGCCGAAGCCTGGTTCGGCGAGATCCCGCGCGGCGAGGCGATCCCGCCGGTGGTCCTGCCAAACTATCCAAACGGCCGTCTGGAGCGCCCCGAAGTGGAACGGCGCGACGTGTTCGCCGACGCCGTCCTGATGCCGCGGATCTACCTCGCCTACGCCACCCCGCCTTACGGCAGCCGCGAATGGTACGTCGCGGATCTTCTGTCGTCGCTTCTGACCGGCGGCAAATCGAGCCTGCTCTACAGCGACCTGATCTACGACCGCCAGATCGCCCAGGAGGCCGGCGCCTGGGTCCACCTCGGCGAGGCCGCCGGAACGTTCACTCTCGTCGCGACCGCGCGGCCGGGGGTCGCTGCGGAGGAGATCGAAGCGCGGCTCGGCGGACATCTGGAGTAGATCGCCGCCGGCCAGGTCGACGCCCAGGCGCTCGAACGAGCGCGCAAACGGGCACTCACCGATTATTTCGGCAACCTGCAGCGGCTCGACATGCGAGCCGACCTGCTGGCCCGCTTAACAACGTATTTCGGCGATCCCGGCGGCGTCGCCCGCGAGTCCGAGGCCTACAGCACCATCTCGGCCGAGGAGATCTCCCGCTTCGTCGCGACCTGGTGCCGGCCGGTGGATCGCGCGAGCCTGTGGATCGTTCCGAAGGACGCCGCATGAGCCCGATCCGCCGCGACGACGCGCCGCCGCCCACCGCGGCGCGCGGGTTCCGCTTCCCCGCCTTCCTCAACCGGCGGTGCAAAAACGGTCTGCGGATCTACGCCGCACGGGTCCCCAGGGTGCCGCTCGCGACGCTGGAGCTGGTCTTTCCCGCCGGGGGGCATTGGGATCCCGCCGGGCTGCCCGGCTTGGCAACGCTCTCCGCCTCGTTGATCGACGAAGGGACGGCGGGCAGTTCGTCGCTCGAAATCGCCCGCCGCGCCGAGGATCTCGGCGGTTATCTCGCCAGCTACGCCGAGTGGGACTACGGCGCAGTCGAGGTCGGCCTGCTCGCGAGCGAGCTCAAACCCGCGTTCGACCTGTTGACCGAGGTGGCGACCGCGCCGACCTTTCCCGAACGCGAGATCGAGCGCATCAAGAAACTCCGCACGACCGAGCTCGAACGCCGCCGCTTCGAGCCCAGCACTCTCGCCGACGAGCTGCTCGCCCGGGTGCTCTATCTCGGCACGCCCTATGCCGAATCGTCGCTCGGCACGATCGAGAGCGTCTCCCGGATCGGCCGCGACGAGGCGCTCGATTTCTTCTCCCGCCACTACCCGCTCGGTTCGGCGGCCCTGATCGCGGTCGGCGACCTCGACCCGGAAGCGATCGCCGCGGAGATCGAAGAGAAGCTGGGGCTGACCCCCACCGCGCCTGCGCCGCCCGCCGCGGAGATCGTGCCCATCTGCCGGACAGGCACCACGATCCACCTGATCGACCGGCCCGACGCCGCCCAGACCGAGCTTCGGCTCGGCCACGCCGCGGTCGGCCGGCGCCATCCGGACTACGTGCCGCTCCTGCTGCTCAACACGCTGCTCGGCGGCAAGTTCACCAGCCGGATCAACTTGAACCTGCGCGAGCGCCACGGCTTCACCTATGGCGCCACCACCCGGCTCGGCGGGCGCCTGGGTCCGGGGCCGTTCGCGGTCTCGACCGCCGTCGCCACCGAATCGACCGGCGCCGCGGTGCGCGAGGTGCTGTTCGAGCTGGAGCGCATCCGCACCGAACAGGTGTCCGAAGAGGAGATGGAAGAGACCCGGCGCTACATCATGGGGGTCTTCCCGTACTCGTCCCAGACTCTCGGCGACGTGGCGAAAAGGCTCGAAGTGCTGTCGATCTACGATCTTCCCGACGATTATTACGACCGCTACCTCGAACGGATCGCCTCGATCGATCGCGCCGAGCTGCTCGAGCTAGCCCACCGGCACATCCGCCCCGAGCAGCTCGCGATCATCGCGGTCGGCCCCGCCGAGCAGGTCGCACCCCAGCTCGCCGCTCTCGGGCCGGTCGAAGTGGTGTCGCAAGGGTAGCCTGGCCGAGCAGGACCGCCGGCAGGCTCAACGCACAAGAAACCACGCAGGAGAATCGACATGGAAACCCGCAGCCTCGGCCGTACCGGCTTGAAGGTCTCGCCGCTCTGTCTGGGCGCCATGATGTTCGGCGCCTGGGGTAATACGGATCGGCAAGAGTGCATCCGGATCATTCACCGCGCGCTCGACGCCGGGATCAATTTCATCGACACGTCGAACAACTACTCGGCGGGCGAATCCGAGGAGATCGTCGGCGAAGCTTTGGCGCAACGCAAAGCGCAGCGCGACGAGATCGTGCTGGCGACGAAAGTCTGGTCGCCGATGGGACCGGGGGTCTACGACCGCGGACTGTCGAGAAAGGCGATCCAGCAGCAGGTGGAAGCGAGCCTCCGGCGCCTGAAGGTGGAGGCGATCGACCTTTACCAGACCCACCGGCCCGATCCGACGACGCCGCTCGAAGAGACGCTAGGGACGCTCACCGATCTGGTACGCCAGGGAAAGGTTCGCTACCTCGGCTGCTCGACCAACCATTACGAAGGGCCGGGACCGTGGGAGAAGCGCTTTGCCGCCTGGGAAATCGTCGATTCGCTCTGGCTCTCCGAAAAGAAGGGCTTCGAACGTTTCGTCTGCCTTCAACCGCCGTACAGCATCCTGCGCCGGACGATGGAGTTCGATCACTTCCCGATGACCCAGAAGCACGGCCTGGGCAACATCGTTTGGAGCCCGCTCGAAGGGGGCTGGCTCACGGGCAAGTACCGCCGCGGCCAGGCGAACCCGGCGGACTCGGCGCGCGCGGCCAACTGGGTGGGCGACATCGAAAACCCGAAGTTCGACCGCCGGCTGGAGATCGTAGAAAAGCTCTTGCCGCTCGCCGAAGCGAAAGGAATTTCACTCGCGCGGCTGGCGAACGCTTGGGCGCTCCGCAACCCGGCCGTCACCTCGATCATCGTCGGCCCGCGCACGATGGAACAGCTGGAGGACAGCCTCTCGGTCCCCGATATCCAGATCACGGCGGAAGACGCGGCGGCGATCGACGCGCTGGTGCCGCCGGGGACGTCGGCGCTCTAAGACGGCGTGCTATGGTTTTTCCATGCTCCGGCGCATCCTTTCGAAATCGGCCGATCAGATTCGGGTCGAAGAGCGCACCGCCCTCGCGCGGCTTGAGGCGGCGCTCGCCAAGTTCGACGCCGGGGCAGACGACGCCAAGACCCTCGCCGCCTCCGCCCGCCAGCTCGACGAGCTGTTTTTGCTGGTCGTCGCGGGCGAGTTCAACGCGGGCAAATCCGCCTTCATCAACGCTCTGCTCGGCGGCCGCATCCTGGAAGAAGGACCGACCCCCACCACCACGCGCATTCACCTCATCCAGTACGGGCCGGAGATTTCGCGCACCGAGGTCGATGGGCTGAGCGACACGGTCGCTGCCCCGGTCGAGCTGCTGCGCGAGATCTCGATCGTCGACACGCCGGGCACCAATGCGATCCACCGCGAGCACGAGGCGATCACCCGCGATTTCGTACCGCGCTCGGACCTGGTGCTGTTCATCACCTCGGCCGATCGACCGTTCACCGAGAGCGAGCGCGCGTTTTTAGAAGCGATCCGCGACTGGGGCAAGAAGATCGTCCTGGTGCTCAACAAGATCGACCTGCTCGAAAAGCCCGAGGATTTGGCCAAGGTGCTCGCCTTCGTCTCCGACAGCGCGCGGACTTTGCTCGGTTTCGCCCCCGAGCTGTTCCCGCTCTCCGGGCGGCAGGCGCTGCGCGCCAAGGAATCAAACGACGAGACGCTGCTTTCCACCAGCCGTTTCCCCGCGCTCGAAAAATATCTGGTCGAAACGCTTGACGAAAAAGAACGCATTCGCCTGAAGCTCGGAAATCCTTTAGGGGTGGCCGCGCACCTGGTCGAAAAATACCTCGCCGTGGCCGATGCGCGGACCGCTCTGCTCGCCGACGACGTCGCAACCCTGGACACGCTCGAACGGCAGCTCGCGCTCTACAAAGAAGACATGGGGCGCGAGTTCCGCTTTCGCCTGGCGGACGTCGACACCGTCCTCCATGAGCTAGAGAATCGGGGCACCGCCTTCTTCGACGAGCGGCTCCGCTTGGGAAAAGTTTTCGACCTGTTGAACAAGGAGAAAACCCGCAACGATTTCGTTCGCGAAGTGGTAGCCGACGTGCCGCAGGCGATCGACCGCAGGGTTCACGAGGTGATCGACTGGATGGTCTCGTCCGACCTGCGCCAGTGGCAGGCGATCTTGGAGCATCTGGCGAAGCGGAAGGTGGCCCACGCCGACAAGATCGTCGGCGATGCGGGGCTCAGGCAGTTCGACGTCGACCGCAACCGCCTACTCGAAAGCGTCGGTCGCGCCGCGCAACGCTCGGTCGAAAGTTTCGATCACGCCGCGGAAGCCGAGCGGATGGCCGAATCGGTCAAGGGCGCGGTCGCCAACACCGCCCTGGTCGAAGTGGGCGCCCTCGGCCTAGGCGCTCTGCTGGTCCATCTCGCGGCGACCGCCGCCGCCGATTTCACCGGCATCCTGGCGGCGGGAACGGTCGCGGCCCTCGGCTTCTTCATCCTCCCCAGCCGCCGCGAAAAAGCCAAGCGCGAGCTGCGCGCGAACATCGAGACCCTGCGAGAGAAATTGATGTCCGCCCTGACCGGACAGTTCGACCGCGAGATCGAACGCAGCCTGCACCGGATCGACGAAGGCGTGGGTCCGTACTCCCGCTTCGTTCGGTCGGAGCGCGCGCACCTGGCGGACACGCGCGAGGAGCTGGCGCAGATCGACGGGGTGCTCAGGCGGCTCGTGGGGGAGGTTGGCAAGCTGTAGGGAAAGGGAGGGGCGACGCGAAAGCGTCCCCCCCAAGAACTACCTATCCCAGAGAAGCCAAAGCACCTACGGCGCCGGGCGCCACTGATTCTTCGTCCGGTTGTACTGCACCGTCACGTTCATCCCATCGTCCTGATTGAGCAGGCGAATCGAGACCCAGGTGTTGGCCGGGAATCGATTGCGCAGCGCAGGTCCGGAGCCGAGTGTCAAGCGCGTGGTCCCCTGGCGGGTCAGGTTGGTCCAGGGCTGGCCGGCGATCGAAACCTGGAGCGCGGTATGGAAGTTGCCGCCGTCGATCTGGAGGCGGAACGGATTGTCCAAGCGCAATACGCGGGTGACCCGGGGGGGCTGGCCGGCGATTGCGATCGTGCCGCTCTTGTCGCAGGTGGTGGTTGCGGCGGTGACCCGCAGGCTCCAGTTGTAGCCGCCCGAACGGCGATAGGTGTGGCTCGGGTTCTGGAGCGACGCCTGCTGCCCGTCCCCGAAGGTCCAAACGTAGGTAGGCAAGGCGCCGCAGTTCGTAGCCGTGGCGGTCGAATTGAACGCCACCGGTGCTCCTTCCCGGGCGTTCGCCGGCACGGTCGCCGTGCAGGAGAGGGTGCAGCCTCCTCCCCCACCGCCGGTCACCGCGACGTGGACGGTGCCTAGATTCGAGTCGATCGATCCGTCCCAGGCCGCGAAGGTAAACGTTGCGGTCCCGGCAAAGCCGGCCTCGGAATAGTAGGTGGCGGTGCGACCGATCAACCCCACCGTACCGTGGTCCGGCTGGGAGACGATGCGTAGCTCCAGCGGATCGTTGTCCGGATCGCGTGCGACGAGCGCGATCGCGACCGCCGCCGGGCTCCGGACCGAGGTGTTCGCGTCGGTCACCTGAGCCGGCCGGTTCGGGTTCGCGCCCTCGCCGCCCGGCCCGTCATGGCAGGCGTAGCAGCCGATCCGGAAACCGCGCCAGAAGTAGCGGCTGCCGAAGGTCGTGCTGACCGTCCAATCGGCTTGCGAGCGGGAGAGCACGGTGCCCCGGTTGTCCGCGCCGTGGCACGATTGGCAGTTGACCAGCGCCTTGGCCGGACTGTCGCCTCCTCCCGATTCACCATGGTGGCTCACCCAATACGGACCCACCGGGTGCATGCCGTGCGGTCCGCCGAACGTGGTGACCGGCACCGCGCCGTGGCAGGCCGCGCACTCGGCCATCGGGCCTTTATGCGCTTGCAGCAGCAGGCTCTGTACGTTGTCGTTGGCGTGCGACGACGGGTACTCGGCATGCGTCGAGCCGTGGCACGCCTCGCAGGCGAGACCGCCATGGCCGAACGAGAAGCGGTAGAGGGAAAGGCCGGCCCCCGGCGTGTTCGGATTGGTCGCGAACGTGTCGTCGGCCGGAATCCGCGGATGACCCGGCGAGGTGAACACGGTGTTGTAGCGGAGCTGGCCGGCGTTGTGGGTCGCCGTCCCCGTGTGGCAGCTCTGGCAGTCGGGCTCTTCGAGCCACCCTTTCCGGGTGGCGGCGCCCACTTCGCTCATCGGGCCGTGGCAGCTTTGGCACTGGATGGCCAGGGTACCGTCCGCCGCGACCGATGCGCCCATCGCGCCGCGCAGGCAGCGGGTGGTCGAGCCGGGATGGCAGTTGTAGCAGGCCGCCCGGTTGGCCGAATTTTCGAGCGTCATGCCGTTGCCAGGATCGATCACCCGGGCATGCCCCGTGTGCACCGCCGAGGTGAGCGGCGAGATTCCCGTGTACCCGGTGCCGGGGAGCGCGTTGGAAGCGTGGCAACGCGCGCAAAGGATGGGAGTGCCCGCCTCGGCGGTGGCGGCCAGGCCTTCCGGACGATAGCCGGCGCGGGCGAGCGCGGTGGTGTAAAGGGAATTCCCCGCCTGCTTTTCGTCATGCAGGCGAAGGATGTTGCGCCGAAAATCGCGTTCGCGATTGGGATCGTTCACCCAACCGCCCGCCGGACGCGCGGCCGGAGCGGAGCCCGAAGCGTGGCAGGAGGTACAGGTCATCTCGTCGGAAACCGGCAGGACGATCTCGGTCACCGCAAGCACCGTCCCCGCGCTGTTTCGCGCCACCAAGCGCATCATCGGATAGGGGTTCTTGTGTCCCGCGTCGTCGTAGGGAGTCATCGGAATCCCTTCCGCCGTAAACAGGCCCATCGTGGCATCCCAGATCATCGGCTGCGGCCGGTTCGCAGACCCCGGCATGGTCAGCCCCGTGAGCCCGGCGTCGGGAGCCGGAGATGCGCCGAACAGCGCGGAGACGAACTGCCAGAAGTTGGTCTTGGCCTGGGAGGTCGTGTTGATCGAACCGGCGCCATCGCGGACCGCTTCGTAGGTGACGGTGATCCCGGCGGGGCTCTTCACCAATTTGCCGGAACCATCGATCAGCTGGGCGTGGATCGTGTTGTAGGGCGGCAAGATCGAGAACAACGAGTAATCGCTGTCCATGCAGTGCATGCCGAGGTTGTTCCATCCGATCAGAGTCCACTGACCGGCGACCGCGGCCGCGCTCTGGGGAGCCGCCCACAGGAGAAGAGAGGCGAGGAGAAGGACCGAGCGAGTTTTCATAAGGCCTCCTTGAGGTGGGCGCACCGGAGAGATGCACGCGAGGGCGGATCCCAAGATGGATCCGGAGGAGCCTCAGGAGCAGTATAGGAACCGCCTAGGAGCGAACCGCCGTCCCACCGGGTGGGCGCCCGGTGATCGACGGGTGGGCAACGGATCCGCGAATCGTCGCAAGGAGGCGCGGTGAGGCCCCTTCCCCAATCCGCTCTTCCAGCCCGACCGTCGCGAGGACTTTCGCGAGCCGCTCAGGGTCCGGGTGGGCGAACGAAAGAGCCTCAAGCCGCAGGCTGTGCGGAAGAAAGAGCGCCGGATGCTGCGAGGGGTCTTTCCAGCGGATGAAGAACGGCACCAGGCCGCCCTCCGTCTCCACGGGAAACAGCGTCCACCATTCGAGCAGCGAGCCATCCACGCGACGGCGCGAGCCGGCGGTGATTCCGGAATGCCTCAGACCCGCGGCATCGAGCGCGGCGGCGATCGGCGCAAGGTCCTCCGCCACCGCGGCCCAGGTGGCGAACCTCGGGGTCGAACAGGCCGCGAGCCAGGCGAAATGAGGCGCAAGCCCGGTGCCCTCCGGATCGGGGGCGATCACTTCCAGATAACGCGCTCCTCCCAAACCGGTGAGCGCATTGTGCGTCCCGAGACCCGGATGCCGGCCACCGGGAGTGGGCGTTACACCGAACTGATCGGCCACCCAGGCGACGCCGGAGGCGAGATCGGGGGCGCCGATCAGCAGGTGGTCGATCGCCTGCCCGGCCGTACGGAGGTTCATCGGCGCTCCCAGCCGCCGCCCCAGAGCGTCGGCGGTGCGAGTTCGACGCTGTTGCCGCCCGGATCGCGGAAGTAGATCGAGCGCCCCCCAACCTCCCACCCCATCTCGGACTCGATCTCAATGCCCAACTCGGCAAGGCGTTCGCGCCAGGCGGGAAGCTCGTCCTCGGTCACCAGGAATGCGACGTGTCCTTCGCCCACGGCGCCATGGCTCGGGATGCCCGGCATCGCCGCGATGCGCTCGCGGGTGCGCTCGGGGCAGAAGATCAGGAGGACGCCGGATTCGACTCGCAGCGCTACACCCCTCGGTGAGAAATCGGAGATCACTTCCAGGCCGAACACTCGACGGTAGAAGTCGACCGTCGCGGCGAGGTCGGGGGCGTAGAGGCAGGTTTCGAAGAGGTGTTGGGTGCGCAATGAAGTGATCTCCCAGGCCGGGCTTTGCTGAGGTCGGTTAGCTAGTGGTTGACCGTCGGTAATTAAGGGGGGTATTCTGGACATGCAGACAAGCGCGGGAACAGCGCCAGGTCGTTCGATCAGAGCGGCAGCCCCTAGCGGGTGGGATCCTGGAGCCCGGGGCCTGCGTTTTTTACCCCTCAACGGAGCAAGAGACCCCCGAGGTTATCGCCTTGGGGTAAATGGCCTTCCGCCTCGCGGGGCTAGATCTTGACCCTGTCTGGGTAGGAGACGTTGGAGCGACCGACGTGGTCCATCCGGAGTGCGGCACGAAGTTTCAGGATTTGAACGCCTCCAGCAGAAGCCGCAGCTCTGCCACGCTCCTGTAGTCCAGCTCAGACTCCTCCGCAAGAGCCAGATCGCGTTCACCTCCCAGAATCCGCTGAAGCTGTCGTACGAGCGCCGTGAACTGCGGCGGATCGCCGGGCGCGAGCATCTCGTTCAACTGCCGCCCCGCGCTCTCCTCTGCCTTCTCCTGCATCGCCTGGGCCACCAGAGCAAACAGCGAGGCTTGATTGGTCTGGCTCTCCCCTCCGGCCTGCCGATAGAACAGATAGGCCTCGATCGCCCGCCGCCGGGCCGCCTGTCCAGCTTCGACCTGGCCGGTGGCGCGTTCGAGTTTCTCCAGTATCGCCCAGGCCTTCCAGGGCTCGGCGGTGTGGCCATATGGTTCTAAGCACTCGATCGCCCGCCGGAGCTCCTGCCGGGCTTCGTCATAACGGTGAAGGCGGATCAGCATGTTCGAAAGATTGCTCCGGCCGCGGCCTTCGCTGGCGAGATCCTGGAGCCGAACATCAACCTCGACGGCCTGCCTGTGAAAGGTAACCGCTTCTTCCAGGCGGTCAATTGCAGCGTAGAGGTTGCCGAGCTGATTCAGGGAAGCCGCCTGACCGCCGAGGTTGTTCTCGCGCACCTCGATCGCCAGCGATTGGCGGTAGGCGTGTTCCGCTTGTTCGTGCTGGCCCGCCTCCTGGTGGGCCATGCCGATCTGATGCCAGATCGTGGCCACCATCTGGGGCTCGCCCAGCTTCTCGGCGCCTTCGCGCGTTACGGCGTAGATGGCCAGCGCATCCGAATATCGCTGCTGGAGGAGTCGTACCGTGCCGAGCTGGAACTTGGCGACAGCGACATCTCTATGCCGATCCGCTTTCCGATCAAGCGCGATGGCCTTCTCGTAGGCACTGGCCGCCGCGTCCAACCTGCCTAGATTCCGAAGGCAATCCCCGGTCTCGGTGATGACCACTCCGTCCATGTGCTCAGCGCCTTTGTTGCCCGCATCGGCCAACGCCTGAAAACGGCGCTGTGCCTCCGCCAGGGGAGCCAAGGCGTCTTCGGCAGCGCCCCTCTTCTTCAGGATCCTCCCAAGCCTCCAGTGCACCATCGCCAGGTCGTAGGCCGCCCCAGGGTACGCCGCCTCGCCCGCGGCGAAGGCTTTCGCGACGAGCTCCCGGGTGGCGGCATCGGCCGCGGGCAAATCGCCGCGCTCCGTCAGGCGCTCAATGGCGGCGTCCTCGGCCAGGTACCGGGCGTGGCTCCACTCCCCCAGCGTCCGAGCCGCCTGTTCCCGCACCCGCATTGCTCGCACCAACGCCCGCGGCTGGCCGAGGTCAGCCACCAGAGATTCCACTAACCTCGCGAGATCCACCACCCGCTCCGCCGCTTGACGGCATCGACTCCAGTCGAGCATCTCCAGAAGGTTGGGCAGCTCCAGCAGAGTCAACTGCGCGGCGAGCCGGGCGTCCTTGAAGCTCTGCTCGTAGAGATATCCGGTCAGGCCCGCCATCGCCTCCGCCCAGCGCGAACGGAGGGCCTCGGCTTCGTCCTCCGGAAGATCGCCAAGCAGACAGGGCGGCAGGCCGGGGTCGAGGCGCAGGTGGCCATAGCCCATGTCCTCGCCCAGGCCGACCTGTTTCAGCTCAATCGCCAACCGGCAGGCGGCGTCCGGCTCCAAGCCGGTGAGCACGCTCAAGACCCAGAGATGCACGCCTCCGTGGCAGACCGCCAGGGCCTTCACGCGCTCTCGCGATTCCGCGGGCAGCCGGCGCAGCGACAGCTCGACGCTGGCGTAGAGCGAGTTTTCGCGGTCCCCCGGGTGTTTTCGTTCCAGGTCCGCCATCAGCTTTCGCAGATCCCCGGTAGCCGCCTTCACACCGCTGCGGGCCACCTCGGGTGCCAGGAGAACCAGTCCGCGGGCATGGCAATGCATTGCCTCAACCAGGGCTGTGATCTCCTCTGGCGTAGAGCCCGCGTCGTCGCTCGGTGGGATCCAACCGTTCTGTTTCATCACTTCGCCGACTAGCTTGACGGCGTCGCCCGGGGAGAGAGCGCCCAGCTCCCGCTCGCGTCCCGGGGTGTTGAACGGCGCCGGCAGCGGCTCGCGGGTGGTGAACAGCAGCCGGGTGCGCGGATCGGCGGCCAGCAGGCGTTGGCAGAGAGCGAAGATCTCCGTTGCGGTGTCCGTGGCGAACGGAACGGCCGGATCGCTCGGGTCGCCCGGAGCCAGCGGATCTTCCCGCTCGGGGAGGATGCTCTCGCAGTTGTCGAGGACCAGAATCGTGGGCTGGTCGCGTAGCGCGCGCTCAACGGGTTGGAGAGCTTCGTCGAACGTGTGGAACTGGGCCACGGAATACTTGTCCCCTTCGGGCAGAAGCTGGTGGCCCAGGGTGTCAAGCACGGCCTGCGCGTGCCGGTGGTGCTCCAAGCTCACAAAGGCGGCGCGGGCGAAGCGGGAGGTGCGGGTGAGCCAACGGGCCAGCTCGGTAGCGAGGGTGGTTTTCCCCTGACCCCCGGTCCCGCGCACCACCGCCCAGGGCTCGCGATGCAGCAGCCGCTCCAGTGCCAGCAGCTCGCGGCTGCGCCCCTGGAAGGCATGGGGCGGGGGCTCAGGCAGGGCACCCAGGCTCAAGCGGCGCTTCTCCGCTTCGAGTTGCTGGATCTGCTGCGGCGGAATCTTGGTGAGGAGCTGCGGGTCCTGCTCCTCCTGATAGAGCACGGGCACGAACCAGTCCTGGAGCTGCAACTCGCCGGCTCCCAGGATCTTGCCGCGTCGCGAATCGGCGAACAGCGCGAGTTGTCCGGCGAGCATCGCCCGGCCGACCCGCGCGCCCCGGGCCAGCTCGGCGTAGAACGCTTGGACAAAACGGCGGGCGGTCTCGACCAACACGCTGTGGCTCATCGCCACCACCGAGGTGACCCCCTCGTCGAGCAGCTTTGCGGCCACGGAGGCGGTGGGGTCCATTTCGGCGACGGCGGTTTGGCAGGCTTCGAGAAACACCAGGGGGATGCGGTGCTCGTGGACCAGCTCGGAGAGCCGGGCGGCGTCCACGAACTCCATCGTTCTTTCCTCCCACTTCCCCGCGTCTTGCGGGTCTTCGAAGCACAGCCCGCCTAAACCGAGCCGACGGTCGTACACGCCATGGCCGTCGAAATGGACGATGTCGAACGGCTGACCTTCGTTTCCCGCTTGCAGAGCCGCTTCGAGTGCGGCAAAGGTGGGTGGCTGCAGCAGGGCGAGCCGGGCCAGCGCTCCGAGACTTTCCACGGCTTCGGTTAACGGTAGGGCGCTCGCCCGGTGGTCGAAGTAACCGATGCGGTTGCCCTTAGCATCCCTTTCCGGCCGCGAGCTGACGAGCAGAATGCGAAGGGGCAAGGAGGTCGGCCGGGCGGGCTGGGCCTGCCGGTTGGGCAGGCGACGGCGGACGCGCACGGGGTTCTTTCCCTTGAACAGCCAGACGCGGCGATCATGGAGAAGCTCCCAAGGTAGAGAGAGCAGATCGGTAGCGGCCTCCAGCGCGCCGGCCTTAGCCTCATCGGACGCGCCCTTCGCAAGGTCGCTGTCCACCAGCACGGAGAAACGCCGATCGGCCTCCTTGGCGTTTTGCCAAGCGGAGAGAGCATCGCGCGCTTCCTCGTCGCCCAATGCGGCCTGGAACAGATCCTGGCCCCACACCGGGAGCTTCTCTTCGATGCCCGCCGCGCGGTCCTTAAAAACGCCCACCGGCCAGTCGTAGTAGCTCTCCAGATACCACCGCAGGTCCGCGGTCTCGATGGGACCGAGCGGGGCGAGGAATATGAACCTCCGGCTTTCGATGCGCCGCGCGCCGGCTTGCGCCGGCTCGTAAGCGAGCGTGGCCGTCGCCCGCGCGCGGCGTTTTCCCTCGGTAGTGTCGATCACGGGATCGGTGAGGGTGAGAATCAGCTCCTCGACCGGCTGGGCGGCCGGTTCCTCGTACGGCTGCGGATCGGTGGGGAGGCGCTCCCCCAGGGCGGCAAGGAGGGCGGGAAGCGCCGCGCTCAGACCGGCCGGGCCGATCGTAATCGGCACCGCGACCGGCTCCTCGTCGAACCAGGTGCCGAGCGCGCCGTGGGCGATCCCAGGCAAAAGCAGCGGGATGACACGGTAGCCCTCCGCCTTACGGCGCCCCTCCACCTCGAGCGCCTTCCGGATCTCGCGGCGCACCCAGGCTGAGTTGACGGTGTGAGGGCTCAATACGACGAGCACCCGGGAGGCCGTCTCGATCGCCCTCTCGATTTTCGGCCCCAGCTTGTCGCCGCCGCGCAAAGTGCGGGAGTCCACCCATACGGGAAGGTGGCGAGCTTCCAGCTCCCGGCGCAGTTCCGCCACGAAGGAGTCGTCCGCGGAGGCGTGGGAAACGAAGATCACCTGGGCGGCCGGCACATGAGTTGAGGATCTTCCTAGAGGCTATGGCGGCGAGGCGGCGCTGTCAACGAGCTGAGTCGCGCCGATCTTCCAGAATCAGCGAGATGGCAGCGGCCAGACTCTCGAGGGAGTCCTGCTTCGAGCGGCCCTGGCCGTTGGCGCCGGGAATCTCGGGCGAGTAGGAAATGAACCAATCGCCGTCTTGCTCGATGATCGCAGTGAACTCGTTGTGCATCGTCGCTTCCTCCGAGGATCGCGTGGTCATCGTAGCACTCGGCCGATCAGCCGATTTCCTGCACGCCCGATGGCCCGCGCACCGTCGCGCCGAGCCGTGGCGCGCGGCATGATGGCGAAGATTCTAGCCCGGCCGGCGGAACGTGTCGGATACACTCCCCCGCCATGACCCCACAGCCTGAGCAGCGCCTTTCGACCTGGCAAGCCCTGGTCCGCGCAATGACCTCTTGGCGGACCGCTTCGGTCTCTTTGATGTCGTTCTCGTCCGGCCTGCCGCTCGGGCTGGTGTGGATCGCGATTCCGGATTGGATGACCAAGATCGGCGTCGATTTGCGGGTCGTCGGCCTGATCACGCTCGCGCAGGCGCCGTGGACGTTCAAGTTCCTTTGGGCGCCGCTGATGGACCGCTATGTCCCGCTCCAGTGGCTGGGCCGCAGGCGGGGTTGGATCGCGATCGCGCAGGTGGCGCTGTTTGCGACCACGCTCTCTCTGGCGGGAGTCGGAGGCCATCCGGATACCCCCTGGGTGGTGGGCGCTCTGGCGCTCGCGGTCGCTTTCTCCGCCGCCACCCAGGACATCGCGCTCGACGCCTATGCGGTCGACGTGCTGCGGCCGGAGGAGCAAGGCGTTGCCGTCGGTGCGCGCACCGCGATCTACCGCGCGGCGATGTACCTCGCGGGCGGATTCTCGATCACGCTCGCGGGGATGACCTCGTGGCCGCTGGTCATCGTCTTGCTCTCGGTCTGCTACCTGCCGTTGATCGCGATCACCTGGAAAGCGCCGGAGCCCGAGGGCCTACCCCCAGCGCCGAAGACGCTGCGCGAGGCGGTCTGGCTACCGTTTCTCGGCTTTCTCTCGCGCCATCGGGCGCTTGAAATTCTGGCGTTCGTGCTGTTTTACAAGTTCGCCGACCAACTCGCGCAGACGCTCCAGCGTTCGTTCCTGGTACAGGCCGGCTACAGCGATTTCGATCGCGGCGTGGCGTTGGCGACGGTCGGCCTGATCGGCAACCTGATCGGCGTCTTCTTCGGCGGTGCGCTCACCACCACGCTCGGCCTCGGCCGCTCGCTCTGGCTGTTCGGGTTCCTCCAGATCTTCTCGAACTTAGGGTACGTGATCCTCTCGGTCCAGCCGGGTCCGAACCGTTGGCTGATGTATGGCGCGATGGCGTTTGAAACGCTCGCCTCCGGCATGGGCACCGGCGCCTATGGCGTGCTCCTGCTGCGCCTCACCCAGAAGCGCTTCTCCGCCACCCAATACGCCCTGTTCTCCAGCCTGTTCGGCCTGCCGCGTCTGCTCTCCGGGCCGATTACCGGCTTCCTGGTCCACGCGATCGGCTGGACCAGCTTCTTCTGGTTCTCGATCTTCGCCGGCATCCCCGGCATGATCCTGCTCGCCCGCTTCGTCCCCTGGGGCCAACGCGAACCGGAGTTCTCAATCGAGCCGCCGAAGTTCAAAGACCCGCTCTCCGTCGCGCAGCTCGCCGTCCGCGGCACAATCGGAGCGATTGGAGGATTGGCGATCGGCGCGCTGATCCGCGCAACCCTCCGCGCGCTCGAAGGAGTGAAAGACGGCAAGCCGTTCGCGCCGATGGCGGAGCTGCTGACCTTCCTCCAGCCGACCGACCTCAAAGGCTGGATGTCACTGGTGGCGTTGATCACCTTCGCCGCCGTCTGCGGAATGTTCACCGCGGCGGTGGTCGCCGCCCGGCATGGGGCGGGGGCTGAGGTGGAGGCGGAGATCCGTCCGACGTGAGATGGACGTCCGCGTAGAGTTAGAAAAGAGGCCGAGGAGATGGCTATGACGATGCGAGACAGCCTTCACCGTCTGGTAGACGACCTTCCGGAGACCGAGATCCCCCGCGCCAAGCTCTTGCTCGCGGTCCTCCAGGAGACGGCTGAGCCACCTCTCTTTACCTTAGAGAACGCCCCCGAGGATGATGAGGACGAGACGCCCGGCGAGATTGCGGCGGTGGCCGAAGCTTGGCGAGATCAACGGGAAGGGAAGAGCCTCACGACCGCGCGCGAATTGTCGCCACCGTTCTGAGGTTTGCCGAGACCCGTCAGGGTGATGTGGTCAAGCTTGCGGGCCAGCAACCCCCCGAATATCGGCTGCGCGTCGGCGGCTGGCGAGTCCGCTTTGGCTGGGACCAGGCGCTGGGAGTCCTCATCATCCTTCACGTCTTCAAGCGTGGTCAGGGCTACGAGTAGACCTCGTTACGAGTCAGCAGGCATCACGATCCAGAGGATCACGTACGCCAGGATGCCGGGGAACGCGACCGAAACGACCGAGACGACGACGTAGAGGACGCGCACCAGCGTCACGTCCCAGCCGAGCCAGTCCGCCAAGCCGCCGCAGACGCCGGCGATGATTTTGTGTCGGGAAGAGCGAGTGAGGGGCATGTGTAGGTGGACCTCCCTGCCGAGCCCATCTTACGGCAGGCAAGGGCCGACGGTTTCACCCAACCGCCGAGCCCCCCAATGCAGGCGCGAAGGCTGTGAAAAGCGAGAGGCCCTACTGTTTGGTACCAGCCTCAAGGCCACTTCGGCAGCTGGCATCATGTAATAGGCAGGGCAGCTCAGAGGGATCCAAGCCGCCCCGGGGCGGTTCAGGCGGCGTTGCAGGCCGAGGTCTCGATCGGGTCGGTCCCTGGACAGCCATCGCTCTGCGGCGGGCAGCCCCGCGAGCACCAGCAGTAGGTCTCGCCCGAATCGAAGGTTTCGTGGACGAGTCGCACACCGCCGAGCACTCGTACGGCGTCGGCTTGAGTAAGGCGGAACAGCGTCTCGCGGCGAAGGGAGAGTTTCTTCTTCATCTGCGGCTCCTGTTAGAGGTGGAGCCGCAATGGTAGCCGAAGCGGAGTCGGGATCGGGAGAATCGGCGCGGCTCCGGGGGTTTCGTCCGATCGCCCCCTGCGCCGCCGAGACGGCGGCGGTCCCAGGCTAACTCTCTTCCTGGATTACGGGGAAGACTCGAACCGAAACGTGACGAACCGACGACTTGGCAAGGCGGTCATCGTTGGTCCAGAACTCTCGGCAGTCGCCTGCCAGAGCCGCCGCAACGTGGAGCGAGTCTGGCGTCTTCCAGCCCTCCCGCGCGCGAAGGTGGTCGCCCGATCATAGATAGCAGAGTCGATCAGTAGGCGGGAAAACACACCTGACGAGAACACTTCATCATATCTCTCGAGGAGGTCTGCCGCGCCCGAGCGCAGCGGTCCGACGCGGCATTCGAGACGGGTCAAGTCGACTCTTCCCCCTGTCGATCCTGCGGGCTGTCGATCGTCCGCGCCGGAGCCTCGCCGGAGGCGCGATCACGACTCCGAGCGACGAATCGGCCGCGAGCGGGCGGCAGAGCCGCTCGCCGGGCGCCAGGCGCACCGACTCTCCCGCGTTCTGCCCTACGGCTGAGGATGACCGTGCGAGTAGTGCGGCCAGCCCGAAGAGGGCACGCGCTTTCGAACCGCAGATTCCGAGCATGGAGGTACCGGTTGGCCGGGAGTATAAGGTGCCTCCCTCGAACGCGGCGGCGACGATCTCGCGAATCTGGGCGGGCTCCGTCTGCCATCCGCCGGTGGTGTCCGCGTGTTGGCGGACGACCAGGAATTCGCCCCCCTCTTTCTCGCCCCGCTTATGGATCCGATCGCTCGCGTTTGCGAGCTACAATTATTTGAACGCAAATGTGGATGCTTCCTCCAGATGCCCCAGCCCTTTTCCCCGCGGGGGAAGGGCCGGAAGATCTCTGGCATCGCTCCCTACCTCTCCCAGGAAGCGACGCCGAGGCGTATCTCGCGAAGCGCCGGGTGCCTCTCGCCGCCGCTGAAGCGGCCAGCGTTCGGTTTACCGCTGACCTGGAAGGACGCCCCGCCCTGCTGGCGCGATTGACCGGGCCGGGCGACGAGCTCCGATCGGTGCATGGCCGCTACCTCCACGTCTGTCGCGGCGAGGGGAAGATGTTCACGGTCGGTCGTTCCGGAGGAGCTTACATTTCGCCGGGTGGTCTCGAGGCCGCTCCGCTGGTCCTCGTCGAAGGATTGTTCGATGCCCTGTCCCTCGCGGCCGCCGGGCTCCCCAGCGTGGCGACGATTGGCCGTTGGGTCGACTGGCTCCCCGCCCGAATCGAGCGACGCGAGGTCTGGCTCGCCTTCGACGGCAACCGGCCGGGCGATCGTTGGGCTAGGGAGTGGGCGGCCCAGTTGCCGGAGGCTCGAACCTTTCGCCTCCGCCCGCCGGGGGGACGCGGCGATTGGAACGCCGCCGCGCGCCGGATCGGAACCTCTGACCTTGAGCGTTGGATTCGTCGCGACGCTCGAAAGCAACTGGAGGGTTTAGCCTGAGATGGAGATCTACGTTAGCACCGACGTCGAAGCGAACGGCCCGATTCCCGGTCCTTATTCGATGCTGAGCTTCGGCTCGGCTGCGTTTCAGGCCGACGGCACGCTGGTCTCTACCTTTACCGCGAATCTGAAGACACTGGAGGGGGCGGCCGAACATCCGGAGACGATGGCATTTTGGGCGAGCCATCCGGAACAGTGGAAAGTTTGCCGGGAGAATCTCCGCGAAATCGGTGAAGCGATCGAAGAATATGCCCTGTGGCTCGAGAACCTGCCGGCCCGGCCCGTGTTCGTGGGCTACCCGGCGGCATACGACTTTCAGTTCGTCTATTGGTACCTAATCCGCTTCGCGGGGCGGAGCCCCTTCTCGTTCTCCGCGCTCGACATCAAGACTTTGGCGATGGTGGTCCTCGGCAAGGAGTACCGCGAGATCAAGAAGGGGAGCATTCCGCAGAGATGGCTCGGCGAAGCGCCCCATGCCCACATCGCGCTCGGCGACGCGATCGAGCAAGGGCAGCTGTTCTGCAACCTGCTCGCGGGGGCGCGGGCTTTGACGAGGACCTTCCCGTCGAGTTTCTGAGAAAACGGACACGCGAGCGTGGGTCCCGGGCGGTTTGGCTCGCTCCGACTCGTAACGCGCACCGGTTCTTTACAGGAGGCCCGGCGCGGGTTCGGCATTTCGCCGCCCCACCGCGCCGGCTCGAAGGGACACGAGATGAAGAGGAAGAGCTGCGCCCTGAAGCTCCACCGCGAGACCCTGAAGGCCCTCGACAGCCGGACGCTCGAACCCGCCGTGGCGGGCGTTACGGGTCCGAAAGCCTGCGAGTGGAGCGGCTATCAGACCTGCGCTACCTGCCGGACGCCTTGCGGGACGAACCTCTGCTGAGCGGATCGATTTTTCAGGTCCCCTGCCCGAAGCCGGTACGGGCAGGGGAATGGAGGCTTTAGCTGCACCACCAGCACTTGAACTTGACGTAGCCGTCCACCTGCCACTGGCTCGTGTAGGCGTCCCAGTGGCAGCCCGCGGTCAAGACGTTCTGGCGGCCGCAGGTGTAGGGAAGATCCTCACAGACGATGTAGGGGTCGGCCTGTGCCCAAAGATTCGACTGGGCTTGGGCGCAGGAGGAGCCATAGGCATAATCCTGAGGGGTCTGCTCAAAGGCGCCGCAGGAGCATCCCGGAGGGGCGGCCGCCGCGGGGGCCGGAGCCAACATCAGGGCCGCAGCGAGGACCAGGAGGCAACAGAGGACGGAGGAATGTAGCTTCATGGGAACCTCCTTCTCGATCCCGCGGGCGGGATTTCGCGACGCGGGGCTTACTCGAAAGAAGGTACCCCTTCAACAGCTCCACTGTAAATCTGCAACTTTAATTATCACCGACCCATCGATCTGGCAGAGCCGCCGACCGTCCTCGCCTCGCCGATCAGGTCAAAACTTTGCAGTTGCTGGAGCAGGTACGTGGCGACCATCTGATTGGCGAGCGGACTCAAGTGCGCTGGAATGAGATCTTGGGCCGGGTGAACATTGCCGGCGGCATCGAGAGCGGTCATCCCATCGACCAGCCGGTACCCCTTGGCGGCGAAGAATTGCAGGAGCGGCGCGTAGCGCTTGGTGTGCTCACTGCGCCAGCGGTCGAGATCGCCGCGTTCGGGAAAAATCAAGATGACGGGCTGCGCTCCATCGCGCAGCGCCATCTCGTAGAACGCCGAAAACAGGCCGGTGCTCACACGGAATGCCTCGCCGTCGATGTTGTAGTACCCGTGACGTACGATCCCGGTGTCCGGCAAGAGGTGCTCCCTCGCGAGCTTCACCAATCGCACCGTGGCGCTCCGGTCAAACGCTCCGGCGCGGGGTCGCGTCCGGTAGAAATAATCGTTCCGCCCCAAGAGCTTCAGCGTCTCCGCCGGCTGCTCCAGAAGGCGTCGATAGTCCGCGAGTCGTGGTAGCGGGTTCTCGACCAGGATCGGTTCAGGCCGGCCGGGCAGGCCCGGTAGATACCGCGGCTTCGCAAAGGGCACCTGGCTCAGCGAGCGATAAAACGGCCGGAAAACGCTCACGTCTCGGAAGATGTTCTCCGACATGAATCCGATGATCACGATTTGCGGGTGCGTCGGCCGGCCGGCCCGCTGATAGCGCAGGAACGCCTGGTCGAGGCCATAGGCGGGGACGCCGAAGTTGTCGACCTCAAGCCCGGCGTCCAACCGGGCCAGAACCTCGGGATAGGCGTCGCGATCGGCAACGTCGCCGCCAAAGGTGAAGGAATCGCCGAAAGTCGCCACTCGCACCCCGGTTCCCGTCGGTTTCGGACGCTCGGGGTCCCTGCGCCTTCCGTCGAGGCCGACGGTGCTCACCGCCGAATGGAAACCCGGCCGCAGCGTCCAGCCGAGCACCGCGTCGTGCTGGAAGAGCGAGGGACGTCCGGCCAGAAGATCTTTGAGCAGGCCGCGATGCTCCGCGCTTAGTCGATCGGCGACGAGCGGTTGGTATTCGATTCCGCGCCGTTTCAGTACGGCCAAGCCGGCGCGCGAAGCGAGCTCGACCGCCGCAGCGGTCATCCCGAGGAAGAGCGCCAACACCCATAGGCGGCGGGCAGGTATACGGCGCATCGCGTCCGGGAGCGTAGCCCAACTTCGGCCTTTTCAACTGGGAAATCGCAGGCTGATACGCTCTCGGAATGACTCCCCCTCTCATAGGTCCCGGCGTCGTCCTCATCCTCGCCGCGCTCTCGCTACTCCACGTCTTCTGGGGTTTCGGAGGAAGGATCGGATGGCTGGCCGTGCTGCCCGAGGTCGATCGCAAACGGGCGAAATCCGCCGAGTTGAAAGTGGCCAGGCGATGGACCCCGGCACATTCGAGGGTTGTCGCGAGGGCGGTGTCGAGAATCCTCTTCCGCCCGAAGCGGGGCCGCCATGAACTCCAGCGGATCAACTCGGCCACCTTCCGCTCGGTCCAACTCGCCAGAGCCTTCAGGTCTCGTCTTCGACGTGGAGAGAGATCGGCTTCATGACGACCTCACCCTTTTGGGCTCGCTGATGGTCGGCGTGTTCTGCATCCAGCAGTGTGAGGAGAACGTTGATGTCGAGAAGCGCACGCATCAATCGAGGTCGTCTTCTCGGAGTTTGTCGATCAGCTCGTTGGAGACCGTCCCGCCACGAAGAGGCAACGGATCGAAGCCATAGAAGCTCTTCGGCTTGTCGGCTTCATTGTTTTCCCGGAACTTGTGGGTCAAAGCCGCCCGGGCAAGCTCGGACAGGAGGTCTCCGATACTGCGCTTCTGCCGTCGTGCACTGTCCTTGACCGCCATCAGTACCTCTTCTGCGATGTCAAGTGTGGTGCGCATGCATCAGATGCTAGGACGGGGAACTATCCCGGGGCTTCCGGCAGTTGCCGTGAGAGGCCGGAGGGGCGGGGTGCGGAGAGACATGGAGGGATGGTAAACCCTGGAATCGGTTCCAGGGTCAAGGGGAGGCGATCTGCCGCTCCGCGGACTCATTCGGCCAAGAAAGACCGTTCAGCTCCAGCGCCGCTCGCGCAACAGGCGGGCCTGCAACGCCTTCAGCTCGTCGCCCCCCAAGCGGCCCAGGACGGCTTCCCGCTCCGCGTCGAGTTCGATCTCCAAGGCTTGGCAAAGGGCGCGGATTCCTTCGCGCAACCCCTCGTCGAGGCCTTCTCGACGCCCTTCGTCGCGCCCTTCTCGACGCCCTTCGTCTCGGCCCTGCCGTTCGGCCAGACTGAGGGCTCCGCGGGCATCCTGCTCGGCGATCTTCGCGCGGTCGTAGAGATCGAGTTCGCCGGCACTGAATCCCGCCACGCGCGCGACCTCCAACGCCTGACGGTACGGCGCCTGCGCCAGGGCCGGCGGCACCACCTCCAGGTTCTCCGCCTCGCGGAAGAAGTAGGCCCAGCGGTCGATCGTCCCAAGTGGATCGTTGCCTGCTCGGTATTTCGGTAGCTCCAGGAAGACGTACTGCACCTGGGACAGGCCGAGCGCGCCGCCGTGCTGCTCCTGCATCCGCCAGCGACTGAGCATCGGCACCGGTGCACCGCCCGGGACCGGTGGCCCGGGCCAGAGCAGGAAATCGCAGATCGTCACCCCCACCACGTCGTCGAGACCGGGGTAGTCCTCGCCTCTACGCAGTTGAGTGACGTAGGCCTTGGAGGTGTTGTACACCACCCGCTTCTCGAAGCCCTCGACGTTGAGCACCTGCATCTCGACCACATAGTGCCGCCCTCGCTCGTCGAAGCACTTGACGTCGACCACAGACAGCTTTAACTCCTGCACCGGCACGCGCTGCTCGGAGGAGAGGTATTTGAGGTCGACGATCCGGTGGTCGCCCGCCAGCTCCAGCAGAGAGTTGAGCAGCTCGATGAGAAGCGGCTTGTGGGGCTCGCTGCCGAAGATGCGTTTGAAGACGAAGTCGGTTTTTGGGTCTGCGAATACCTGCCGCATGGAACCATCGTACCGCAAGACAGCGGGATGCCCGGCGAACCGCGCGCCGAAAAGTAGAGCCCAGTTCCGCTCAGCGCTTCGACCTCGCGCTGAGCAATCGCGTGGCCCTTGCCATCCGGCTCGAGTCGCCCGCCTCCCCGGCCCATCGCTGTCGCTCGGGTTTGAAGGAGGCGGACGGTTTCACCCCAACGGGGCCGGCGACCGACGGTGGAGAGCTAATTCGACCCCACTGCCTCCTCCCGTTCGAACTCCGCGAGCGAAGCGAGCGACGCCAGCGCCGCGTTCAGATTCCGGCCGGCCAGGTCGCGCGCCAGGCGCTGCAACAGCGGCGAGCAAGCCAGGCGGTCGGCGAAGCGCCGGGCGAGCCAGAGGCCGAGAGGGATCATCGCCAGGCCGAACAGAAGGCTGGCGGGCAGGTACGCCGGCGGAAAAGCCGCCCAGGCGTCGAGGCCCCAGAGACCCTTCAGCCCGACGATCAGGAGCGGCGTCCAGAGAAGCGGCGCGACCAGGAACGTCCATTTCGTCGCCCGCAGCCGCTCGACGCGGAGCGATTCCAGCCGCTTTTGCACCGCCACGACCGGCTCGCTGTCGTCGCGCATCTTGGCGGCCACCAGCTGGCGCACACCGGTGGCAATGCTCAAGACCGCGGCCAGTTGCAGCATCGCCGCGGGGACCAGGAAGCGCGGCTCCAAGATATGGTCGGCGAGGAACGATCCGAACAGCAGGGTTGCCACGAAGCTCAAGATCACTTCGATCCAGAGCCCGCGCACCAACCGCCGGCCCGCCGTATCGGTCTGCCGCACATTTCCCGCATGACGGGCGAACGTCCTCAGGCGCAGATTCGCATCCAGGGCACTGTCCTGCTCCTGCCAGGTTTGTTTCAGGTCGTCGAGATCCATGTTCATGTTCCTTTCCGTCAAGCCGCGTTGGCGGCTTCACGCCGGAGCTTTTGCTTGATCCGGCCGATCTTGGTTCCCACGTTGGTTTCCGAGATGCCCAGGATCTGGGCGATGGTGTCGTACGGGGTGCCCTCCAGATACAGCAGGACGAGCGCCCGATCCAGCGGATCGAGCTTGGCGATGAACCGGTGCAGCAGCTCCCGGTTGGGGTTGATCTCGGGAGACGAAGGTTCCGCCGCGATTTCCGCGATCTCCAGGATCGACTCCTCGGCCGGCACCGTGTGGCGGATACGTCGCGATTCGCTGCGATAAAAGGAGATCGCGACGTTCAAAGCGATCCGGTACATCCAGGTCGAGAAGCGCAGGCGCGCGTCATAGCGGTCGAACGAGCGCCAGAGTTGGACCGCGATCTCCTGCACCAGATCCTGGCGATCGGCGGCGCTCTTGCAGTAGGAACTCGCCACCTTCCAGAGGATCTTCTTGTGTGGGTCGAGCAGGATCTGGAATCGCTCCTGCGGCGGGGTCGGGGTCATCGGGTTCGGTTCCTTCCGTCGAAGTGAGGTGTCGGACGCTCGTCGAGCGAAACCACCTACACCCTATGATTCGATCCAGGAAACGAAAAATCACACCGCTCTGGCAGGAAGCGCCCGCGAGCAGCATCGTCCTCGCTTGCGCAAGGACAGCGCCGACGCAATAGAGCTATACGCTCCGGCTGGCCCGGTGCCGAGCGGAGAATGCGCTCAGGGAGCTCCGCCGGGCGTTGGCGCCCGCCGCGCTCGCGGCGCGGCCGTCGATGGCGGCTTGCCGCCGCCGAATTCGGTAATCCGTCACGGAGAGCGGGATTCGGAAGGAAAAACGCCTGATTCCTTGGCCGATAGCGGCTATCCGAGACCGATAGCCGCTATCCGCAGTTGCAACGTCGCTATCCGCGAGCGATAACGGCTATCCGCGAGCGATAACGGCTATCCGCGAGCGATAACGGCTATCGACGAGCGATGCCCGCTATCCAGGCGCCGATAGCGGCTATCCAGGCGCCGATAGCGGCTATCCAAGCGCCGATAGCGGCTATCCAGGCGCCGATAGCGGCTATCCACGGGCGATGCGGAGATCCAGAGCCAGATAGCCGCTATCGAAGGCCGAAGAACCGCCGTTGGCGGCCGATAGCGGCTATCCGGCCGCGGAACCCGACCGCGGCCTCAGCTCGCGAGCAACCGCGCCTGACGGATGAATTCGACCGCCATTTTCTCCGATACCCCCGGCAGCACGCGGGCCAGCTCGCGCGGGTCGGCGGCGAGCATGCCCGAGACGGTCGCGATGCCGCGGGCGCGGAGGATTTCGGCGCGCTTTGGGCCGATGCCTTTGATTTCGGTCGGCGCGATCGGTTCGACGAGCACCTGACCGGGTTCGGCCTGCGGCCCGGCCTGGGCGGCGGGCGCTTCGTCCTCGCAGCCGCAATCGTCCTCGCCCGGAGCGCCGGGGGGTAGCGTGGGCGCGGCAAGGGGGCTCGGCGTCGGAGTCGGGCGGGACGTCCTGGGACTCGGGGCGTTCACATCCGCGATATCCCAGGCGATCTTGCCGCCGACCACCGAGAGTTCGCCCGGCGCTTCGGCGAGGAAGGTGAGCGGAATGCGGACCTGGGGCACGAGGGATAGCTCGATCGCATCGATCCGCGCTGCACTGCCTGCCGGGATCGCGAGCGCCACCTCGGCGCGGACGGCATTTGCCGGGAACGTGCCAAGCGCGAGCGCTTGATCGAAACCGTGGGCAGGCATTTCGATCCCCACCGCTTCTCCCACCTCCGTGCCGTCCGCCGCGAGAAATCGCAGATTGACGCGCGGCGACGGCCCGGATTCGAGCCGCGAGCGAAGGCGCAATTCGAACGGCGCACCAGGTTGAGCCGCGACCGCCTGGCTTAGGGTGACCGGCGCGGCGCCCGCGTTGTTCATCCGGGAGCCGGAGCCTGCCGCCGAGATGCGGAAGCCGGAAGCCTTAGCCGGCTGCCGCACCCAAATCGTCTCGACGTCTCCGCGCAAATCGCCCGCGGCGAGGGCGTTTTCCGGCTCCCGGAAGGAGGCGTCACGCAGCAGCGCCTGCCCCTCTTCGGTGACGAATCGAATCTCCGCCGCGATCGTCTCGGCCGGCGCCGTGAAGCGCCCTCGATAGAGAGTGGGCTCGGCCGACCGGACGGAAGTTCGCACCGGGATCGGCAGGGTTTCGATCCCGAGCGTCGCGCCGGAGGTCGAACGCCAAAGCACCTCCGCCCTGGTTTCTCCGCGGGTCGAGCCGAAGAACGTCAGCTCGTACGTGCGACCCGGCACCGCAGCGACCACCTGCGACAGCGCCGAGGGGCCGAGCGGCGTCTTAGCCAAGTTTTTAGTCGCGAGCGATGCGGTCTCGACCTCGCCGAGCTGTACCCCCCGACCGGCCGACCCGGACAGCGAGACCGGCAACGCCTGCCCGGCCGTAAGCGTCCAATCGAGCGGATGCGGCGTACCGAGCGGGATCACCTGAACCCGCCGGTTCAACGCGGCGCCCGTGTCGGAAAGGGGCACCACCGCCGCGCGGTCGCCCAGCGGCGAAACGGCGATTGCGCCGTTCGGTCCGAATCCCGCAGGAACCGACAGGCGGCGCAGGGCGCCCGGGGCAAGCGCCACGGCGAGAAAGCCGCTCGCGCCGGCAAGCAGGGCGCGCGCGCCGCCGGGCTCGACGGCGAGCGCCGCGAAGCCCTGGCCGGCAAGCGCCAAGCTCGGTTCCGCAAGCGTGAGCGTGTCGGCGTCGTAGCGGTCCAAGCGATTCGGGTGGAGGACGAGCAGCGCAGATCCATCGCTCGCCTGGGCGAGGGCGCGCGGAACGCCGTCGAACAGGACGTAGTCCGGCAACCCGATGTTTTGAAGGTCGTACGCCGAGAGCCGGCCCATCGGCCCGGTTGCCGAGGCGACCGCCCCAACGACCTCGGGCTCGGCGGTGAGCACATAGAGACGCGTCCCGTCCGCCGAGAAAACGAGATCGATCAAATCTCCATCCAGGACGAGCGCTTGGAGCTTTGTCGCGGTGGGTGCCCCCTCCCGAACCTGATCGACTAGTCCCTCGGCATCGAAGAGCGAAACCCTCGGAATCGATGCCACTTGGCCATGAGCCGATCCAGCGATCGCGAGCTGCGATCCGTTCTCGGAGAGCGCGATGCCGGAGGGCGTGAACGGGCTGTCCGAGAGCGCGATCGGCGAGCCGAGCAGGTGGCGCGCGGCAAGATCGACGATCGCGACACCTGACGAGAGAATCAGGTAGACGAAGCGCCCCGCCGGATCGACCGCGAGCCCGGTCGGCAGTCCGCCGTCGACGTCCGGGCCGAACTCGAGAGCGAGCCGCCAAGACACGCCGAGGATCTCGGTATCCCAGGCGACCAGCTGCGTCGCGCGGTTGTTGAGGTCCCGGACGACGCCGAACGCCGTTCGCCCATCCGGCGCGAACGCGACGAGCGGTGCCACCGTCTCGGCGCCAAGCGGAATCGCGCGCGGCGAGCCGATCTCGTCTCCGGTGGTCCCCCAATGGGCGAACGCCGGATCGGCGAGCAATTGGCCACCCGTCGCGGCACCGGTACCTCTCACTTTTTCAAGAGCGGCGGAAATTCCGGCCGCGATCTCCGGAATCGAAAGCGGAAACGCCACCTTCCCGAGCGGCGAGAGGCGCGAAAAATCGACTCGGACCGCGTCCGCCCCTAAACCCATCTGAGCGACAAGCGGCATGCGGAATCCGGCCGGCCGTTCGCGCAGGCGAAGCCGGGCGGAGAGCGGCACTCCGGCGGAGGACAAGCGCGCCCGATAGGAGAATCCGCCGTCCTCGCTCGCCTGGAGCGGCACGGTCGCGGCAGTGACGGGCTCCGCCGGAGCGACGCTCCAGGCCGCCTCCCCTTCCGCGCTCTGGAGCAGCAGCCAGGCCTTGCGGTCGGCGAGCGTGCTCAGGGTCAACGGGCGCGGCAGCTCGACCGAGAACCAGACGTTGCCGCCGTCGCCCGTGCGCGAGCGCTCGAACGGCACCGGAGCGGAGAGGAGAGAATCCGCGCCCGGCTTGCCGCTGTCGTCGGCGCGGACGTCGAGGGTCAGCTTGGCACTCGAGTCAATCGCCGCAAGCTGAAGATCGAACGCGACGATCTGATACCCCTCCGGCCGGTCGGGCAGCGCGAGCGGCTGCGCGGCGGATTGCGTCGGCGAAATCGGAACGGTGGCATCGCCCGCGACCGTTTCGCCGATCGGTCCCCAGGCGATCCGGGTGTTGCCAAACGGCCCGACGACCTTGCCCCCGCTTTCCGCCGCAACCGGCACGGCCGCCGCCGGCAGGGCGACTGCCAACGGCGCCGAGCCCGCGCGCGGCACGGTCGCCAGATCGTAGGCGAGCTTCACCTCCGGCAGGCCGGGCGGCAGGATCGAGGTCGTCCGGAGGTATTCGATCTCGATCGCAACACGCAGGCGGGCGATCGAATCGGAATGGAGCACGAACGGAAGTTGATAGACGCCGTCGACGATCGCGGCTCCCTCGGCGAGATAGGCGGCAAGGAGCACGCCGAAATCCGCCGAGGTTCGTGCAGCGGAAAGCTCACCCGCGATGAAGAGGAGCGCCGGCCGGCCGGAAAGTGCGAGCGTGACGTTGCTGGGCAAGCTGCGGACGCGCAGGGCGGAAACCGCTGGGGATTGGCTGAGAGGTGCCGTGATGCGAAACCTCGAGGCGGCAACGCCCGGCACCGGCCCGTCGTTTCCGAGCTGGAGAGCGGTGCCCGGAGCGAACCCGCCCTGGTCGTTGAGCTCGATGAAACTGCTCCCGAGATCGATCAGCAAGCGCCCGTTGGCAAGTGCGCTCCCGGAAAGGTGCGCAAGCGTGCGCCGAGCGTGCAGATCGATCTCGGTGAAGCCGTCACCGCGCACCTGCGTCGCACCCCACTCTCCCACCGCACCGGGACCGGGACCGGAGGAAGTCGAAGGGAAACGGATCGTTTCGGCGAACGGATCGCGACCGCCGGTCGGATCGACGGCCACGATCGTCGCTCGCGCCGCGAGCACCCGGGCGTCGGCCGGGAGCCCGCGGAGCACGAGATCGCGCGACCCTTCGAAAGGATCGGCGCCGCCGTCGAATTCCGTGTGGAGGATCATCGCCGCCTCAGACCTTGAGCAGAATCATGACCTTCAGCTCGCGGGCTGAATTCGGGAAGGTCTCGGCGATCGTCGGCAGGGCACTCCCGAGCTTGCTCGTCCAGCCCTGCTCCTCGGAATAGGTCACCTCGGGCGTCGCCCGCAATGCGAAGGCGGTGTTGTCAAAGTCGGTGTGGAAGACATCCACCAGGACCGGAGAGTACGAGTTTGCATTGTCGCTGGTGCCGCCTCCGCTTGGGGAATTGAGCGTATCGCCGAACGGCAGGAACACCGCCTGCTTGTAGGGCATCATCTTGAGCCACAGGTCGTCCCAGTCGCCCGCCCGCTTCATCTGCCGGACGGTCGTCTTCTCCTTGCAGCAGCGCTCGAACCACGGGGAGTGCCCGTACTGGTCGTCTTCGAATCCCTCGTTCGGCGACGCCAGGAACGCCTGCCAGAATTCGGTCTCCAAATCGTCGAGGCTCGAATCGTCGTCATATTCGACCCGGTAACGCTCCAGTAAATCGGAAAACTTGAGCTTGAACGCGGGCCCGCTCGACGGATCGATGTCGACGCTCACCGCCTTGCCGCCGGTCGGCGGCGTGAAGCGGATGCTTCGTTCGCTCGAATGGAACAGAAAGAACGTCGCCCACGACAGATAGGTTTGATCGTCCTCGCGGTAGACCACAGGGAAGTACTCCAGCCGATAGAGGTCGACCAGCGGCGCCAAGCCGAGCTTGTGCTCGATCGTCCGCAGGCCGTTCGTTTTGAGCACCGTGTGGATGCGCCGATAGCCGGACTTCTGGGAGAGCTGGCGCAGCGCCCGTTCGACGATCTCGTCGGCCAGCTCACGCGGGGTCTTGCCGTCGAGCTTCGCGGAGTCGCCCGCATGGTCGACCTCGTGAATGTCGCCGATCTCTTTGTCGACGGTCGTCACGATGTCAGCCTTGATCTTCAACTGCATCGAGTTCCACATCTCGGCGGTGATCAGATCGCCGGGGTTGGCGGGGACGTAAGGAACGGTGTCTGCGGGCATGACGGTTCTCCTATCGAGCGTTCTTGTCGTTGGCATCAGGAAAGGTTGGGAAGCTCGGCGCCGTCGCGCACCACGCGCGCCAGGATGCCGGCGGCTTTGGCGGCGAGGATGCCGCGCGGCCCCGGCGGTTGGGGGTCGCGGGCGGCGGGAGCGAGGGGAGGCCCGAGGACCGCCTGGCGCGCGTTCTCGAACCGCGCGCCGCCGAAGCGGATCTCCAGGTCCCAAAGCGCGGGACCGGCCGGGCGGACCGCGACCGAGATCTCGTCGCCCCAGGCACCGGGCCGGTTGGCCGAGATTTCGATCACGTCGGGCACGCCCGGCTCGGCAACGTAAAGGCGCGAGGCGCGCATCGGGCCGCCGCCGGAGAGGAAATGCGGCGCGCGGAACGGCACGGAGTGCGCGGTAAACCCGATCGGCGCACGGCCGACGCGGACCGCGGTCACCAGTTTCGAAGCCGAAACCCCGGGCGACGGCGGCAGGAGGGTCGGGATCGAGCGGACGTCGCCGTCGTCGAGAACGACCCCTTCGATCTTTTCCACGTCCGGATAGCCGAAGCGGGCGTCGTCGAACCGGCCGCCGAAGCGCGGCGGAAGGTCGCGCGGCAGGCGGACGACGAACGAGCCGGGGCGGTGCTCGATCCAATGCGCTTCGACTTCGAGCGGCGAGCCAGGAGCCACCGGCGCGAAGACCGGCCCGGCCAGATCGCGAACGGGTACCTCGCGGGCCAAGCGGACGAGGTCGAACCGCCCCTCGAAGCGCAGCGGCGGACCGGCGAAGCGGTCCTCGTCGAACCGCGCGGCGTCGAAGCGGGCGGCGAGCCCTTCGAGCAGGATCAATTCGGAGCTCCCGAGCGGAAGGATCAAAGCGCGCGCCGCGGCGCCGGGCCCAAGGCCGAGCGCGCCGACGACCCGAAGGTCCGCCGGGACCGCGCGCTCAGCGCCGTCCGAGGCTCTGATCGAAGCGGCGACCCCGCCGCCCGCTTCGCGAGTGAAGCGGATCGTCTCGCCCGGCGCGAGCGCCACGAGAGCGCGCACGAGCCAGCCGTCGCGGAGGTTGGCGAAACCGGGTGCCCAGGCGCCGCGCGGCGCGCGGATCGAGAGGTTGAAATCCATCTCGGAGGCGCCCCGGTTTTGGATCTCCAGCCGCTCGCCCGCGCGTTTCGTCGCGTGAGTCTCTGCCGCCACGGGCGGAAACTCCTCGACCTCGATGGTGCGTAGCGCCAGTACCTCCACCCGGCTGTCGGGGCCGAGGGTTTTAGAAGCCAGGCGCAGACGATCTTCGGACGTGATCGAAGCGACGACGCCGGGCAACGCGTCCTCGATCTCGGCCGCCACCTCGGGCAGCAGCGTCGAGCCGGGGGCCGCGCCTTCGACGTCGATCTCAACCGGCGCGCCACCGTCGACGCTCACGCGCAACAACGCACGGCCCGACAGGTCGATCGCGCCGCCGTGGGACACCTCGGCGGTGAGCACCGCCGGCTGGGCGGCGATGCCAGGAACGGCGGCCGGCCCGGGGCCGAACAGAAGATCTCGCGCGTCGCTTTCCGGCGGCACGAAATCGAACGAGATCCGGCTCGCGGCACCTGCTGTGCGCGAGGTGAGCGTTAGCCGCCGACCGTCGTGGGTAGCGAGGTTTGGATAGGTCGTGTTTATTTTGTCGGCGACCTCTTGAAGGGTCGTCGCCCGCGGCCGGGCGCCCGCGCAATCGATCTCTAGCGCCGGCTCGCCGTCGAGGCCGAGACGGATCAGTTTTCGGGTCGACAGATCGACGCCCGAAGAGAGATCGGCGGTGCCTGAAAGCCGCGCCGGCCGCGCTGGCGCACCCGATGCCGCGCGGCTTTCGAAACCGAACAGCGTACGCGCCGCCTCGCCCGCGACGAACGCGCGGGTGACGTAGCGGCGCCTGCGCGGTTGGCCGTCCGGGCCCAGATCACCGAGGACCGCATCGCGTCGCCGCCACCAGGTGTCGAGCCCGGCCGCGACCGGATCGGCAGCGAAGGTCGCCGGATCTTCCTCTTCGGCGACGTCGAACGCGAGCCGTAACCCGAGCGTCTCGGCCGCCACGCGCAGAATGCCCGCGACGGTGACCGTGCCGCGCAGTTGGTTTTTGACGTAGCGCTTGAGGTGCTCGCGGAACTCCTCCACTCCTTCGGGCTCCGGCAGCACGCGCGGCGCGAGGCCCCAGAGGACGGCGAAGCGGCGCAGATCTTCGATCTCCGCGGCGCCGCGGTCGGCGTGATCGACCCAATGGGCGCGCATCAACGCGGCGAGCGTGTTCTCCCCCGCCTGCAGCTCCCCGCCGAACGCGGCGGCCACGGCGCGCAAAGCCGAGGGCCGCGTGGTGCCCTCGATCGCGCGGAACGTGCCCGGCAGGTAGGAGAGAATGCGCTCGGTCTTGCTCACGTCTCAAGCCTCCGCGAGCAGCAGGTCGGCCGGCGCCATGTCGAGCGCCACCCACCACGATTCGCCATCGACCTGCGGCGAAATTTCAAAGGTGCCCGCTTCGATCTCCGCGTCGGTCGCCCGCGCTCCCCCCGGCCCGACGATCCGGTCGCGGTCGGGTGTGCGCACGCCCGCGCTCGCTCCCGACAGCTCGGATCGCCAGGCAAGCACGTCGCGGAAATGCGGCTGGGAGATCTCGGAGACGGGGCTCAAGGCCGCGAGCAGCTCGCCCGCTTTGGCGTTCTGGCCCGCGGACAAGCTCGCGATATACGCATCGATCGCGGCGAGGGCCTCAGTCTTTACTTTCTCTTTGCCCGCGCCGGTGAGTCCCGGCGCGATCTTCGCCACGATCCGGGGCTTGAAATAGACATAGCGGGCGACCAACGTCGAGAGCACGCCCGCGGCCCGCACATCGGAAACTCCGGCGAACAGCCCCGCGAAGCGCTCGGGCTCGGCGTCGATCAGCACCGAGAACGTCCCCGGCTGGCTCGATGGTTGGGAGGGGTCCGCCGGGCCGTTCGGGTCACGGAATTCGACCGGGCGCGCGCCCAGCTCGCGGATCGCCTGCTCGACTGCGGCGCGCGTGCCGCCGCCGAGCGCCGCGACCGCCGCCCGAGCCCGGCCGCGCAGCTCGTCATCGCTTTCGTCTTCCGAAGCGCGCACGGTGGGCTCGAAGTTGGTGATCCGGGCGATGCCGCCCAGCGGCTGAAGCATGATCGTGATCGCCCCCGCAGGAACGATCCCCTTCTCGCCGAGCGAACCTGCCGCCGCGCGGACGGGCACGTCGATCCGCGTCTGGCCCGCTTGGAGCGTACGCGGCTGGGTGGTCTCGAAACGGGCAGGCCCCTCGCCGACCGCGAGCGGCAGCGCCTGCGGAATCGAGATCGCGCCGATCACGCTCGGCTCGCGGAAAAACGTGACCAGTCCGGCCGCACCTTCCTTGGTCTTTCGCGTGAGGCCGAGGATCGCCACCACGAGATCGAGCGATTTGCCTTTCGCCGTCTCCAGGAACGCCGATTGATACGCCTGATCGATCTGCACATAGACGGTCGCGATCTCGCGGCCGATCGCCTCGGCGATCGTGCGCACGACGCTGCCGACGGTCAAATCGGTGAGCGGCGAGCGCGAGTCGCGCCGGTAATAGTCGACGTAGAAGCTTGTCTCGTCGTCCGGCCGGTCGCCCCCTTCCCAAACCAGAGCGTTGTCCGCCTCGCGGTAGAGGAAGTCGATCTCTTTCAAAAAGGTATGCCGTGCCCCATCTTTCGTGCCGGTGACGCTGCGGACGTCGCTCGCCGGCTCGGCCAGGCGGTAGGCGTCGGACTTGACGTCGAACTCGATGGGCTCGTTGACGACGCCGCCGACCAGCGCGGTCAGCAGGTCGTCCACCACCTCTTGGTAGGGCCGTTCGATTAGATGGACGGTGTCCGGATTCATTGCACGCTCCCTTGGAAACTAAGCTCTTCGAGCGAGAGCGGAACGGTCAGGGTGAGGATGTCGCCGGTTTTGACCGCCTCGACCTCGACCGAGATGTCGATGCGGGTGGGATCGGTGCGGCGGGTGGTGACTTTCACGTCGATCACCTTCGCCACCCGGGGTTCCCTGGCGAGCGATTCGAGGGTGTAGAGCTTCGCGCGGTCGCGATTCGCCTGGGTGTTCGGTTGGCCCAACAGCTCGTAGAGACGCGAGCCGTAGCGCGAGTGACCCAGCTGTGTCAGCTCGCCCACGGGGGTCAAGAAACGGAGCAGCAGCGCCTGCTTCAGGTTCTCCACCCCGTCCAGGCGCGAAAGATCGACTTCGCCGCTTTCGGCGCGTACTTCCGTCGATAGGTCCGCACCCCGCTCGCGGGAGAGCTGAAGCTCGCGGTTGACGATCAGTTTGAGGTCGATGCCGAACGGGTCGCTCACGTTTCGTTTCTCTTCTAGAAGTCGCTCATCGAAAAACATCGAAAGACGGCGCTACGGTCCCCAGGTGTCGAGCACGAACGTCGCCGCGGGCGGACCACCGATCACCAGAGTCAAAGGCCCGAGAAGAATCCGATCGCCGGCCCGCACCAGAGCCTTGCCGCCGACGGTGACGCCCATGCTCGCGCCGAGCGGACCGATCACCAACGGGTAGGGCACGCCGGTTACCGAGTTCACCATCGTGCAAGTCGATCCCACGGTGGCGAGCGGCATGCCGCCGGCGGTGATAAACGGAGGTGGAATCAGCGCGATCACACCAGTATCGGGCGCTACAGCAGCCCCCGGCGTTACTACGACTGCGCAACCTATTGTTACGGGCGGTCCGGGCATGATTTTCCCCTAGGGCGAGAAGCTGGTATTGCCTTGGATCAGGACCATCGAGCCTTTGAGCGTGGCGCCGCCGTTGCCCTGCACGGTGGCACTTCCGCTCGCTTTGAGCGTCGCCGTGGCGCCCGAAACGGTGACGCCGCCGGTCGCCTCGATGCTCACGGAGGCGCCTTTGATCGTGAGATCGGTTTCCGCTTCGATCGAAAGGCTGGTGGCGGATTCGATCGTCACGGTGCCATCCTGATCCATCGTGATCGTGGTCCGGCCGGCGGTCACCGTAACCTTTCCATCGGCGCCCCCGCCCGCCTGTGTGAGCTTCATCTCGGTCTGGCCCGCGGTGGCGCTGACGTGATCGTCGGTCACCTGCACTTTGATCTTCGGCGGCATCTCGAACAGCAGCTCGCGCTTCGGGTCACCGTCGGTCTTCCGGATCGCGGCTTTGATCGTCTTGTCGTCGGCTTCGTCGAGCGGCAGGCGGAAGATCACCTCGTTCAAATGGCTCGTCGGCGCGCGTTGGCGCTCGTCGTAGAGCCGGCCGATGACGATGGGCTGATTGACGTCTCCCTTGTCGAACGCCAGTAGCACGAGATCGCCGACGTTCGGCGGGGCGACCGCGCCGATCCGGTCGGTCGCGATCGGCACCCGGCGCAGCAGCAGGCCGCTGTTCTTCAATTTGACGTCGCAGGCGTAGTTGTCGGAGTCGCCCCCCTCCTCGTGCGGCTGCACCGCATCGACCACGCCCAGCTCGGCGATGCGCAATCCCGCCAGCTCGGCGCGGACGATCTCCTGCAAGGTACCGATCAGGCTCATGGCGCGCCCCCTCCGACCGACGTGGCGGGATCGCCCGGGATCTCGATCGAACGAAAACCGATCTCTGTGGTAAAGCCCCCCGCCTTGGTCAAGCGGTGTCGGACGCGGCGCACCTGGAAGAACGTGTTGAGCGATTCGTCGGCGAGGCCGCGCAGACGGATCGAGTCGCCGAGCCGCACCTGCGGTCGGCCGACCGTGAGCGCGCGGCCGGTGAGCGCGCTCCTCTGGATTTTTCGCCAGAGCGCGGTGGCCGCCGTCTGCGCCGCCTGGCGCGTGCGGAGCACCGGCCGTTCGAGCCGGCGGAGCGGATCGCCTTCGCCTTGGGTGCCGCGCGCGCCGGTAAAGTCGTGGGTGAGCCAGCCCCAGGTTTTTTCGCCGCGCGCCGAAGCGGGGCTCTCGCCCCAGGCCTCGACCCGCGCGACGCCGGGTGCATGGCGCAGCACTTCGAGCGCCAGAAGGTGCTTTTTGAATTCGAGCACGTGGGCGATCCGCCCGCCCGCGAAGCGTTCGAAGACCAGCTTGCCGTCGCGGTCGATCCAGAGGTCGAAGCCGCAGAGGTCCGCCAGATCGCGCAGGTGGTGCCAGGCGCTGCGCCGCGAGTCGATCACGTACGCCGGAAAGTGCGTGCCGTCTTCGCAGCGCGCGATGTCGACACCTCCCGTCTTGCACAGCTCGCGCACGATGTCGCCCGCGTTCATTCCTTCGAACGTCTTGTCGAGAAACGTGCGCAGCAGTTTCGCCGCGCCGCTTTTGCCCGTGACATGGATTTCGGTGAGCCCCGATTCGACCGCGACCACGGAGCCCGAGATCACCTTTTCGGCGGCCTCCCCTTTATAGCCAAGAGAGATTTCCGCCACGTCGCCCTGGGCGGGACGGAACGAGCCCACGGCGCCGAGCGCCAGGGTGAACGCATCCGCCGGCACGTCGAGATCGAGCACCAGGTCGAGCGCCACCAGCGTGCTCGCCTTCGGCTCTCTCGACGTATCGACCACCTTGCTCCCGAGGCGCAGGCGGTAGGCGGGGGTGAGGCCTGCGGTCATGGCTCCTCCGCCAGGCGGCGCAGCTCGCGGCGTCGCTCGCTCAGGCGGACCAGGTAGTTCGCGCTTCGCAGCGGGAGGTGCGCGTCGAGCATCGCTTTATCCGGGAGCTGGTCATAGATCACGAGCACTGCGTCGTATTGCCGGAGCAAACTCGCCGCGAGCGCGCGAACTCGATCGGGTGCCACGTCGCGTAGGTGGCGCAGCAGGACGGCGGCATGAAGGTTCGAGTGCTGCTCGGCGTCGAAGCGAACCCCGAGGCAATCGCGTTCGAAGACGTCCAGGTAGGCGTCGGGTTTCTCGCGAGCGCGGCTAAGAATCGCCTCGTATTCCGTCGGCGCCAGCGAATGCTGGGTGAAGCTGCCACCGATCATCGTGCGCACATCTGCCTCGATCCCGTCCATTTCCTCACTCCTCTAGAAGTCTTCCGTGGCATTGCTGCCCGTCGTGTTCGTAGGCAGCGCAAACCCGATCGCCGCGGAGTTCTTAATAGTCCGCGGACGGCGAAACCAATTGAACGAACAGTCATTGTTCAGGTCGAGATTCGGATTGCCGTGCAGGGTATGCATCCGGCGGTAAATTCTCACGTCGGGCAGCGGGATCCCAAAGCCGGTAGGAGCGTTCGTGTTCAGGGTGAAGAATCGGCGGAGTTGCGCCGCATCCGACCGATTGTAGAGGGCGTGCGACAACTCATGGGCGAGGGTCTCGTCCAGCGGATCGAGCCGGCCCGCGATGAAGATGAACATCCGGTCGCCAAAGGGCACAGGTCCCGCCGAGGTCACGATGTTCGGCACGTCCTGGATGGAGGTGATCGCATTTGCCCCCCCGCTCAGGTCGACGAAGACGACGGTGATGCCACCATCCGCGCTCCCCGCGATCAGATCGGAGTAAGCGGCGAGTTCCTGCGGACTGTTGACCGGATCAGCAGGGAACTTGCCGGCATCCAGCGCCGCCGCCGGGATCTGCCGGTCCTCGGTCGCCGACCGATCGATCTGCAAGCCCGCCGGCATCCAACGCTGGTTGGCATGAGCGAACTGCGCATCAATATCGCCGTCGAGCGCAGCCACGTACGAGAAATCCAAAGCATTCAGGTAGCGAACGACCCTGACCCGAAGCCTGCGCCGCTCATCGGTGGCTCCTGCAACTGGGTACGGCGCGCCACCATGAGCTCCGGCGAAGTTCGCCGTGAAGGAACCAGCGGCAACCGTCGTCACGGTCACCGTCTCCTGGTTTGCGCCGCTGTCGATCGTCAGCTTCGAGCCCACCTTGATCCGCCACCGCGCCCCCGTGTTCGCCGTGCCGCTCATAGCCGCTGGAGTCACCGCCGCGACACCCGGCGCCACCACGCTCGTCGAGGTGGTCGAGAACGGCACTTCGCGATCGAAGACCGGAAGCGTCAAGCTATGAATCTGACCGGCGGCCGGCTGGATCGTCGCGCGCACGAAGCCGTCGATTCGCGCGCGACGGAGCCGATGGTCCGAGGCACCGCGGACTCTGGGCTCCACGCCGAGCGGTGGTACGAGGCCGCTCTGAGTGGACTGCGCCGCGTCGATGTCGTCGGTCACCAGCATCACCCCGCGCGAAACGAGCCGCCCGTCGGGTGTCCGGGAAAGAGTTAGGAGGTCTGAAGCCGGCACGTCGTCACCTGTCGTCCGGTCGGCGCGTAGCGTTCGCCAAGCGAGACTTAGCGTCGCCACGTTCGGCCCGCCCCGCGTCTGGAAATGAAAGCGTCGGCGGTCGCTGTCGATGAAATCCGCGCGCACATCGCCCGCCGCGTCGTACCCCTGGTCCCACAGCCCGAAACGAACCGCGTGGAGCACCGCTGCGGCCGCCGTGTCATCTTCCGCCACCGCGAACTCGAGCGCGGTCATCGGCACCCGATCGCCGTCGTCGTCGAGGGTATCGATGCCGAGTTGGAAGCCGGTATCGCGCAATGCGGCGCTCGGCCGGATCCCTTCCGCGAAGCGATCGAACTGCCCCAGGCCCGCGGCCAGAGAGGAGATCCTCTCCGGCAGAGCCACCTCGCGACCGACGTTGATCCTCTCATCAGTGAACGGTCTGACCGCGGCCGGTGCCGGCCCGAGCGCCCTTAGCATGAGGTCACAGGAGAGATTCGGGGTCGGAGGCTGAACGACCAAACGAACCCGCTCGTGACTCGCGGTCGGGCTCGCAACCTGGATGAATCGGCCGGTCGCCACCTTGTCCGCCGTCGGCATCTGCGGCGCCGCTCCACCGGCGAGAGGGCGAGAGAGGAAGACGTCGAGGGTGACCTCGACCGCAGTCATCTTCGCCCTCGCGGGTACTCCCGAAGGGGGCGTGCCGTCTGCGAGAGTCAACGCGAGTTCCAGCTCGTCCACCGTGCCGCTCGGCGCAATCCCCTCGGCGAACAGCTGGAAACCCGTGGCGGATGAGAGCTGCGCGCCCGGCGCGGTGATCGGCAGGGGTAGCGCCGCCACGCTGATCGCCGTGGCAAAGAACTGGACTTTCGTCGGCGCATTGCCGGCGGTCACGTCGAACGAACCGGTCCCCGCAAATGCGACGTTCGCTTTGAGCGTGACCGTCTGGCGGGCGGGGTTCGCGGGCGCTTTCTTCACCAGCACGGCACGCAATGGATTACCGATCGCGATCGAGCAGCCGACACCGACCGTAAAGGCGATCCGGTCGCCGTCCGGCTCCCCCCCTTCAAAACCGACCTGGAAAGCGATATCGCGCCGCGCAGCGCTTAGCGCTCGCCCCTCGACGAAGAAGTCGCGACCGAGAATGCTCGGCGGATCGAAAGCGAACGGGTTCGTGTTCGCCGGGGGGGCAACTGCTGGCGGCGGCAGACCGGGCGGTGGAACCAGATCGTCGTCAAACAGCGCGGCGCGCGCGGTGTCGCGACCGATCGTGGTGCCCGAGAGAGCCCGCTGGCGAATTGAAAGCCTGCCGGCGAAGCTCGACGGCTCGACCTGGCGGACCCGAATGCGCGCCCGCTCCTGTGCCAGCGCCGCGTCCTGGACGTTCACCGTGCGGCCGAGGAACCACTTGTCGGTCGCGGTACCGGGAGCCGGCGCCGCGGCTGGCGGCTCGGGCATCGGCGCCGGCACGCCAGGGCCGAACCGTGGGCCAGGCGGAAAGACATCGAGCGTCAGGCGCACCGCAGTCAGGTCGGCATGAGAAGCCGGTGTGGCGAGCGGATCGGGGCCGCCTACGAGCGTGAGTGTGAGCACGTAGTCGCCGACCGAATCGCTCGGAACGGTGCTCTCGCCGAACATATGAAAACCCGCGTTGAGCTGGGCCGTGGTGAGAGAGCGGGCACCATTGGTGAAAACGATTGGGTTGCCCGCTCTGTCGAACCAGCTGATCGCGGCGATCTTCCCACTCTCGTCCAACGTTCCTCCGGTGCCGCGGAAGCGGCGCGAGACGCCGATCACCACTTCGACCCGTGCGGGCGTAGTGTGCGGGCGCTGCACCATCACCGGGAGCGGCACGGAAAGCGCAGCGCGATTCGCCGGAAACGTGAACGTTCCAGCGATCGGCGAGGGCACGACCGGCACTCGCTGGATCACGCCTTTCTGCGGATCGGTCATCGCCGTTGCCTCACCGAACCACCACCGAGCCGCCGCCCGGTTCGAAATGAAGACAGACGATGTTGCCGCGCGCCTCTTCCGGCGCGTCGTCGCCCGCGCGCGCCGTTGCCGGTCGGTCGAGGCCGAACAGCTCCAGGATGTAGACCCCTTCCGGCGTCTCCTTGGGATACGAGAACTTTCCCTCGGCGTCCGCGCGATCGGGGATCGGCCGGCCGGCCTGGGTCGGATGATCGGGAGAAAACGCGGTGGTCCGCGGCACCTCGCCGAGATCGGCCTCCCCCGCCTCGTTGGTGTGCAGGTATTCGCCGTCGGCCGCGGCGAGCGCGAACTGCGCGTTCGGCACGGGACTGCCGTCCTCGAAGACGATCTGCCCTTCCACCCTGACCTTCCCCGGTTCCGCCGGTTGGATCAGCCACTTGCCGCGCTCGTTCGGATCGCGGGTGGCGAAGCATTGCCGCTGGTTCACGTTGCCCGGCCCGAGCCGCCACGGGCGAGGCGGCGGCCCCAGCGTCGGCGAATTCGGCGGCAGGTCGAGCGTGACCGGCTTTGCCACCTGGCAGGGGATCTTTTCGGCACGCACGAACAGGATCTCGGTCCGCCGATTCGGCCGCCAGGCGTCCTCGGTGTTCTTGACCGGCACCTGCTCGCCGCAGCCGAGCCAACGGAGAGGCCCGGCGTCGCCCGAGCCGTCGGCGTTGCGGAACAGGCGCGCTTCGGGGATCGCGAACGAGTCCTGTTCCATGTAGGCCGTCACCAGCGCCTTCCATGTGGTGTCGCCCATCACGCCGTCTGCCGTTAGGCCCCGATCGGTCTGAAATCGCACGGTCGCCGCGGTCAGATCGGCGCTCGGTTTCTCGTCGATGTTGCCGACGTAAAAGCCGAGATCCTGGAGCATGTACTGCTGCTCGCGTTCGCTCCACGAATCGGCGAGGCTCGACCCGCCGACAGCCTTCTTCCGCAGCTCGTTCCAATCATCGATCGCGAGATCTCGCTCGCGGCCGAAGGCGAGGAATGCGTAGACGCCGCGCGCCCGGCGTTCGGAGAGGAACTGGTTGTAGTCGCCCGAGCCGGCCCGGTCGGTGTGGCCGACCACCAGCATCTTCTCCTTCGGATGGACGTCCGAATAGTCGACCACCCGACGCAGCACCTCGCGCAGGCAGGGCTCGACGAACGCCCGGTCGAAGCGGTAATGGATGATGAACGCCTTGGCGATCTGCGCACCGGGATGAAGGACGATCATCACCTCCGTCACCTGGCCCGACCGCACGTCCGCGGGCGCGGCGCCCGAGAGAGCCTCTGGGCTTTCGACCACCGCGTTGATCGTGTACTTCCCTGGCGGAAAGCCGTCTTCGGTCCAGACGTTGCCGCTCCGGCCTGTCACCGGCCGGTCGAGAGTTGGGCCGCTGTCCTGCGTGCCGGTGGCCGTCACCGTGACAGTTGAGAAATCGAACTCCGGCCGCCCTTCGACCAGCACCGTCACCTCAAGCGAGCCGATCTCTTCGACCGGCGGATCGGGCGGCAGGATCGGCGGATCCTCGGTCTCAGGGGTAGGCGGCGCGATGAATTCACGCAGCGAGATCGCCACCTCGAACGCCTCGGGCCGGCCGGCGCGCTCGCGGATCGCGAGCGATTCGACGAGCACCGGATCGACCCTCGTGGCGGTTGCGATGTCGGCGGTAAACGGCATCGGTTCCGCAACCCGGAACTTCTCCCGCAGGTCCGCCACCTTGTCTTTCGCCTCCGGCCCGGTGAGCACGGCGGAGGCTTCGATCCGCACCGCGCGCCGGCCGAGATCCTGAAGGAAATCCCCTTCGAGCGCGGGAACCGCGTGCTCGGCGAATACCTGCTCGTCCGAGGACGCGATGCGCTGCGCCTGGACGAGCTCCAGATCGTCGAGCATGGGGCGGGGCGGCGGCATGGGCTTACGGCTCCTCGGAATCGTGCGGTGTTCTTAAACCGGCGGCTACGACGAGGGTTGAAGTGAACGGATGTGCACGATGACCGCATCGAGCAGCGATTCGATCTCGGCCTTGATCGCGCCGAGCGACGGCAGGGAGCCCACGATGTCCAACGCGCCGAGCACCTGATCGATCGCCGCGGCCTGCGCGGGGAGCAGGTTCTTCGCGGTTTCGAGCAGCGAGCGGGTCGAGGTGGAGAACTCGGTCACTTTCGCCAGCGCATCCCCCGCGACCGCCCCGGGGTTCAGGTTGTGGACCTCCGTCTTCAACTGGGTGAGAAGCGTCGCGAGCGGGCCGATCAGCTGCGGCAGCTGCGGCACGACCGAGCCGAGGGTCTGGATCGCCGGGCGGATGATCCCGATGTTGGCGTCGAGAAAGGTTTTGAATTCGGTGAGGGTGCGCTTCAGATCCTCAAACAGACTGGCGGGCGTGGTGGCCATAATGGTTTTCCTTTCAGTGAGCCCCGCCCGCGTTGAACTGGCGAACGCGGGTGAGCATCTCGGAGAGCGGTGCGATGAAGCGTTCAAGACCAGTTGCGAAATCGGGCACCAGGTCGAGCCCGGCGGTGATCTGGTCCATCAGGCCTGCGGCCTGGTCGAGCAGGTCGGCATCGACGAGCGCGGATTCGAGCTCCGCCGGTTCGACCGGCTCGATGAACTCGGCGAGCGTCAAGACATAGGCGAAGCGCTCGGGGCGGCCGGCAAGCTCTTCCATCCGCAGATCGCGGATCGCGAACTTTAGGACCGCCGCGCTGGTCGCGATGTCGGCGACGAAAGGTACCGGCGTCGCCGCGCGGAACTTCGTTTCGAGATCGGCCAAGAATTGTTTCGAATCCGGGCCGGAGGCCACCCCCCAGAGCTGGAGCACCGCCGGTTTACGGCCAAGGTTTTGGAGCAAGCTGCCGGACATGCCCGGCGGCTTGTGCTCGACGAGCGAGCGCAGCTCCAAGGTGCGGATCTCCTGCACCTGAGGGAGAGCGAGGTCGTCGAGCATCGGGCGCATCAGACGTCGATCCCATGGCGGCGCGCTTCGTCGGTAAGGATGCGCTCGATCTTCGAAGCGAGATCGGATAGGTCGTCGGAAGACGAAGAAGAAGGGGCAAAAGAAAAAGCTTCAGGTGGAGAAAAAGAAGGAACGCCCTGCAAGGTGTCGGGGAGCGCCCGGTCGGGCGTCGGGCCGTTCGGGAACGGCCCGAGCGGCGAGCCGGTAGGGTGCGGAGAGAGCGGATCGGCGGCGATCGGCGCGAAGGGAGAAGGGTGGCCTTCGTGGGCGTCGAACGTGGGCGCGGAGGATCGATCGTGCGAGAACGGCGAAACGTTGGCCGCGTTGGGCTGGGATGCTGGGGATTCGTCGATGGGTAAAAACGGCGAACTCGAAGCACGTGGGCGAGCTGCCTTCGGGCTTCGTTGGGCAACGTTTTCCTTCGTTGGCACATCCAGGAGGGTACGCGGCGCTTGCGCGCCGGAAACGAGGGTGCCCCATGGGTCGTTCCCCCTCCCGCCCTGTCTGGGTAGGGAGGAAAGAGGGACCCGCGGGGCGGGCTCGCGGACGGAGATGTCAGGCGCCGCTCCCAACCGGGAGTGAGAAACAACCCCGAGGCTACCGGCAGCCTTCTTCTCACCGCGTTCGGAGGTCTCCAGAGATGCCGCATGCTCCGCGCGCCCGCGGGCCTCGGGAGATTCCTCCCTTACTGACAATTCATTGGGCATGCCCGTCACGGAGAGAGGCCGCCTCGAACGCGTCGCGACTTCCCGCCGATGGTCGGCAACGGCCTGTGGATCGGGCGCTTGCCTTCCGCTTGCCGGGCTCTCTCTTTTTCTTCGTTGCGGCTGTTGAACGGCTTCCACCTTCTCCCCTGCCCAGCGGGCGAGTTCCGCCGCAGGAGCTTCCGGGGGTAGGGCTCTCGGCGGAGCCGGCTCTCTCGGCTCTTCTCTTCGAAAGGCTTTGGCTACGTTCGACCCGCTGCGTCTCGGCGCGGGCGAGGTGGGCGGTTCTTCCGCTCTTCCTCCTCGCCGCGTCGGGTGTTGTTGGGGTTTGGGAGTCGAGGTCTCGGCTCCGGTCAGCTCTTCGAGGGACGAGCCGAACAGCGGGCTGTCGTTCAGTCTCGGCTTTTCGGCCGAGAAGGCAAGTGCCCAGCCACCGGATCTTCTGAGATCCGGCAGCTTTTGGGCCTGTCGGAGGTACGACTGCCGAAAGGAGCGGAGCGGGTGGGCTCGTTTCACTTGCGGTCTCTCCGCACCATTTCGAGGTAGAGCAGGATCTGGCCGATGGTCATGCCGCTCACCTCTTCCGGGGTCCAGCCGAACTCTTTGGCGAGCTGGAAGCAGGCCCGGGCGAGAGGCGCCTGCACCAGCTCTTCGAGCGCGTCGCGCGGGGTGGAGATACCCGACAGCTCGTTGATCTTTTCGACCAGGAAACGCGCGAGCCCCGCGGGGAGCTTGTGGACCTGATCGATCGAAAGGGCCGGCTCGACCAGGGCGAGCTGAACCATCAGCGCGGCGGCGAGATCTTCGTCGCCGGGGGCGGCCTTGGCGATGCGTTGCAGGTCGCGCACGGTGAGCGGTCGCAAGGAGACCTGGCCGGAGGTCGCCCCCTCGGCCAGGAAACTCGCCGGCAGCTCCACCTCGTGGGTGAGCGCGCCGCCGGCGAGCAGGTCTTCCGCGGAAAGGGGCACGGCTCGGCTCCTTTACGCCGCGGCGGGGAAGGTCGGCACGCGGATCTCCGTGCCTTCCTGGTCGCGCACGTCGATCCGCAAGGCGCGGAATCGGACCTTCTCCATCACGAACTCGTCTTCCGGCATGCGCACCGCCCAGTTCTCAAACTTGATGTCGACCACGTCGATCACGCTGCGGTGGCCAGGGACGGCGGGGTTTTGAAACACCAGGTTCATCGCCAGGGCCGGCTGGGGATACGGCTCGGAGATATTGTTGGGGGAGGCGCCGCGACCGAGCAGCAGGTAGAGCAGGGCACCGTTCACGTACGCACGGTCGATCGTGCCCCAAATGTGGATGTTGCCCGGGTGGAGCGAGGTCGCGTGACGCCGCCCCACTTCGTGGAACTCGCGCAAGTCGGTGTCGACGTGCAGCTCGACTCCGGTGACGCGCCCCACGTCGGCGATCGTAAACGCTTCGAGGCTGGTGATCGCGGTCGCGTCGGCCGACTCAGCGTCGGTGCCCGCGGCGATCAGCACCAAGGTGCCGTCCGCTCCGCTGTAGACGTCGTTCAATGGCATGTCTCGGTTCTCCTAAGAGCCAGTTCGCGGCATCACTGTAGGAACATGACGACGCGGATGTAATCGATGCTGAACACCGGACGGAGGGTCATGGTGACTTGGACGATGCCGCGGATCTCCTGATCGCGCGTGGCCGAGACGGCCAGCTCGTAGCTGACCAGCATCTTGTCCAGCACCATCTCGGCGAGGAAACCGTTGATCGCGGTGCGCAGCGCGCCGCGCACCCGCTCGTTGTTCAGCCGGCCGATGAACGGATTGGCGGCCGAGCGAACGCCGAACGAGGCGAAATCGACGATCCGCCGCGTGGTGATCTGGCGAAACGCGGTGTTGGTCGAGCTGGTGAGCCCCTGAACGATCCGGATGCCCTGGCGCTTTTCCAAAGCGAGGACGCGCGCCTTGACCATCTGCTCCAGCTCCGCGCGGGAGAGCTCGTATTCGAGGCCTCCCACGAACAGCGTCTTGTTGGTCAAGCTCACGTGCGCCGGCAGGCTCGACAGCACGCCGGCTACGGCGGCCGCCGCGTACGAACCCGGCAGCGAAACGTCCGCCGGCGGCACGGCCGCGCGATCGGCGGTCTTGATGCCCGGGGCGACGAAGATCACCCGGTCGCTCGACAGCGGATGGCCGAGGGCCTTGGCCAAGAACGCATCTTTGTTCGCGGCCGAGCCGCAGCCGATCACACCGATGCGGTTCCGCTGCACCAAGTCGGACGAGGCGATCGCGCAATGGGCCGACAGCTCGTCGCCGAACGATTCGTCCTGGCCGGCCGCGACGATGATGTGCGCGTCCTGGTTTTCCAGCAGATCGAGGCCGGTTTGATAATCGGCCCCACCGGCGCCGTTGCTGCCGCCGGTCAAGCGATCGAAGCTCGGCGTGAGGTCGAGCAACTCGTCGAGGTGCGCGGCGTTGTCGACCTTGCCGTCGACCCACGCCGAAGCCGCGAGGTCCCGGATCAGGTCGCGCCCCGAAACCACCGGATAGACCTCTTTCGCCTCGCCGAGGCGGATCGTCACCTGCACCGCCTTGCTGCTGTCGGCCATGTAGGAGGCGATCACCTTGTCGGCGCCGGGAAGCCCCGCCGCGAGGGTGAGCGCGCCGGTCGAAAGGTCGACCACCGCCTGGCCCGGGTTCGGCACCACCGCGGTGTCGTAGACGATTGCGAGCGGACGGTCGGAGCCGCCGCCCGCCGGGCGGATACGGATCCGGTTGCGCGCGCTCTGGATCACTTTTTCGACCGCCAGTTGCAGGCCCTGAACGTCCTCGTCTTCGACGAACGCGTTCTCGGTCGCGGCTTCGATCCGCACTTCGAGATCGTTGCCCCACGTGCCGGGGCTCTTCGCCACCACCTTGACGGGGGTCGCCGCACCGGCGGTCAACACCCGCTCCGCGCGGGTCGCGAGGATCGTGTGCTGCGAATCGTTGTCTTTCGCCGAGACCCGCACTGCGATCGCGGTCGTGGCTCCATGTTGGAACGCCAGCTCCAGCGCGCGGGTGAGCGTCAGCTCATCCGCCGTGCCGCCCTGCCAGAGGTCATATTCGCCGAAGCGCGCTCGCGCATCGGCATAGCTCGCGAGGATGACCGGCTGATCGACCGGTCCTTTGCTCGCCGTCCCCACCACCCCGAGATTGCCCACCGTGATCGCGGTGGGAACGATCAGCCCCTCGTCGCGAACTTCGATGGATACGCCTGGAAGCACCGTTTCGGCCATGTGAGGATCTCCTTTCGGTCAGTTTTCTTTACGGAATCGGAATTGCGCGCCATGCGTGCGCAGATAGAGAACCGAGGGATCGCCCACCCAGCCGGCGGCCGGAGCCACCGAGATTTCGAGCCGGTCGATCGATCGAGGAAGGGTGAGGACAGGGGTGAGCGCCAGATCGCGCAGGTCATAGCGGTCGGCGACCGCGTCCAGATCCCAATCGCCCAGCTCGACCTGTTCGGTCGCCGCCGCGAACAGGTTGAGAAAGTCGCCGAGCGTTGGAAAGGTGATCGAAGCGTGCGCGGAGGCGGTGAGATCGGCGAGCGAGCCCGCCACGGCCGGCGCGCCGAGCGCCCCGGTATAGGTGCGGGTGAGCGTCACCGCAACCGGTGGAGGCGCGCCCGGCAGGTAGGCGACCGCCGAGAAACGCAACAATTGACCGGGGCCGCGCAGGCGCAGCGTCGATTGCCCCTCGCGGTCCCAACGGACCAGTGGGCCGGTGACAACCCACGTCTCGTGGCCGCTCGGATCGAGACCGCCCAGAGGAGAATCGAGATCGGAATCGACGGGGATTCGAGAGATCAGGCTCGCCGCGCCGTCGACGTCGGTGTAACGGTATTCATAAAGCGCACGGTACGAGCTTGCCCGCCGGAACACGCCCGAAGCCTCCACGACCGGCGCCAGCACGCCCGGCTCGAAACGTAGAAACCCACGCGCCCGCAACTGCGGCCGACGGTCGAGCAAGGTGGCATGCGCCGCGAGCAGAGCGGCATCCGCCGCCGCGGCATCGGCGGCCTCCACCCCCACGCTCAACCCCACATCCAGCCGGCCCCCTTTGATTGTCGCGAACTGCAAACCGAAGGTGTTGTCCAATCCGACCAGGTTCGAAAGCCCCACCGACTTAGGCGTCGCCTCCGTCACCGAAACCGTAGGCAAAGGAACCGGCAAGCTCATTAGCTGCGCGGAAACCCCGCTCAACATACCCGCCAAAACATCCGCAAATTGCGGCGTCGCATTCCCCGGAATCGGCACGGCACAGTCCTCCCTTAAGGCGCCCCGGAGACCGCCTGAAATCCCGAAGGGATCGGCAGCTCTCGTGTTCGCTCAGAAGCTTGGGCGCTCTGGGGGAGGTTTTGTTACGGGGTGATTTGGAACGGGGGATTCGGATTAACTTGGGGAGAAAGGTTTCCTTCGATCAAGGCCGTATCAAGGCCGACGGCTGGTAGAGTGGGCGGAGCGATCGTGCTAGCCTGTCGAGACGCTGGGGAGTACGCTCTCCGAGGAGACGAAGCCACATGGACCAGGAATTGTTGACCTATCTGGAACGGCAGTTCCAGGAGACACGCCAGCGATTCGAGCAGTTGGAGGCGCAGGTCGGGAGCCTCCGAGAGGAAACCCGCCAACGTTTCGAGCAGTTGGACGAGCAGATCCGCCACCTTCACGTCCTGCTGGAGGGGAGTCGGGACGAGACCCGGCTGCTCGCGGAAGGGATGATGGGGATCAACCACGTGATGGAGAGGACGGAGAAAGAGGTCAACCTCAAGCTCGACGAGCTGCGGACCCTGGTGACTCCTCTTTACCGCCGGATCGACGAACGCGTCACCCACCTGGAAGAGCGGGAAGGGCAGAAGACGCGCGACGTCATGGACCTTATTCGCGAGCGCTTCGCGATGCCACGCACCGTTTAGCTCCTTACCCCCCGTTACCCCCCGTTCGAGGGTTCTCGGCCGCGCCGGGAAAGCGAGACCGCTAAGGGCCGCCCCCCCTCGCCACTCCCACCGGCACCCGCGCCGCCTCGGCTTCGCGCCCTTCGATCCGCAGCAGGCGGGCGTAGTTGTCGAGCGATCGGTCCCATTCTTCAGGCACGGCTCCTCTTTGGCGCAGCTCGACCAGGCGCCGGTAGAGCGGTTCGGCCTCACGGTAGCGCTGGTGGTTGAAATGATGATCGGCGAATTTGGCCAGGGCGCGCACGACCATGGGGTGTTCGGGCGCCAGGGTGCGGTCGAAGATCGCCAACGCCTGCTCGAAGAGTCGGCTCGCCTCGGCGTCTTGCCCGAGCTGGCTCCTCGCGAGCGCGAGGTTTAATAGCGCTCGGGCGAAGTCGGGATGCTCCGGGCCGTAGACCCTCTCCGCCGTCGCCACCAGCGGCACCAGGAGCGCCTCCGCTTCCGCCGCACGCCCCTGCCGGAGCCGGAGGACCGCCAGGGCCTCGCGGCTGCCGGCGAGGTCGAGGTCGTCTTTCGGCAGGCTCTTTTCGCGGATCGAAAGCGCCCGTTCGAGCAGCCGCTCGGCCTCCGCCGTCTCGCCGCGATAGAGCGCCAGCCCCGACAGATTGTGGAGGATTTTCGCCACCCGCGGGTCTTCTGCTCCCCAGAGTTTTTCCGCCAGGTCGAGCGCGCGGTGGAGGATCGGGTTCGCGTCGGCGAGCCGCCCCTTGGCCGCGAGCGCAATGCCCAGTTTGTTCAGCGCCTCGACCACCTCGGGCGCCCCCTCTCCGAGGCTCTTCTCGCGGATCGCCAGAGCGCGGCGAAAAAGCGACTCGGGGTCGCCCTCGCCCGAGAGCTGCGCGAGCGCCCCGAGATGCAGGAGGGTCGCGGCGACCTCCGGGTGGTCGGGCCCGCGAAGTTTTTCGCGGATCGCGAGCGCCTCGGTGAGCAACGGACGCGCCTGGGCATAGAGGCCGAGATCGGTGTGAATGCCCCCAAGGCTGTCGAGCAGCCGTGCCCGCAAGAGCGGCTGGTTGGCCAGCGCCGTGCCCAGGCGCTCCGTCCCCCGGCGAAGCAGGTCGCGGGCGTTGGCCGGCGCCCCCTTGGCCACGCGCGGGTCGGACGCCTTGAACAGATCCTCCAGGAACTGCGCCACGGCGTCCGCCCGGGTCGCTTCTTCGGCCGCGCGGCGCGCCTCCCGGGCGCTCACGAGCCAACCGCCGAGCAGCGCCAGCACGAGCAGCGCAGCGGCGACCGCGATCCGGCGGTGACGGCGCAGGAAGCGACCGAACGAGGGGAGAGGACCCTGGCCGCCCGCTTCGACCGGCTGACCGGACAGGGCGCGTTCGACCTCGAGGCCGAGCGCCTCGACGGTCGGGTAGCGTTCGGCCGGATCGAGCGCGAGCGCCTTGGCGGCGATCCGATCGAGATCCCCCGCGACCCGGCGCCGCAGCTGCCCCGGCCGCGAAAAGCCCCGACGCCGGACGATCTCGGCGGCGGTGTCCGGGCTTCTTGAGGCGAGGCGTTCGCTGGGCGGCGGCACCGGGTAGCCGATCGCCCGGCGATCCGGGTCGAGCCGCGCCGCGATTCCCCCCTCGCCCACCTCGATCGGCACCGCGCCGACCAGCAGCTCGTAGAGCACGGCGCCGAGGCTGTAGACCTCGGCGCGGGCGTCGATCTCGCCGCCGTCGAGCGCTTCGGGCGCGAGATAGGCGAGGTCACCCTCCAGGTCCTCGGGGGTCCAGACGGTGCTCTCGGCGAGCGGCCGGTCGAGCCCTTTGGCGACGCCGAAGTCGATGATCTTGGGCAGTGCCACCCCACCGTCCTCCATCACCCGCAGGTTCGAGGGGGAAAGCGCGCGATGGAGAATGCCTTTCTGGTGCGCGTGTTGGACACCGCCGCAGACCGTCGCGAACAGCTCCAGGCGGCGGCGCAAATCGAGGGCATAGCGGTCGCAATAGGCATCGATCGCCAGGCCCGGCACGTATTCCATGACGATGTAGGGATCGCCGTCCGGCGTGGTGCGCGCCTCGTAGACCTCGGCGATCGCCGGATGGTGAAGCCGGGCGAGCGCCTGCTGCTCGGCCTTGAAGCGCAGCGTCTCGGGGCGGCCGGGCAGGGGGCTCTGATGGAGCTTGATCGCCACCCGGCGGCTGAGAGGCGCGGGCTCCTCGGCCAGATAGACGACGGTGGCCGCTCCCCGGCCGATCTCTTCGAGCAGGCGATACGGCCCGAGTTGGCGGGGCAGCTCGCCGGCCCTGGTCCCTCCTCGGCCGGGCGCGGCGTCCGAATCGAAATCCGATTCGAGAGAGGCGGGCACGGTGACCTCGATCTCGGTGCCGGCCCCGGGAGCCGAGACGATGCGGCAAGCGCCGCCGAGCAACTCGGCGCGCTCTTCCAAGCTGGCAAGTCCCAAGCCGCGAATTGCGCGCGCGGCGACGGGATCGAACCCGACGCCGTCGTCGACCAAGCTCAACTGCATCGCGCCTTCGACCTTCATCAAGGTCACATGCACCGTGCGCGCCGCGGAATGCCGCACCACGTTGGCGAGCCCCTCCTGGGCGCAGCGGTACAGGCCGAGCGCAACGTCTTGAGGCAGAGCCCCGTCGATCTCGCAAAGACTCAGGCGAATCGCCAGGTCGAAGCGGCGCGCGACCTCCACACAGTGGTCGCGGAGCGCCGCGACCAAACCGCAACGTTCGAGCGCCGCGGGGTGAAGCTCGTGGCTCAGGCGGCGCAGGTCCTCGCCGAGATCCGCCAAGAGACCCCCAACAGCGCTCAGGTCGGGGCCCAGCGGATCGCCGTCGGGAATGCGCCGCCGCACGACTTTGAGTTCTATGGCCGCCGCGGTCACCCGCTGGCCGAGGTCGTCGTGAAGCTCGCGCGCCACCCGCCACCGCGCCTCTTCCTCTGCGGCGACCCGGCGCGCGGCGAGCCGGCGCAGCTCGGAACGGCTGGCCGCGAGCGCCTCCCGGCTCCCCGCGAGCTTCTCCTCCGCCTGGTGGCGTTCGCCGACGTCGACGGCGGAAAGCAGCCAGCTCACCTCTTTTTCACCGGGGGCGAGCGCGATCCGGCGCAGGGCGACTCGAACCTCGCGTCCGTTGCGGTGGCGCAGGCTTTCGATCCGCTCTGGTGCCCCAGCGGCCAGCCCGGTCGTTCGGTCGGGCAGCCCGAGCAGGGCGAGCGGCCGGCCGACCGCCGCCGCCGCCGCATAGCCGAACAATTGCTCCGCCGCACGGTTCCAGGCCACGATCGTTCCGGCGGCATCGATTCCGACGAACGCCTCCTGACCCTGCTCGAACGCCTGGGCGAAGACCGCCGCCGCGCTCTTCAAGCCGCCGGCCCGCCCGGAGGTGCGGCGGCGGCACCTCCTTCGAGGTGCGCGGCGTACAGGGCGAGCTCCACCCGCCCTTCCAGGCCCAGCTTCTTGTAGACGCTGGAGAGGTGGGTGCGCACCGTGGTCAACGCCATACCAAGCTGCCCGGCGATCTCCTTGTTGCCCAGGCCCGCGCCCACCATCCGGAGGATTTCGAGTTCGCGCGGAGTGAGCGTCGGGCCGGCTTCCGAAGGCGCCGGGTCGAAGGTTTGAGGGACGGCTTTACCTTGGGCCGCGGGCAGCAGGGTTTCGCGGGCGACGGTCGGAGAGAGGTAGAAACGGTTGTCGAGCACGACGCGGACGGCGTCCTCGATCTCCTCGGGGACCGAGGTCTTGGCCAGATAGCCGCAGGCCCCGGCCGCAAACGCCACGCGCACCCAGGCGGGCTCGGCATGGACGGAGAGGATCAGGACCCGTGCCCCCGGCCGGATTGCCCGCAGCCGGCGGGTCGCCTCGATGCCATCAATGCCGGGCATCGAAAGGTCGGTGATCACCAGGTCAGGGGCCAAGCGGGCGGCGATCTCGACCAGGCTCAACCCGTCGCGCGCGACCGCCACCACCTCGAACTCCGGCTCGAGCAGCTTCTTCAAGCCACCGGTAATCATCGGATGGTCATCGGCCAGGATGACCGTCGGGCGCCGCCGAACCGGCGCGAGCGAACCACTGTTCTCCAAGGCCTGTCTCCACTCTTTGAGGAAAGCCATCCCAAGCCGGCCTCACGAACCGAGCGATCGGTGGATCTAGGGACCGCAGGTCTTGCCGATCCTGCTTATCTAAAAACAACTATACATGGAGCGAACCGTTGAGAGCCGAATTCCCGGGCCGGCGCCTCCTCCCTAGAGAGGAGGGCGGGGCGTAAATCTCCTCCCTAGAGACGATACCCAGCGCGAAAAGGAGTAGGTAATGTGTCCGCACAATCAGCGAACTGTTCATGAGAGCAGGCTGATCCAAGGGGCGGACGGCTCAACCCTCGTTTCCGCTCCATCCTAAATTGGTTCAAGGAGAAGATCGATGAGAGATGTACGTAAAAAGCTGGCGACCTGCCTTCTGGCCGGATTGCTGGCCACGACTCTTGGTGTCGGTGCCGCCCAGGCTCAACTCAACGCGTACGTGGCAACCGGGAGCGCGATCAGTGTGGTCGACACGGCGACCAACACGGTGACCAACACCATCTCGGGAACCGGCAACCGCAACCTCACCGTCAGCCGCGACGGCGCCCGCCTCTACTCGGTGGGTAACAACGCCGTCCAGGTGGTCGACCTGGCGACCAACACGGTGATCGCCAACGTGCCCGGCGGCAACATCATCACCGCCGTCGCCGAAGCCTCCAACGGTTTCCTCTACGCCTGCAACAACAACCTCGGCACGGTTTCCGTGATCGACCCCGCCACCTATACGGTGGTCGCGACCTTGCCTCTGTTCTGCCAGACTCTCGCCGCCACACCCGACGGGAGCGCCATCTGGGTGTCGGGGAACGATCTCACCCCCCCGGTATTTCCCGCTGTGATGTCCGTGATCGACCCGGCGACGAACACCTTCACGAGCTTTCCCCTCGGCCATGGGGCGTCGGCACCCAGCTCGATCGCTTTCACACCCGATGGCGCTTTCGCCTACCTGGCGAACTTCAGTATCGTTGCGGTGATCGACACGGCAACGCAGGTCGAGATTGCCGTCGTGACGGCCGGCTCGTTTCCCGATTACGTCGCCATCACGCCGAACGGGGCCTTTGCCTACGTCGCCAACCTCACGAGCAACAACGTGTCCGTCATCGACACGACCACGAATTCCGTGGTGGCCACCGTGCCGGTGGGAGCGTTTCCACGGGCGCTCGCCATCACTCCGGATGGGGCCTCCGCCTACGTATCCAATAACAACGGCAACTCGATTTCGGTGATCGACACGGCGACGAACACCGTGTCGACGACCTTTCCCCTGGGAACTCCCTGGGGCATCGTTATCTCCCTCGACAGCGATCTCGACGGAATTGCGAACAGCCTCGACAACTGCCCCGTCGATGCCAACCCCGATCAGGCCGACGGCGACGGTGACGGCCTCGGCAACGTCTGCGACCCGGACGACGACAACGACGGCGTGCTCGACACGGCGGACAACTGCCCGGTGATCGCCAACCCAACCCAAGCGGACAACGACCACGACGGCCTGGGCGACGCCTGCGACTCCGACGACGACAACGACGGCGTGCTCGACACGGGCGACAACTGTCCGCTGGTCGCCAACCCCGGCCAGCAGGATCTCGACCATGACGGCATCGGCGACTCCTGCGACGCCGACCTCGACGGCGACGGAATCGGCAACGGCGTGGACAACTGCCCGCTGGTGGCCAACGCCGACCAGGCCGATTTCGACGGCGACCACCTGGGCAACGTCTGCGACGGCGACATCGACGGCGATGGCCGCGCCAACGGCCAAGACCTCTGCCCCTTCACCCCGGCGGGCCTGCCGACCGGCCTGTTCACCGGCTGCTCGATCGCCCAGCTCTGCCCCTGCAGCGGGCCGTTCGGCACCAACCACCAGTGGGGCAATCACGGGCAGTACGTGGCTTGCGTGGCGGTCACTTCCGCCGCCTTCTGGCTGGAAGGGCGCATCACTTTGGCCCAGAAGATCCAGACCGTAAATACCGCCGCTCACTCGACCTGCGGCAGATAGGCCGCCCCTCGTACTTCTCGACGTCAGCACCGGCCGGGTCCTTCAAGGGCCCGGCCTTCTTTCTATGTCTCTGCGTTCGGCCAAGAGGCCACGGTCTCCCCGCTTCGCTCTAAAGGATTTCAAAGACGTGTGCGCGTCGATCTCCGCGCGTTGAGAAACGTCCCCCGCGACCTACATAAACCCAAGAAAGGGAAACCTAAATGAGTTCGTTCACGAGAAGGATTGTGACCGGCATCTTCGCACTGGTGTGCCTCGCGACGCTTTCTGCAACCGCGGCAGCCGCGCCCGCCTCCGGAGCGGCGGCGGCGGAGATCGACCGCGAGCCGTGGCTCGCGGTATTTTCGGGCGACCTGGAGCCGAACCTCCGTAAGGCTTCGGTCGCGATCTGGGATCGCGAGGAGGACGTGGTCATCGCCGGGCTTTCCCTCGGCCAGCTCGATGCGCTGCGCGCCGCGGGCATCGAGCCGCGGTGGAGCGCGCCGGACCACGGCGAAGCCCTCCACGTCTTGAGCTACGACCGGACCTTCAGCCCGCCCGACTGGAAGGGCGTGTTCCGCTTCCCGATCAACGAACGGGCGATTCTCTATCTCCTGCCCGCGGAGCTGCGGATGGAGCTGCCGCACTCGAAGTTCCACGCGCTCTTCCACGGCGTGCCGCGCGTCGCGCTGCCTCCCGTCCGCGTCCACCCCGCCGACGCGTTGCTCGACTTCGCCGCACCCGCGCCTTCGGCCCCGATCGGGCTGGTGCAGCAGATCGTCGACGCCACCAGCCAGGCGAGCTGGTTTCAGTTCGTCCGCGACCTTTCCGGCGACAGCGACGTAACCATCCCCGGTTACTGCACCAACTGCCGCATCCGCACCCGCGCCTCCAACTACATGTTCCCGCTCAACAACACCGGCAGCCCGCTTGGCAATCCGTTCGCCAGCGAGTATCTGGAAGACAAGGCGGCGGGTTGGGGCTTTACGGCGCCGAACGCGGCGCGCGAGAGCTACACCTCGGCCAACTCGGGCTGTACCACCCGGCAGGGCTCGCAGACCTGGCAGAACCTGGTCTTCACGCTGCCCGCGCAGGTCGACTACGCGCAGAACCAGCAGGTCATCTTCCTCGTCCACTACGACACGATCTCGGAAAGTGCCGCCAACGACGCCAACAACTCCGAGGGCGCAGACGACGCGATCTCGGGCGGCACGGCACTGCTCGAAGCGATGCGCCTGTTCAAGGACTACGCCTGGCGCTTCCCGGTCAAGTTCCTGTTCGTCTCCGGCGAAGAGGTCGGCCTGTGCGGCTCGACCGCCTACACCCGGATGCACCCGACCGCGCCGATGTGGCGCGTGCTGAACATGGATCAGACCGCTTTTGACGGCAACAAGAACGGGCTGATGAACCTGTACAACTGGAGCACCGCAAGCTGCCCCTCGTGCGTCGCCTTCGGCGACGCCTTCGTGCAGGCCAACTCCGATTACGGCACCATCATCAACCCGGCCAAGATCGTGCGCAACACGGCCAAGATGTGCCAGACCGATCACTGCCCGTTCTGGAACGTCGGCGTCACCGCGATCGACTTAAACGAAGACCTCACCAACAACGACATCTGCCCCTGCTTCGACCAGTTCCAGAGCTCGACCTGCCGCGACACGGTCACCCAGTTCTATCCCACCAACAGCACGACCTTGATGTTCGACCAGAATTTCTCCTGGCCGACCGAAAAGGCGGCGATCGCGCTGATCGCCCACACCGCCGAGCCGCTCTACGCCTGCCCGGCCGCGGGTGCTTCGCTGAGCGCCACGGCGACCGCGCAGCAGGTAACGCTAACCTGGGCCGACGTGCCGCCGGTCACCAACTACGTGGTCGAGCGGGCAGCCGGCGGCTGCGGCGGCAGCTTCGCCGGCATCGCCTCGACCGCCACCGCGGGGACTACGGACTCGACCGTCGCCTCCGGCTCGACCTACGGCTATCGCATCCGCACCTGCCCGTTTCAGGTGAGCAACTGTGTCGAGCAGACCATCCCAGGCACTCCTCCCACCCAGGTGACCTTCACCTCCGTCGCCTCCCAGGACGGCTGGGTGCTCGAATCGAGCGAGACCAGCAACGTCGGCGGCTCGATCAGCTCGACCGCCACCAACACCAGCGCCCTGCGCGTGGGCGACGACAACAAGGACAAGCAGTACAAGTCGGTCGTCTCCTTCGACACCTCGTCGATCCCCGACGGCGCGACCATCCTCTCGGTGACCCTGCGGCTGCTGCGCGGCTCGCTCACGGGCACCAATCCCTTCACCACCCACGGCACCTGCTGGGTGGACGTCCAGGGCGGCAGCGGCTTTTCGGGTTCGACGGCGCTGGCCACCGGCGACTTCCAGGCCACGGCGACGGCGGTGCAGTCGGCGAGCCTCAGCAACGCGGCGAGCAACGGCACCTGGTCGACCGGCAATTTGAACGCCGCGGGCCTCGCCACCCTCAACAAGACCGGGACGACCCAGCTGCGTGTCTACTTCAACCTCGACGACAACGACGACAAGGGCAACGACTACGTCGGCTACTACTCGGGCGACAACGGCACTTCCGCCAACCGACCGCAGCTCGTGGTCACTTACCAGTAGAGCCGAGTTCAAGGCAGACACTGAAAGACCAGAGATCGTGGCCGCCTCCCTCGGAAGGCGGCCACGGTCGCCCTACCTCGCTCGAAGGATCTTCGAAGGCGTTTGCGCGCCAATCTCCGCGCGTCGGGGAACGTTCTCCACGGCGTACCTAAACCCAAGTATGGAAAAATCCGGTCAAGTTCCGGTTAACGACCTCAAGGAGAATCCGCTCATGAAAACCACGCTCGTCCACGCCCTCCTCCTCGCCTTCGTCCTCCTGCTCGCCGGCTCGACCGCTCCCCTCCTCGCCCACGGCTTCCCGGCAAACTGTGCCGGAACCTATCTGACCCAGGAGGGGGGCGGCGCGAGAGATTTCTGGACTCTCTCGGCCGACGGGACGTTCTTAGGCACCACCTCGACCCAGCCGCTGTTCAACTTTTCCAACCAACAGGGAACTTGGAAGAAAGACGGCAACGACGGCGCCAAGGGGATCTTGCTCGCCTTCGTTTTCGACGACGACAAGGCGCTCGCAAGCATCGCCCGCATCGACATCTCTCTAGAAACCGTAGGCAACGGCTGCAACCACGTCGCCGGTTCGCTCGCGGTGCGCATCTTCGCCCCCGACGAAGATCCCTTAGGTCCCGGTGCCACCAGTGTGCCTCCCGCCTTCACCGACACCTTCACCGGGAACCGTGTGAAGTGAGGTGATTCGCGTTCGGGCCCGCTTCAGCTCCAGCGCCGAGTTGAGCAGCTCGATGAGAAGCGGCTTGTGCGGTTCGCTGCCGAAGATGCGTTTGAAGACGAAGTCGGTTTTAGGATCTGCGAATACCTGCCGCATGGCGCCATCGTACCGCACGGCAGCGGAAAGGGCAGTTCGTGACCTCGGGTCTCAGGCAGTCCGCTCGAACCGCACGATCCCTGAAAACCGCCGGAACGCGTCGCGGGTCTTTTTCGGCATCATCCGGCCGATCAGGTTCCAGAACCAGGCGCCTTTCATCGAGCGGTGGAGCCGCCCGGCCTCCTCCCACATCGACCGGTATTCTGCCTCGCGCCAGCCGTGGGGACGGAAGAACTCGGTCCCTTCAGCCGGGGCGAAGCGAAACGGTGCCTCGGCAAGGCTCTTGCCCCAGGTGCGCTCCAGCCGCTTGATCAGCTGCGGGCTCCCGAGGTCGATCAGCCACTCGGCAAAGCTCGGCTGCGCGTGAAGGTCGGCCGCGAGCGAACCCACCTGCTCGGGCTCGAGGTAGATGAGCAGCCCTTCGCTGACGACCAGGGTGCACTTTGACTCGGCCCCCAGGCGGGAGAACAAGGCGCGCCGCGCCGCCAGGTCGGTGAGGTCGATCGTGACCGCCTCGTAGCGGCAGACCGGCGTCTCGCCCGCCAGCATCTCGGTCTTGTAGTTCAGGATCCCGGGCAGGTCCGCATCCACCCAATGGAGAGACGGGGGCAGCGGCAACCGCCACGGACGGGCATCGAGCCCGGCGGCGAGATTGAGCACCAGATCCACCCCGCGCGAGGCGACGGCCTCCCGGATGATCTCGTCGAACACCGCCGTCCGCACGATCATCGGCCAGGCCGAAGCCCGACCCTGCGGCAACTGGTCGACGATCTCCTGGCCTCGCCGCCCCGCCAACCGCTCCGCGAACGGATCGCGAAAAATCGCATCGGGCCGCGCGCTCTCCATCGCCCGATAGACCGCCACCCAGCGCGCGGTGTCGGAGACGTTCTCGATCGCCATGGATTGGACCTCGCTTGGGAAGGGTTGAGTCTATGCCCAGCCGAACCTGAAAAAGCTCAGGGGGTCGGACGAGGTATCTCGAAATCGACTTCGCCGATCTCGATCGGCACGGCCGAGTGAACTTTCAGCCACTCGTCGTGTGAGACCTGGAGTCGCAGGTCGATGGGCGCAGTGCCGCGCGCGGGAATCACATAAGCATCCCACCCGTTCTCCAGCACGAGCGTGAGGAAGGTGATCAACGCAGCCCCTTTCCGGCGGAACGCGGCCTCGCGCGGGGACTGTTTGATCGCCGATTTCAACTCTATAGCGGGAAATCGCGTAGGTCGGCGCCCAGCCAGCGATTGAAGGCTATGGCAACGGCAGGGGAGCTGAAAACCCCAGAAGGGCTAGAATGAAGGCTGTAGAGAAGTCGCCCCCCGAAAGGAGAAGCCGATGCAAAAGACCGTCGCTGCCGCCGAGTTGGGTGAGGGATTCCGTTCCGTGTTCGACGAAGTTGCCGAAGATCACGTTGAGTACGTATTGACACGCGGTCAGCACCCGGAGGCCGTCATTCTTCCCTTCGACCGATTCCAGCGCCTTCTCAAGCAGTCGAGCGAGGAGGTACTTCGTCGTTTCGAAGAGGTCCGAGATCGGATCCGGAGCCGTACTGCCGGCGTAACAGAAGAAGAGGTCGCCGCCGATGTAGCTGCCGCCCGCGCTGAGCTCCCGAGCTGATGCGGGCTGTTGTAGACACCAACATTCTGGTAAGAGCCCTGTTGAAACCGCACGGCTCGGTCGGCCCTCTGCTCGATTTCCTCCGCGACGGCCGCTTCGTCTTCCTCTACTCGGACGCCACTCTGGACGAGCTGATCGACGTCCTCGGCCGATCGCGAATGGTCCTACGGTACGGCATCACGGCTGAAGAAACGGAAGCCGTTTGCGCCCTCGTGATCCTGAGAGGGGAGCGAGTTCAACCCAACCGAACCATCACGGCATGCCGCGATCCTAAGGACGACAAGTTCCTCGATCTCGCCGTCGCGGGTCGAGCCGAAGTGATCGTGACAGGCGACGATGACCTTCGGGTGCTCGATCCTTTCGAGGGAATTCCCATGCTTCAACCGTCCGAATTCCTCCGCCTGCTGAGGCGGCCTCCAGAGGCCGAAAGCTGACGAGCCGGTGCCGACGGCTGGTCAAGACTGCTAAACTTGACGCATGAACGCGAAAGTTGATCGCCTCATCGACGAAGCTCTCGCACTGCCTAGACGACGACCAGCTGCTCTTGACGTCACCGTGAGACCGGAGGAACCTGCCCAGGGAGCCGCGCCGCACGCGCGAGCCCCCCGGCCGGAAACGTTGCTCAGAAGGAGCAGGGACCTGAGCACTTGTAGGTGGTCGTGCTGGTCCAGACTCCGCGGTCGCACCACTGCAGCTTGAGCTTCTCAAAGACACCCGAGCCGGTATAGCAGCAGGTGCCGGTGACTACCCAGCGCTGCTGGCCATCGACACAGGAGGCATAGGCCGGCTCGGGCGCGATCGCGAGACCGATCAAGAACAACGCGGACAGGACGAGGGCGGACAGGAGGACGAGGTGCGACTTCGACGAGGGAATGGACATCGGACTTCCTTTCTCGAACGGTTGACCTTCGATCGATCGACCGAACGGCCGATCGCGGAACGCCTGAGACACCGGAGAGGGAGTGGGCGCGGTCATGGCTTTGAGCCGGCCGGTTTCGATGCGCCGTGTGCGGTCTCTGCCTGGTCGATGGCGCTTTCCAGCTCTTCCGCCGAGACGGCACCTTCAACGCGCCGGCCGTTGAAGAACAGGGTGGGGGTCGCATTGACGCCGTAGTTGCGACCGGCCTCGGCCTCGCGGCGTACCCTCTCGCCACTCGCAGAGCCGGCGAGACAGGATTCAAGTGCGCCGCGATCGAGCCCTAGCTTGGCGAGCCGGTCGACCGCTACCGGCAGGCTCGAAATCTCAGTCGCCTCGGAAAACAGCAGGTCGTGCGCCGGCCAGAATTTGCCCTGGGCGCGGGCACACTCGGCGGCACGGGCCAGCTCGAACGGCTTGCCCTCGGGGGCGAGCGGAAAGTAGCGGAAGACGAGCCTTGCCTTGCCGACGCGCGCGGCGAGCGCCTCCCGCAACGCCGGCTGAAGCTGCGAGCAGGAATGGCAGGTGAAATCGGAGAACTCGACGATTGTGACCGGCGCCTCGGCCGGGCCTTGGGAGGGTCCGTCACCGGCCTCGATCACCACCGGCGCAGCTCCGGCGAGAGTTGCGCCCGCCGCACCCGCCGAGAGACTCCGGCGCAGCCCAGCCAGCTCTCGCTCGACCCCGCGCAGGCGGAGCACCACCAGCCCGAGCAATACCGTCTGGAGCACGAACAGACCGAGAATCAACCAGGATGCCGGACGTTGTTCCGTAGACAAGAGAGAACCCCCTAGCTCAGGAGTGTGCAAATGGCCTACGAAAGGGGGACGGCCGCCGGAATTCGTTGTAGCCGACGCGCGAATCTAGCCCGCGATCCCCAAGATTCCCCCGGCGAGCGACCGCAACGCGCGGCCGTAGGCGGGGGCGGCCAGGGCTTTGAGTAGGAGATCCGCGGCGATGCCGGCCCCAGCGAGGGCGAAGAGGCGCGATTCGCTCCGTTCGAAGGGCCAGGGGCGGCGGACCAGGAGCGGCCGGGCGAGCAGGGCGCCGAGCAGGACGAAGGCGGCGACCCGGATCACCGACCAGGGGACCCAGGCGACGAGCGAGCCGAGCAGCGGGTGGTGTGAGGCCGCGGCGTAGGAGCCGACGAAGTAGCTCATGTAGCTGGTGAGCGCGGCGCCGAGGACGAGCCCCAGGTAGCCGGCCGAGACGTAGGTGAGCAGGACGAACAGGCTGAGGTGAAGCAGGTGGATGGGGAGAAACAGGCGGGGCGAGTTCTCCGGCGCGACGCCGGTCAGGATCCAGCCGAACATCTCTTTGCGGTAGGGCTCGCCGTTCAAGATGCCGCGCGCCGCCGCCTCGGGCGCGAGCTGGGTGAGGACGATCACGCCGAGCGAGAGCAGGACCGCCCAAGTCATGCCGGCGAGCCAGGCGCCGCGCACGTCGCCCGCTTTCACCCGGGTTCGAAACGTTGGGTAGAGCGTGAGCGGCGCGAGGATCGGCAGCAGCCACATACCGCCGGGGACGTAGGCGAGCAGCACGACCAGCGGTGTCGCCAGCAGGGCGATTTGCGCGGGGCTCACAGCGCGCCTCCAGCGGGGCCGAGGTGGATCTCTTCTAATAAGGTGGACTCGGGAGCGTCGAGCGCCCAGCCGACCGCGCGGGCGACCTCGCTCGGCGGCACCATGTTCGCGCGGTTCCAGTCGCCCGGCATGCCGTCCCAGATCGGCGTGTCGGTGGCGCCAGGAAAGAGCGCCGAGATGCGGATGCCGCTCCCTTTCAGCTCTTCGCGCAGCGCGGCGATCAGGCCATCGAGCCCCCACTTGGTCGCGCAGTAGCCGGTCCAGCCGGGAAAGCCGCGCCGTGCCGCGGCGGAGAGGATCGGGAAGATCCAACCGCGTCGGCGCTCCTTCATGCCGGGAAGAAACGTCTGGAGCAGGTGAAACGTGCCGCCGAGGTTGACGTTCAACATCGCGGCGAACGCCTTGGGGTCGAGCGTTTCAATCGGGCCGATCGTCGCGACGCCGGCCGCCGGCACCAGAATCTCGGCGCCGCCCCATCGAGCTTCGATCTGCGCCGCAGCAGCAGCGACCTCGGCCGGGTCCGCGACGTCGCACGAGCGCGCCAGCCCCATCCCCCCGGCGAGGGCGAGAGTTTCTTCGAGCGGCGGCAGCCGCCGGCCGAGGAGTGCGAGCGGGTAACCGCGCCGGCCCAGCTCGATCGCGATCTCGCGGCCGATGCCGGAACCGGCGCCCGAGACGACGGCCGGGAGGGGGGGAGGGGTGGTATTCGGCATGGGGGCAGACTTTACCAGCGGGAGGTAGAGACGACCCAGTACCCAACCACGAACAAACCGAGTCCACCGCCGTCGGGGCGTCTTCTACCCCGCCGGCTGCTCCACCGCAGCGTGCCCCCCATCCTCTGGTCCTTTCAGGTCCTCGAACACGATGCCGATGTTGCTGGCGCCGCTCGCCCGACAGAGATCGAGGAAATCCGCGACTTGGCCGTAAGGCAGCTCGCCGTCGGCGGCGAGGAAAACGACCTGGGTGGCGCGTGTCGAGAGCACTTCCTTCAGTTTCGCCGCGAGCTTGAGGCGCGGAATTTCGAGCGAATTCAGATGGATCGTGCCGTTCCGGTCGAGCCGCAGGATCAGCTGCGGCTCCGGCGGCACGGCGGCGCCTTTCTGCGTCGGCGGCACCTGGACTGGGTGGCCCAGCTGGATCACCGGGGTGAGGCACATGAAGATGATCAGCAGCACCAAGACGACGTCGACCAAAGGCGTGATGTTGATCTCGCTGCGCATGCCGCGCGGGCCGGTCCCTGCGTCCATGATCGTCACCTCCTGACCCGATTGGACTCGGCGGCAGGCGCGGCGGTTCCCGTCGTGATCCCTCCGGGGCACCCAATCGCCACCCCCACCTCGGGAGGGATACACTGGCGACGACACCTTCGGAGGATCACCCGCGTGGCCAGCAGCCCGGACCGTAGCCGCCAACCGTTGTCGAGCATCGATTTCGCCTGGCTGCGGATGGACGAGCCGACGAATCTGATGTTGATCAACGGCGTGCTAACGCTCGCAGCGCCTGTCGCGATCGAGCGTTTGCGGGCGGTGATCGTCGAACGCCTGCTGCCGATCGAACGCTTTCGCCAGCGGGTGGTGGTCGCGCCGGACGGGGCGTCGAGCTGGGAGACTGCGCCGGATTTCGAGCTCGACCGGCACGTCTTTGCGGTCACCCTCCCCGACCCGGGCGGCGATCCGGAGCTGACCGAGGTGGTGAACCCCCTGCTCGGCGAGCCGCTCGACCCATCCCGACCGCTGTGGGAGTTTCGGCTGATCCACAACTACCTCGGCGGCTCGGTGCTGATGGGGCGCATTCATCACGCCGTGGGCGACGGCATGGCTTTGATGCTGGTTCTCCTGTCGCTCACCGACCGGCATCCGGACGCGCGGACGGCGGTGCCGTACGTCGATCCCGCCGCGGCGCGACAGCGAATCGCGGCTCCGCCGCCGGGTAACCCGTTCACCCGGATCTTTCAGCAGGCGAAACCGGACATCGCCGGGATTCGGACCGAAGCCGAGCAGCTGATGCCGGAGGGGATGAAGCTGCTGCTCGCTCCCGGCGAGGCGTTCCGCTCGCACCGATGGCTGACCGCGATTTCTTCCGCCGGTTCGTTCCTCCGCCTGGTCGCCCGCTGGCCCGATCCGAAGACGGTGTTCAAAGGTCCGCTCGGGGTGGCGAAGAAAGCCGCCTGGTCTCAAGCCCTCAGCGTCGCCGAGGTCAAGGCGCTCGGCCAGGCGTTCGGAGGCTCGATCAACGACGTCCTGCTCACCGCGATGGCGGGCGGCCTGCGCCGCTACCTGCTCGGCCGCGGCGAGCGGGCGGAGAGGGTGTCGTTCCGCGCCGCGATGCCGGTCAACCTGCGGGGGTTGGAAGAGATGGCGGCGCTCGGCAACCGGTTCGGCTTGGTATTCCTGTCGATCCCGGTGGGGATCGCAGACCCGGTCGAACGCCTGGCCGAGCTACGCCGGCTGTCGAAGAAGCTGCGGCTGTCGACCGAACCGGTGGTGGTCTTCTGGATTCTGCGCCTGCTCGGCAAGCTGCCGCATTTCATCCAGCGGTTGGTGGTGTCGATCTTTGCGACCAAGACCACCGCGGTGATGACCAACGTGCCGGGCCCGCGCGAGGAGCTGTACCTCGCCGAGGTACCGATCCGCGACATCTTCTTCTGGGTACCCCAATCGGGGCGTGTGGGCCTGGGGATCAGCATCTTCAGTTACAACGGCCACGTCCGCATGGGGATTGGCACCGACGCGGGTCTGATCCCCGATCCGGAGCGGATCGTCGAGGAGTTCCACCACGAATTCGAGGACATGCAGCGGCTGGCGCGCGAGAACAGCGTGGGGTAGCCGCGGCGCCGGGCCTGACAAGTTTTCCTGTGTGTATAGAACACGCGGCAAAGCGAAACCCTGCGGTCCCGGCGTACAGCGAATGCACCTGGAATGCACCTCTTTGGGTCTTGACTGACCCCGGCTCTAGGTCTAGGGTGGCGGTACCCATGTTTCGCCCGGTCCGCCATTCGGCCCAGCAACATAAGGAGAGTTCCTTTGAATAAAGCGAATAATCGTTCGAAATTCACCGCTGCCTTGATCCTGGCGACCGCGTGCGGCGCCTCCGGAGCGCTGTTCGCGGATGAGCTCCGAACCACCCACATCGCCCCCGCCCGCCTGCCGGAACAGGCCCACGAGACCGTCAAGGAAGAGGCGAACGTCTCCCTCCGGGATTCGTACTACTCCCTTCGACGGCAAAAAGTGGGTGGAGGCGAATTCAACGCCGCCGCCGCACGCGCCGTGGCGATGCAAGAGAAGTCGAACCAGCGCGCCGCAGCGCTCCGGACCGGCACGGTCTGGACCCCCCTCGGACCGCAGCCGATCCAGATGGGCCAGACGCCGCAGAACGGCAACAACCGCAGCGATTGCAGCGGTCGCGCGAACATGATCGCGATCGACAGCGGCGTCCCCGCGCCCTTCCCGGTCTATCTCGGCACCGCCCAGGGCGGGATCTGGAAGACCACCGACGACGGCACCACCTGGAGCCCGATCACCGACTTCCTGGGCTCGCTCGCCGTCGGCTGGATCGCGATCGACCCGACCGCCCACACCTCGATGACCGCCACGATCTACCTCGGCACCGGCGAAGCGAACGGCTCGGGCGACAGCTACGCGGGCGTCGGCGTTTACAAGTCGACGAACTCCGGCGCCACTTGGAGCGGCCCGTTCGGCAGCGCCCAGTTCACCGGCCGAACCATCGGCACGATTGCGATCGACCGCGCCAACCCGACCATTCTGCTCGCCGCCACCGCCTCCGGCATCGGCGGCGTCGGCGCCGCCCAGCCGGCCGTCTTGGCGCCGCGCGGCATCTACCGCTCGACCGATTCAGGGGCGACCTGGACCTGCACCACCTGCGGGGCCGGCACCGACAACAACCGGTACAACAACATCGTCCAAGATCCGGTCACCTCGACGACCTGGTTCGCGGCCGGCTGGCAGTCCGGCCTGGGCGCAGGAACCTTGAACGGCGGGCTGGTCAAGTCGATCGACAACGGCGCCACCTGGACCCAGGTCGGCGGTACGGGCGGCCTCCCGGCCGCCGCAGCCGCCTGGGCGCGCGCTACCGTGGCGGTCGCCAAGGCTCCGGCCGACGCCACCGCCACCTACTACGTGGGCAACAGCTTCACCAACGCGGGACAGAACCCGGGCCGCATTTACAAGTCGACCGACGGCGGCGTCAACTGGGTGCAGTTGGCGGCGGCGAACGGCTATTGCGGCGGCCAGTGCTTCTATGACCAGCCGGTCTGGGCTCAGCCGGACAACCCGATGATCGTCTACCACGGCGGCGCCGGTGCGGTCGCCTCGGCGGGCATCACCCGTGCGAACGTCCGTCGTTCGACCGATGGCGGCGCCACGTTCGTCGACATCATGATCAGCGCGGACGCCACGACCGCGGTCCACTCCGACACCCACTACCTGCTCACCGACCCGGTAACCCCCACGACCCTGTGGGTGGCCTCCGACGGCGGTATCTGGCGTTCGCCGGACCGCGGCACGAACTGGGCGACCAAGAACGCCAACATCAACACCGTCCAGTTCACCGGCGTGGACCTCCACCCGAGCAACGCGAGCTTCGCCTACGGCGGCACCCAGGACAACGGCACGAACAGCGGCAGCGGCTCGTTCGGCTGGCTCCATGGAGATGACGGCGACGGCGGCTTCGCCCTGATCGACCAGACCGACCCGAACAACGTGGTCCACACCTACTTCAACCAGTCCGGCAGCCTGATGGCCGCCACCACGTCGCTACTCGGCGTCACCTCCGGCCCGAACGACTACTTGACGCTCGTCGGCGGCTGCTCCGCGGCCTCGTGCGGCGTCTTGGTCAACAACGGCATTCCGCTCGCCGACCGGGTGCTGTTCTATGCCCCGCTGGCGCTCGATCGCGGCGCCACCGACACGTTCTACTACGGCACCAACAAGCTCTATCGCTCGCCGAACTTCTTCGCGAACGCCCAGACGGCGACCCCGACGACCGTGATCTTCTTCCCGCTCGGCACCGGCGGCACCGGCCAGGACCTCACGGCGGGAGGCGGCGCGATCAGCACGATCGAAACGTTCGCGGCGCAGGCGCCCGCGCACGGCGGCACCAACGCGGCGATCATCTACACCGGATCTTCCGACGGCCGGGTCTTCCGTTCGACCGACACCGGCGTAAGCTTCACGCTCGTCGATTCGCCGAACATCTACGTCGCGGATCTCGTGGTCAATCCGAGCAACTCGCAGGTCGTCTATTCGGCGCTCTCCGGATTCTCGGCGACCGCCGGCCTTAACGTCCGAAAGTCGATCGACGGCGGCACCACTTGGCTCCCCTCGGGGACCGGCATCCCGAACATCCCGGTGAATGCGTTGGCGGTCGATCCGACCGACAACAACCGAATCTGGGCCGGGACCGACATCGGTGTCTACGTCTCGTTCAATTCCGGCGGCAACTGGGCACCCTACGGTACGGGTCTGCCCAACGTCGCGGTGATGGACATGAAAGCCGCCCTCTCCACCGACAACCCGGCCGGCCAGATCGTCATCGCCACCCACGGCCGCGGCATGTGGAAACTGTCCGGTCTGACCCCCGCCGAGCTGATCGACTTCTCGGTCGAGTAAACACCTGGCTCTTCCCCCCGCCGTCCGGGTCGTTGCGATCCGGACGGCGGGTTCCTTCGAAGGACTCTTCCCTCTAGCTGGATTTGGTCGGGATCTTCGGCAGCAGCCAGCCGAGGAACGCCTCTTCCGAGCGGCTCTGCATCAGTACCCGGCCCGGCCCGGTGAGGCGGCAGACAAGACCTTCGCCGCCGAGGATGGTGGACTTCCAGCCGCCGGAACCCTGTACCGCAAACTGCACGGTCGCCTCCATGCCGACGATGTGTCCGGTGTCCACCACGTAGGACTGTCCGGCGGCGAGCGTCCTCTCTTCGATCGCGCCGTAGGCGCAGACTAGTATTTGGCCCTGACCGCTCACCTTGAGCAGCACCAAGCCTCCACCGCCGAAGAAGCCTTTCGCACCGCCCCAGCTGGCATCCATCGCGACGCCCATTTCGCTCGCGACGTAAGAACCGCTGCGTAGCAGGAATTCGTTGCCCGAGATATTCAACGTGATCAGGTCGCCGGGCAGACTCGCCGCCAACGTGATTTCGCCGCCGTCCGCCGGGGCCTTCCAAGTGTTCTGGAAGAAGCTTTCACCCGCCACCATGCGCTTGAGGCCGCCGAAGAAGCCTCCTTGTGCTTTGGTCTCGGTGGTCAGGCCGTCGGTATGGCTGACCATCGCGCCCGGTTCCACTTTGATCTCTTCGTTGCTGCCCAGTCTGACGACGGCAAGCGCAAATGCGGGCTGGTGCTTGATCGTGACTTCCATGTTCTCCCCTTTAGGTCCTGCGTTAGTGGACTTCGATCTGAAACCAACAAAAGATCTCTCCGGCTCAAGCGAGCGCCCGGCTCGAAAGGCCGGCCAACTCGGCGCGCAGCTGTTCGATCAGGGCCGCGTTTCGCCCTTCGTCGCCCAGCCGTGCAAGCTGCGCCTTCTTGTGTGCCAGCTCCCCGCACACCTGGTAGAAGCGCCGGGTCGGCCCGCGGCCGGCGCCGACCAGGGTGCGCAGCCGGGCGCCGGTCTGTGCCCAACTGGAAATCGCCGTCCGGTACTGGGCATCGGTGAGCCGGCCGAAACCGACCTCCTCGGCAAGGTGGGTGCCCACCAAGCGCCCCTCGCGTCGAATCGATACGAGAATCAGAATGCAGATCGCGAGCCAGCCGAGCCAGTCGACGAAAAACATCAGAATGCCGAAGCCGGCAGCTCCTTCGGCGAATGTCGCGAGCGTATTGTGGAGCGAATGGAAAGCCAAGGCCGCCGCCCAGCCGAGCGGCGGTGCGAGCCAGCGGACGACCCCTTTGCCGCTCAACCGGGAGACCGCGAGGCCGATGCCGATCCACGCGGTATAAAAGGGATGGTTCCAGATCCCCAGCACCACCCGAACGACGAACAGGGTGAGCAGGCCGTCCATCCCCTTCTCGGTGAACTCCCCGTAGAGATAAAAGACGTTCTCGGTGGCGGCGAAACCGAGCGCCACCACGGCGGCGTAGACGATGCCGTCGAGCATCGAGTCGAATTCGCGACGCAGGACCAGAAACACCGCGAGGACCGCGAGCCCCTTCAGACTCTCCTCGGTGATCGGCGCAAACAGCGTCGAGCCCGCTACATTGGCCGCCTTTTCCGAGCCGCCCGCCGCGGTGATCGCCCCCGCGAGAATTAGCTGAGCCACGAGCGCGCCGATGATCGCGACCACCGCCCCCCAGAAGAACACCAGGCCGAGAAGCACCTTCGGTTCCTTCTCATAGCGGTCGAGCCAATAGACAAACCCCGCGCAGGCCAAGGCCGGGACGAAACTCAAGATCAGGGCGGTCAAAAAGCCCATGGCGACTCCTTGCTCCGAACGAATAATCGGTGCCGGTATTGTCTCACAGGGCTGGAGGGTTGCCGGCCAACGGTCTTACGCAAAGGGGCTGCTTCAGAGACTGCTCCGGCGCGGCGCAGGGGGCGAGATACGGCGCCCAGGCAGCCGGGTCGGCCGCGACCATCGCCCCCCGCCGAAGATGCGGCAAGGCAGGGCCTTCCCCATCCTGCGACGGGCAGGAGAGCTGTTTGCCGCCGCCCTCCAAGTCCGAGCCGGGATCGAGGAAATAGAACCCAGCCCGGCCCCCCATGGCTGCATAGCTCGTGGTTGCCGCGGGAGAAGACCCAGGGCGCAGCGGTCAACAGATCGCCCGCGGGTTGAAAGAAATCCAACCACCACGCCTGCCAGTTGTCGGCGTCCGGGACCGGCCGCAGCGGCTTTAGCGAGAGTCGGGAACGGCCATTGCGGGTCGTCCAAACTGCAACCCGCCTGATCTTTCGGCTCGCAGCCCGAATCGCCGAGAACCGCGACCCGGGTTGGAGCCACCTTCGCAACCGGCAGCCGCGGACCGCCCGCGACCGAAAGCGATCGCCCGAACGGATACCGCGCCTCGCACACCTTGACCGCAAATCCATGAGGATTCCGTCGCGGCGTGGTCGCGATCCGCTCCTTCCCCGCCCCGACCAACTGCGGACAAGGGGCACCGGGATCGACGATCACCCTGGCAAACGCCACGGTGCGGCCGGAAGGGGATTCGGCGAGCAGCACGTAGGCGGCATAGATGGTGGAGGGAGCGGCGGGGGGCGTCGCCACTTCGGCGAAGAGAGAACCGGCGGCGAAGAAGTGCATGGCGAGGGCGGCCGAAAGGACACCGCTCGCGGAGACGGCAAATCGAGTTCTCATGGCGAGACATTCCTGTAGGATCTTTGCAGCCATGATATCCGAGCCCGCGGTTTCGCGATGGAACAATGTCTTCGGTCCCTTCTGTAGCACTGCACAGGTCGCCAAGATGTGCGGCGGGGTTTCTCGGCAGGCGCTCGCGGATCGTCGGGAGCGGCGAACGATTCTCGGCATGAAAACAGCCGACCGGGTCGTGGTCTACCCGGCCTTCCAGTTCGATGAGAAGAACCTGATCCTCCATGGCTTGCCCGAGATCCTGCAATGCTTCCGGGGTGTCGACGTGGACGACTGGACGATCGCGGGCTGGCTGGTCGCCCCGTCGCGTGCGCTCGCAGGGCGCTCCGTGGTGGGTTGGCTGCGGCTGGGCCAAGATCTCGAACCGGCCCTCAGCCTCGCGCGGAACGCTGCACGGCGTTTCTCCGAGTGAGCCGCGCGCGCGAGTCGGCCACTCTGCGGTGGCCGCCCGAGGATTGACCCGTCTTGCAGGGCTTTCCGGTTCGTCGGTTCTCCTCGAAAACCGTGCTTTTTCGTGTCGTGCGGCCGATGCCCTGGGCTGGGTTCTCCCGGCCCGTAGGGCCGGACCGGCCGTTTGCGCACCGCTTGGTCAAAGCGAGCGCCAAGCGAAAGCTGATCTGCGCAAAGTAGTCGACTTCGTGGAGGAACTCGGCGCGAGCTTCTTGCAGATACCGGACAGACCTCACCGCTCGTAGAGCTAGAGAACCCGCCTGTGGCGACAGACAAAGGACCCGATGTCCACGCCGTAGGGCGCGCGGCAAGAATGCCAACAAGTCGAGCGGCTGGATCGTCAGCGTCCCACCGTCTCTACTCCGCCACCCGCAGCACCAGCACGGTCAAGTCGTCCTCCCGCGGCATCGCGCCAATGAAGCGATCGAGGTCGGCGAGGACTCCTCTTTGGAGGGCCTCGACCGAGCCTGCGGCGTGGCGGGCGAGGCTGGCTTCCAGGCGCTCGAAGCCATAGGACTCGTCGCTTTTGGTACCACGCGCTTCGACCAGGCCGTCGCTGAAGAGGAAGATCGCATCGCCCGGAGCGACTTTGGCGACGCGGGGGGAAATGTCGAGCCGGCTGCGGACTCCGAGCGGATAGGCGATCGATTCGAGCGGCTCGACCCGGCCGTTCTTGGAGACGAGGTAGGGATAGAGGTGTCCCGCGCTCGCGTAATGGACCTCGCCGCGGATCGGGTCGATCAGGGCATAGCAGAGCGTGGTGAGCAGGCGCCTGCGGGCGCTTTGGAACACCGTCCGGTTGAGAGTCCTGAAAACCGCCTCGATGGCCGGGTCGAACGTGACCTGAACCGCGAGAGCGGATTTCGCCATCGACATCACCAGGCCGGAAGAAACACCGTGGCCGGCCACGTCGCCGATCGCGACCGCGACCCGGCCGTCTTCGAGAGCGAGTACGTCGTAAAAGTCTCCTCCCACTTCGCTCGCGGGGAGATAGGTGTGGGCGACATCGAGGCCGCCCAGCCGAGGCGGCAGGTCGGGCAGGATCGAACTCTGAATGCCGCGCGCGGTTTCCAGCTCGACCCGCTGACGCTCGCGTTCGGCGATCCGGCGCACGTGGGGTGGAATATCCTCGTAGCGGTAGACCCGTTCGCTCTCCGAACCCAGAAACCGGAGGCTCACAAGCAGCGGCAGCGCCAAGAGGCCGAGCGCCGCCCAACCGTGAGCCTGAAGGCTCGAATCGGCCGCGGCGAGCAGAGGGTAGCCGGCGAGGGCGGTACAGGCGACGAACGCCGCCAGAATGGCCGCGAGGAGATCAACGCCGCGAAAAATCGCCACCACGCCGACCGCCAGGACGAACGCGACGAGCAAGCCGGGCAGCACCGGTACCGGCATCGCGGGAGACAGCAGGAAGGGGGTCAGGACCACGGCACCGGCGAGGCCGCCGAGCCACGGTCCGAGACGACGCTCGACCGTCGGGAGCAAGCAGAGCAGGATGGCGAGCAGGGGACCGAGGCTCCCCCAGATCTGCTCCGTGACCATTTCGATCGAAGGCGCCGCCGAGCCGACCGTCGAGGGCAAGAGGAACGAGACCAGCGGCCAGGCTTCGAACCGCGCCAGCGCCAGGCAGAGAAGCGCGAGCGCTCCGGCCAAAGCGATTCCGCCCGAGACTCCTGCGAGCGCCGAGCGCGCCACCGTGGCGTTGCCCCATTCGCCCAGGAAGAGGCCGTCGAAGGCCGCGAGCTTGTCGCCCCAGTGTTCGCGGCAGATCGACTCCCCTACCGCCCAAGCGAAGAAGGCGGCAATGCCGCTGGGCAACACATTGAACAGGGTCAACACCAGCGCGAAAATCCAGGTGGTCTGCTCGCGAGTCGCAATGCCGAGGCCGAGGCCCTGAGCGCTCGACCGAACGATCAGAGCGATCGCCAGCAGCCCCGCCACGATCACCAAGCCGAATACCTGCACGGCGCGGCGCACCCCGATCAATCCTTCGTGGTAGCGCGAAAGGAACGGCGGCGCCAGCGAAAGCAGCAGCCCGAACAGAAGGACCAGCCCGCCGATGCTGACGAAAGTCATCTGCCGGACCACCGGCTGTAAATCGGTCCGGTGCGGATCTTCGAACCAAGGTCCGAAGCCGGTCAACCGGTCGCCGGCAAACGTGACCTCCACGCCGTAACCCACCTTGGCGGTTTCGAGTCCCGAACGACGTACGGGATACCGGACGGTCGTATCGGTGCGGGCCGAGAGTTGGCGCCGACGGACCTCCGCAGGGCCGAGCGGGGAAAGGTCGACGCCCTGCTCGACGAGAAACCCCCGCGCCTGCCGCAGCGCCTCGGCCTCGGTGATCGCGTTCCCCGGCTCGTTCTCATCTACGCGTCGCACGAGCGAAAGAACCTCGCCGGACAGCGAGATCTCGGCGCGATAGGTCCATTCGTCGCGCGTCACTCCACTCGGATAGACCATGACTTCCCAATGGACCACGCGAGAAAGGAGCCGTTGCGACGGCCGAGGCGCCGAGACCAGCAACCGGCGTTCGAGCAGGGGATCGCCATCCAGCCTCACGGCGACGTAGGCGTTGGGAACCCTCGGCCCCAGCTCGGCCACCTTTTCGAGCGCGAGCGCAGTCGCCTCGGCCCGGGTGGTCGTCCAAGGGGACGGCAGGGTCGGGAGCGAGCCGACGCACACCCAATGGAGGGTCAAGGCGCCGAGCACCGCAATCCCAAGCCAGCCGATCCAGCTCGCCTTACGCATGGTTGCGAATCCTTCGCTTCGGTCGCTCCTCCGAATCCGACCGAAACAGAGTACGAGCCGGGAGGCCGCCAGGTTGCGGCCTCCCGCTTTGAAGAATGCCTCAGGCCGGCAGGGCGTCGATCAGCTCGCGCACGGAGGCGGCCGACTTTTCGAGCGCGGCCTGCTCTTCCGGCAAGAGGGTCAGCTCGATCACCTGCTCCATGCCGCCACGGCCGAGCCGAACCGGAACGCCGACGAACAGCCCATTCAAGCCGTACTCGCCATCGAGCAGCACGGCGCAGGGGAGGATCTTCTTCTTGTCATGGAGGATCGCCGCGACCATTTCGTAGGTCGAAGCCGAAGGAGCGTAATAGGCCGAGCCGGTCTTGTAATAGTTGACGATCTCGATGCCGCCGGTCTTGGTCCGCTGATTGATCGCCTCGATCCGCTCGGCCGACAGGAGCTGCGGCAGGGGAATCCCGGCAACCGTGGCGAAGCGGGAGACCGGCACCATGGTGTCGCCGTGGCCGCCCAACACGAAAGCGTCGACATCTTCGACCGAAACCTTGAGTTCGTCCGCGATGAACCAGCGCATCCGCGCGGCGTCGAGCACCCCCGCCATTCCGAACACCCGCTCGCGCGGGAAGCCCGAGGCGCGGCGCGCCACTTCGCACATGGCGTCGAGCGGGTTGGTGACCAGGATCAGGATCGTATTCGGCGAGTGGGCGACCAGCTGCTCGACACAACCCTTGACGATCTCGGTGTTCTTATTCAATAGGTCGTCGCGCGACATGCCGGGCTTTCTCGCCAAGCCTGCGGTGATCACGCAAACATCCGACCCTGCCGTCGCGGCGTAATCTCCGCCGCCGGTGATTTTGGCGTTGAAGCCCACCACCGGGGCGGCTTCCATCATATCGAGCGCCTTGCCGGTCGCGAGATCCGCGGCGACGTCGATCATCACGACGTCGGCCAGATCCGCCTCGGCGATCCGCTGCGCCAGGGTCGCGCCCACGTTGCCGGCGCCTACTACGGTGACTTTATGTTGCATCGGAAGTTTCTCCGTGTCGGGATGAATTTTGAGCCTTACAGGTTCTCGACGATCGCAGCGGCGAACTCGGAGGTCTTCAAAAGAGTCGCCCCCTCCATCTGCCGTTCGAGGTCGTAGGTGACGCGCTTCTGAGAGATGGTCCGGCCGAGCCCCACTTCGACCGCCAAGGCTGCCTCAGGCCAGCCGAGCCAACGGAGCATCATCGCGCCGGAGAGGATCAGCGAACCGGGGTTGATCTTGTCGAGGTTCGCATACTTCGGCGCCGTGCCGTGGGTCGCTTCGAACACCGCGTAGCCGTCCCCCTCGTTGCTACCCGGCGCGATGCCGAGGCCGCCGACCTGGGCCGCGAGCGCGTCCGAAAGGTAGTCGCCGTTCAGGTTGGTGGTCGCGAGCACGTCGTACTCGTCGGGACGGAGCAGCGCCTGCTGGAACATCGAGTCGGCGATCCGGTCCTTGATCACCAGCTTGCCCTCGGGGGCCTTGCCGCCGTGCTGATCCCACAGCTCTGCCTCGGTGATCGTGCGGTCGCCGAACTGCTCGCGAGCGACCTCGTAGCCCCAATCTTTGAAGGCCCCTTCGGTGAACTTCATGATGTTGCCTTTGTGTACCAGGGTGACGCTCTTCTTGCCGAATTCGAGCGCGTAGCGGATCGCCTTCACCACCAGGCGCTGGCTGCCGAACTTCGAGATCGGCTTGATCCCGATGCCGCTGCCGGGCCGGACGGTCTTACCATGTTGGGCCAAGAACTCGATCAGGGCGTTCGCGCCTTCGGAGTCCGCCGCCCATTCGATGCCGGAGTAGACGTCTTCGATGTTTTCGCGGAACAGCACCATGTCCACCTTCTCGGGCTCTTTGACCGGCGAAGGGACCCCGGCGAAGTAGCGCACCGGGCGGACGCAGGCGTAGAGGTCGAGGATCTGGCGCAGAGCGACGTTCAAGCTGCGGATGCCGCCGCCGACCGGGGTGGTGAGCGGACCTTTGAGCGCCACGCGGTAATGGCGGATGGCATCCACCGTGTCGTTCGGCAGCCATTCCTTCGTGGCGGTGAACGCTTTTTCCCCGGCGAGCACCTCGAACCAGGCGATCGAGCGGGCGCCGCCGTAGGATTTCGCGACCGCGCCGTCGAGCACCGTGCGGGTCGCTTTCCAAATGTCCGGCCCGGTGCCGTCCCCTTCGATGAACGGCACGATCGGCCGATCGGGTACTTCCAGACGGCCCTCGGCCGCGTGCCACTGAATCTCGCCCCCGTCGGCGGGCGGCGTCATGTCATTGAATCGGCGCTCCACGAGCCCCTCCTTCATACTCAGAACGGAATCTCACTGCGGAATGGACGAAATGGCCGGACGGCCATTGAAGCTTCTAGTCAGGCCGTGGAACTATAGCAGGGCCGCCCGCCGGGCGTAGAATGGCGCACAGAATGGTGAAAATCGACTGGGAACCGCTGATCCGAGCCGCCGAGGACGCCCGAAGCCGCTCCTACTCCCCCTACAGCCGCTACGCGGTCGGGGCCGCGCTCCAAATGGAGGACGGCTCGATCCAAGCGTCGGCCAACGTCGAGAACGCGATCCCCGCCCTCTCGATCTGCGCCGAGCGAAACGCGATCTCCAAAGCCGTGAACGCCGGCCTCCGCCATCCGGTGGCCCTCGCCGTCGCGACCGAATCCTCCCCCCCGGCTCGGCCCTGCGGCCTCTGCCGCCAGACCCTTGCCGAGTTCGCGGACGACCTGCCCATCGTCATGGTCAACCCGGCCGGCGAGCGGGAGGAGACGACGCTGGGGGAGCTGTTCCCGGCGCCGTTCCGGCTGGCTCCGCGTTAGAGGATTTTGAGAATGGCTGACCGCACGCCGCCGACCAGCACCGGCGCGAGCTTTCTCGATCGACTAGCCAAGGAAGGTCGGCTGATCCGCGCACAGCTTGATCTCAGAGACCTGGGGCCGCCCCTTCCACCTCTGCCGGGAATGTCTCTATCCGAAGCGCTGGCCGAGGATCGCTCGGAGGACTGACTTGGCGTGCGACCGCGCTCTAAGAGTTCGCTCCCAACGCCACTGCAAGCTCCCCGGCCGCCTGCACCTTCAGATCCGCCGCTATCTCGCCCCGTTCCTCCACAGTTGCAAACCCCCACTCCACCAAGGCAAATCGGCACCCCGCCGCCCGCGCCGTTCAGCGTCGAATCGGGTATCGCCGACCAGCAGCAAGCTCCCGACCGGAAGGTCGAAGAGACCGGCGAGGTGTACCAGCCCCGCCGGATCGGGCTTGCGGGTGGGCAAGCTGTCGCCGCCGAGGAGGGCGCGGAAGTGGTGCGCGAGGCCAAGCCCTTCGAGGATGTGGCGGGAGATCCGTTCCCCTTTGTTGGTCAGCACGGCGAGCGGGTAGTGCGGGGCGAGCGCGGCCAGCAGCTCGGGGATTCCCGGGTAGGCGATGGTCTCGTTCAGGCAGACATCCTGATAAAAACCCCTGTAGGTGGCGAAGGCGTCCTCGAAGCGATCGGGAGGAAAATACGGGCCGAGCGCGCGGGAGACGAGTAGGCGGGCGCCCTCTCCGACCATGGCGATGATGGCTTCTACAGAGAGGGGCGCCATGCCCAGCTCGATTCGCAGGCGGTTGACCGCGGTGGCGAGATCGCCGCGGGAATCGATCAGGGTGCCATCAAGGTCGAAGACGATTCCGGCTGGATGGAAGCTTGGATCGCTCCGGCTCATGGTTTCCGTTTTTCCTGGGCTCGCCAGGCTCCAGCCTGGTCGCTGTTGGGTTCGATGTACCGGGCTCTGCCTTGCTGCGAAAAGCGCCAGGCTGGAGCCTGGCGAGCCCAGGAAGTGGTGAGCCTTCGGGAGGTTTGGGTCTGACTACGCCTCGATGAACTCGGCGGTGATGTGCTTGGGCAGCAGCCCCGCTTCGAAGCCCCGATCGAGCAGCAGCTGGACCGCTTTCTTCCCCGCGTCGCCGTAGCTCCGTGTCCATTCGTTGACGTACATGCCGACGAATTTGTCCGAGCGGGCGAGGTCGTCCTCCAGACCCCTGGCGTAGCGAATCGCGTAGCCGAGCGCCTCGTCTCGATGATCGAGGCCGTATTCGATGCTTTCGGTGAGCAGGCGGCAGAGGCGGCGCTTTAGGTCTTCCGGCAGCTCGCGCTTGATGCCATTACAGCCAAGCGGCAGGGGAAGGCCCGTATCGCCCTTCCACCAGGCGCCGAGATCGACCGTCGCTTGGAGACCCTGCTCTTGGAAGGTGAGCTGCCCTTCATGGATCACCACCCCGGCGATCGCTTCGCCGGAGGCGACGACATCGAGGATGCGATCGAACGGCACGATAGTGGTCAAAACTTCGGGCTGCCACAGGCGGAGCGCCAGATGCGCGGTCGTCAGCTGGCCGGGGATCGCGACCGTTTTGCCGGCCAAGTCTTCGCGGGTGAGCGTCTCGCGAGTAACGACCAGCGGGCCGTAGCCGTCGCCGAAGCTCGCGCCCGAGGGCATGATTTGGTAGCGGTCGGCGAGATGGGCGTAGCCGTGGAAGGAGAGGGCGGTGATTTCGTAACGCCCCTCGAACGCGGCCTGGTTCAGGCTCTCGATGTCCTGGAGGACGTGCGAGATCGAAAGGCCGGAGACGTCGAGCAGGCCCTGTGTGAGGGCATAAAACATGAACGCATCGTCCGAGTCCGGACTGTGCGCGATGCGAACGGGGAGGGCTTCAGGTGTCGGGGCGTTGGCGGTCTCGGTCATGGCGGCGGAAGGGTATCAGACGGAGAAGATTCCGCGCCGCCGGCCCGCGCAGTGCGCCGTCACCTTCGGATCATCCTTCGACTGACTTGTTATCGGGCTCGACGGCGGTTATTGAAGCGGCTCCGAGTTCCGCCTCGATCTCTTCAATCGTTGGCAGGCTGGCCCGGAGATCTTCGGGTAGGGAATGCTTCTCCCGCAGGGCGATGTGGAAGTACCAGGGCAATTGTGCAAGTGACGCTTGCACAATTGACCGTTCGGGCCAAGCCGCAGCAAAAGAGCGCATGTACTTTAGATTGCCTGGAGAAAAGACCGACCGCGCTGCTTTCGCTCCAGTTCGAGACCTCGCTGGATGAGGGGAAGCTTCTTCTCACCCGTCATTTCCAAGCTCCTTCAGGTTGGCGACGGTCGATCACCCCAGATTCAGATCCACGTCCCGTTCCAGCTGAGCAAGCAGCGCCTTGTCCTCGCGCCAGTTCGGTTCGAGCTTCACCTGGAGATCGAGGAAGACCTTCTTGCCCAGGTACTGCTCCAAATCCATCCTTGCCGCGGTGCCGATCTCCTTGATTTTCGCGCCGCCGCGGCCGATCAGGATCGACTTCTGGCCCGGTTTTTCGACCAGCAGGGAGGCCCAGATCTTCACCAGGCCGGGCTTGGTCGGCGGTGTCGATTCTTCGTCTTCCCAGTGTTCGAGCAGGACGGCGGTGGAAAACGGCAGCTCGTCTCGGGTGGCGTGGAGCATTTTTTCGCGGATCCGCTCGGTCACCAGGAAACGCTCCGGGTGGATCGTCAGCAGCTCCGGGTCGTACATCGCCTCGCCTTCGCGCAGCGCCCCCCAGAGGGCATCGAGCAGGATGTCGCAGCCGTCTCCCGTGCGCGCCGAAACCGGGATCACCTCGGAGAAGGTGGCGCCTTCGCCGTGGGCGGCGTATTTGGCGATCTTCGGCAGGAGCGTATTCTTCTCCACCCGGTCGATCTTGTTGAGCAGCAGGATCTTCGGGCTCTCCGCCTTGGCGACCAGGTCGAGCATGTAGGCGTCGCCGTTACCGAACGGCTCGCTCGCGTCGACCAGCAGGCAGACGAGATCGGCGTCGTTCAAGGCGTCGAGCGCATGGCTCACCATCTGCTGGTTCAAGCGATGGAGCGGCCGGTGAACTCCCGGCGTGTCGTAAAAGACGATCTGGCCGCGGTCTTCCTTCGAGAGGATTCCCACGATCCGGTGGCGCGTGGTCTGCGGTTTGTCCGAGACGATCGCGAGCTTTTCGCCCAGCAGGCGGTTGAGCAGGGTGGACTTTCCCGCGTTCGGCCGCCCCACCAGAGCGACGGTTCCGGCTTTCGGCATCAGGCTTCCTCTTTCCTGGCATCCGGAGCAGGGGCCGAGAGCGCCTCGACGACGACCGATTGGATGCGGCGATCTTCCATGGATTCGACGACGAAACGGAGATCGCCCGCTTCGACCGTGTCGCCGACCTTCGGCACCCGGCCGAGCACCGAGAGCACGAGGCCGCCAACCGTCTCGACCTCGGCGTCGTCAAAATCGACGTCGAACATCTCTTCCAGCAGCTCCAGCCGGGCCTTCCCTTCGAGCCGGTAGCGCCCAGCCCCGAGCGGTTCGAGATCGGCGGCCAGCGCTTCGTGCTCGTCGGCGATCTCCCCCACGATCTCTTCGACCAGATCTTCCACCGTCACCATGCCCGCCGTGCCACCGTGCTCGTCGACCACCATCGCCACCTGCTGGAAGCGGCGGCGCAGCTCGCGCAGCAGCTCGTCGAGGGTTTTGGTCTCCGGTACCAGAAGGGCCGGTTTGACCAAACCGCGCGCGGAGGTCTGCTCGCCCGTGCGGAGCGCGCGCAGAAGGTCGCGGATGTGCAGCACCCCGGCGATCTTGTCGATCGAGCCGTCGTAGAGCGGGATGCGCGAATGGCCCGACTCGACGAAGCGATCGGCCAGCACTTCGAGCGACGCGTCGATCGACGCGCAGACCATGTCGATCCGCGGGGTCATCACGCTCTTGGCCTGGCGATTGGGGAAATCGACCACGTTCCAGACCCATTCCCCGGCCTCGGCTTCGAGGATGCCTTCGCTTTTTCCGACGTCGATGAATGCCTCGATCTCTTCGTCCGAAACGTCGTCGTCGTCCTCGTCGTCGTCCCGGCGATCCTTGCGGACCAAGACGCGCGTAGGAATCAAAAGCGAAACCAGGGCGATCGGCGCCAAGAGCAGCGCATAGATCGCCCGATAGGCCCGGGTGAGCACTTCGAGCGCCCGATCGGCCGAGCGGGCGACGAACAGGCGATTCGCGGTCTCCGTCGCGGCAAGCTCCAGGGCGACCAACCCGAGCGCGATCCAGCCGGCGCCCGGCAGACCGAGCCCCGCAGCCAGGCGCCAGAGCACGAGAAACAGACCGATCGGTACCAGGCGCGCGAAAAGCGACAGCAGCGAGCGAAAGATGCCGAAGCGGAGGCGCGATTCGTACAGGGCGCGCAGATTGCCCCCCGCCTCTTCGGCCCAATGCGACAGACGGATCGGGCCGCTCCGCTCAAGCAGCGCCGAGAGCACGGAAAGCAGGATCGCGAGCGGTAGAGTGAGCACCGCGAGCCAAAGCCAGAGGGTGGGAAATTCGCTCATCGCGCGCTCGACAGAAGTTTTTTCCTCAACCGCCGTTCGAGCCGTTCCATCGCTCCGTCGTCGGTCTCATGGTCGTGGCCCAGACAGTGGAGAATGCCGTGAAGGAGCAGGATCTCCACCTCGCGCTCCGCCTCGTGCCCAGCTTCGAGCGCCTGATGGCGCGCCCGCGGCACGGAAATCAATACGTCGCCCAGGTGGTCGTCTCCCTCGTCGCCGGGAAACGACAGCACGTCGGTCGCATAATCCTTGCCGCGGTACTCCCGGTTGGCGCGGCGCAGCTCGCGATCCCCGGCGAACCGGACACCGAAGGAAAGAGCCTTCGGAGCGATCTCGTCGAGTACCCGTTCGAGCCAGGGGCGGATACGGCTTACCGCCGCCTCCGGATAGCGGTTCGGGTTCAGAATCGCGATTTCGCGCTCGGGCGTTTCGGGCGATGCCGGCTCCGCCATCATAAGGGGCTCTCGGCCGCCGGCTCCTCGGCGCGCGGCGCGCGCTGCAGCTCGAAACTCTCGTACGCCGTGACGATCTTCTGCACCAGCGGGTGGCGCACCACGTCGCGCTTATCGAAGAAGAAGAACTTGATCCCTTCGACCCTTTCGAGCACGATCTGCGCCTCGCGCAGGCCCGAGGTGTTGCCGCGCGGCAGGTCGATCTGCGTGATGTCGCCGTTGATCACCGCTTTCGAGCCGTAGCCGATGCGGGTCAGGAACATCTTCATCTGCTCGGTCGTGGTGTTCTGCGCCTCGTCCAGGATGATGAAGCTTTCGTTCAACGTCCGCCCGCGCATGAAGGCGATCGGCGCCACCTCGATGATGCCCCGCTCGAGCATTCGGCCGACTTTCTCGTAACCGATGATGTCGTAGAGCGCGTCGTAGAGCGGGCGCAGGTAGGGATTGACCTTTTCGACCAGATCGCCGGGGAGGAAACCGAGCTTCTCGCCCGCTTCGACCGCAGGACGGGCGAGCACGATTCGCTTGACTTTCTTCTCCAACAGGCTGGCCGCGGCCATCGCGGTCGCGAGATAGGTTTTACCGGTGCCCGCGGGGCCGATCGAAATCACCAGATCGTGCTCGACCATCGCCTTCAGGTAGAGCTGCTGGCGGTAGGTGCGCGGCGCCACCATCCGGCGGACCACGGCGAGCAGGCCGTCGGGCAGGAAGAAATCGACCAGCGACGTCTCGGGCGCCTCGGCGGCGACGCGGATCGCGGTCACCAGCTCGCCCGGGCGGAAGCGATAGCCGCGCTCGATGATCGTTCCGAGGTCGGCGAACAGCCGCTCCACCTTGGCGACTTGCAAGGGATCGCCGTCGATCCGCAGCTCGGTGCCGCGGGCGGCGACAGTAACGCCGAAGGTCGATTCGAGTCGGCGGAGGTTGTCTTCCTGAATGCCGAACAGTTCGTCGAGCCCCTGGTCGGCAAGGGTCATCTGAGCCATCGAAAATCCTTCAAGGGGTCGTTTCCTGCTCTTCCGTCTGAGCCTGCTTCTCACGGTTCCGCACTACCAGTGCCGCGGCGCCCACCCCAAGCAAGTAAAGGCCGATGCCGGGCAGCATGAATACCATCATGTTCACGATGTCCGGGGTGGGCGTAAGGATGGCCGCAGCGATCGCGATCAGCACCACCGCATGGCGGAAGTACTTCATCAAGGTACGCGGTTTGACCAGACCGATCCAGGCGGCAAGGAAGATCACCACCGGCATTTCGAACATCAGACCGAGACCGAGAATGACGGTGAGCAGGAATCCCGCGTAACGCTCGATCGTGATCACCGGCATGAACTGCTGGCCCATCTGGAGAAGGAAGCGCACAGCGTTGGGAAACGCGACGTAATAACCGAACGCGCCCCCGGAGACGAAGAACACGGTGCCGAAGAAGATGAACGGGATCGCGAACCGCTTCTCTTTGCGGTAGAGCGCGGGGGAGATGAAGCTCCAAAGCTGGTAGATCAGGAACGGTGCCGCAAGGAACACCGCGGCGAGCGCCGCGACCTTGAAGTAGAGGATGAACGGATCGGTCACCCCGAGGAAGGCGAGCTTTGTTCCCGGCGGCAAAAGCTTCTGGATCGGCGCGGCGAGAAACGCAAAGATCTCCTGCACGTAATACCAGCAGGGCGCAAACGCGGCCGAGATGATCAGCAGGGTGTAGAGGATGCGCTTGCGCAGCTCTTCGAGGTGCGCCAGAAGCGACATCCGCGGCAGATCGTCCGCGGCGGGCGGTACCGCCGCCAGGCGTTTGGCTTCTTGTGGCATCTTTGGGGTTCCGCGGGGCTTAAGCCGGCTCGACGGGGGCGGACGACGGTTCCGCGGCATGCGTGGCCTGAGACGGCTCGCCGGCCGCCACCGCCGGATCGACTTCCGGATCGACCACGCTGTGGAGCGGACGGTTCAGCACCGCGGCCATTTCAGCCGCCTCGTCCGCCTCTTCGCCCTCTTCGCCGCCGATCGCTCCGCCACGGGCCAAGGCCCCCGCCGGAGGCGTGCGCGCGGTCGCCGCCTCGTTTTCCGCCTCGGCGAGCGAGACTCGGCGCGGATACTGCACAGGGCGCGGGTCGTCTTCGAGCGCCAGCTCCGCATTGATCGTCCGCTGGATCTCGGACGACGCACGGCGGAACTCGGCGAGCCCTTTGCCCACGGTACGACCGATTTCGGGCAGTCGCTTCGGCCCAAAAATGAGCAGCGCCAGCACGAGAATGAAGATGATTTCTGGAACTCCGAGCGATCCGAGCATAGCTTTCCGGCCCTACGGCCCTCCCTAAGGATGATTGGCCCGCAGGGCGGTCGAAGTCAAGCGGCTCCGACGCTGGTATGATCTTCCGCCATGAGACGCTCCTTTCAGATCGCCGCGATCGCCGCCTTCCTCGTCATTCTCCTCGTCGGCGGCCTATGGGGCGACCGGCTGCTCGCGCTATCCGACGATGCTCGCGACGGGCTTCGCCTCTATACCGAGCTGGTCACCCTCGCCCATGACCGCTACGGCGCCGAGGTGACCTACAAGGATCTGGTCTTCTCCTCCGTCGAGGGAATGCTTCGGACGCTCGACCCGCACACCAACTTCCTGCCGCCCGACGCCTACACCGGAATGCGCGAGAAGCAGCAGGCGAGCTTTTACGGGCTCGGCATCCTGGTCGGCTCGCGCAACAGCCAGCTCACCGTGATCTCGCCGATCGAGGGAACGCCGGCCTCGCGCATGGGCGTCCAGGCGGGCGACGTCATTTCGACCATTGAGGGCGAGCCGACCTCGAAGATGTCGATCGACGACGCGGTTTCGAAGCTCAAAGGCCCGAAAGGGACCCAGGTGAAGATCTCCCTGGTCCGCCGCGGTCTGCCCGATCCGCTGGAGATGTCGATCACCCGCGCCGAGATCCCGCAGACCACCGTCCGGCAGGCCTACATGCTCACCCCGGAGACCGGCTACATCCAGCTCAGCGAGTTCTCGCGCTCGACCGGCAAGGAGATGGCCGAAGCGATTCAGAAGCTCCAGGGCCAGGGGATGAAGCAGCTGTTGATCGACCTCAGAAACAACGGCGGCGGCCTGCTCGATCAGGCGATCGACGCGGCCGAGCAGTTCGTGCCCGAAGGGGCGTCGATCGTCGAAACCCGCGGCAGGACCCGAGACTCGTTCCAGACCTACGAGGCGAGCGGCCGGCATTCGCCGCTCGGCAAACCGGTCGTCGTGCTGGTCAACGAAGGGACGGCTTCGGCCTCAGAGATCCTTTCCGGCGCGATCCAGGATCACGACGTCGGCCTGGTGGTCGGCACCCAGAGCTGGGGCAAGGGGCTGGTGCAGACGGTCTACGGCCTCTCCTACGGCGCGGGCTTGGCGCTCACCACGGCCAAGTACTACACGCCGTCCGGCCGGCTGATCCAGCGCGATTACAGCTCCTATTACGACTACTACGCCCACGTCGAACCGGCCGCACCCGGAACGCCCCCGGCGCCCGGCGCCAAGCCGCGCGAGATTTTCCACACCGATCTCGGCCGCGAGGTCTACGGGGAGGGCGGCATCACGCCGGACGTAACCGCCGAGCCGGACAAGCTCGGACCGTTCGAGCAGTTCCTGCTGGCGAGGAACGCCTATGTGAACTTCGCGCTCGACTACCACCTGCGCCACAAGGCGACCTCGATCGACTGGCAGCCGACCGAGGACGTGGTCGAGCCGTTCCGCCAATGGCTGATCCAGGAAAAGATCGCCACGGCAAAGGAAGTGGCCGACGGGATCAAGACCCCGGACGCCACCGACTTCGCCCGCCTGCAGATCCGCGCCGAGGTCCTGAACATCGATTTCGGCCAGGAGGCCCGCTCGCGCGCTCTCACCCAGGCGGACAAGCAGATCGCCCAAGCGCTCGCCCAATTCCCGAAAGCCGCGACCCTGCTAGCCCAGCGCCGCAGCCTGGAGAACAAGGACAAGCACACGGTCGCGACCAAGCTGTAGAGCGTAACGCTCGGCCAAGATCGACGAGCATTGAAAGAGGGAGGGGATATCCCCTCCCTCTTTGTTTTGGGGGTTTAGGGGCACACCCAACCGCTCGCGCCCTGGAGTAAGATCGTCGCCCCCATGAGCTTCGAGATCAGCGAGGATACCCGCAAGGGTTTTGCCGCCCTTGGCGAGATGGTGCGTGCCCAGGGCGGGACGGGTCGCTGGCTGGTGCTCACCCACGACAACCCCGACCCTGACGCGCTCGCTTCGGCGCTGCTGCTCTCACGCCTGCTGCGCATCACGTTCAGGCTGCGGGTGACGGCGGCCTACGGCGGCCTGGTCGGGCGGGCTGAAAACCGCGAGATGGTGCGCGCGCTCAAGCTCCGGTTCAGCCACATTCGGCATCTCAACCTCAAAAAATACGCGCATTTCGCCCTGGTCGACACCCAGCCTCGAACCGGCAACAACCAGCTGCCGTCAGGAATTCATCCGACGATCGTGATCGATCATCACCCGATCCGCAAAGCGACGACCGTCGTTGCGTTCCACGATATCCGACCGAACTATGGGGCGACCGCGACCATCCTCGCCGAATACATGACCGCTGCCGGCCTGCGCATTCCGCATTCGCTGGCGACCGCTCTGGTCTATGCAATCCGCTCGGAAACCCAGGACTTCGCCCGCGAGTTCGTCGGCCACGACAAAGCGGCCTACGATCATTTCTTCTCGCTCGCCGACCATCGGCTGCTGGCGAAAATCCAGACCCCCCGCCTGCCGCTTTCTTACTTCGGCAACCTGCACGAGGCGCTCGAAAAGTTAGAGTGTGTCGATTCGCTGATCGTCTCCCACCTCGGCCGCGTCGAGCAGCCCGACATCGTCCCCGAGCTCGCCGATCTGCTACTCCGCATGGAAGGCAAGACCTGGTCGCTCGCGACCGGCCTGTTCGAGGAGCGGATCTACCTTTCGATCCGCACCACCAATCCGCGCGCCGACGCCGGCACCCTCATGCGCCGCCTGATCGGCCGCCGCGGCAAAGGGGGAGGCCACGGTCGCACCGCGGGGGGCTGGCTCGACGCGACCAAACTCAGCGACGAAGACACGGTCCGCGCGCAACGAGACCTTGCGGCCCGCCTGGCTCGCGAGCTGAGGAAAAACCCCGAAAAGATCGCCCGCCTGGTGTTGCGGCCGCCCGGGTAAGCGTGGCCGAGCGGAGGATCGCCGCAATCGCGGTCGAAATCGCCGCGAACGGGTGAGGGGCGCTTTTACCCGATCCGCGAAAGGGCGAACAGGAACAGCACGAGAAGCCAGCCGAGCAGGGAAAGCGCCCCCTGCACCCGCCAGATTCTCTCTTGGGCCGCGATGGCGTCTTCGAGAGAGCGAGTCGGCTCGTCACCCCGGATCCGCTCGATGGCGTTCGCGTAGTCCTTGAGCAGCAGGAACGAGAACGCGCTGACCGCGAGCGCAGCGGCGAATGAGATCAGGGCTCGGTTGTCGACCCTCTCGCGTAGCGAGTCGATCGTGAAGTAGGCAAAGATTCCACCCGCCGCAAGAAGCAGGAAGGCGAAGGCCGAGGAGAACACGATGACTCGTACCCACGAGCGGGTGTTCTCCAACGAGTCGATCATGGTTTCGGTGACGATCCCATAGGGAGGTTTGGGCGGGACCGAGCCGTGCGCCGACGGATTCGCGAGGGGGGCCGCCGTTGCCACCGTATCGTCCAACGAACTCAAAACGGGAACCGCCGTCGAGGGCGACCGCATCCGCGCCTTGGCGACCAGAACGCCGCAACGCGGACACTCCGAGGCGTCCGGCGAAAGCTCGGCACCGCATTTGAGGCAGATCATGAACTTTTTTGGATTCTCCGCCGCCACGGATGATCCGTCAAGGGGCCATCCCCTTGCCCCGAAACGACGCCGACCGCGCACTCCCTTTAAGAGAGGTCCAACGATCGATCGATAAGGAGACCTTTTTCATGCGCCGAACGTTCCTCCCGCTCTCCGCCTTCCTCCTCCTTCTCGCCCTCCCCGCCCTGGCCCTCCCGCCGGCCGACACCATCCTTTACCACGGCAAGGTTTTCACCGTCGATGCCGATCACCCCTGGGCGCAGGCCGTGGCGATTCGCGGCCAGCGGATCGTCGCGGTGGGCAACGACGGCCCGGTGCGCGCTCTCGCCGGTCCCCACACCCGGTCGATCGACCTTGGCGGCCGGGTTTTGATGCCCGGCCTGAACGACGCCCATCTCCACATGGGCGTGGGTTTTCCGCGTTTGACGTTGCCGCCGATCGACATCCCTGGCCCCGGGCCGAGCCTCGCCGTGGCACTCGATCAGGTGGCGCAAGCGGTCGCCGTGGCGCAACCGGGCGAATGGATTCTCGCGCTCGTGGGCGAGCAACTGATCCTCGATCCGGCGGCGACCCGGTCGGCGATCGATCCCGTCGCCCCCAACAACCCCGTCCTGCTGATCACCTGGGCGTCGCACAGCGGGGTGATCAACGGCAAAGCCATGGCGGTGGCGGGGATCGCACCGAACGCCGCCGATCCGTTTGGCGGCTCCTACGGCCGTTTCCCCAACGGCACGGTGAACGGCTTCCTCAACGAGTACGCTCTGTTTCGGGTGATCCGCTCCATCCGCGCCGTCGTGCCGGACCCAGTGCTGCGCGCCCAATTCGAGGCGATCACCGCGGCGGCGGCGCAGGTCGGCGTCACCTCGGTGCAGGAGATGACGATCGGCTTGAGCCGGGAGCGCAGCGCGACGGTCCTCTCGGGTGCCCACCTGCCGATCCGGGTGCGCTCGATGTGCGTGCCTCTGTCCCAGGACGAACCGTGCCGCACTCCCAACTTCGATCCCTCCGACCGATTGACCTGGTCGGGAATCAAATGGCTGCTCGACGGTACGCCGATCGAGCGGAGCGCCTATCTACGCGAGCCATACGTCGATTTCCCCGGCATCGGCCATTTCAACCTCACGGGAAGCCAGCTCAACCAGGCCATTCACCGCAGTCTGTTCGGCCTCCCCGTGCGCGACCAACTGCTCTTCCACACGGTAGGCGACAGGGGGCTCGACAACGTCCTCGGAGCGCTCGAAGGCGCGGCGCCGCCGTTCATCTGGCAACTTCTGCGCCCGCGCATCGAGCACGGCGATTTCATCCATCCCGAGCAGATCGAGAAGGTCGTACAACTGGGCGCGATCGTAGTCCAGAACCCGACCCACTTGGCGCTCGACTTTTCGCCAGCGGTCGGTCCGGCCCGCGCGGCGGTGATCCAGCCTTTAAATACCCTGCTCGCTTCAGGGGTCAAGCTCGCTCTCGGCTCGGACGGCGGCCAGGCGAATCCGTACCTGGACCTGTTCCTCGCCGTGATCCATCCCTTCCATCCGGCCGAGGCCTTGACCATGGAAGAAGCGGTCACGGCCTACACCCGCGGTTCGGCCACGGCCGAGTTCCAGGAGTGGCAGAAGGGCTCGATCCGGCCCGGCTATCTCGCCGACCTTACGGTTTTGTCGCAGGATATCTTCACGATCCCACCGCCCGCGGTCCCGGGCACCACGAGCCTCCTCACGCTGGTCGGCGGCGAGACGGTTTGGGACGCGGGAGTGCTGCACTAAACAGGGAGTGGAGGGGCGGCGGGGCCGCTCCTCCGTCTTAAGCTCAGGCCGGAAAAAAACTAATCGGGAAGGACGATCTCCGTCCGCCGATTGAGCGCCCGATTCTCCGCGCTGGTGTTCGGCGCCAGGGGAAAATCGGCCGCGAAACCTTGAGTTTTGAGGCGAGAGGACTCGACGCCGTGCGCGGTGAGAAATCGGCTCACCGCCTCGGCCCGGCGCAGCGACAGGATCCGATTGTGGTCATCTTCTCCGCTCGAATCGGTATGGCCGCAAACATAAACCTCGATGCCAGAAAAAGCGCTCGCGAGCAATTTGGCCTGGCCGGTGAGCAGCTCCTCGAACATCGGTTTGATTTCATAGCGATCGACCTCGAACGTCGTCGCATCGCTGTAATCGAACACGATCACCCGCGACAGACCGAGCGCCTTGGCCAAGGCGGAAGGCTCCGAACCGGTGCGAATCAGCACCTCCACCCGATCCGGCCCAAGCACCCGGAAACGTCGCTCGGTGGTCTTCGGCTCCGCCCGCGCCGCCTGAAACTGGGAGACCTCGGCCACGCTCGCGATCGGCCGGCGAAACGGCGTCTTGCCGGCCGGCTTGCCACGAAACGAGATGGCGAGACCCGCGGGCTCCGAGGTGACCTCCGCCACCAATTGCGCCTTGCCCGCGCTTCCCGTGGAGGCGCAGCCTTGAATCCATCCGGCCACGAAGAGGACAGCTCCCAACTTCTGAAGAATCGGCATCGTCATTGGATTTCTCCGAACGAGATCGAGACCGCTGATTTCCCGGTCATCGGCTTTCCCTCGGCGTCCTGCGCCGGATCGAAACGATAGTTCAAAGCCGCGGCTTCGGCCGAAGCTCGGCAGGGGGCCGGGCTCTTGTCCAGCGCTCGCGCTTGGGTCGGCCGGCCGTCTTCTCCCACTTGAACCGAAACGATGACCGAGATCCCGGCGCAAAGCACCACCGCATCGCCCGAAATCAGAGGTTCGGTGCGCTCGACCAGGAGCGGCCCGCGAACCGCCCGGCGCGGGGTCTCCAAAACCGCGGCGACCGGCGAAGGCGGGGTCAGTTCTCGCTGCGAGGTTTCGGCGTTTCGAGGTAGATATCGAGCCGCCGGAGCTTTCGTCGCAGCCGGCGCCTCTACCGGTTTCCGTTCCGCCTCGACCGGCAGGATTTGGCTCGGGACCGGTGCCCGAGCGAGGGTTGCGGCCGGAGCGGAAACCGGCACCGTCGCCGGCTGCTTCTCGCTTCGCGTCCGGAAAAGCCAACCGGCTCCGAGCAGAACCGCCAAGACCAAAGCGACGACCGCCAACTCGCCGCGAGCCCAGCCGCGGAGTCGGGGCGGCGCGGGTCCTCCGGTCCTCGTCCTCTCCGCCGATGCCGCCCCCTCGAACGCGACCGTCGCTCCCCTTGAAGCGGGCCGGTCGGCGAGAGGATTTTCGCGCGTCGTCCCGCTCTCCGGTTCGAGCGGCAGAAGCTCGAACACCGGGGCGACCAGGCCGAGCGGCGGCATTTCACGGTCGTCGCCGAGAAACGCGATCAGGTGGCGCTCCAGCTCCCGGGCGGAAGAGAAGCGCTCTTCTCGATCCCGCGCCAGGATCTTCATGAGGATCGATTCGAGATCGGGATCGATCTCGGGCACGAAAGTCGCGAGCCGGGGCGGATCTTCGCGCAGGCGGAGCAGCAACAGTTGGACCGGCTCCTGCGTCTCGAACGGCAAGCGGCCCGCGAGCATCTGGTAGAGAACGAGTCCGAGGGAGTAGAGATCGGCCCGGCCGTCGAGCGGCTTTCCCTCCGCCTGCTCCGGCGCCATGAACGCGGGGGTTCCAAGGACGCTGCCGGTCATCGTCTTCAAGTGGGCATCGCTCGCCTTGGCGATGCCGAAGTCCATCAGGTAAGGCCGCCCCTCGCGGTTGAGGATGACGTTGCTCGGCTTGATGTCGCGGTGGACGATACCCCGCCTGTGGCTCGCTTCGAGGGCGCCGAGCAGCGGGATCGCGACGCGCACGGCGGAGACCGGATCGAACCGCTTGCGCGCCCACATCTCGTCGCGCAGCATCGGCCCTTCGACGTACTGCATCGAATACCAGACCACCCCTTCGACCTCGCCATAGTCGTAGACCTGGACGATGTTCGGGTGATCGAGCGAGGCGACCAGTCTCGCCTCGGCAACGAAGCGCGCGGTCGAGTCGGCCTCGAACGTATCGGCCAGGATCTTGAGCGCCTCACGCCGCTTAAGCTTCAGGTTCTGAACCAGGTACACCGAGGCGAACGCACCGCGCCCCAGAAACGCCTGGAACTCGTAGCGACGCCCAAGAACCTGCCGGAAGTGGCGGAGCTGGTAGCTTTCCAAGAACCCCAGTGTATTCGCTTTCGCCCTAGGCAGGACCCTTCTTCACCCGCGCCTTACCGGGTTCGGAGATCGCCCGCTTCGCCTCGCGGGTGAGCGACCTGACGTATTCCGTGCGCCGAAAGCGGAGTCCCGTCCAGTCCTCGTCGATCGCGACGCTGCGGACCGTCTCGAACCCGGCCGCTCCCAGCACGCCCCAGCCCGAATCGCAGTTGAATTCGCACCGATAGCGCTTGGACGACTGCTTCGGATAGGCAAACCAGAGAAGCGCGTCCCCCTCCGCCTTCGCGGCCAGAACCTTCGCCAAAGCATCGAGCTCGCCCTGCTTCGTCACGAACGCCAAGGCGAAATGAATCGCCTTGCCCTGCTTCGGATCGCGCACCACCGAAACCCCCGAAAGCGCCGCGATCTCCCCCTCGAAGCTCTCCGGCGCGTTCACCACGACGATCTCGGTTTCGGCTTTGAGGTTCATCTTTTTCCACAGTTCGGACATCTGTCTCTCTCCCGGTCAAACCGTCATTTCGCGAACCGCTCTGCCTTCGACGGCTTGTTGAAGCCAGTCACCTTGCGAACGAACTGAAGCGACGCGGCGCGGATTTCCTCGTCCGTGACGGGAGGGTCGAAGTTGAAAAGGGTCTTGATGTTTCTGCACATCACAGGGTCTCCACCACTCTTTATATCAAGTCGGGTCCAAATCCCGCCGTACCGCTTCCCTACTCCCGCCGCCACCGTAGAGTGACCTCCTTTTTCCGCCAGTCGATCTCCAAAATCTCCACTCGTACCGAACCGACGTGGGTGGTGAAGCGGATCGTCCCTTCCTGGGTCACCGCCTGGGTGAGGATCGGGTCGGCGTCCGAGATCAGGAAGAAGTCGAGGGCTTTGGCGGGGTGGCGGAAGTGGGCTTGGAGCTGGCTGCCGAGAGCGGCCAGCTGCAGGCTCTGGAGATCCCGCAGCAGGTGCGGTCGGTCGGCCTTGGATGGCGTTGCCTCTTGGGTTTTTTGGAGGAGCGGCAGCGGGGCGGACGGAGCGCGGGCGTCGCCGCGATCGGGCGCCGAAGAGGCGGGCGCCGGCCGGGGGCTCCCTTGAATCGGCTGCTGCCGCGGGCAGGAGAGGGAGCCCCAGGTAAAGATCCAGCCAATCAGAAGGGCGGACAACGCTCCGAGAACGAACCAGAGCGGGCGGTTGCGTCGACGCGGCGGACGGATTTCCAGGGTGCGCAGGAAGAGCGCGGGGGTTGCCCACTCAAAGGTCTGCGGAATGTCACGCCGCACGGCGAGACGACCATCGACCACGGCGGCGTCGACCGAATCTCCCGCCGCCAACCGTCGGTAGACCGCGCGGCTGAACACCCGTGCCGCCGCATCGCTGATCTCAAACTGCATGCCGAGTACCGCCGGAACCCCCGCTCGGACCAGTGCGGTTGCGACCCCCGAAAACGGGCTTCCATGGCCGGACTTCGCGGTCCAGCAGGCGTTCAAGAACACGCCCCGTAGACCCGGGTGATCCGCCACCTGATCGGCCAGCTCTTCCCCGGTCACGCGGCGCGGATTGCCCAGATCGTCCTCGAACAGTAGCGTTCCTTCGCCCGAACTCGGGTCGTACTCGCCGTGGCCGAGAAAGTGCAGCAGATGGACGTCGTGTTTGAGCAAGCCGGCGTGCAGCTCGTCGAGCGAGGCATGGGGCAGGGAGTAGATTTTGACCTTCCGCCAGGGCCGCGCCCAGGCCCTCTCGATCCAGGCAAGCTCCTCGTGAATCTTCAACGCCTCGTAGCCATGGGGCTCCGAGGCGACGCAGAGGATGCGCAGCGGCGGCCGGTAGCGGATCGGCCGCTCAGGTTTCGGGACTTCGAGATGCCGGACGATCGAGAAACGCCGGTCGAGCGCGAGGAACTTCCCCTCCTGCGCCGAGTAGAGCAGCTCCCAGGGAAGGTCGTGGATGCGCATCAAATCCGGATCGTCGAGAGCCAGCCGGATCTGGATCCGCAGCTGTTGTGCAGGCATGAGCCGGCCGACGCTCAAATAAAACAACGCGAGCACTTTGTCGCGGAACAGCTCGGCAAACAGAGACTCGCCGAATTGCCGAAGATCGTCCGCCGAGGCGCCCCCCTCCCGAGCCACCAAAGGGACCTCGGGCCAAGCGAGGTGAGAGAGGGAGAAACGCCCCTGTCCGGTGCCGAACGGGCACTGAGCACGGAGGTGAACGCCTCCCCCGTCGTCGGCAAAGAAGTCGATCTCGAAATCCAAATCGGCCATGGTGCTCCTCGGCTGTCGACCGACGTCCGGGCGATGTTCGAGCGGCCGCGTCGTAGATCGTCGTCGCCGCGAACGGCCGACCTTCCCTTCGGCGAGCCTTACGGCGTAAACGTAACCTATTCTCCCCACAAAGCCAGAAGTCCGCCAGCCGGGATGGAGAGCCTATGCAAAGCGGGGTGCGCTATGCCAGGATGTCCAGCGAATGCGCCGATCTTGGCTGTTGGGTCTTCTCCTGCTCCCCTCGGCCCTGTATGCCGAAGACGTGCCGTCGCCGGTCATCCCGCCCTTGGGTAAACCTGCCTATCGCTGGATTCATCCGCGGGTCCTGTTCGACGAAGGGCACCACAATGTTCACTTTCTCTCGACCGGCTACGCGCCGTTCGGCCGAGTCCTCACGGGCGACGGCTATCGCGTCGAGGGAATTCGCGAGCCATTCTCCGACGCCAATCTCGCCGGGGCTCGCGTACTGGTCATTGTCAACCCGCGGAGCGCGGGACGCGAGGTGCCGGTTCCGGAGCGTGGCCATCCCGCGTTCACGCCGGAAGAATGCGCCGCCGTCGAGCGGTGGGTCAAAGCCGGCGGCTCCCTCCTCCTGGTCGCCGACCACTACCCGATCGGCTCGGCCGCTCAAGCGCTCGCCGATCAGTTCGGCGTCTCCTTAAGCAACGGCTTCACGATCGATCCTGAGTACGCTTTGGCCGATCTGCCGAAAAGCGAGACGATCACGTTCCGAAGGGATCAAAAGCGCTTGGCGGACCATCCGATCCTCCGCGGGCGCAAGGCGAAGGAGCGGATCGACGTCGTCGAGACCTTCTCGGGCGAATCGCTCCTCGGCCCGCGCGGCAGCTCACCGCTGCTCCTGCTGTCTGACCAAGCTCAAGACGAGCAGCCGCCGGATCATGTCCAGAAGATCTCGGCCGCGGGGCGCTGTCAGGGACTCGCACTGATCCACGGCAAGGGACGCGTGGTCGTAATGGGCGAGGCACAGGCGCTCTCCGACATCATCTCCGACGGAAAATTCACCGGCTTCGGCCGCCCGGGCAACGACAACCTGAAGCTGGTTCAGAACATCATGCGCTGGCTGACCCGCAAACTCTGAGCGCCCCCTACTCCCACTCGATGGTCGCCGGCGGCTTGCTCGTGACGTCGTAGACCACCCGATTGACTCCCTTCACTTCGTTGACGATCCGGTTCGCGACCCGGCCGAGAAGATCGTAGGGGAGCGGGCTCCAGTCCGCGGTCATGAAATCCTGGGTCTCGACGGCGCGTAGCGCGATCACGCTCTCATAGGTTCGGTAATCGCCCATCACGCCGACGCTTTTGACCGGCAGAAGGACCGCAAAAGCCTGGCTGGTCTTGTCGTACCAGCCGCTTTCGCGCAGCTCGTGGAGGAAGATCGCGTCGGCTTCTTGGAGCAGGGCGACCCGATCGGCCGTCACTTCGCCCAAGATGCGCACGGCGAGCCCCGGACCCGGAAAGGGGTGCCGGGCGATCAGCGGCTCGGGCAGGCCGAGCTCGCGGCCGAGCTGGCGGACCTCGTCTTTGAACAGCGCCCGCAGCGGCTCCACCAGCTCGAAGCCGAGTTTTTCCGGCAGACCGCCCACGTTGTGGTGGGTCTTGATCACGGCGGACGGTCCCTTCACCGAGGTCGATTCGATCACGTCGGGATAGAGCGTCCCTTGGGCGAGGAAGGCGAGACCTTCGAGCCGCTTCGCCTCTTCGTCGAACACCTCGATGAACTGGTGGCCGATGATCTTGCGCTTGCGCTCGGGATCTTCGACTCCGGACAGCGCGGCGAGAAACCGCTCCCCTGCATCGACTTTGTGGATCGGAATCCCCAGCCCGTCCTGCAGCGCCCGGACCACCTGCGCCCCTTCGTCTTTACGCAGCAAGCCGGTGTCGACGAACACCGGCACCGAACGGTCGCCGATCGCCCGGGCGAGAAGGGCCGCGACCACCGAGGAATCGACCCCGCCGGAGAGAGCGCAAAGCACCCGGCCCTCCCCCACCTTCGCGCGGACGCGTTCGATCGCTTCGTCGAGATAGGAGGCCATATGCCAATCACCGCGCGCGCCGCAGGCGCCGAAAAGAAAATTGCGCAGGATTTCCGATCCCGACACAGTGTGCGAGACCTCCGGGTGGAACTGGATGCCGTAGAGCCCGCGCACGCGATCCTCGAACGCGACGATCGGCACGCTCTCGGTCGACGCCGTGGCGACGAACCCCGCCGGCAGGCCGCGCACCCGGTCGCCGTGGCTCATCCAGACCGTCTCTTGCGGCGCCAGTCCTTCGAACAGAGTTCCCGCTTCGGAAATGTCGATTTCCGCCCGGCCGTACTCGCGGTGCGAGCTGGGGTCGACCCCGCCGCCCAGCTCGTGCGACATGACGTGCATGCCGTAGCAGATGCCGAGGACGGGAATCCCCAGCTCGAACAGCGCGCGCGGCGCGGTGGCCGCATCGGTCTCGTAGACGCTCTGCGGGCCGCCCGAGAGGATCAAGCCGATCGGCGCCTTGGCGCGGATCGCGTCGAGCGACAGGTCGAAGGAATGGACTTCGCTGTAGACCCGGTGCTCGCGGACGCGGCGGGCGATCAACTGGGTGAATTGGCTGCCGAAATCGAGGATCAGGATCGTCTGGTGCTCGGTGCTCATTTAAGGCTCTGACTCCGATTTGAGCTCGCGCGTCATGAGTTCGAGGACCGCCTGGCGCGGGTCCTTGTCCTCGTAGAGGATCGCCACGGTCTGGCGGGTGATCGGCATGTCGAGCTCCCCCTCGCGGCACTTTTCGGCGAGGTGAAGGATGGCGAGCGAATTGCGTACCCCTTCGGCCACCATAGGGGTGTCGGCGGTGATCTCGGCGAGCCTTCTCCCTTTGGCCAGCTCGATCCCTGTGCGCCGATTGCGCGAAAGGCCGCCGGTGGCGGTGAGCACCAGGTCTCCGAGCCCTGTGAGGCCGGCGAAGGTCCGCGCGTCGCCGCCGCAGGCGACGCCCAGCTTGCCGATCTCGTGCAGGCCGCGGGTGATCAAGGCGGCGAGCGTGTTCTGGCCGAAGCCGAGACCGGTCGCCACCCCGGCGGCGATCGCGATGACGTTCTTGGTCGTGCCGCCCAGCTCCACCCCCACCACGTCGCTCGACGAATAGAGACGGAAATAGCGGGTCGAGAGCGTTTTGCGAATCGTCGTCGCCAGCTCGTGATCGGTTGAAGTGACCACCGCCGCGGTCGGTTGATTTCGCGCCAGCTCCGCCGCGAAGCTCGGACCGGAAAGAACCGCGAATCGCACGTCGCGGCCCGCGCGCTTTCCCTCTTCGGCGGCGACCTCGCTCATCCGCTGGAGCGAGTCGGGCTCGATCCCCTTGGTGCCGGAGATGACGATCGCGGGCTCACCCGGCGGTCGCTCCGCCAAGCGCTCCAGATGGGCGCGCAACACAGCGCGGAAGCCGTGCGAAGGGATGACGACCAGAGTGAGATCGGCGTCGTGCGTGAGAGCAAGATCCGAGGTCGGCGTGAGGTTTCCCGGCAGCTCGACTCCCGGCAGATAGTCGGGATTGGCGCGCTCGGCGGCCATCCGCTCGGTGAGCGCTTCGCTGCGCGCCCACAGGACGACATCGTGACCTCCGGCTCCGGCGAAATGAACCGCGAGAGCGGTGCCCCACGAGCCGGCGCCGAGGACGGCGATCCGGCTCACGCGGCGCTCCCGTGCGGCCCGCCCACGGAGCCTCCGTTCGATCCACCGATCCGGCGCTCGTCGCCCGAGAGCAAGCGGCGCAGGTTGCCGCGGTGGGTCATGAACACCAGCAACGCGAGCCCCGCCGCCGCCGTGGCATGCCACGGCCCTTCCGAACGCTGCCAGCCCATCCGTTCGCACAGCACCACCCAGAGCGGCAGGGTGAGCGAGGCGCAGAGCGAGCCGAGCGAAACGTACCGCGTGCGGGCGACGACCACCAGAAAGAGAAGCGCCGCGAGCCCCAGGGCGGCGGGGGTGAGCACCGCCATCGCGCCCGCCGAAGTGGCCACCCCTTTGCCGCCTCGTCCGCCCAGGAACAGCGGAAAGACATGGCCGAGAACGACCGCGAACGCCGCCGCCGCGGCGAGGCCCGCCCCCGCGCCGAGCAGCCGCGCGCCGGCCACCGCCGCCGCTCCTTTGCCCAGGTCGCAAATCAGCGCGATCATCCCCGCCTTCTTGCCCGCGATGCGCAGCGCGTTGGTCGCCCCGGCATTGCCGCTTCCCGCGGTGCGCAGATCCCGGCCTACGAGCCAGCGCACCAGCAGGTAGCTGAACGAGATCGACCCGATCGCGTACGCCCCGAAAAGGATCGCCACGGTGCGGAAAGCGGTCAAACGGCCCCCTCCTCCGGGCGCGGGTCCGACGGCACGTCGTGCGATTCCTCTTCGGTCGCTTCAGCCTCTTCGGCCAGTTCGGTCGCCGAGGCAATCCCGAGCGGCATGCGCAACAGCACCTCGTGGCGGCTCCCCCGGCCTTCTGTCCCGTCGCCCCGGCTCACGATCTCTCCCAGGTGGCTGCGCACGAGAACCGCCTCGACGACCGGAAACGGCTCGCCGATCGCCCCAGAGAAAGCGGCGGAAAACGTCGCGATCGCCGGCCGCTGCCAAGGGTCGCGGCAACGCGCGATGGTCAGGTGCGGCACAAAAGGTCCCTCTTCGGAAGGATGGCCGATCGTCTCTTCGGCCATCGCGTTCAAGGCGCTGCGGAGCGCGATCAGCTCGGGGGGACTGGAGACTCCGACCCACGCCACGCGCGCCGGCCGGGTGGGCGGAAAGGTCCCGGCGCCGGAGAGGGCGAGCGTAAATGTCGGGCTCGGCGCGCAGGCCCGCGCCAGCTCCTGGCCCAGCCAGGGAACCAGGTCGGCCGCGATGTCGCCCAAAAACAGGAGCGTCAGATGAAGCCCGCGCGGATCGACCCAGCGGGTCTTGCCGCCGGCCGAGAGCGACTCGCGCAACAGCTCGATCCGCCGGCCGACCTCGCTTTGCACGGCCTCCGGGATCTCGATCGCCACGAACAGACGATAGGTGCCTGGCGCTGCGGTCGGGACGTTCATCGCGCCACCTCGTCCGAACCGAACGCCCGTGGCGGCGGCAGATCGAGCAGCCGGCGGCGGAGCATTTCGAGCGCAAGCTGGCTCGCCTGAGTGCGCACGAACTCCCGTCCGCCGGGGAAGCGCGCGCGCCGGTGTTCCACTCCGGCCGGTCCGGCAAGACCCAGATGAACGGTACCGACCGGTTTTTCTTCGCTGCCGCCGCCCGGCCCCGCGACCCCCGTGATGCTCAGCGCATAACCCGTCGCGAATCGCGAGCGCGCTCCTTCGGCCATCGCTCGCGCCACGGCTTCGGAGACCGCCCCGTGCTCCGCGAGCATTTCCTCCGTGACGCCGAGCAGCCGCGTCTTCCATGCGTTCGAATAGGTCACTACGCCCCCTAGAAAATAATCGCTGCTGCCGGGAATCGCGGTGATCCGCTCGGCGAGCAGACCTCCCGTACAGGACTCGGCCACTGTGAGTGTCGCCCCCGCCGCCCGCAGCAGCTCGCCCACCACCGCGGCGAGCCCCACCTCTTCGCGATCGGAAAACACCGCGTCGCCCGCGAGTTCCTTAAGCCGCGCCGACATCTGGGCGAGCCGCGCCCGCCGCTCGTCCTCCGGCCCCTCGGCCGTCGCCTCCAGCCGGACCTCGCCCGGTTTCGCGAGGATCGTGATGTTCTCGCGGCCAAATTCGGCGTACGCCGGGGCGATCAGCTCTTCGACTCCCGACTCCGGCAGGCAGGCCACCTTGAGCACCGCGGTCTCCCGCCCGACGCCGCCTGACCGGCTGCTGAGCCAGCCGTCGAGAAACGAGTCGATCATCCCCTCCAGCTCGTAGGGGACGCCAGGGAAGAGCAAAATCGTTTTGCCCTCGTGCTCCACCGACATCCCCGGTGCGGAGCCGCGCGGATTCGGGATCACCGACCCGCCGTCGATCAGCTCGGCCTGTTTGGCGTTCACCGCGGGCATCTCCCGCCCGTAAGACCGGAACCGCGCCTCGATCCCTTCGAGCACCTCGGGCACCAGCTTAAGACCGCGCCCGACCGCCTGAGCGACCGCCTCGCGCGTCACATCGTCGGCAGTCGGCCCCAGACCGCCGGTAATCAGAACCAGATCCGCCCGCCGTAGATGCGAAAGCACCTCGGCCGCGATTTCATCCACGGAATCCCCCGCCACCGATTTCGCCCGCAGCTCGAAGCCATAGCGATTGAGCACAGAGGTCAGGCGGAGAGAGTTGGTGTCGAGCCGCCGAGTCCCAAGAAGCTCGGACCCGACCGCGAGAATGGCAGCACGCATCCCGGGATGATAGCGCAGGGGGTGGACCGGGGGCGGGGCGGGTAACGCCCGGGAACCCCCGAACCCAGCCTGGATAGATAGGCGCCACCGCAAGGAGGAGAGACCCACCGCCACGCAATACGTCCCGCTCTGCACAGAACAAGTCCCATTTCGCGCCTGTAAGTCCCGTGTTCTCCTCACAAGTCCTGTTTCGACTCAACAGACGTGATCGCGGCGCTTCACAGCGCAATCTCGGGCACTCCGGGACTGGTTTTTTCCTTGCGGGACTCCCCGCGCCACGGTAAGCGTAGTCGCGCAACGATCGCGGTAGTCCTCTCCAGGTATTGGTCGCGGAGCCACGACGGCGCCAACAAAGCCCGCGCTGCGATCGCCGCGGCCCGCCGGCCGCCGCTGCGGCGCGCTATTCCTTCGAGCCGCCCCGGCGCTTCCGTGCCGCCGCGATCTCTTCCCGGGCGATCACCCGCATGCGTGCTTCAACCTCCGGCGCCAGAGCCCCGGCTGCCACCCCTTCGGCCGCGAATTGAGGAGAGGGCGCACCGAGCCAATGGGCGAGCTTGAAGCGCGCACCGGTCCGAGCCTCCGGGTACGCCGCCTCGAACAGCTCCGCCGGGTTGATCTCGAGGAAGCTCGCCAGACCGAGCAAATGGCTTGCCCGCAAAACCCTCCGCCCCGAGACCAACTGCCGAACGTCCCCATGCCCGACGCCCATCGAATCTTCCAAGGACCGGCTCCCCGGACCCACGGCCGAAGCGATCCGTCCGATCAACGCACGCAGTGCTCTGAGGTCGTCTTTGGCCATGACGGCGGACTCTATTCGGGGCGGGGAACGAGGGCAAGTGGGGCTTGCTTCTCTTCTTTTTCGTCCCTTCCTGGGGCGGCGACAGCGCCGCGCGGATTGAGATCAGAGATCCGGAAAACCCGTGCCGCCAGGCGCCGAAAGGGGTGCTATAGCTAAGGCAACCGCCCCGCGAAGATAGAGATCCGAATCAGGATCGCAACCAGAGTCGCGACCGGCGCCAAGGCAAAGAGGACGATTGTGCCTGGATGGGCCGGCGGGAATACAATCGCCACCGCACCGAGGGCCGTCAGGATCACTCCACCACCGATCATCCAGCGTCCGCCGAAGCGGTTGATCGAGTACCAGTTGGATTCGGTCTCGAACGCCTTGGGGATGCGCACGCCGAACCAATCGTTCATCCGAACTTTTCCCCAGGCGAGGGGAATCGACACTCCGATCATCAAGGCACCCGTCAGAACGAGGAAGAGCCCCAGATGGGATGCGCTGATGGATATCTGTAGCTGGGGGTTCATCGGGATTCCGCTATAGGCACGGCCCAAGCCCAAGGTCGCCGAGGTGTCGACTAAGCATAATTGTCCCAAAGCGTTCCACCGGGGAGCGCCTTCCCTGCAGTTGGAAATTGGGCCTTCCGATTTGCTCTGTCGTAAAAATGAACACCTGCCCTGGACATCGCTGAGAATGCAGGGTCTACTTGGACTGCGGGAGTTACCAACCAACCCTGCTGATTGGCCTCATAGGCAAGAAGCCAGTGCTCTCCTTTGAGCACCTCTGGCTGATCAACCAAAGCCACCCATCTGTCTATTGAAAGAGCGCCTTTTGGAAAGAGGCCACGTGCCGCAGCATGCATCGCCAAGAGGGCCACGATATCGTCTTCCATTTTGCCGACGATCTGAGCTGCTTCAGCACTCAGATCAATATCCCAAGCAAGCGCCCCCCACAACGCCCAAGCCACTTCGCTACCCTGCGCTCGCGCAGCGTGCCTTAAGATCACGCTTTCAAAAAGCTCGGAGAGTGGCAGTTTCGGAACTGCATGCCCTCCCGCCAGAGCCACTTTATAAAGAGTTCCCAGTGCCACCGGAAGTGTAGAAGGCTCTGCGTTTGCCGCACCTAGGACACAATTGTGGAACGACCGCCAGACAGAGGCGCTCACGTCGTGGCCTTGGATATGTGAAATCGCATACCGGAGGACCGCGTCAGAAGGCTGAGCAGCAGCCAGCTCGAAGGCACGACTAAAGAACGCGAGAATATCGTTCCGCTGTGCTGTATGCGATCGTTTGTCACGAATGACCATGGACTTGAGTTCGATCGACCACGCGCTATCAAGTCCTTGCGGAAGGTCAACTATATTGGTTTTCCTCGAATTAAGATTAAGCCCAAAATCTGCGATTATGGCCTGTAACTCGCCGAGAGCTTCTTCCGCCGCACTTAGACTCTTAAATGTTAGATCGTAGTCGTCAACGTACCGGAAGCCCGAGAATTGCCCCCCCATCTTGGTTACGAGCATGTCGTCTGCTGCAGCGAGAAGGATTTCCGCCACGACCAATGAGGTGTCAGGGCCGATTGGAATTCCGTGAGTCTGCCCCTCATTCATGCATTGCAGCGCTTTGTCAATTTGATCGCCCAGAAGGACCGCGGAACGCTTGCTCCGCTTTGGCTTGAGCGCAGCTTTGCAGACTGCCTTAGTGTGCAGTGCCCAAGGGATTGAATGAGTATAAATCGTTGGGTAAAATTGATTGATGTCAGTTCGAAGTAGATAGCGACCAGATCGCCTACGTAGTGCCCGAAGCCTAGTAAGTTCGCCGTAGTGGTATCGGGGCACCACAGCACGACTACATGACTTGAGTAAATATGGGCGACTCGCTGAAAGCGTCTGCTTTCCAGTGTGCGTCATTATTGAGGACCAATTCTCAGAAATGATGCTGGCAAGAGCAAAATACGAAAGAGGGTTTGGAATAGCCAACGGCCGGCGCAGGCCCCCAGGGCGAGCTAGATTATGTGTGACACATCGGGTCCATTCGCTCGTTGCCCAAGAAGGTCCCGCTTTCTTGGCGTAGCGTGCATAGCTCGCCGTAGAGAACGGCGGAGGTATCTCACGGGGGAAGTAACCCTTTAAAAGCAGAGAATTGAGCGTTACCATGATCGCCGTTCCTTCTTCCATTTAACCTTAGCTAACCAATGGTTGTTAGATCCTACAGGACAACGTGCCTTCAAAACAATCGCCTAGAACTAAAAGGTCGAGATTAAATCCCTTGGCGCCGGATCGCGATCGAAAACCCCGTGGGAGTAGAGAGCCTCGTCAAGGTCGTTCGTGGCCTGCGCCTGCAACAGCCAGAGGTTCCAGTAGGCGATCAATTCGTCTTCGGTCAGGTTGCGGAGGTCGAGGTCTTCTTCGCTCAGGAACTCGTCTCGCATCTCAATCATGGCGCGCCTCTCTCTACCGGATCTTCGGGTTGGTAGGGAAGGACCCCCTCGGCGCGCATTACCATTCGGGCGTGCGCCTCGTGGAGAGCAAGACCCTCGATCTCTCGGTGCACCTCGGGCCAAATCGCCGCCCAAGGCTCCGCGGCGGTCATATAGCGGGCGAGGCGCTCTTCGTTGGCTCGCATGAGGACACGCCGCTCCCGGTCGAGCGCTTCGTCCAGGGCTTCCCTCCCTTCAGCGATCTGGTGGAGCAGCGGTCTCTGTTCGACCAGGTCTGCCAACGCTTCAGGACGCCGTTCGGCAAGCTCGATCAGATCGCGGCTGCTGCGGGAGTAGAGCAGTTGGGTGCGCGGGTCGGTCATCAGGCGGGCCAACTCCCCGACCACGGCGTAGTCCTTTTCTCGATTGGTCAGCTTGAGAGCGGCGAGGGGCTCCACACCGACGACCTCGTTGCCCGTGGATTCCGCGTCCGCCCACATTCGAGCCAGCCGCTCCAGATCGATCCGCGGCGGACGGGAAACGAAGTCGGTCCTCAGGCGAAGATCCTGGCGGCGGATTTCGAGGTGAGCGCTCCAGCCCCCTTCAAGCCAGCGGGAATCGAGGGGCGCGCCGAAACGATAGCGCGCCCCTTCGCTCGCCAGAATCTTGAGGACGTGTTCGAACGCTTCCGGGTCTTCCCGCAAAATCCAGTCGCCGTCCTTGCTCATGATCGCCAGGCGGTGGACGACCACCGCCTGACCCGAGCTGAGCAGCGCCCGCAAGCGCCCCTGATTGAAGTCGGCGGTCAGATCGAGGTACGGGTTGTTCATAGGCACGCGCCAGTATAACGGCGCACTCGGGTCGTCAGCGGCTCGTCCATCGAGACCCCGAACCTCTTGGAGGCTGAGACCCATCGGTTCGGCTACACTCGGCTTCGCCGCGAGGCCGGAAGCGCCCCTTACCTGATGTCTCATTCTCACTCCCAGTCTCATTCGCATTCCCACGCGCCGAAAGACTTCGGTCGGGCGTTTGCGATCGGCATCGCGCTCAATCTTGCCTATGTGGCGGTCGAAGGAGGATGGGGGCTCCATGCCGGTTCTCTCGCCCTGGTCGCCGACGCGGGGCACAACTTGGGGGATGTGCTCGGGCTGGGTCTCGCCTGGGGCGCAGGCGTCCTCGCGCGGCGGGAACCGACGCCGAAGCGGACGTACGGCCTACGCCGCGGCTCGATCCTCGCGGCGCTCGGCAATGCACTCTTGCTCCTGGTGGCGGTCGGGGGAATCGCCGCCGAAGCGATCGGGCGCCTACGCCATCCGGTTGCGGTCGCGGGCGGGCCGGTCGTTGCGGTGGCCGCTGTCGGCATCGCGGTAAACATCGGCACCGCGCTCCTTTTCTTGCGCGGCCGCAGGGAGGATCTGAACGTCCGGGGCGCGTTTCTCCACATGGTGGCGGACGCCGCGGTCTCGCTCGGCGTGGTGATCGCGGGTATCGCGATCTGGCAGACCGGACTCGCGTGGATCGATCCCGCCGTGAGCCTCGCGGTCGCTGCGGTGATCCTCGCCGGTACCTGGGGTCTCCTGCGGGAATCGCTCGACTTGGCACTCGACACCGTGCCGAAGGGGATCGAGCTGCCCACCCTCCGCGCCTTCCTCGGCCAGCTGCCGGGAGTCTGCGACGTCCACGACCTCCACGTCTGGCCGATGAGCACGACCGAGATCGCCCTCACCGCCCATCTCGTGCTCCCCGGCCCGCGGCCAGCCGACGCCTTCTACGACCACGCGGCCCGCGAGCTCCACGATCGCTTCGGCATCGAGCACACGACCCTACAGATCGAGAGCGGAGATCCGGAAAGCCCGTGCCGGCTGGCGCCGGACGGCGTGGTCTGACGAAGGCAACTGGCCCGCGCACGGAACGCGACGCGCGAGCAGGAGGTCCCTACGGCGAGAGCTGCTCGGCCAACTGGGTGGCGGCTTCCCGGGTGTAGGTGCCGGAGATTCTCGCGGAGGGACCCAGCGGGCTCTGGACCCGCGGAGCGATCACCACGATGCCGTTGAGCAGCACCGCCATCTGCCGGCCCTGGTTGTGAGCCGTCGCGTCGTGCAGGCGCTGCGCGGCTTGAGGCGTGAAGAACAGCGTGACCCCATAGTGCTCCTGATCCATGTCCAAGCCGACATGCACCTCGGCCACGTCGGCCGAGGAAATCACGATCTCTTTCTCGACCCAGAGCGACTCGCCCTCAGGGCCCTCCACCTTGAGCCCGTCTTTCGGCGGGTCCTCGGCCACGAAGCGAATCTCAAGCGCCGCCCGCGGCACGTCGGCCGGTCTCTTCACCGTCCACTCGGCTTCCTCCGTACCTCGGCACGCCGAACTCGGCACCAGCAGGAGGAGGGCTGCCAGGAATGCGATACCGGTCGAGGATCGGCTGAATCTGCGGCATTCGGGATTTCTCATGTCGGCCTTTCGGGGTGGACCATGGAAGGAGTTCAACGGCGCGAGGACGCAAAGATACAGCGAGATCCGGTGCAGCCTGCTCGGAGCGGGTTTCCCAAGTAGGATTCCTCGGCCAGCCGAAAGATTGCTCACCGCAAACTTCAAGCGGAGCGCCCCATGACCCCCTACACCTTCCGCCCAATCGGTTTCGTTCAGAGCCCCTTCACCTCGACCGCCGAAGTACCGCGCGGGTTGGGCGCCGAGCACAAAACCGAGGGTACGCTCGAAATCCTGCCGGAGCTGGAAACCGGTCTTGTCGACATCGAAGGCTTCTCCCATCTCTACGTGATCTGGGTTTTCGATCGCGCCAAAGGAGTTGATCTCACCGCCCGGCCTCCATCCGACGACCGGCCTCACGGCGTCTTCGCCACCCGCTCGCCCCAGCGCCCGAACCCGATCGGCCTCACCGTCGTCGAGCTGCTCGGCCGCGAAGGCAACCACCTCCACGTACGCGGCATCGACATGCTCGATGGGACGCCGATCCTGGACATCAAGCCGTACCTATCAAGCGTTCCAGCCGAGAGCCTCCGGCGTGGATGGCTGGCGGAAGCGGAGGGGCGGGCTAAGAGGTAGGGCTGAGGCCGGCGCCGGGCAACTTGTCATTTTTTCCACGTGAGGGAATCGCCCCGCACCGTTCGTTCTTCCGAGTACGACCCGCTCCAATTTCGTCGCCTTTTTCGATCGGCGGGAGGGGCGAGACGACCGGGCTCTCCCCATCACACCCGACCCTGCGCTAGAGTTCACCGCTATGGACAAAGGTATGAAGCGGCTGTTGGGACTGGTCCGCGTCGGGTGTAACTCCTGGTCCGGGGCCAAGCGCGACCTCGAAAGCGCTTTGGAGATCGGTCATGGCCGGCTCGAAGAGTGCCTCGACGGAACCCGCGAGCTGCGGGTGTGCCACATCGTCAACCTGGCGCGGCTGCTCAAGGTCAAGCCCTCCGACTTTTTGCGCCTGGCCTATGCGGACGACGAAGCCTCCGCGCCCAACCAGCTGGAAGATTGGATCGGCGATCCCAAGCCGCCCTTCGCTCGTAAAAAACCCCTGCCGCTCGTTCCGGAACACGAGGAGCGGATGCGCGAGCTGATCCGCGAGGAACTGGCAAAGGCGAAGAGGTAGCCGGATTCGCGCGCTCGGATAGCGCTTCCTCACCGCCGAAAGCGGCTCTACTGTCTGCATAGCGGGTATCCGAGCCGGAAAGCGGCGATCCGCCCCAGAATGGGAATATACGTCCCGGGAAAGGATCATCCGCCCCAGAATGGGAATATACGTCCCAGGAAAGGATCATCCGTCCCAGAACGGGAATATACGTCCCAGGAAAGGACTATCCGTCCCAGAATGGGAATATACGTCCCAGGAAAGGACTATCCGTCCCAGAACGGGAATATACGTCCTGGGAAAGGACTATCCGTCCCGGGATTGGGATAAGCGCCCTGGAAAGCGGCTCTACGCCGTCGAATCGGGCTCGACGTCGCCGCGGCCGAAAATGCACGCCGAAATCGGGCTTGCGGTCAACCGGAGCAAACTTGACCACCTCTACCCCCTCCGCCTGCGAAGGGACGGGTGATCCGAGGGCGGCGTCCTCGCAACGAGAGGAGATTTTGGAAGATGGCGAAAACCGCGCAGTTTCCGGCCACGCAACGGATCGGCATTTTGATTTTCGACGACTTCGAGCCGATCGACGTCTGGGGTTTCGTCGAGGCGTTCACCATCGCGCGCTTCCTCGGCACGGGTTACTTCGATCCGCCGCCGTTTCCGTTCGAGACCGTGTTCGTCGCCAAAGAGCGGAAGCCGGTCCGCAGTATGAACGGCCCGCAGGCGATGCCGAACTACGACATCCATCAGGCGGCCGAAATGCCGTTCGACGTCCTGATGATCCCGGGCGGCGGCGGCACCCGGGTCCTGATCGACGATCCGGCCATGCTCGACTGGGTCCGGCTGATGGACGGCAAGGCGGGCATCATGGCGTCGGTCTGCACCGGCGCGGCGATCCTCGCCCGCTGCGGCCTGCTGGACGGCAAGCCGGCCGCGACCAATCACGCCTCGTTCGACTGGGTCGCGCAGCAGGGACCCAAGGTCTTATGGGACAACGTGAGCCGTTGGGGTCGATGCCGGCCACTACGTCACCTCGGCAGGAGTCTCCGCGGGGACCGACATGGCTTTTTATCTCGTCTCCCGCCTGGCCGGCCGGGCCGTCGCTGAAGCCGCGGTCGAGGCGGCGGAATACGATTGGCATCGCGATCCGGAGCAGCCGATCTATTACCCTTAGGGACGCACCCTCCTATCGCTGCAACCCAAGGAAGGCCGGCTCGTCCAAAATCGCCGGGCATTGGCAGAGATCTGCATCAGGAGGGCCGAAGTGAAAATAGCGAAGGCCGCTATTAGCGATTCCGGCTCAAATCGAAAATAGCACAGAGGATCTTTCCCCGCGAGATTTCGGAGCCCGGTAGCCTGGACAGACCGCGCCGCGCCCCGGTAGCCTGGACAGAACGCGCCGCGCCATGGAACACTTCGGCCGTGGCACGTTTCTCCCGCTTCTCCTCACTCTCGGTCGTTCTGGCCCTCGCGGGGTTGGTGGCCTCGCTTTCCGTCGGATGCCTCTGCGACGGGATGCGCCCGGCGGGCGGTGCGATGCAGGGGATGGCTGGCATGTCCGGCATGCACTGCCACGCAGAGGAGGCCGGCGCGAAACTCTCCGCCCCGTGTTGCTGCGCAGTGGCGCCGCGCGGTCCGGCCGTCGCCGAGTCGTTGCGCACGCCGTACCTGCCGGAGCGCCCGGCGATCTCGGGACTGCCGACGATCGAGCCTCTCGTATTCATGGCGCCGGGCCGCCCCGAGCCGAACCGCTTGAGCTTCGGCTCGATCGACCGATCTCCTCCCCCCTCCTCGACGATCCCGCTGCGCATCTGATCGCTCCCCCGGGTCGTTCTTTAAGACCCTGACGGGATGCGTGATGAATCCGGGTGCGCCGCACCGGGAGCCCGCGTCCCTTCCCGCGGGAGAGATCGCCGATGTTTCGTTTCAGTTCACTAAGTCTCACCCTCGCCCTGTTCGCGATGGGCTGCGCCACCACCAACCCGGAGGGAGCCTTCTCGGCCGCCGCTCATCCGGTGGCCGAGCGCAGCGGCCTCAAAGCAGCCTGGCCCCGCAATCCGGCGGCCTCAGCGGACCTTGCCGCGCGGGCGAAGGCCATCCTTTCCGCGCCGCTCGATCCCGACCGCGCGGCGCAGGTGGCGCTCTGGCGGAACCCGGGGCTGCTCGCCGATCTCGAAGACCTCGGGATCTCGCAGGCCGAGTATGCGCAGGCGACTCGGATCGCCAACCCTTCGCTCGATTTCTTCTACCGCCGTCCGAATCAATCCGGCCTGGTTCCGAACGTCGAAGTCGGCTTGATCGAAAACCTGCTCGATCCGCTGCTCCTGCCGCTACGCAAACGGATGGCGGCGGCCGAGCTGGAGGCGGCGAAGCTCCGCGTCGGCCAGCGGATGCTCGATCTGATCGGAGAGACCAAGCAGGCGTTCGCCGAATCGCAGGCGGCCGACCGGCTGGTCGAGCGGCTGGGCATCATCGTCGAGATCGAGAGCGCGGCGGCAACGTTCGCCGAACGGCAGCGCGCAGCGGGAAACCTTCCCCAGCTGGCGCTCGAAGAGCAGCAGGCGCTGCTCGACGAGACCAAGATCGATCAGATCCATGCCCAGGACGCGGCCAAGGCCCAACGCGAAAAGCTGCAACGGCTGATGGGTCTTCCGGGTGACGAGGCGGGCTGGACCACGGCCGAGATGTCGCTCGACCCGCCGGATGACGAGGTGGTCGTGGCGGATCTCGAAGCGCTCGCTCTGGCGGATCGTCTGGACGTCGCCGCGGCGCGCGCTGGGGTTCATCTGATCGATCACGCCCTAGCCCTCCGGCGCGCCGGGCGGTTTCTCCCCGGCGGGCTGCGGGTCGGCGTGTCACGGGAGCGCGACCCGGATCGGGTGCGGGTGACCGGGCCGGTGCTCGGAATCGAGCTGCCGATCTTCGATACCGGCGCGGCCTCGATCGCCAAGCTCGAAGCGGAGCGTCGGCGCGCCGAGCGCCAGGTCGAGGAGCTTTCGATCCGCATCGGCTCGGAGGTGCGCGAGACCGCCGACCGCTACCTCGCGGCGCGCGACCTCGCCCGCCGGTATCGGGATTCCGTGCTGCCGCGCCGGGTTCGAATTCTCGATCAGACACTGCGCCACTACAACTCGATGTTGATCGGGGTCTACGACGTCCTGCTCGCCAAACGAATGGAGATCGAAAGCGAAAAGGCGGCGATCGAAGCCTGGCGCGACGCTTGGGTCGCCCGTTTTGCACTGGAGCACGCCGTCGGCGGCAAGCTTCCCGGAGGTTCGAAATGATCACTCGACGCGATTGGCTCCGCCGGACCGCGATCTTCACCGGCGCCACCCTCGCCGCCCTGCGCGGCCGAGCGGAGGCACAGACTCCTCCCGATCCGCATGCGGGGCACGACATGCACGGGATGCCCGGAATGCCCGGCATGGAGGACAAGCCCGCGCCCGCAGCGCCGGCGGCAACACAACCCGCGAACCCTCACGCCGGGCACGACATGGGGGCTATGCAGGGGATGGCGCCGAAGCCCTCCACCGCTCCCCCTCCGCCGCCCGCTCCCACCCGCGACGAGGTGAGGCGGCTGCGCCGCGAGCTGGGCTATACGCCAGTGACGACGCCGAATGGCCGTTCGCTTCCCTGGGTGATGAAGGACGGGGTCAAAGAGTTCCACCTGATCGCCGAGCCGGTCGAGGTCGAGTTCGCGCCCGGGATGGTGGTCAACGCCTGGGGCTACAACGGCTCCACCCCGGGGCCGACGATCGAGGCGGTCGAAGGGGACCGCGTGCGCATTCTGGTGACCAACCGGCTGCCGGAGGCCACCTCCGTCCATTGGCACGGGATCCTCCTGCCGGCCGGGATGGACGGCGTGTCGGGGCTCAATCAGCCGCGCATCAAACCGGGCGAAACGTACGCTTACGAATTCACCCTCCGCCAGTGGGGCACCCAGCTCTACCACCCCCACGCGGACGAGATGGTGCAGATGGCGCTCGGCATGATGGGCTTTTTCATCATCCACCCGAAGAAGCCTGAAAATCCGCCGACCGACCGCGATTTCTGCATCTTCCCGCACATGTGGGCGATCGATCCCGACACCGCGACGCCGAATCCGGCGGTGATGCTGGATTTCAACCTCTTCACGTTCAACGGCCGCGTCTGGCCGGGCACCGATCCGATGATCTGCCGCTTGAACGACCGGGTGCGGATTCGGATCGCGAACCTGTCGATGACCAGCCATCCGCTGCACATCCACGGCGTCCGCTTCTGGGTCACCCAGACCGACGGCGGACCGATCCCCAAGAGCGCCTGGTGGCCCGAAACGTCGGTGAACGTGGCCCCCGGGCAGACCCGCGCGGTCGAATTCGTTTCGGACAATCCCGGCGATTGGATCTTCCATTGCCATAAGACGCACCACGCGATGAACGCCATGGGCCACAAGATTCCCAACGTCCTCGGGGTGGATACCCGCGGCGTTTCGGAGCAGATCGAACGTCTCGTCTCCGGCTACATGACCATGGGAACGACGGGGATGTCCGAGCACGCCCAGCACCAGCAGCACATGGCGAGCCTGCCGAACACCCTGCCGATGATGACCGGCCAAGGTCCATTCGGGCCGATTGAAATGGGCGGCATGTTCACCCTGGTGAAGGTGCGCGAGGGCCTCAACAGCTACGCCGATCCGGGCTGGTACGACTATCCGGAAGGGACGCTGGCCCGGAAGGTGGCGACTCCCGACGGGATGAAGACGGAGCCCGTCGCCGATCCGATGGAGGGCATGGATCACTAGCCCACTTCTTGAGTGGTGGAATCGAGGCAGAGTGGGGCACCGGAAAGACCTCCGTCCTCAACAGGGTCGCCTACCCTCTCAAATTTCGGCTGCGGCTCAGAACGTCGGCTGGTGGCCGCGGCTTGAATGCCAGACCGCGAGCACGATCAGCTCTTCACCTTCGACCCGGTAGTAGACGTAGTAACGGACTCGTCCGAGATGAAGTCGACGCACTCCATCGAGCTTGGTATTGGCGACCTTCGTACCTATAGCCCGCTGGATGAGAAGAGCGGAGAAGCCGGCATCGAGATCTTCGCGCAGAGCGCCGGGGGCAGCCAGCCGATTCTCTCTCCACCAGTGATCCGCTTTCTCGATCTGGGCGGCGGCTCGACGACCGATCCGGAGCTTCAGTGCCACCGTCACTTGAGGGGTGGCAGCCGCGCGTACAGTTCTTCCCAGGAGATCGTCTCGCCCCGATCTGCTTCTGCGATCGCCGAGAGGAGTTCCGCTTCCTCTTCCGGGCTGACGAAGACAGCCTCTTCAGGTTCCCGCGTAAGTACGGTCACCAACTGACCTTCGTGCAGGTTGAGTCCTTCTACGAGAACTTTTCCGGCCACGACTTTGCCCGTTGCGAGTTGCATGACCAAATAGTACTCCAGAGGGGCGATGGAGGACGCCCCCGCCCTCGGGAGCGGACGGCTTTAGGGCGCCAACGGCGCACCTCACGCCAACTTAGGCCAACGGTCCGGGTGGGAAAGACGCCCTCCCCGGCACCGACCGTGCATCCAAATTTCCGTGTCCGCCGCGCGAGCGGCACCTCCCGGGAGTAAGCTTCGACCATGAGAACGATTCGCCGAAGCCCGTCTTCGCGCCTTTACCGGCTGGCCGCCTGGATTCTCGTTGCGACCCTCACGGTTCCTACTTCGCTCTTGGCGCAGCTCGGCGCGGCGCCTCCGCCGGCCGATCCGGTCCCCGCGACGCCCCCCCAGCCGGACGAGAGACCGGGAAGCCCGGTTGACCCGGCTTCCGCGCCGGGCCAGCCGGGAGCCAAGGCCAAGGCGGATCTGTTCGCCGAGAGCGTCAAAGCGGCACAGGAGGCGGTCGAGGAGTACGGGGCTTACGACAACCCAAAGGAGCTGGAACGGGTCAATCGGATCGCATTCCAGCTGCTCGCCAAGGCCGATTTCGACCGCTATCCGTTCTCGTTCGGCATGGTCGATATGCCGGTGCCGAACGCGTTCGCCCTGCCCGGCGGGCAGATTTTCGTCACCCGAGGCCTGCTCGACCTTGAACCGGACGACGACATGCTGGCCAACGTCTTGGGCCACGAGATCACCCACGTCTCCCACGAGCACTACCTCAAAATGAAGAAGAAGGCGACGCTGATGAGCATCCTCAGCAACGCCTTGATGCTCGGCGTAATCGTCGGCGCAGGCTCGAACCGCCAGTACGCCAATCCGGGCCACGATCCGCTCGACCACCAGGACAATTCCGGCGACATCCTTCAAGGGGCGGCCGCCGCGAGCCTCGTGGTAAGCGAGCTGCTGCTGCGCAGCTACAGCCGTGAAAACGAGGACGACGCGGACGAAAACGGCCAGCGGTTGGCGGCGCAGGCCGGCTACGATCCGGCGGGAGCGCAGAAATTCTGGGCGCTGCTCAATGCGCGGGCGCCGCAAACGAAGGAATACGGCTATCTCCAGACCCACCCGTTCGCCGAGGATCGGGCGAAATACGCAACGGTCCGTGCGGCGGAACTCAAGATCCAAGAGCGCGGCGTGGCCGACGCCCTGCGCCAGAAGACTCAAGGCCAGCTGATGACCTGGATCGACAAGAACCGGCCGAAGGGTCCCGAGCTGGGCTTCGTCAAGGCGGCGTCGCTCGCCACCTGGCCGACCGGGCCGGTCGCCGAGTCGCTGCGCCTCGAAAAGCTCCACGTCCTGCGCGACGACACTCTGGCCAAGCCGCTGCTCGCCCGCGATTTCGGCACCGTGCTCAAGAGTTACCGCGCGCAGCGCGAACAGGTTGTGGGCCTGACTCCAGAAAGTCCGCTGCTCGCAAAGCTCGACGCCGAGATCACCGATCTCGAAACGAAGTCGCGCGACGCCTATCCCAAGGCGGTCGAAACGCTCGAAGGGGGAATCTACGAGACTTCGTTCCTCCAGGCGTTCCTCGCCAACTATTCCGATTCGCCGCGCGTCCCCGAAGTGGCGTTGGCGCTGGGCAACGCCTACGCACGGCTGGGCAATCAGACCGAGGCGGTGGCACAGTACCTACGGGCCGCGGAAGCCGGACCCGACAGCCCGGCGGGGATCAAAGCCCACACGGGGCTGCGAAACCTGGCGCCGAACCTTGAGATGCTCGCCGCGCTCCAGGATCTGGTCGATCGCGAGAAAGAGCCCGAGATGCGCAAAAAAGCCGAGGAGCGGCTGGCCGCCCAGGCGAAGGTCTACGACGATCTAGCCAACGGCGCCGAGTACCTGCACCGCTACCCGGAAGGGATTCATGTGCCGGTGGTGATGGAGCGGTTGAACAAGCTGGCCGACGATCTCTACGGCGAAGTCGTGCTGTACCAAGGGGTGGGAGAGACGGTCAAAGCGCTCGATCGGATCCAGCGCATCCTCACCCACGCGCCGCTCTCCCCCGCCGCCGCAAAGCTCCGCGACCACGCGGTGGTCGCGAACGAACGCGCGGGTTGAAGCCCGCTCTTCGCCACCTGGATTCCCGCCCGGAGAGCGACGCGGGTGGAACCGGTGGTGGCGCTGCGGTACGAGTAGGGGAAAAGCGGACGGCTACGAGACCCGCGGCGCATCGATCAACCGCCGCTCTCGTTCGATCTCCTGCGTAAGCTCCAGCTCGGTCGGTAGAACTTTCACATACTTCGCGGCGAAAATCTGACGGGCTTCGCTAAGCACCGAATACTTGGCGATCGCCTCGTTCTTCTTCGAGCAGAGAATCAAGCCGATGGTCGGGTTGTCGCCCTCGGGCCGAGCGTGGGCGTCGAACATGCGAACGTAGGATTCCATCTGGCCGATGTCCTGGTGGGTCAACTTGCCGACCTTGAGGTCGATTAGCACGAAGCACCGAAGCAGGTAGTTGTAGAAGACGAGGTCGACATAGAAGTCCTCGTCCTCAAAGCGCAGGCGCTTCTGACGGGCGACGAAGGAGAAGCCCTTGCCCAGTTCCAAGAGAAACTCCTGCAGGTTGCCGATGATCGCCTTCTCGACCGAAGACTCGCGCAGCCCCGGGAAGTCTTTCAGGTCAAGGAATTCGAGCACGTACGGGTCCCGGATGAACTGCTCCGGTTCGAGTGCTGCCAGTTTGGAGGCAGCCTCTTTCCGGACAGGCAACTTCTTTTGGCTGGCCAGAAGGCGCTCGTAATAGAGCACCGAGATCTGCCGTTCGAGCTGACGCGTCGACCAGTGCTGGTCCGCGGCTTCCTTCAGGTACCACTCGCGGGCTTGGGGGTCTTCGACGCCCAGGATCAGCCGATAGTGGGTCCAGGAAAGCTCGGGCCGCAGGGCGCGCGTTGCCCCATGCACCGGAGGAAGAGCCACAGGGTCAGGGCCTGTTTCGGCGCTCTTCTCCTGTCCTGGCAATTGTGAACGCAGTGCGTTCAGAATCGGGAAGGCGAGGAAAAACCTGCGCATGTACCACAGATTTCGCACGTCAAACCCGCGCCCCAGATCGACGGTCCGTCGTTCCGCAAGGGTTGCGATTACAGCTTCGCCGTAGCCCGCGCGAAGGCGTCCATTCTGCTCATGCTCGACGATCAGCCGCCCAACGTGCCAGTAGGCTTGCACCATCGCCGCATTGACCGCACGGTAGGCGCCGGCACGAGCCGCTTCGAGGACCGCCCGGATCTCCCGGTACAGGGGCTCTTCCGAACGGAAGAGCGATGGTTCAGGTGTCTTACGCTTTGCCATTGGGTGCCTCTTCGCCAAGCACGAGCGTGGATTTCTAACTCTATTGCATGGACGTCGCCGAGCGAAGCGCGTCGGCTCGCTCGAAAAGCCCGAGAGGGAATGCCGTAACACTTTCTCGGGGACGAGCGCCCAAAAGAATAGAGGGTCGTCCGTGCCCTCGTATACGGAGGCACATCATGAGCAGAGAAATCGATCGTCGAGACCCCAGTGTCAACCGTGCCACGCCGCTGCGCGAAGCGGAGCTGAACGAACGAGCGGCGACGGCTTCGGATCTCCTGCCGGGCGCCCATCGCGTTCGGATCGAGGGACTTGACGCCGCGACCGGCAACCCCTCGCTGGTCGCGTCCGAAGGTGCCCCGGCCGAACCGGGCAACTATGTCCAGCGTGCCCTGGATCATGTCCAGGGCTTGGGCGGCGTGTTCGGGCTCGTGGCGGACCAGCCCAAGGAGTATCAGGCCGATCCCGATTTCCAGCAGACCAGCAGCGGCTCGGTGGCCGTGCACATGCAGCAGCGTTACAAGGGGATTCCGATCTTTCAGGCGGCCGAGACGGTTCGTTTCGATCCGGCCGGCGCGATCCAGGAGACCGTGGGCAGCAGCGTCACCGTCCAAGAGGAGGTGGCGGTGTCGGCGGCTTTGACCGTCGAGCAGGCGGTGCTCAAAGCCGCTCAACATGTGGCGGAGCCTGACGCGGACGAGGCGGGAGAGAAAGATCCCTACGGCGAGCCGCTCGTGTGGAAGTCCGTGGATCTGACGGGCTGGGAGCCGAAAGTCAGCGCGGCGTTCGCAGAGAAACCGGAACGTCTGAGTGTCCTCGAGGCCGGACCGTTCGCCGCCGCGATCAAGGCGCGGCTGGTCTGGTTTCCGTTGGAGGGCGATCTGCGCCTGACGTGGGAAGTCATCCTGACGATGCCCGAGGGGGAAGGTCAGTTCCGTACGCTGGTCGATGCCCAAAGCGGCGAAATCCTCTTCTGCCGCCAGTTGATGCAGAGCGTGAGAGGAAAGGGCAACGTCTTCCGCGTGGACGGCGGCAGCGCGCGCCAGGTCACCGACTTTCCTCGTCCTCTCACGGAGTACGGCCTGCCGGTTCCTGCGGGCCTGCCGGCCGGCTTTCCCGACGAGTGGGTCGGGGCGAACCAAACCACCGGAAACTGCGCCCTCGCCCATTTAGGCGTGAGCGGCGCGTCCGGCACCGGAGCGATGCAAGGCGGAATCCTGGAGTTCAATCCCGCCGATGCTGCCGGCGACGATCAAAAAGTTCTCAACATTTTCTATTTCAACTGCGTGATGCACGACTTCTTCTATCTGCTCGGTTTCCGCGAACGGGACGGCAACTTCCAGGGCGACAACCTGGGGCGCGGCGGCCTGGCCGCCGACCGGGTCGATGCGCGGGCGCACTCCGGGGCGGTGAACGGCACGGCCAACATGGGCACCCCCGTGGACGGCTCAAGCCCGGTGATGAACATGGGCCTGGTGACTTCCACCAACCGGCATACCGCCTTCGATTCGAGCGTGGTCTTTCACGAGTTCACCCACGGAGTGTCCAATCGGCTGGTGGGCGGCCCCGCCAACGACCGAGCCTTGGAGGCGATCCAAAGCTCCGGCATGGGCGAAGGATGGAGCGACTACATCGCGTGCAGCATGAACGACACGACGGTGGTGGGCAATTGGGTGGTCAACGATCCGACCGGGATTCGCGGTTTTCCCTACGACAGCCACTTCCCGGATCACTTCGGAAAACTGGGCACCGGCCGCTATACCGAAGTCCACAACATCGGCGAGCTCTGGTGCGCTGCACTGCTGGAGATGAACCGCAACATCGGCAAGGTTTTGGGCCTGCAGCTGGTGGTCGATGGTTTCAAGCTGACTCCCGCCAATCCCAGCTTCCTCGATGCGCGCGACGCCATCCTCCGCGCGCTCGCCGACAAACAGGCGGCGGGCCAATTGACCCCCGCGCAATTCGACGCCGCGAAGACCGGCGCCTGGGCGGCGTTTGCCAAGTTCGGCATGGGGCCGGGCGCCCGCTCGAACGGCGCAACACTTTCCGGCATCGTCGCCGATTTCAACCCGCCGGCATCGACCGCACCTCCCGGGCCGCTCCCGCCAACCGCTCCGACGGTGAAAGTCGAAGCCAATCCGAACCTGGCGATTCCCGACAACACCGCGGCGGGCATTTCGCACGTCCTCTCGGTCGCCAACGAAGGGCGGATCAAACGCCTGAGCGTGGCGGTGGACATCGCCCATACCTTCATCGGCGACCTGACGGTCAAGCTGGTCGCACCGAGCGGAAAGATCGCGATCCTGCACAACCGCGCGGGCGGCAACCAGGACAATCTGACGGCCACCTTCCGTAGCGAGGACCTCCCGGCGCTCGCCGCCCTGCTGGGCGATCCGGCCAAAGGCAACTGGCAACTCCAAGTGGCCGATCTCGCGAGCGCCGACGTCGGAACTCTCAAGCACTGGGGCTTGGAGATGAACCTCGAAGCCGCGACGCAGACGATCCACCACGAAGCAGCTCCGGGCCTGGCGATTCCCGACAACACACCGGCGGGAGTGAGCAGCAGCCTCGCGATCGGGCAGGCCGGAACCGTCAAAGGCGTCAAAGTGAGCGTCGACATCACCCACACCTACATCGGCGACCTGCGCGTCGAGCTGGTCGCCCCGGGAGGACAACAGGTTCTCCTCCACGACCGATCCGGCGGCAGCGCGGACAACCTGATCCGAGCTTACGATTCCGTGACCAGCCCGGGCCTGGCGGGCCTCGCCGGAGCTGCGACGCAAGGCAACTGGACCCTGCACGTCAGCGATCTGGCGGCGCAGGATGTAGGGAAGCTCAATCGGTGGAGTTTGGATTTGTCTCTGTAGGCAAACGGTGCGCGCCCGGGAGGTGAAGCATTTTCGTCTCCCGGGCGCGCCGAGCACCAGCTCGGCACTGAGGCGGCGAAATCGCCCCAACGGCCGAGCTGGTGCTCGGCGGTCCCGGGGAACTGCTTAGTGCTCTTGCGCGAGCCGATTGATCACGCGGCGCGCGACGAGCCGCGGACCGAGTGGTCACTTACATCTGAACCGGGAGGGCGCAGTTCGAGTGCCAACTGCCATCCGATGGCTCGTGCATAACGCTCAAGAGTTGAGAACCGAATGCTCCCAGCGCTGTTCTCGATTCGGCTGATCGCCGACTTCTTAGTCTCCAGTCGATCCGCTACCTGCTCTTGGGTGAGTCCAGCGTTCTCGCGTGCTTGGCGCAAAAGAGCGCCTACCTTGAAATCCGTATAGCCCGATTCGAGACCGTCGGCAAACTCCGGATCACGGGCGGCGCGGGTATTCACATATTTAGCCAGGTCGCTCATCGACTTTTCTCCGCGCACCAGCCCGGTTGTTGGGGTGCCCGCCGCCGCTACGTGCCGAGCTGGAGCTCGGCGCTCCCAGGGTACAGCGCGCCTTACCGCTCCCCCTACTTCCACTTGAAGATCTTGAGCGCGACGGCGAAGCTCACCACTCCCCAGGCAGCGACGATCAGGAGTTGGGGCCAGATTTCGGCGAGGCCGTGGCCTTCGTTGATGATCGCTCGGAGGGCCTGGTTGAGCGCGGTGAGCGGCAGGGCTTTGATCAGCGGCTGGACCGCGTCGGGGAAGCGCTCGGAGGAGAAGAAGGTTCCGGAGAGAAGCCACATGGGCAGCAGGATCATGTTCCCCAGGCCGCTCGCTCCTTCCATGGTGCTGACTCGGGAGCCCGTGAGCAGGCCGAGGCCGCAGAAGGACATGGCGGCCAGCAGCGAGGTCGCGAGCAGCAGGAGGATCGAACCGTGGACGGCGACGCCGAAGGCGATCCAGCCGAAGCCGATCAGGATGACCAGCTCGGGGATCAGGAAGATCATCCGGCCGAGGATCTGGCTCAGCAGGTAGTCGGCCTTGTGCATCGGGGTGGCGACCAGGCGCTTCAGGACCTTCCGTTGGCGGGCGACCGCGATCGAGAAGGTGAGGCTCCAGATGCCGGTGCCCATCAGGTTGAGCCCCAAGAGGCCGGGGATCAGGAAATCGATATAGCGGGCGCCCGGCTCGGTGAGCTTCTCGGTGCCGACCGCCAACGGATCTTTCCGGCCCGCCGCGCGTTGGAGCGCGTCTTCCGCTTCGAGCCGCGCGGTGCGCGCGTCGGGCCGGGTCTGGTCGAGGATCACCCGCGGGGGCTTTCCCTCGGAACCGGGCGCCACGAGCAGCGAGATCCGTCCGGTGCGCAGCGCTTCGCGGCCGGCGGCTTCAGTGTAGGCGCGGGGCGCCAGCTGCGGCGAGCGCTGGAGGGCTTCGAGCGCGGAGGTGGCTGCCGGGTTCGTGGTTCCCGATCCGCCTTCGGCGATCACGCCGACCGGAATCTTGTCCGGCGCCTTTTCGCGAAACGCGAGGCCGAGAGAGACCGCGAGCAGGACCGGGAAGAGGAAGACCCAGAACACCGCCTCGGGCTCGCGGGTGAACTCTTTGGCGCGGCAGTGGGTGAGGTGGCCGAGCGAGGCCAGGCGGCGGCGCCAGGGGGATCGGTCACTCATCGCGCAGCGCCCTTCCGGTCAAGGCCACGAACAGGTCTTCGAGCGTGGCGCGATGGGTGGAGAGATGAACCAGCTTCGCCCCTTCGCGCTCGACGGCGGCGAGCAACTCGGGCACGGCTTCGGTGAGCGAGGTGACCGCGAGCGACCAGACCTCGCCGAAGCGGCGCGCTTCGTGGACTCCGGGGATCGCGCGCCACCGCTCGGCGCCCCAGCTCGGCTCGGTATCGATCTCGACCACGTACGCCGAAGGGAGCTGGGAGATCAGGTCGCGCGGGGTGCCGAGCGAAATCACCTTCCCCTTGTCGACGATCGCGATCCGGTCGCACAGCTTTTCCGCCTCGTCCATGTAGTGGGTGGTGAGCAGCAGCGTGCCTCCCGTCGCGCGAAAGCGGGCGATCTGATCCCACAGCTCGCGCCGGCTCTGCGGATCCAGGCCGGTGGTCGGCTCGTCGAGGAACAGGATGTCGGGATTGCCGACCAGGGCGCAGGCGACCGCGAGACGCTGCTTTTGGCCGCCGGAGAGCTTGCCGACCCGGGCGTCCCGCTTTTCGGTGAGCGACAGCTCGGCGAGCACCGTTTCCGGGTCGCGCGCCTTGGCGTAGAACGAGGCGAATAGGCGGACGGTTTCGCCCACGGTGAGCTTCTCGTTCAGCTGGGTCTCTTGGAGCGAGATGCCGAGCCGCTCGCGCAGCTCGCGCTCGGAATTCTTCCAGCCGAGCCCGAGCACCTCGACCTCGCCCGCGTCCGGCTCGGTGAGCCCTTCGAGGATCTCGATCGTCGTCGTCTTGCCCGCGCCGTTCGGACCGAGCAGGCCGAAGCATTCGCCGGGCAGGATCTCGAGGTCGAGCCCGTCGACCGCGGTGACGTCCGCGTAGCGCTTGACCAGGCCGCGGCAACGGATCGCGGGGCGTGCGGACGGGGCGGGGGCGGCGCTCGACATAGGGGCGAGAAATTAACACAGGCCTGAGGTTCTTCCCCCTCTCCCGGGCGGGTGGGAGTGCGGGTGGGAGAGGGGGTCAGGGGGTGAGGGCCGAGGTGAGGGCCGAGGTCAGCTCCGCGCCTTCCTCGCTCTCTTCTCGCCGGCCGGCGGCAAACTCTTTCGCCGCGGCTTCCGTTTTCTGGCGCACGACGGGAAAGCCCGGCAGGCTGCGAAGGGCGGCCAGGTCGGCGTCGTGGTCGAGCAGATCCACGCGGTGAAATCCCGGCCCGCCGGGCGCGACCAGTTTTCCGAGCTCCGCGAGCGCGGCCGGCGCGTCGCCCCGCACCGCCTTCAAACAGGCCAGGTTGTAGCCCGGCACCCAGCTGTCGGGGCGCAGCTTTGCGGCCTTGCGGAAAAACATCTCGGCCTCGACCGGCTGGTTCAACCGCCGCGCCGAGTTGCCCGCCTGGACGAGCGCGGCGAAATCGGAGGGTTCCACTTGGATCACCTTGCGGTAGTTCGCGAGCGCTCGGCCCCATTCCCCCTGCTCATACGCGAGGTCGGCCAGCCGGCGGTAGGCGCGGGGAAAGCTCGGATCGAGCGCGAGCGCTTTTTCGTTCAGGCTCTTCGCCTTGGCTTGGTCGCCGCGAAGGGCGGCGATCAGCCCCAAGTTCGACATCGCCTCGACGAATCCAGGCGAGAGCACCAGAGCGCGGTCGAACTCCTTCTCCGCCCCGTCGAGGTCGCCCTGCAACAGGCCGATCGCGCCGAGCATCGAGTAAACACGGGCCTGGTCGGGCGAGATGGCGAGCGAATGGCGGTAGGCGTCCCGTGCCCCTTCGCCATCCTTTTGGTGCAGGCGGGCCAAGGCGAGAATGTTCCAGCAGGTGACGTTCCTCGGGGTGACCGCGAGGATTTCGCGCAGGGCCTTCTCGGCCTCGGGCCAATGGTCGTCCTGCGCCAGGTGCCGGGCATCCTCGAGCTTCTGGTAGAGCACCATTCCATCCTTGGGATCGATGCCGCCCATCCCCTCCTTGTCCCCTTGGGGCGCGAGATAGCCGAGGGCGCGCAACGTCTCCTCGGTCTCCTTGTCCATCGGGTTTTGCTTCGCGGCGATCGCGTGGCGGCGGCTGTCCTCCAGGATCTTCTGCAGCTCGCCGTCGAGCGCCGCGCCGCGCCGCGCTTCGACCGGCATGCGGTTCGCGAGCTCTTTGGGATCGCCTTTCAGGTCGTACAGCTCCGGCCGCGGCGCGCGAATCCACTTCCAGCCCCCTCGGCGCACGCCGTAGAGCGGCGCCATGCCGAAACCGACCTCCGAGGTGAGCGATTCGGAGTACTGCGGCAACTGGGGAGGGGGCACCGCCCCGCGAACCGCCGGGAGCAGGTCGATCCCCTGCATCTCGCCGCCGCCCGGAAGTTTGAGCGCCGCGAGCACCGTCGGCGCGATGTCCTCGCTGCGCACGGGACCGCCATAGACCTTGCCCTCCGGCACCACGCCCGGAGCGCGCACGATCAGCGGCACGTGAACCGTGGCGTCGTAGATGAAGATGGCGTGGGTCTTCTCGCCATGCTCGCCGAGGCTCTCGCCGTGATCCGCGGTGAGCACCACCAGAGTTCGGTCGAGCGCGCCGAGCTTCTTCAATTCATCGAGCAGCATGCCAACCCCCTGGTCGGCGATCGCGATCTCGGCGTCGTAGGCGGAAGGCGACTTGGCCTGTTCCGCCATCGGGGGATTGTTTGGCTGGTGCGGATCGAAGAAATGGACCCAGACGAAGAACGGCTTCTTCACCTTCTCGCGATGCCACCCCTCGAACCAGCGGACCGCCCGTTCCGCCGTCTTCGGCGCGGAACGGGAACGGATCATGAACATCGGCGGCTCGTCTTCGGCATACAGATCGTCGTCGTACCCCTCGAACCCCTGGTTCAAGTTATAGCGACGATTCAAGACAAGCGCGGACACGAACGCCTGGGTCCGGTAGCCGGCGGCCAAAAAGCGCTCGGCGAGCGTGGTCGCCCCGTCGCCCAGAGCGTACGAGCCGTTGTCGCGGACACCGTGGGCGGGCGGCAAGAGGCCGGTAAAGATCGTCGAATGAGAAGGCATGGTGATCGGCGCCGCGGAGATGGCGTCGGCGAACCGCGTCCCCTCTTGGGCCAACCGATCGATATTGGGTGTGCGCGCGAGGGTGAAACCATAGGCCCCGAGGTGATCCGCCCGGGTCGTATCGAGGGTGATGATGAGGACGTTCTCGATCTTGGGGCGTGCGCAGCCGATCGAAACCAAGCCCAAGAATCCCAAGGAAAATACACCGGCCGCGCGAAAAAGCGCCCTAATATACGCGCGACAAAGGTGTCCCGGTTGTACCCGATGACCGCACTTCTCCTTGTGTCCGATTTCCATTTACCCATCCTACCAGCCACGGAAGTTGGTAGCAGGAGGAGAATACGCATGAAACGCGCCGTAGCTGGTATCGCAGGACTCTTGATGGCGGCCTCGGCCTTCGCGGACGTCGCGGTCATCGAGCGCACTCACCTCGCACGCATTCGGGCCAAGGAAAAAGAGCAGAAGCATGGTCACCGCCGCGACCGGTCGCTGATCAAGAGCTTCGCCGATCAGGCGCTGGTCGATGCCGCGGGTGTCAAGTATTTCATCAATACTGACCTGCCCTTCTCTACGAGCTACAGCGGATCGGGCGCAGCGACGGATGCCGTCTTTACCGGTCCGGTCAACGCCGACACTTCGGGCGGGGGCAGCGTTTCAACGACTCTCGACGACTCCTTCGCCGGCTATAACAGCCTATGCGTCAGCCTCACGGGCGCAGCCGGTCCTTGCAATATCGCCGACGCGGCCAACTACACGCTCTATACCCAGAATGGCCAGGCGTCGCTCGACTGCAACGACCGTCAGGTGAACAACCCGCCGCAGACGATCGGCAGCATCCAGGTGCAGCGGAAGATCTTCGTCCCGAACAATGACCAGTTTGCCCGGTGGGTGAGCATCTTCACCAACACCGGCGGCAGCTCGCAGTCGGTGAAGGCTTACATCCTGAACAACCTCGGCTCGCAGGAAAACACCACGATCAGCGGTTCCTCCAACGGCAACACGACCGCCGAGCTGTCCGACAGCTGGATCACCACGGACGGAAACTTCGTCTCCCCTGACGACACCGATCCGCGGCTGGGCCATATTATCCAGGGACCGGGCGCCCGGACGCCGATTTCGAGCGTGAACTTTCCCGCTGGCGCGTCGGCGGACCTCCCGACCTGGGACTACACCTTCACCCTCGCACCCGGCGAAACCAAGATCATCGTCAACTACGTGACGGTCCAGGCCACCCGCCCCGCGGCGAGAGCCAAGTCGGCGGCGATTGCCGGCCTGGGCGGCGCGACCCTCGATTGCTTGACTCCGGCAGAGCGCTCGAACATCGTAAACTTCGAAGCGCGCGGCGTCACCGAGATTCCGACCGCCTCCGGGTTCGGCCTCGCGGCTCTTGCCCTGCTGCTGGCCGGCGCGTCGTTCTTCGCGTTGCGCCGCCGCACGGTCTAAGCACCGAACGAATCGAAGTTCCGAAAAGCGGGTGGCTCCGAAAGGGGCCACCCGCTTTTTCGTTTTAGCGCCTACCCCCCGCCCGCCGCCGTGCCTCGACCGCCATCGCGAGCCCGACGAAGACGGTTCCCGCCGCGAGGTACGCCGCGCGCACAGGCAGCCCGAGATCCGCACCGAACAGGCCGCAGAAGTCGAGGTAGGGAATCCGGTTGAGCGCGCAGTACCAGAGGCCGAGAAAGAGGGCGAGGAAGAGCTTACCCCCGCCGGTCAGCACCCCGAAGCTCGCGGCGAGCGCGGCCACGAACAGCAGGCCGGAGAGGGCGGCGAAGCCTTGAGCCGGCGAGGCCAGCGCCGAGCGGAGAAGGAACGGCGCTCCGACGATCAGACTGAATAGACCGACGGAGGCGAGCTTCCAGAGCACGGTCGAGCGCGGCACCCCGGGTTGGGAGAAGACGAGCGGTGCCGCTCCGGCAAGCTCTTCTCGGCAGGGAGCCTCTGCGATCGTCGCGGCCAACAGGAGAAGAAAGGCCGCGCCGAGCATCGGTGCAGCGCCGGCTGGAACGAAGGCGGCCAGCAGCACGGCGAGCAGCAAAGGCCAGCGCAGGATCGAGCTAGTCTGCCATAGGAGCAACGCATCGGCGAGCACCGCCCGCGTGCGGGATGGGGTCACCTGGATCGACGCCAGATCGGCGAAGCGAGCTCGCGGAGCCTCCGGGCTCTCGGCGGCCACGGCCACCGCCGCCTCTTTTGCCGCGCGCCGGGGGCTGGGCAGACGGAGGCGACGGCGCGCCGGATCGAACCGGTCGAACAGCAGGAGCGCCAAGCCCAGCGGTGGCAGCGCCCAGAGGATGCCGCCCAGGTGAAGCGCCACGAAGCGGGCGTCGATCGGCAGGCCGGACCAGGCCACCTGCTCGATCGGCGGACCCTCGCGGAAGATCAGGCCGGTCGAGATCGAACCCGCTTTCGCCTGCGGCAGCGACTTGCCGATCAGCACCGAGACGGTCGTCCCGCCCATCGGATCGAAGAACGGCAGGCGGTCGCTGAGGCCGGTCGCCGGATTCCTCGCCTGGGCGATCGGCAGCGCCGCGACGAAAATCGCCAGAGCGAAAAACCAGGCGATCAGACCCAATCGCCCGGACAGACCCGGCGCGACGTCGAACAGCACCGCCATCGCGGACACGAACGCGATCCCCGGGAGAGCGAGCAGAACGAGCGGACCCAAAAATGCGACCAGGTCGAACGGGCCGACGCCGAAGCGCAGCTGGTGATAGATCCCGATCGGCACGAGGAGCGAGGTCATCAACGCCAGGTAGCAAACATGGGCGAGGAATTTGCCGGCGAGATAGGAGGCGTTCGGCAGCGGCGTAGCTGCGAGGATCGCGCCGATCCCCCGTTGGCGGTCGCGCCGGATCGAGCCCGCGACGAGATAGAAACCGATCGCGACCGCGAAGAAACCGCCGAGAAACGACATCGCCGAACCGATGTAGGCGGCGCTGTGGACACTGGTTTGGAACCGGCCGTCCGGCAGTTGCCAAGAGACCGAAGTCGCCTTGCCGCCCGGGTTCGGAATCCACAAATAGGCGCCGATCATGAACAGAGCGAGCGCCACAAAGGTGCCGGTCGAACGGAGCCGCGTGCGCACCTCCGCCCCGACCTGGGCGGCGATCGAAGCGCCGAGCGCGCTCATGGCTTGCCGCTCGAAGCGAGCTGGGAGATCAAATAAGCGTCTTCGAGCGTCGGCTCGACCGGCTCGGCACCGGGAAGAGCCGCGGCGCCCCCCAACGCGCCGACGAAGCGAACGTGTACACCGTCCGCCCGGCGCGCCAAGTTCGAGACCGGCACCTGCGCCTGGACCGCGGCCAGCCGGTCGCTCGGCACCACGGCACGGAACACCCGCCCCTCGGCCGTGCGCAGCAGCTCTTCAGGGGACGCGTGGACCAGCAGCTTCCCGGCGCGGACGACGGCGATCGACGAGGCGATGGCCTCGATGTCCGAGACGATGTGGGTGGAGAGCAGGACGACGCGGCCTTGGGCCACCTCGGCGAGCAGGTTGCGGAAGCGGACCCTCTCCTCCGGGTCGAGCCCCACCGTCGGCTCGTCCACGATCACCAGCTTCGGATCGCCGAGCAGCGCCTGGGCGATCCCCACCCGCTGGCGCATACCTCCCGAGTAGCCGCCGAGGCGTCGATCGGCCGCGCCGTGCAGGTTGACGAGTGCGAGCAGCTCCCCCACCCGCCTCTTCAGATCCTTGCCGGCGAGCCCTTTGAGCCGACCGAGGTAGAGCAGAAACTCTCTAGCGGTGAGCTTCTCGTAGACCCCGAAGTCCTGCGGCAGAAAGCCGAGCGTCCGGCGCACCGCGAGCGGATCGGCGACGCCGTCGTGCCCCTCCCAAAGAAACGTGCCGGAGGACGGCTGGGTCACCGTCGCGAGGATCGTCATCAACGTCGTCTTGCCCGCGCCGTTCGGTCCGAGCAGGCCGAGAACGCCCTCGCCCACCGACAACGAAAAATCTGACAGAGCGACGGTGCCGCTCGGGTATTTCTTGGTGAGACCCCTAATTTCAAGCATGAGATTCAAACTCCTCCCGCGTGCCTGTACGCCGAAAATCAGGATTTGTTTCTTGATTTTGCGGACCCAAATGAATTTATACGAATCTGGCTAGAGGCCGTAACTTTACCCCACATTACGCGCCTACCCCTCCCGACCGGAAACGCAAACGTGCGATTCGGCTGGCAAGAACCTTCCGGTTCTTCCACTTTACATCCAAGCCTTATCACCCGGAGATCTTTAATTCTCCGCGGGAGATCGATCATGATTCTTCGAGATGGTTTCAGCGCCTCGCTTCGAGGCTGGCTTCGCGGGTCCCTACTCGCAGCGACCCTCCTTGCCGCAGCACCTCTCCTCGCCGCCCCGCCGCGCATTTGGATGCCACTCCAGAGCGCCAACGGCAATTGGCACGGCCCGATGCTTCAACCGCTCACCGATGGCCAAGTCTTGATCCCTGAGTATGCGAACGGGATCAAGATCGACATCAACGATTTTTCCGCCACCGTGCCCAACGGCAACGGCCGCCTGTTCGCCTCCCTAACGCAGAACGCGGGATTCCCCAGCGATCTGTGCCTCAAGTCCGACGGCACCGGGTGCGCAGGCGGAACCCTGTTCCTCGGTTTCGAAATCCACGCGCAATCGGCGGCGATCGGCGGCGAGGTCGGCTCGGTGAGTGTCTATCTCGATGCCAGCCGTCAAAACACGCTCGACAACCAGAGCTGCATGGACATCAACAATCAGCCCACCCACAAACCCGCTGCCGACGACCGGAAGATCGTCCTCGCCTATCGCTCAGTCCCCCGCCAAGATACGCCGACGCTCACCGTCCGCGAGTTCAAGGGCAACTGCCTCGAGTGGGTCGAAATCACGCCGCCCGGCCTCGATCCCCTAGAGGAGGCCTGGACGGTGAAGGCGGCGGCGCGAGAAACCGCGGGCGCCAACGGCGTTCCCACCTTCCTCCACTTCGAACTCGCGATCACCGCCCAACCGCAGGGCAGCGCACCCCTGACAAGCGCGATCGCGAACGACCGTCTCTTCGGCCTCGGCGTCCGCCATGTCTTGGGCACTCCCGTCGCGGTTGTCTCTTACGGTTCGTTTCCGAGCGTGTTCAACCAGCCGGTGGTCGATCTCGACACGACGACCTGGGCGACGATGGACCTCCACGAGCCCGAGCGGATCGATCTCTCGATGACCGCCTACAACGTCGGCCAGTTGCAGATCACCGACGACGGCGGCCAAGGCGAAGCCCAGGACTTCGCCAAGCTCACCTTTAGGAACGACATCATCTGCCTCACCGAAGAGATGAACGATGGCGAACGGGACGACACCGTGGCGGCGATCAACAAGTTGCGCAGCGACGAGGGGCTCGATCCGTTGAACCCGGTCTACCCGGGCCAGGGGGACCCGCCGAACAACATGCTGCTGGTCTCGGGGCCGATTATCGATTCCGACTTCGTGCTCTATGGCGATTTGCCGGAGGTGAAGACATTCTGCGCCGGAGAGGTCGACGGGAATCCGTTCGACAACGGCGACTGTTCCGGCGGCGGTGCAGGATACAAGGGAGTCGTCTGGGCACGCGTCGGGGTCAAGAAATCGAAAGCTGTACCCGACGGCGGCAAGAGCGGCAACTTCTTCTCGGATCAATTCGTCGACGTCTTCTGCACCCACTCCCAGGCCGACTACGACGGGGACGGCGAGTTCGCTCGGCAGCAGCAGTGTGAGGATTCGCCGTTCATGTCCGCGGTCAGCAAAGACTGCACAAAAGCCACGTTCGGGCCGCCGGAGAACCCCTGGCAGACCAACGTCCGGGAGGAGCAGTGGCAGGGGCTGAAACACTGGGCCGACAAGAAGCGCGCGGGCGGCAACGGCTCGCCGAACGGCCTCGATCGGCCGGCATTTCTGCTCGGCGATTTCAACCAGATCGGCCCCAAGGCGGTGTCGTCGGCGAAACCGAACCAGGACGTCGACGATTGGATCGCGGCAACCGCCGGGGAGCCCGGATTCGGCGGCGAGTACTTGGCGATGCGCAAGATCCTCGGCACCCTGCCCCTCTCGGATTTCGACCAGGCCAACGGCTGGGCCTGGGATCTCTACGACCTGATGGCGCGCAACGAGAACGGCTCCTGGATCGGCCCGGGCTTCGAGAGCGCGATGCCGCCGACGGCGGCCAACGACTGCATCACCCCGGGCCAATTCGTCGGCTACAACACGCTCACCGAGCTGCCGAAGGAAGCCCGCTTGGACTACATTCTGGTCCTCCCTGCCGTGTCCGGCTTTCCGTTCTACAGCGTGACCGGCCCCTCCGAAAAGCCAGAGGAGCCCGTTCTCGACATCTCGGCCAACGCCGGGTCTTGGGCGGACGGCCTGGGTTGCGCCTCGGACCACGCGCAGGTCTCCGCCCGGATCGGCCTCGTCCAAACCGGCGTCTCCGGCCACTACAACCCGAACAAGTCGCACCGAGTGACCTATCGGGTCACCCATCTCTGGGACTTCAACAACGCCGACGCAGGCAACACCGACTGGTACGTGGAAAACGGTGACTTCAAAATCCAACGCCTCTCCGCCGGGAATACAGAGATCAGCTCTTCCTCGACCGGCTTTACCGACGCCGAGACGCCGGACGGCATTTCGGTCCCCGTCCAGTGGAGCATTGCCAGCGATGTGACGGGCGGCGAAAAGGTGCGCGCCGGGGTTTACGTGAAGGACCACGATGTCGGCCCGGACGACCTCTACGACACCACCGACTTCGGTTCGGGTTTCCGCGGTCCGCACTTCGATTTCGACCACGCCTACCCAGGCACCTTCCGTCTGATCGGCAACTTCAACGACGCGCCGGGCACCGGGCGGCTACTGGGCACGGCGGACGTGAGCGCGGTCGATCCCGACGGATCGTGCGCCCTCGGTTGCCTCGGCATCAAGACGGAAGGCGATGGCGACATGCCGGGTTACGACGCGCGGGTGACTCAGAACGTGTTGATCGAAGAGATCCCCTGACCGCAGCACCGGGCGATTGCAAAGACTGGCAACGGCGGGGCGGACCCGCCGCTGCCTTTCTTGGCCGGGCACCGATCTAATACCGATCGAACCCTCCATCGTCAGACTCTCCAGAACCCCGGCTCAACCCCGAGCGGCCGAATCGGTCGGCCGCGCGGGAGCGTTTGAGCCTCCCCAGGAGAGCCTCATGAAGGTGCGCCGCCCGCTTCGCCGATTTATTGGGATCATCGCCCTGTTCGCCACGCCGCTGTTCGCCGCCGAGCCGCCGCGCATTTGGATGCCCCTCCAGAGCGTGGGGGCCGACTGGCACGGCCAGATGCTTCAACCGCTCGCCGACGGCGACGTTCAGCTCACCGAATACGCCAACGGCATCAAAGTCGATTTGAATGACTTCGGCAACTCTGTGCCGAACGGCAATGGCCGCCTGTTCGCCGGCCTGTCGGACAATACCGCCGGCTTCACCAGCCTGAACTGCCAGACGCCCGACGGCCACGGCTGCATCGGCGGCACGCTGTTTCTCGGGCTCGAGGTCCACGCGCAATCGGCGCTGATCGGCGACGAGAATGGCACGGTTACCGTCTACCTCGATGCCAATCGCCAGAAGACGCTCGACAATCAGAGCTGCTTTGCCAACGGCCAACCGACCCCAAAGCCTGCGCCCGAGGATCGGAAGATCGTCCTGGCCTACACGGCCGTCCGCGGTCAGGCAATCCCCACCCTTTCCATCCGCGAGTACAAGGGAGACTGCCGCAGCTGGGTCGAGATCACCCCGCTGGGCCTCGATCCCCAGAAAGAGGCGTGGAGCCTGGCCGCCGCCGCCCGCGAGACGCTCGGCGGCAACGGCCTCCCCAACTTCCTCCACTTCGAGCTTGCGGTGACCGCCCAGCCGCGCGGCTTGCAGCCGCTTTCGAGCGCGATCGTGAACGACCGTCTGTTCGGCCTCGGGGTGCGTCACGCCATTACGTCGGCGGTGACGGTCGGCTCGTTCGGCGCCTTCCCGAGCGTGTTCAACGGGGGGCCGCTCGACCTCGACACCAAGAGCTGGGCGACGATCGACCTGCACGAGCCGACCCGGATCGACCTTTCGATGACCGCGTACAACGTCGGCCAGCTGCAGATCACCGACGACGGCGGCCAGGGCGAGGCGAAGGACTTCGCCAAGCTCACCTTCCGGAACGACATCATCTGCCTCACCGAGGAGATGAACAACAGCGAACGGGACGAAACGGTCAAGGCGATCAACGACCTGCGTACCAACGAAGGGCTCGACGTGCTGACCCCGGTCTATCCGGGCGAGGGGGATCCGCCGAACAACATGCTGCTGGTTTCGGGGCCGATCATCGATTCCGACTTCGTGCTCTTCGGCGACCTGCCCGAGGTGAAGACCTTCTGTGCCGCCGAGGTGGACGGCGACCCGATCAGCAACGGCGACTGCACGGGGGCCGGGGCGGGGTACAAAGGGATCGTCTGGGCGCGCGTCGGGGTCAAGAAATCGACCGTCGCGCCGAAAGGGGGAAAGGTGCAGAACTGGTTCTCGGATCAGTTCATCGACGTCTTCTGCACCCACTCTCAGGCCGACTACGCCTCGGACGGCGAATTCGCCAACGACCAGTTGTGCCTCGACGCGTTCGGCAATCCCGCCGCGAACGTCAAAGACTGCAACAAGGGCACCTTCGGGCCGCCGGAGAACCCTTGGTGGACCAACGTCCGCCTGGAGCAGTGGCGGGGGTTGAAGGCCTGGTCGAACAAGAAGCGAGCAGGAGGCAACGGCTCGCCGAACGGTCTCGACCGGCCGGCGTTCGTGCTCGGCGACTTCAACCAGATCGGCCCGAAAGACGTCTCGGCCGCCAAGGCGAACCAGGACGTCGACGACTGGATCGCCGCGACCTCCGGCCAGATGGGTTTCGGCAAAGAGTACTCGGAGATGCGCAAAGCCCTCGGCACCCTGCCGCTCTCGTCGTTCGATCAGGCCAACGGCTGGGCCTGGGACCTCTACGACCTGATGGCGCGCGACCCGCGCGGCAGTTGGATCGGCAAGGGGGTCGAAAGCGCGATCCCCGCGACCCAGGCGAACGACTGCATCACCCCGGGGCAGTTCACCGGCTACGACACGGTGTCCCAGCTGCCGAAGGAGGCACGGCTCGACTACATCCTGGTGCTGCCGGCCGAAACGGGTTTCCCGTTCTACAGCCTCACCGGTCCGTCGTCGCAGCCGCAGGAGCCAATCGTCGAAATCTCGGCCAATCCGGGCTCCTGGGAGGACGGCCTGGGTTGCGCCTCAGACCACGCGCAGGTCTCGGCCCAGATCGGCCTGGTCCAGACCGGCACCTCGGCGCATTACAACCCGAACAAGTCGCACCGCGTGACCTACCGGGTCACCCACCTGTGGGACTTCAACGACGCCGACTCGGGCAACACCGACTGGTACGTGGAAAACGGTGACTTCAAGGTCCAGCGCCTCTCCGCCGGGAACGTGCAGATCAGCACGTCCTCGACCGGCTTTACCGACGACGAGACGCCGGACGGCATCTCAGTCCCGGTCCAGTGGAGCATTTCAAGCGACGCAACCGGCGCCGAGAAGGTGCGGGCCGGGGTGTACGTGAAGGACCACGACGTCGGCCCGAACGATCTCTACGACACCAGCGACTACTCGACGGGCTTCCGCGGGCCGCATTTCGAGTTCGACCACGCCTACCCGGGAACGTTCCGGCTGATCGGCAACTTCAACGACGCACCAGGCACCGGACGGCTGCTCGGCACCGCGGATTCGAGCGGTATCGATCCCGACGGGTCCTGTGCCCTCGGCTGCTTGGGCATCAAGACCACCGGGGACGGCGACGAGCCGGGCTACGACGCCCAGGTGACCCAGAACGTGCTGATCGAAGAGATTCCCTGACCCCACCTTTGAGCGGAGAAAACGGCCGGCCTCTCGCAAAGAGTGGCCGGCCGTCGTGTTTTCGCCCCTTGATGCGGCCATTTGAGGTAAAAATCGCTGGGTGTAGAGCCTTTCGTTCGGCGAACGGCTATCATCCAAGTTTCAATGGCCGGATCAAATTCCCGGCAGGAGAGAATCCCATGGCCTCGACCTTCACGCAACCCGACGACGATCCTCGCTACGTGATTCCGACGATCGACCCTAAAAGGTTCGACGATTTTGCCGTCTTTCGGGAAACATTTCTCCGCCATCTCGACCACGTCCGGGACGTGTCGGCGTTCCGCGGTTTTGCCCGGGTCCTGTTCGAGATGGCGTGCGAGGGCATGCGCCCCTGGCAGGGAACGTTCGCCGAAGCGACCGCCTCGAAGCTCTTCGCGTCGGTCGCGGACATGCGCTACTTGCAGGGTTATCTCACAGAGGCCGGGGAGTTCTATGAAGGCGAAGAGGAAGCGCTGACCCCGCGCAACAAGTTCTACTATCAGGCGGCTGCGCGAATGGCCCCGAAAATCGCGGCGCTCGCCGACGAGATGGAAGCCGAGTTACGCGCCGGCTTGAAGGAGCTCGACGAGTGAACGGCGGCAGGTACGGAAGCGGCCGCCGGTCTCTATCGCCTGGGGATTTGTCCTGGCCGCAGGGTCGAGGCCGAACGTCGGGTCGAAAGCGATAAGATTCCGGCAGCGCCCCGCGGAAAACGGTGCCCCTTACCCCGGCAGGAGAGAATCCATGGCCCCAAGCTTCACGGAAACCGACGACGATCCTCGCTATGTGGTGCCGACGATCGATCCCAAAGACTTCGACGATTTCGCCGTTTTTCGGGAAACTTTCCTGAGGCAAATCGACCACGTCAGGGAGGTGTCTGCATTCCGCGACTTCGCAACCGTTTTGTTCGAGATGTCCGGCGAGGCCACACGGTTGTGGCAGGGAACCTATGCCGAATCGACGGCCTCGGATCTTGCGGCATCCGTGGCGGATCTTCGCTATTTGCAGGGATTTCTGTCGGTGCTCGTTACGACCAGTTCCGAGTCGGAATCGCTGACGCCCCGCAACAAATTTTTCCTTCGGACCGCCGATCGAACGGCCCAGAAGATCGCGGCGCTTGCCGAAGAGATCGAAGCCGATCTGCGAGCCGGGCTCGGCGAGTTCGACGAGTGAACTGCGACTCCGCTCGTTCGCCTACCAGCTTGCTCCAGCAAGTCGCAGCAGAACAGGGGCGTCGATTGACCAGCACCGGGAAGACCCTATGAGGCCACCAAGATCGCAGAGAAACTGCGCACTGAAGATCCTACGTGTCCTACGCAGGTGGAGGATGGCCGAGCTCGCCGCCGCGATCGGTATCTCGCTTTCCACACTTTGGGACATCGAGACTGAAAGAGCCTACCTGTCCCAGGAGCGGCTGGAGAGGTACGTCAAAGCAATGGGCGTTTCCCTTACGACTCTTGCCTTGGCCCAAGATTTCGTCGCCATGTTCGAGCCCGACCTGAGCGAGAACTAAGGATCGCTTCGGCGAGAACTTTGCTCCACCAGACCCGCTCGCGAATGCGGACCTACCGCTCGACCCGCACCGCGAGATTCGTGAACCGCCAGCCGATCGGCGGGTAGTAGGCGTTGTCGGCGACACCCGGCAGGCCGAAGGCGAGCACGACCGGCGCGTCGCGATCGGCGAGATCGAAGTTGAAGATGCCGCATTCGAACGCCATGATCGTTCGTTGCAGCCCTTCCTTTTCGGTCACGAACCAGCGCATCCGCCCGCCCTCGGTGTCGTAGAAGAGCCGGACGTGGTAATCGCTCTGGGGCGTCCAGTCGCTGCTGCGCTGGATCGCCGCCTCGATCACCGGGATGCCCTGATCGAAGATGCTCCGGTCGCGGATGGCGCGGGCGAACGAGCCGAAATAGAGCGTCTTGTTGAAGCGCGGCCCTCCGGCGTGGAACATGCCGACGAGGCCGGTGAAGATCGGGGAGAAATCGCCCACGAACAGGTCGTAGTCTATGGTCGCCCGGCGGTAGGCCGTGCCGGGCACGAGCGGCAGCGGCACTTCCAGGTACGAGGCCCCTTCCACCGGGGTGAAGAACGCGCCCGGCACGTCCAGAGTCACGGTCTCCTCGACCGGCGGCGACGGTGCATCGAGCGGAAAGAACAGCCGGGTCTTCAACGGATCGGTGCCGACGATCGTGCCGAGCGCCCAGAACGGCTGGGTGCAGGTCACCTGTGCCGAGATCGCGACGCCATCGGCGAGGCTCAGGCCGGCCACCACGTTCTTCCGCACCTTGTGGGACAGCGGATTCAGATTGACCACCAGATTGGGCAGGATCGACACCCCGGCCGCGTCGAATCGCGCGATCGTGCAGACGGCAGGCACGCTCGCAAGGTTGATCAGCTCGACGTTCGGCTTGAACATCCCGGCGGCGGTGGCGGCCAGCTCCTTGAGGTAGGCCGTCTCGGTCTTCTCGAAGCGGTTCCCGCCGTCGAGCAGGGGCAACGACCAGGTGAGGTTCTGGCTGCCGACCTTCAAATCCCAGGCGGCGACCGTGACGTCGAGGCTGTCGTTGCCCGAGATCTCCTCCATGCCCACGCCGCGCAGCGCATCGGAGATCGAAAGCGAGAAGGTGGCATGCGCCGGTATTGTGTAGCGCTTGGTCGAAAGGGTCCCGGCGCCGCTCACCCCGGTCGGAATGAACTTCACCTTGAGCGGCCGCGACACGTTGTCGCGGTTCTGCACCAGCAGGCGGGTCGTTGGCGATCCCTTGCCGTTGGTGTCGGGATTGGGCAGGTAGAGGGTTTCGGCGGCGGCGGGGAGCGCCGCGCTGAGGAGAAGCAGGGAGCGAAGGAGAAGGGGTCGGATCATCGGAGAACTCCTCGTGGGTTGAACCGGCGTCGGGGCCGCGTCGTCGAGTTATCCGGTCTTCAAAAGGCCCGGCGACCCCGTAGGCACTGAGGATGATACCGGACGGCGCCTCGTCTTCGCCGAATCCTAGGTCTCTGAATACATTCCCGCCTGCTTGCGATCGTTGCGAACAGTCGATTTCACCTCGCCCCTCGGCGGCTTCGTCGGTCACTAAATTCCAGTTCCAGCTCTTCGTCCGTAATCCGCGCCGCGCGTTCCAAGTCGCGGATCGCGGGACGGACGTAGTCCTCAAGAACGCATTCGATCGTTGCGAGCACCTCCGCCGCCACGTCGAACGGCTTGCGGTGCTCGTGCCGGTGATTCAGATCCGCAGGGGGCGGCAGGCTTTCGTGAATCAGCTCCAAGGCGTCCGCAACCCCGAGAAGTTGGTTTACCGCCTCACCGAGCGCCAGCTGTGCCCGTTCAGCCGTCCACGGCTCGGTCACTTCGCGGCCTCCGCAGTCGAACGCCTCACGAGGGTTCCTTCTCCAACCCCGCCAGCAAGCCGCCCTCGAACCCGTCGGGCTCGCCGGCCGGCTGCGAAACCACCACGTTCGCGCCTCGGCGTTCGCGCCGTCGACCTTCGATCAGCTCGAACAACTGGACCGGTTTGCTTTCCGCCCTTCGAAGGATCTGCGCCCAGATGCGCAATCCGACGATGCCGCCGATCGGCAACGACGCCGCGTGCTCAGACGCCAAATTGTCGAGCCGGCCCGCGAGGCTGGACAGCAACTCGCCATGTCCGCACAGCAAAGCGCATCGCCCGACCTCAAGCGCAGCGTCCGCCGCCGGCAGCGGATCGCCCACCCCTTCCGAGATCGTGGCCGCTCCCTCGAAATGGAACGCGGCCTCCAGGAAGTCGCCCTCCCGCGAGGATCGTTCACCGCGGTACAAGAGAAGCCGAGCCAGCCGCCGAAGAGTCGCAGGATCCGGGCCTCCGTGTTCGCTTCGCCAAGCCCGGCCCCGCTTCGGCCGCGGCGCGCTCGCTCTCTCGCCGCTTTCGACCTCAGCCGAGGACGAAAAAGGAGGGCGCGCAGAAGCCTCCGATGGGCGCGCGCCCCGGGAATGGGATGAGCGACCTTTGACCGACCTGCGGCTGAGAGTGTCGCCCATGCGAAAAAGCGTAGGGCACAGGAACCCCAAGGAAACGCGTTCAAGCGCAAGATGTTGTTCGCGACGATGACTTGGGATACTTTTTGGCCAAACTTTCGGTAAAGCGGAGGTGCTCAGAAACTCCTTCGGCATTCTTGTCCCTAAAAACCGTTGACCGGCAACTTAGTTCTGAGGACCCACTTCTCATGAGCCCACCCAAACCGCCTCCGCCGCCCAAGCCTGCGACCTGCGCCGCGTTCTGCGACCTTCGTGAGGAGCTAGACCTGACCCAGGTGGAAATGGCTGCGTTGCTCGACGTGGCGCCCGGTACCGTCTCGGATTGGGAGACCGGAGTCACGACCCTGCGCCCCCGGCACCTCGACCGCATCACCCGAAAGTTGCCGTTCGCTCCGCAGGTGGTCGACGCGCAGGTCGAAGCCCACCAACTCCTTCGCCAGGGGCTTCGCACCGATCTCCCGATCCCGATCCCGCACGAGATGCAGGCCTCAACCTGGGTCGCCGCTCACTCGGCCGGCCGAACCGCTCAATCCGCGCTTCACGATTCCGTCCTTGCTGCCCAGGCGGAGAACGACCGCGCCGACGCCGCCCGCACTTGGACGCAACTCTCTGCCGTTGCGGACCTCGGCCGGCTCTTACTTATCGAGCGCATTCCCGGCCTGGCCACTTGGGCGCTGGTCGAGCGGCTGGCGGCCGCGAGCATCGAGGAGGCGCCCGATCGGCCGGATGAGGCCATGAAGCTCGCACGACTGGCGCTCCGCTCGGCCGAGCTGGCCCCGGCTTCCGAAGCGCTCCGCGGTTGTCTGCTCGGCTACGCTCACGCCCACATCGGAAATGCGTATCGAGTCGCCGCCAAACTCCGTCCTTCCGAAGCGGAATTCGTCGTCGCCCGGCAGCTCTGGCCCGAGGGCCTGGCCGCTCCGGCCGGCCTGCTTTCGGAGGCTCGGCTCTTTGACCTGGAGGCGTCGCTCCGTCGAGACCAGCGGCAGCTCGATAAGGCCCTGATCTTGATCGACCGCGCGCTAGCCCTTGTAGTTGAAGGGCCAGGCCTCGGCCTGATCTATCTCAAACAGGGTTCCATTTTCGAACAGCAGGGCAATTACCAAGGCTCGCTCCAAGCCCTTCGCTCCGCAGCACTCTGGATCGACGAATGCTCGCAGCCGAGGCATTACACCGGCCTTCTTTTCAACCTCTGCGTCAACCTCGTGAACCTCTCGCGTTTCAGCGAGGCGCGCGAGATTCTCCCCGAGGTGCGCGGGCGCTTCCTCCTCACCGGCAAAGCTATCCTTCGTATCCGTGTCGCTTGGCTCGAAGGTCGAATTCAGGAGGGCCTGGGTGACCGCGAGGGCGCCATCGCCACCCTCGACCAGGTCCGCAACGACTTCACCGCCAAGAACCGCTTTGACAGCGCCGCCCTCGCCGGTCTCGACCTCGCGATTCTCTACCTCCGCGACCATCGAACTGCTGAAACCCGGGACCTTGCGCGCCAGTTGACCACGGTGTTCGCCAACCTTGACATCAAGCGCGAGGCTCTCGCCGCCGTGCGGTTGTTCCTTGAAGCCGCCGAACGCGAGGCGGCCACCGTTGAGCTGGCCCGGCGAGCGGCGGCGGCTTTGCGCGCCGTTCGCCGAGCCCCGGAGGGCCGATGAGAACCTCGCTGGACGATCGCTCGGCTCCCCTCTACGGCTGGCAACGACCATTTGGATCAATGCCGCAACCGAACTCCCGCTCGACCGCCAGGCCGCTCCGGCATCGACCATCCGGGTCGTACTCGCAGCCCGTGTTTGCTATGACCTGCCGACTGCCCGGGTTCGCCGCTACAGCCTGCCCTTCGCGGCAGCGGCCATCGGGATCGTAAATGCAACCTGCCTCCGCCCAAATGGCCGAGATCGCCGCCCAGAAGCGGCCGAACGCGGCGGACCCGCGATCGGTCCACGAGGCGCCGATCGCCGGGATCGGGCTGAGGACCGCCACCCAAAGGACCAAGACAATGACGACGGGAACCCACGGGCGACGCGTCGGTCTGGACATGACGGTTCTCCTTGCGCCGAGGGAGACGTAGCGCTATGCCACGCTCCTCGGCGAAAAAACCGGAATTTCCCGGTCAAACCATCATGATTCAAATGGACTCAGGGGTTGAAACCCCCGACGAAGAGTTTTTTCGGCACGAGGCGATCGTGGTTCGCCTGCTCCTCTCCCTGCCAGGGCTCTCCCAGGACCGACTCGCCGAACGCTCCGGTGTGGGCCAGAACGCCATTTCCCTGTACGGGCGGGGCAAGCTCATTCCGAGCCCCGAAACGCTTGAGCAGTTGGCCGAGGCGGCGGGCTGGCCCCTCCCTCTCGTCGAGGCGATGGCGACCACCGCGATCCGCTTCCGGGACCTTCCCCTGGCGTTTGGACCTTTGCGACTCGAATCACCCGCCGCGGAGGTCGGCCGAAAGGTCGCGATCCTCGTCGAGGCTTCGCTTCTAGAGCTCGGGTTGCTGCTACGGGTGGAGAAGCCCGGGCGCCCCCAGATCGATTCTCCTTCGGCCGATGATGCGATCGCCGAGGATCTTTGGGCGCGGATTGCCGATCTCGACGATGAGCATCGCCGGGTGTAGCCGCTCACCAAAATCCGTAGAAATCTGGACACATAGCTCGGCAGCAGCAGAATCATCCCGCGCGCCGCGCGGGGGTGGAGGGGGTCCGGGGGAGGCGGGTTATGCTGCGGGGAGCCGGCGCAAAAGAAAAAGACCCCGGTAGGCGCCGGGGTCCGGTAGGTATTCCGCCACCCGTTGAGGGTGAGGCAACACCAAGCAGGCAGTGAG
>JBBSBW010000009.1:0-164874 GCA_038250865.1 Thermoanaerobaculia bacterium | reverse complement strand
TGGCGATTCACCCCAGCGTATCCGCATCCGCGGTTCAAGGAGAAACCCTCCGTGCGATCTACCTTTTTTCGGATCAGGTCCGAGTCCCGACAACGCCAACAAACGTCACGAGACGGTCAAGAACATGCCTGCCGGTGTCCCGCGAGTGGGGCCGATTTAGCTACACCTGCATGAGGAGTGCCTGAATTTCCTCCCAGTGCCCGTGGCGTTTGGAAGTTTTCGGCCGCAGCCTACGTGCTTGCCAAGAATGCAGCGCCCATATGGTTCGAAGTTTGCTTCACGTTTTGCAGAATGTCTGGGGCAGAGCCTTCGAATTACTTTCAGGAGCCCACTACCTGTACGCGGATTGTGGGGCGCAGGCCGCAGGTTTTTGTTCAGTCGGTGATTTAGTTTACCCAAGGCCATTGATAGTCGAGCTAATTCAAGCCAGCTCTCCCGGATCGACCGCGAGGATCCCGAGCACCTCGTAGCGCCGGAAGTCCACGGTATTGAAGGTCAAGATCCTAGCGACATCATTGGCGAGCATGAAGGCAACCAATCGCGCGTCGTGGACCTGAGCTCCTGAGACGCCAAAGCGCACGACCAGTTCTCGCCAGCGGTCGTAGACCTCGGCCGATTCGGGCAGTAGAGGGAAGGTCTGCTCAAACGTCCTCAACATCCGGTCGGCTGCCGTTGTCGTTTGTCCGAGGCCGTTGTTTTGAATCGGTCGAGTGGCAACGTTCCAAAACTCGATGAAGTTTTGACTGGTAACGTAGAGATCCTCGTCTGCCAAAGCCTCGATGGCGTGCCGTGCGGTGAGATGGCGTGGATCGCCTGATACCGCGAGGCGCACCAAAACGTTGGTGTCGACCAGATAGGCCACGGTGGTCAGGGATGGTCGGCGTAGATCCCGGCTCGGGAAACCGCTTCGTCCGACAACGCAGGCGCGCCGCGAAACCCGTCAGCGATTTCATCGAGCAAGGCGGTTAGCGCGCTGCCTTTGGGCCGCTGAAGAGAAGTATGCAGGAGCCCATCGACCGTGGAATCGACGGCCTGAATCAGGATCTCGCGTACGACTTGAGCATCCTTTTGGGCGGCGCCGGCCCGCAACCGGTGCTCTTGTTCGGAAGAAAGCTGGAGCGTGATCGTCATCTACGCGACCTCTTTGATTTGATCCTAGCACGGAGGCATGTCAGCGACCGAGCGAGGCAGGTCCACGAACCCGCCGGTGTTCCCGAACACCCGCTTCAGCTCTCCTCAATCGGCGGAGTCGAGTACGGCCGAGGCGACGTGGGTGTATTTGTCGGTCGAAATGTCCGCGAAACTGGAATGAGCCGAACCGGAGAGAGCCCGGAGCGCTGCGAGCGGCTCCCGGCTCGGCGGGACGCCTGAATGCTCCACCGCTTCAAGAGCCTCCAGCTTCAAAATGAGCCGACGCCGCTCATCGTGTGAGAGGGTCTGGGCTGCGTCCAGGATGGCTGCGAGCTTGTCCATGGCTTAGGACCGTCCCCACTGTCCGCCTCTCACGATGCCTTCTTGACGAGTTCGGGCTTTTTCGGGAAAAGCCGTACCGCCTGCACACCGGCTGCCGCTTGCCGTTCTCTGGCGGTCTCCAGAATTCTCTCCAGGTCGTAGCCGGCCGCCCGCGCAATCTCTTCGCGAACCGCGTGGATTTCTTCGACGATTGGATCTGTTCGGGACATGATTCCAGTTCCCTCAGCCCCCCAACACCGCCTCCGCCGCCAAAACCCCCGCGGTCATCCGCACCCCGCCGCCCGGGTGACTTCCGGCCCCGCCCAGATACAGCCCGGGGACCGTCGTTTTATATCGCGGCGCCGACGGCGCCGGGCGCATCATCAGGAGTTGGTCGAGGGCGATTTCGCCGTGGTGGAGTTGGCCTCCGGTGAGGGCGAAGCGGGTCTCTAGATCGACGGGGGAGAGGACCTCGCGCGCGACGAGGCGGCTCTTGAGGTTTGGGGCGTGTTGTTCGAGGACGGCGATCACGGCGTCGCCCAGCTTTTCGCGGGCGGCGTCGGTCCAGCCGCCTTCTAGTTTGTAGGGGGCGAAGCTCGCGAGGATCGAAACGGTGTGGTGGCCGGCGGGGGCTAGCTCCGGATCGGCGAGGGTGGGGACGCGGATTTCCAGATTCGGCCTCTCGGAGAATTGCCGGTACTTGATCGCGTCGAAGGCGCGCTCCAGTTCGTCGACGTGGCCTCCTCCGATGCGGATCGCTTCGTGGGCGCCTTCGCTTCCCTTCCATTCGAGCGGGCCGGAGAGGGCGAGGTGAACCTTCGCCGCGGTGCCTCGGGCTCGCAGGTTGACGAACTCTTCTTCGATCTTGAGCGGCAGGGTGCCCGGGGCGAGCAGTTTGAGCATCGTCCCCTTGGGATCGGCGGAGGAGAGGACGACCTTCGCTTCGATCGTTTCTCCGGAGGCGAGCGCAACTCCAGCGACCTTGCCGTTTTCGAGCCGGATGCGCGCGACTTCGGCGCCAGTGCGGATCTCGGCTCCGGCGGCCTTTGCGGCGGCGAAAAGGGCTGCGATCAGCGCGGGTGGTCCCCCTTCGATCGCTTCGCCTCCCGCGCATTCGCGGAGGAGGAAGTTGGTCATCGTGCCGGCCGACCAGGGGCCGGACCAGGTGGAGGCGACCGCGGGGGCGGCGAGCGCTTCGACCAACATCGGCGTCTCGAACCGTTCGTTCAGGAAGTCCGCGACGCACATCGGCGCCACTCGCGCCAGCTCCAGGAGATCCTTGCGGTCGATCCGGAAAAGCGACAGCCCACGCTTGGCGATTTGCCAGAGGTCGCCCGCCGAGCCAGGGGCGATCGCCGGCGGCGGCTCGGTGAGGATCGAGGCGAACAGCGGCGTGATCCGGCCGAGGAACGCGCGCATCGCGGCGTAGCCTTTGGCGTCATGCGCGGAGCGCTTGCCGATCGCCTCGGCCGCTCCGGCCGCGTCGCCCGGCAGCAGGAATCCGGGGCCATTCGCCTCCGCGAGGTAGGTCGCGGGAGCTTGGCGAAATTTGAGGCCGTGGCGAGAGAGGCCGAGCTTTTCCGCCACCGCGCGCGGCAGCAGCGCCTCGTCGTGGAGGATGCCGGCGACCGCATAGCCTGGGTGGAATTCGTGTCGGGCGGAGAGACCGCCCACGGCGGCGGCGCGCTCGACGACCAAGACTTTCTTTCCTCTTTGGGCGAGTTTCGCCGCGGCGGCCAAGCCGTTTGGGCCGGCGCCGATCACGATCGCGTCGAACGATCCGGACGCCATCAGACCGCCCTCTTCCCGAGCATCGTCCGGGCGCAGAGCGCTCCCGGCGCGCCCATGATGCCGCCTCCCGGGTGGGTTCCCGAGGCGCACATCCAGAGGTTGTCGACGGGGGTCTTGTAGCGGCTCCAGCCGGCCATGGGCCGAAGGAAAGCGAGCTGTTCGAGCGACAGCTCGCCGTGAAAGATGTTGCCTTCGGTGAGGCCGTAGATCTGCTCCAAATCCCAGGGCGAGAGCACCTGGCGGTGAAGGATCCGGTCCTTCAGGTTCGGCATGTATTCCGACAGAGTGTCGATCACTGCGTCGCCGAACGCCTCGCGCTGGTTCGGCCAGTCGGCCGCCCCTTCTTTGAGGTGATAGGGGGCGTATTGAACGAAGATCGACATCGTGTGCTTGCCGGGAGGGGCGACCGTCGGATCGGTGAGCGACGGAATCAGGATGTCCATGAACGGCTTCTTCGAGAAGGCGCCGTATTTCGCCTCGTCGTAGCCGCGCTCCAGGTAGTCGATCGACGGCGCGATCGTGATGCCGCCGGTGAGCTGCGGGCCGGGACCCGGCAGGCAGGCGAGGTCGGGCAGGGCGTCGAGCGCCAGGTTTACCTTGCCGGACGAGCCGCGCATCTTGAAGCGCTTTACCTGCTGGGTGATCTCGGGGTCGAGATGCTCTTCCCCCACCAGCTTCAAGAAGGTCCGATGAGGATCGAGTCCGGAGACCACCTGCTTCGCTTGGATCTCGTCGCCGTTTTCGAGCACCACGCCCGTGGCTTTGTTTCCCTTCATCAGAAGGTGGGCGACGGGGGCCTCCGTGCGAATCTCAACTCCCAACGCGCGGGCCGATGCGGCGATCGCGTTCGCGATGGCTCCCGTTCCTCCCTTGGGGAGGCCCCAGGCGCGGAAGCTGCCGTCGATCTCGCCCATGTAGTGATGGAGGAGGACGTAGGCCGTGCCGGGCGAACGGATGCCCAAGAACGTGCCGATGATCCCCGAGATCGCCATCGGCGCGATCAGCTCTTCGCACTCGAAGCGCTCCGAGAGGAAATCGACCGCGCTCATCGTCATCATCTTGACGTTCGCGTAAAGCCACTCGTCGCCCTGGCCGCGCAGCTGCTTGCCCAGCCGGCCGAGGCGCAGCAGCTCGCGGGGATCGCGCGACAGCGGATCGGGGGCAGGGTCGTCGATCAGCGGCTTGATCAAGCGGCCTAGCTCGGCCATCTCCTGGCCGAAGCGCTTGTAGACCTCGGCGTCCTTGGGCGAAAACTTGGCGATCGACCGGCGGGTGCGCTCAGGGTCGCTGTCGCGCATTAGGTAGCGGCCGTCGGGAAACGGCGTAAACGTCGACTCAAGCGGCAGGATCTCGTAACCGTAGCGCGGCAGGTCGAGATCGCGGATGATCCACGGCCGCAGCAGCGAGACCACGTACGAGCAGCAGGTGTAGGTGAAACCGGGGTAGATCTCTTCGCTGGTGGTGGCGCCGCCCACCTGATGGCGCCGTTCGAGCACCAGCACTTTCCGCCCCGCCTTGGCGAGATAGGCCGCGCAGATCAGGCCGTTGTGGCCGGCGCCCACCACGATGGCGTCGTATTGCTTGGCACTCACGGCTTGCGCTTCCTCTCGGGGTCGTAGAAGGGGAGCTTGGCGACGGTCGCCGTCACCTGGCGCCGCTCGTACTCGACGGTGTGCTCTATCCGGAGTTTGCCGCCGAGCGTCTCGAAGCCGCGATGGACCGAGGCGATGGCGAGGTATTTTTTGAGGATCGGCGACCAGGTGTGGCTGGTCGCCTGGCCGATCTGCCGGCCGTCCTCGACGTAGACCGGCAGCGCGTCGCGCCGGGCGGTCACCGGAAGGCTCGGCGGCAGGTTGAAGCTCGAGTAGAGCGCTTCGAGCTCCTCCCAGCTGATTTCCAGGCCCACGAGCTGCCAGATCGAGCCGCGTTTGACCTCGGCGGCGATCGCGTCGCGGCCGATGAAATTGCGGTTCAAATCGACCATCCAGCCGAAGCCCAGCTCGTGCGGCGTCGATTTACGCGATTCGAGGACGACCTTCTTGGCGCTGAAGTAGTCGTTGGCGAGCAACACGTAGCCGGCCTCGACCCGCGCCACGTCGAGCGCGTCCAATCCCGCCGGTTCGATGCCGTAGGCATGGCCCGCGTCCATCAAGGCATCCCAGGTGGCGAGAGCGTGGTCGCGTTCGACCCAAAGCTCATACCCGAGATCGCCGGTATAGCCGGTGCGGCTGATCCAGCCAGGATTCGTCCCGATCTTGGCTTTCGTCACGCCGAAGAACTTGAGCTTGTCGAGGTCGGCGTCCGTCACGCACTTCAAGATGTCGCGCGAGGTCGGCCCCTGAAGCGCCAAGGCCGCGAGCCGCGCGCTCGAATCCTCGATCGCGACGTCGAAGCCGCGGGAGAGCGCATGGAGCCAATGGAGCGTCGGGTCGGCCGCCGTCACCCGGAAGTGATCTTCGGCCAGACGGGCCACCGTTCCGTCGTCGACCACCTTGCCGCCATCGTCGCACCAGCAGGTGTAGGCGACCCGGCCGACCTTGAGCTTCGTGACGTCGCGCACCATCATCCGGCCGAGCAGCGCCGCGGCGTCTTCGCCGGTCACTTCATACTTATAGAGAGGGGAGACGTCGAGCAGGCCGGCCGCTTCGCGGAAGGCGAAATACTCCCGCTCGTGGCTGGTGTCGTAGCTCGAAACGGCGCAGTACCCTCCCCAGTCTTTCCAGCGATAGCTGGTGCATAGGGGCGACGTACGCTCGTGGAAGGGCGAAGGAATCGGCATGGTCTAGGGGCGTCCAAAAAGGCGCGGGGAGATTACCACGACCGGCGGCCGGTCTATCGATGGAGGAAGCCCGATTCGAGGAGCGCGCCGCGCGGGGCAAGAGCGGGATCGACCGCGGGAACGCAGGGGAGCGGCGCGTCCCAACATTGAGGACCGTCGGCTGGAACGTGAATCTCGATTCCGTTCTTGACCACCGTCCGGATCTCGACCACGGGCGGTGGCACTGGCCAGAGCCAATGCCCCGCCAAGCTCGTGCTCTCCTGCACGAACACCCGGCGCCCTTGGTCGAGAAGGAGGATCGTGAGGACCAGCACCAAAGCTCGGCGCGGCAGGCGGTCGATCCACGGGCGAACTAGGGGAGCCGCCAACAAGAGCGCCAGGAAGGGAAAAAAGCTCCAGCCGAAACGCGGATCCGGCGCATTGACCAGCCAGAAGAGCGTGCCGAAGAGCGCGATGCCGACCAGGATCGGGTAGCCGGGAAGGGGCGGGTGCGTGCGGTGTCCACGGGGTTCCGGCGTTTTTCGGAGCGCCTGCGCGACGTGGATCACCGCGAGAACGGGAAGGGCGCCGAGGATCAGCCGCTCGACCCCGGACATGTAGTGAATCCACGTGGGAACCCAAGCCGCGAGATCGAGCGCCGGAACGTAGGGCCGATTCGGCAGGCGAGCCCAGTTCCGGATCTCGGTCACGATGCCCGCGACCCCGTCGGGCGGCACCGTCCAGGCGAGCCCGGGCACGCGGCTCCAGGTCGCCGGGAACAGCCAGTATCCCGAAAGGATGACGTTACGCAGAAGGAAGGGCGCCGCGACCATGCCGCCGATACCGCCGATACCGCCCAGAACCAGCGCGCTCCGGCGGTCGCGCCGCAGGTGGCAAACGATCAGCCAGGCCGGGGCGAGGAGCACCGGGAACGCCGAGAGCTTCGTCGTGGCGGCGAAGGTCGAGAGCGTGGTAATCACCGCGGCGTTCGCGTCGAGGAGCGACTCCGTGCCGGATTCGATTTTCTCGGCGAGGAGTAAGAGCGCCACCCAGGAAAACAGGGCGACGACCATGTCGGGGCTCGCGGAAGCGAGGCCGCGGCGGAAGAGCCAGAACGCCGCCGGAACACAAGCCCACCGCAGGAGCCGGCTGAGCGGGAGGCGCTCGGGGACATCGCCGATGTCGCCGATTCCGCCGAGGAAGTACGAGACGGCCACCACGAAGACCCAGCCGTTCAGGGCGAACGTCGGTTGCCCGCCGAGGATTACCGGATCGAACAGCGCCTGCGCTTCGAACCAGGGAGCGGCGAATGCGAGCCGGAAATGCAGGTTGGCGAGCCCGGGAACTGCGGCGTGTTGTTGGATCCAACGGATCGCCTGAATATGGTAGAGCCCCGTGTCATAGACCGAAAGCGGACTCGCGGTCTGGGCCACGGCGATCGCGACGACCAGCGCGAGCAGCAAGGTCTGCAGCCAAGGGCGGCGCGCCGGAACCCCGTGCGGCGGCAGGACCAACAAAGCCGCCGTAGAGAGAGCGAGAACCGCACAGCCGATCGCCATGGCCACGGCTCCCAGCCGTCCGGCGAGCGATCCGAAGCCGCCGAGAACCGTGACGCAGCAGAGTCCGAAAAGGATCGTCACCGGCCGGGCGGGCATGGGACCGGGGAGACCGGCGGCGATGGCGCAGCGCAGCACCGCCGTGCCCACGAGCCAAGCGACACAGGATGCCGAGAGCCAGACGAGAAGACAGGCGATCAAAGGGCGAGGTTCTTTCGCAAAAGGGGTTGGGCGGGCACGTTACCATCAGCCGGGCATCGTCTAGAATTCCGGGCGCCATGAAACCGCGCACCTCCTTCGGTCAACGAACCCTCTCCGGCGAATACTTCTCGTCCGACGAAATCTTCCAGCTGGAGCGCGAGCGGATCTTCCACCGCTCCTGGCTGCTGGCCGGCCACGTCTCACAGCTCGCCGCCCCGGGAAGCTTCTTCCTGTTCGAACTCGACCGCGAGAGCGTGATGGTGGTGCGCGGAACGGACGGCGAGATCCGGGCGTTCCACAACCTCTGCCGTCATCGCGGCACGCGGCTCTGCGGCGATCCGAGCGGGGTGTTGGGCAAAGCGATCCAGTGCCCCTACCACGCCTGGACCTACGGCTTGGACGGCGCGCTCCGAGGGGCGCCCAACATGACCGAGGTGCAGAGCTTCGACAAAGGGGATTGGTCGCTGCTGCCGGTGGCGCTGGCCGAATGGCAGGGTCTGCTGTTCGTCAACCTCGCGGCCGATCCGGTGTCGTTCGATCAATCGTTGCCCGGCCTCGCGTCGCGGTTTTCGGAATGGCGTTTGGGCGACCTGTGCTCGGTGCACCGCACGGTCTACGAGGTCGAGGCGAACTGGAAGCTGTTCTTCCACAACTACAGTGAGTGTTACCACTGCCCGGGGGTGCATCCGCACCTGAACAAGCTCACCCCTTATCGCAACACCGAAAACGATCTCGACGAAGGACCGGTGCTCGGCGGGCCGATGTGGATGAGCGACCCGGAAGGGAGCATGACGATCGACGGCGGACGCTGCGCCCTGCCGTTGTCCAACCTCTCGCCCGAGCAAACCGGGCGGGTCTATTACTACACGGTCTTTCCCAGCGCGTTCCTGTCGTTCCACCCCGACTACGTGCTGGTCCACCGCGCGCAGGCGCTCGGGATCGATCGGACGCGCATCGTCTGCGAGTGGTATTTCCACCCCGACGCGATCGCGGCGCCGGGCTTCGATCCGCAACCCGCAATCGATTTTTGGGATCTCACCAACCGTCAGGACTGGGAGCTGTGCAGGAACGCCCACAAGGGCGTTGCCTCGAACGCCTGGCAGCCGGGACCTTACTCGGAGCTCGAAAGTCAGCTCGCGGCGTTCGATCGGCAATACCTGCGGGCGATGGAGCCGGAGGCACCAGGAGCCGCGATCCGGCGCAGGGCCTGAAAATCGAACGGCGGGGAAACCTTCCCCGCCGTTTTCGGTGAACCTCGGTTGGATGCCTCGGACTAGAAGCGGAAGAGCACGCCCGCGTTGAGCGCGACGCCGGAGAGGTCGAAATCGACTTTGCCGTTCACGTCGGGGTTGCTCGCGTCGTCATTGGCGATCGTCGCATCGACTTTCCGGTACATCCCTTCGGCGAAGAACGCCGGACCGCCCTCGGCGCGACCGACGTGGAACCCTACGAGGCCGTAGTAGCCGATCTCGTCTTTGATCTCGAAGACGTTGGTGTCGAGGATGTAGTAGGAAGCTCCCGCGCCGAGGTACGGCTGGAACCTCTGATGCGGCGCGAGGTTGAAGGTCAGGCCGGCCTCGGGCACGGTCGCCCGTACCTTGAATCGGCCGGTGCCGTCGTCGATCAACTGGTTGACGTTCTCGGAGATATCGGGGAAATGGCTGGCGCGCACCTCGAAGCGCACGACCCCACTGCCGAAGCCGAGCCTGGCGCCTCCGCCCGCGGTCGAGTTGAGAGCTTTGGTGTCCCAGTACGTGCCATAGAGGCCGAAGTCCGTCGCCAGGGCCGGGGTGGCCAGAAGTCCTGCGAGGGTGAGTATGGGAAGCAGCTGTTTGATTTTGGTCATTGGATCTCCGTCTTGAAAGCCCCGCGCGCAACATGAGTGGGTCCGGCTCGATCCTGCGGGAACGGATCGCCCGGCGTTTGTCCCGCTCCACCTGGAAGTTTTGCTTTGCCCTTCGCGTTCCGCACGAAAGCGAAAAGCGTTCGAACGACACGGTAGCAAGGGCGGTGCCGTCGCGGGCTCTAGGCTCGATCCCCTCGTGGATGGCGCTTTTTCGGCAAGATCGTCGCCTGCTGGATTCCGAATCGGAAAGATCTGTCTGCTGGCGACGAAATTCCTCGTCTCGAAGTCGACCCTCTCGCGCACCTTCTTTGTTACAGGCAAGTCCTGAAACCGAAAAGGAGGAGTGGAAGATGAAGATTCTCGCCAGGTGGAGTGTCGCTGCCGCCGCCGTGGCCTTTCTGGTCCCGTCGTTGGCGATCGCCATCGTGCCGCCCCACGAATCGACCCGCGTGACCTCGTTCGACGCGGGGGTGCGGGTGCTGGATGTCGCGCCCACGTTGGAGATCTACGGCCGGGGCACGAAGGAAGCGGTTGATCTCGGTTCGTTCCAACGTTTTTTCGCCCACCACACCGGAGAGTGGGAAATCCGGATGGACACGCGCAACGCGCGGCCCAACTTGATCGAGGGGGTCGGTATTCCGCTCCTGCCGGGCAAGGGCAACCGGTTGACGTTGGAAGATCTGAAGCTCGGCCATACGGGCGATCTGACGGTGAAAGACGTCGAGGCGCGCGTGCGGGAATTCCTTGCGCAGTTCCCGGAGGTTCTGCGTGTGGCGCCGGGCCAGCTCCGGCTGAATGAGAAGGCGAGCGCCCGCGCAGGCCGCGATGGCCAGTTCTGGGTGATCGAGTTGCAGCAGTTCTATAAGGGAATTCCGGTCGAGGGGGCGAACGTCTTCTTCCGGATCAACCAGGGCAACGTCGTCCAGTTCGGCGCCGAGAAGATCGCCGCCGTCCGTCTCGACACGACGCCGAAGACCAGCCGGGAGGCCGCGTTCGCCTCGGCTCTTTCGGCGCTCGGGGTCGGCCTGTTCGAAAAGGCCGAGATCGTGAATGCAGGCGAGCTGCGGATCTACCCGACTCTGCTCGCCGGAGAGGCTCCGGCGATGCGTTTTGCCGGCACCCCCGGCAAGGGATATGGGCACGTGCTGGCCTGGAAGCTCGCGTTCCGCCGCGAAGGCGATGCGGCGACGTGGGGCGCGGTGGTCGACGCGCAGACCGGTCGGGTGCTGGAGCTCCAGGACCTGAACGACTATGCGACGGTGACCGGCGGAATCTACCCGACCACCAACACCGACACCGAGGTGGTCGTCGGCTTGCCGTTCGCCAACGTCACCAACAGCGGGACGAAGGTGACCGATGCCTCCGGCAACTACACCTATTCGGGCGGCACCGCGACCTCGACGCTCAATGGCAAGTACATCAAGATGAGCGACAAATGCGGCTCGATCTCGCTTTCGAACAGTTCGACCGGCGACCTCGCGTTCGGATCGAGCGGCGGCACCGACTGCACGACGCCAGGGAGCGGCGGCTCGGGCAACACCCACGCGACCCGGTCGGGCTTCTACCACCTGACCAACATCAACCGGAAGGCGATCGGCTTCCTGCCCGGCAATGCCTGGTTGAACGGCACCCTCACCGCCAATATGAACATCAACAACACCTGCAACGCTTTCTGGAACGGCAGCACGGTCAACTTCTATCGCTCGGGCGGCGGCTGCTCGAACACCGGCGAGATCGCCGCCGTCTTCCTTCACGAATGGGGCCACGGGATGGACACCAACTCGGGCGGAGCGGCGAGCGACAAGGGGACCGGCGAGGCGGTGGGCGACACGTTCGCGTTCCTCGAAACCAAGAACAGCTGCATCGGTCCGAATTTCCGCCCCGGCGTCCCCTGCACCAACTGCACGACCTGCACGGGCGTGCGCGACATGCAGGATTTTTCGACCCTGGGCACCAAGACGATCGCCAAGCCCAGCACGGTGACGGACGACAACGGCATCAACTGCGACCGCTTGAGCTGCCCCTATTTGAGCGGCGGCATCACCGCCTATCAGGGGCCGATGGGATACGAAGGGCATTGCGAGAGCTACATCGCCAGCTCGGCGAACTGGGATCTCGCGCAGTCGTTGGTGAGCCATTGGGGTACGACCACCGGTTGGCAGAAGATGGACGCCATCTGGTACAAGAGTTTGACCCCCAGCAAGAGCGCCTACCGGGTCGTCTCGGGCGGCAAGTGCAATCCGGCGGCGACGGTGGACGGCTGCGCCGCGTCGAACTGGTACACCGTGTTTCTGGCCGCCGACGACGATGACGGGAATCTCGCGAACGGTACGCCGAACGGCTGCCGGATCTGGGACGCCTACACCGCCCACGGCATCGCCTGCGGCGCCCGGCCGGCCTGTACGCTGTAGCGTTTGAACGGGGAAAAGGGGCCGTCGCTCTGCGGCGGCCCCGATGCTGCCCGGTCTCCCTCTGCTATCTTCTCCCCGGCTTTAGAAACCCTCCATGGCGAATCAGAAAAAGCGCTCCGATCCCCGCAGGTCGCTGGGATCCAGAGCGAAGGCCGCTCCGGCTCGCCTTGGGCCGCACTCGCGCGCCGACCTGTGGATCTCGATCGGCCTCACCCTCCTCGCCTGGGCGCACCGGCTCGCGTTCCTTGCCTCGAACCGCGACCGCGACTGGCCGTTTACGATCTTCTACGAAGGCGATTCTGAAACCTTTTACCGTTACGCCCGCGCGCTGCTCGGGGGCGAGCTGTACGACGGCGGGATTCCGTTCCATCCGCCCGGCTTCGCCTGGCTGCTCGCGGGACTGCACGCGATCCTGGGGGCCGGCGCGGCGGACGCCAAAGTGCCGTACTTCGCGGAGAAGGCGATCCTTGCCCTCGTCGGAAGTGTTTCGATCGGCCTGCTCTACGCCGTCGCCCGGCCCTACGTCGGCCGGCTCGCGGCGCTCGGCGGAGCGCTGCTGTCGCTCTACGCCTTCGGCCTCTACGTGATCCACGTCGCCCCGGTCACCGAAGGGACCTGGGGCACGCTGCTGCTGCTCGCACTCTGGATCTGGACCCGGCGGCTCGAACATCCCCTCGCCGCGCCCGAAGCCGTTGCCGGGACTTGGCGCGCGGGATTCGTCCTCGGTGCGCTACTAGGGTTTCTCGCGCTCGTCCGCGCCGAGGGAATCCTGATCGCGGCGCTCCTCCTCGGCATCGGCTTCGTCGGCGTCTGGACGGCTCGCCGAGCAAAAAACCCGGTCTCGGTGCGCCCGTGGACCTGCGCCCTCCTCGGCGTGTTCCTGGTCGTGGCGCCCTGGACCATCCGCAACGCCGTGCGCCTCGGAGAAATCAACACCCGCCACGGAGCCGCCGAGCCTTTACCGACCTTCGTTCCGATCACGATCTACGGTCCGATCAACTTGGCCCTCGCGAACCACGCCGGAGCCGACGGCACCTTCTCGCGCTCCCTGATGGCCTCGGCCAACGCCACCGGCGTGCTCGACCTTCAGAATCCGGAGCACCTGAATTTCCTCCTCCACGGCGACCGGATGGCCTGGGACTGGATTCGCGAAAATCCGGGAGCCTTCGGTCGCCTGGTCCTGCGCAAGGGGTCCCGTTTCTTCGCCGCGCTCCGCCTCGGCTGGACCCAATGGAACCAACCCGGAGGACTGGTCGGAACCCGCGGTGCGGTGGACGTCTTCCTCCCCGACGGTCCGGGAGCCCTCTGGATCACCGCGCCGCTCGCGTTGCTCGGGCTCGCGCTCTGTCGGGTAACACCCGGAGGCCCGCGCCGCTGGGCGCTCCTCGTCCTGCTGCTTACCGGGGTGGGCCTGGTCGCCGCTGGCCTCTTCTTCGGCTACGTCCGCCAGGGTCTGCTCTATCTACCGCTCTGGAACGTGCTGATCGCCTCGGCGCTCGTGGGACTTTGGGGAATGATCGGGCGTACGCGGCCCTTCTTGCCGGCGGCAGATCAGGCCCTCCCGCGCGTCGCCCTCAAGATCTTCGGCGGCGCCGCGCTCGTCCTCCTCCTGCTCGAAGGTTGGGGAGCGCGCGCCGATCGCAACTACCAGGCGACCGGGATGAACGTGGCGGGCGAGAGCTATCTGAACCGGGATGATCCGGTTCGGTTGGAGGTGTTGCCGGGAGCGGAGTAAGTCCCAGGCAGCCGAGGCACTCCGCCCGCATCCCCGTCCTAATACCGCGGCACGCTCGGATCCACCTCCCGGCTCCACGCATCGATTCCGCCCGCGAGGTTTCGGGTCTTCGCAAAGCCGTGCTGACGGAGAAAATGGACGGCCTGGGCGGAGCGGACGCCGCCGTGGCATTGGGCGACAATCATGGTGGCGGTGTCGAGTTCGTTCAGGCGGTCGGGCAGCTCTTGGAGCGGGATCAAGACCGCGCCTTCGATGCGGGCGATCTGATATTCCTGCGGGGTGCGGACGTCGAGGACGACGATGTCGCGGCCTTCGTTGCACCAGCGGGCGAGGTCGGTCGCTTCGATGTCGAAGTCGTCTTCGTGGGCCGCTTCGGGCTCGATGCCGCAGAACTGTTCGTAGTCGATCAGGCCGGTTTGCGTGGGGTGCTCCGAGCAGATCGGGCAGGCCGGGTCTTTCCTCAGCTTCAGCTCGCGAAAGCGGAGTTTGAGCGCATCGAACAGCACGAGGCGCCCGATCAGGGGATCGCCCACTCCCACGATCAGTTTGATCACCTCGTTCGCCTGGAGCGCGCCGATGATGCCGGGGAGCACGCCGAGCACTCCGCCTTCGGCGCAGGAGGGGACGAGCCCGGGGGGAGGCGGCTCAGGGAACAGGCAGCGGTAGCAGGGGCCTTTCGCACCCCAGAACACCGAGACCTGGCCTTCGAAGCGGAAGATCGAGCCGTAGACGTTCGGCTTGCCCAACAGAACGCAGGCGTCGTTCACCAGGTAGCGGGTGGGAAAGTTGTCGGTGCCGTCTACCACCAGGTCGTAGTCGCGGAACAGGTCGAGCGCGTTGCTCGACTCTAGCCGCGTTTCGTAGGGGTTGATCTGGATATGAGGGTTGATGTCGGAGAGACGCGCGGCGGCGGCTTCGATCTTCGGCCGGCCGATGTCTGAAACGCCGAACAGCACTTGCCGCTGGAGGTTTGAATAGTCCACTACGTCGAAATCGACGATTCCCAGCGTGCCCACTCCGGCCGCCGCAAGGTAGAGCCCGAGCGGCGAGCCGAGGCCTCCCGTACCGATCATCAAGACTTTTGCCGCTTTGAGGCGCCTCTGCCCTTCGGTACCGACCTCCGGCAGGATCAAGTGCCGGCTGTAACGGCGGATCTCCTTGGCGTCGAGCTGGGGCAGCGCGCGCCCTTCGACCAGGCTTTCGAAGCTCACGGGCGGCTCCCGATCCGGTCGCCAGACCCTCCGGCGATCGAAGGGATGATCGACAGCACGTCGCCGTCGGTTAGGGAAGTGGCCCCCTTGTCGAGAAACCGCACGTCGTCGTCGTTCTTGAACACGTTGACGAAGCTTCGGAGGATTCCCTCCGGCGTATAGAGATGCCGTTCGAGCGCGGGGTGCTGGCGGACCAGATCGCGCAGCGCCTCGCCGACGGTGGATCCCTCGACCTGAATCTCGCCCTGCTCTCCGGTGAATCGGCGGAGCGGTGTTGGAATGTGAATCGTGGCAGCCACTGCGGTTCTCCTCGTCTTTAAGTCAGCTCGATGGTCTCTTCGTCGAAACGTTCGCGGTCGTCGGACAGGCGCCAGCTTTTGACGTCCTCCGCCTTGCCGGCGCGGATCGAAACGATCAGGTACGACAGTCCCGGCCAGGCGTGCTCGCGATCGAACTCGCTCGGCCGCGCCGGATGGTCGGGGTGAGAGTGAAAATAGCCGACCACCCCGAGCCCCTCGGCGCGCGCCGCCTTCTCCGCCGCCAGCACCGCCTCGGGGGGGATCACGTAGCGGTTGTGGCGGCTATCTTCCCGCGCGTTCTCGGCGAGCACCAGGCGCACAACCTCGGTACTCTCATCGGAGATTCGGCCCACCAGCACGCCGCAGGCTTCGTCGGGATAGCCCGCTTCGAGATGGCGCTCGATCGTCTCGCGATCCGTCGCGGAGAGGATCAGCGTCGAGGATTCACGGCTCAAATCTCTTCCTCCCAAAACGACTCGGTCAGGTATTTGTCGGCTCCGTCGCAAAGGACGGTAACGATCGTGCCGCTCTCGATTTCCTGGGCGAGAGCGAGCGATGCGGCCACGTTTCCGCCTGCCGAGACGCCAACCAGAAGGCCCATCTCGCGCGCCAGACGCCTCACCATTCGCTGGGCCGTTTCGGTAGAGATTTCGCGCGCCTCGTGCGCCAGGGCTGGATCATAGATCGGCGGCACCAGCGCGGACGCCATGTGCTTCATCCCTTCGAGCCCATGGAACGGCCCGTCCGGCTCGACCGAGATCCGCCGGACGTGGGGCGCCTGGTCAGCCAGGAAACGCCCGACACCCATGAAGGTGCCGCTGGTGCCCAGTGCGGTGACGAAGTGGGTGATCTGCCCCCCGCTCTGGCGCCAGATCTCGGGACCGGTCGTCCGGTAGTGGGCGCGCCAGTTCTCGGGGTTCGAATATTGATCGAGATAGGCCCAACGCTCCGGCTCCTCGTGAACCAGGCGGCGGGCTTCGAGAATCGCGCCATCGCTTCCTTGGAGCGGATCGGTGATCCGGATTTCGGCGCCATAGGCGCGCAGCACCCGCTTCCGCTCCGGGCTCGCGCTGTCGGGCAGGCAGAGGGTGACCGGAATGCCGCGCGCGGCGCCGATCATCGCGTAAGCGATTCCGGTGTTGCCCGAGGTCGCATCCAGCAGCCGCCGTCCCCCGGCGAACAGGCCGCGGCGTTGGGCGTCCTCGATCATCGCGAGCGCCGGCCGGTCCTTGACCGAGCCGCCGGGGTTGCACAGCTCCGCTTTGGCGTACAGCGCGACGCCCGCACGGCCGACCAGCCGCGACAGGTCGAACAGCGGGGTATTGCCGATCCGCGACAGCGGATCGATCGCCTCTAGAGGAAGCGAAAAGCGAGCGACGAGAGGCTCGGGCGAAAGGGTGGCGTTGGCAGGCATGGGGCCGACGCGGGAGGCGAATCTCTAGCGATTCAGGTCCCGCTTCGGTAAATATGACATCTTTGGTCATCTTTTGGGAAGACCCTAGCGGGAAGCGGGCGACACCCCCGCCCACCCCGCTCGCCCTGCTATCATTCTCCGGTTCCGCAGAAGCCCGTCTTACGGGCCGACCGGGCCGTCAGGTCCGATGGGCTCAGACGGCGTGGCCGACGCACCTACGAGAGGCGAAACTCCCTGATGACCAACCTCGCGAGCGGCACGATGGTCGGCCGCTACAAGATCGACAAGTTCTTGGGTGCAGGGGCGATGGGAGAGGTCTACCTGGCCGACGATCCGCACATCGATCGGAAGTTGGCGATCAAGACCGTCCGCCTCTCCGGACGCGATTCCGAGGTCGAGGACCGGAAGAAGCGGCTGCTGCGCGAGGCCCGGGCGGCAGGCCGGATGCTCCATCCGAACATCGTCACCCTGTTTGATGCCGGCGAGGCCGAGGGGCTGGTCTTCTTGGCGTTCGAGTATGTCGAGGGGGCGGACCTGGCGAACCGGTTGGAGTCCGGACCTGCGCTGTCGATCTCGGACGTCTTGCGTTGGACGAGACAGACCGCCGAGGCGCTGGCCTATGCCCACGCTCACGACGTGGTCCATCGCGACGTCAAGCCGAGCAACATCCTGATCGACGCCGCGGAGCAGGTGAAGGTCACCGACTTCGGCATTGCGAAGATGGGCGGCCAGAGCACCGAGCTGACGATCGCCGGCTCGGTCATGGGCAGCCCCCAATACCTGTCGCCCGAGCAGATCCGCGGCGAGGATCTGGACGGCCGGAGCGACGTCTTCTCGCTTGGCGTCGTGCTCTATGAGCTGCTTTCGGGCAAGCGCCCGTTCGACGGCGAAACGCTCACCACGCTGGTCTACAAGATCCTCCACCAGGAGCCGCCCCGCGTCTCGGCGCTGCGGGCGGTGCCCGAAAAGCTGGAAGATCTGCTGGTCCGGATGCTGGCGAAGGACCGCGATCAGCGAATCGGCTCGGCGCGCGAGGTGGCGGCAGAGCTGCGCCAGATCGAACGCGACCTGCCCGACGAGACGCTCTCCCGGCCGATCCTGCCGGCGGGGATTTCCGTCCGCCCTCCGGTGAGCCGCGACACCGCGCCGATGACCCGGCCGGCGGCGATGTTCGGGACCGTGGCGGGTGCAGCCGGAGCGGGCACGGTGCCGACCCCCAGCGCGCCCACCGTTCGCACGCCGACCCCCGCCGGAATTCCGGTCGCGCCCCCTGCCTCAACCTTGGCCACCCAGCCGCAACCTCTTCCTCCGGGCACGATCCCTCCTCCTCCGGGCGCCGGCCCCGGGTATGCCGCGATTCCGCCGCTGCCCATCGCCCCGCCGCGTAGGGTGCCGGTGCCGCTGATCCTCGCCGCTGCGTTTGCTGTGCTGTTGGTCGCCGTGCTCGGCGTCTGGCGCCTGGTGGCGGGCGGCAAGCCCGACGTGCCGCAGCTGGGCCTGCCGCCGACCAGCGACGTGGGTACGAGCGATCAGCCGGCCGACGACCCGGACGCCGAGGCCGATCCGACGAGCACCCCGTCCAAAGACCCGATGATCTTTGAGACCCCGCCGGGAACGCCGGTCGAGGGCCGGCAGGTGGGGGAGCGGCCCTATACGCCGCCGGGCTCGGTCCAGGGTGGCCAAGTGACGCCGCCGGTGCCCACCCCCCCGGCTCCCAGCCGGCCTGCAAGTCCGTCTCCCGTCCCGGCGAGCCCGGACGAGCCCGACGCGACGGAAGAAGAGCCGGCCCCGGCCCCGGCGCGCGACAGCGGCGATGGGCTCCAAACGCGGCTCAACCTCGCGCTGCGGGTCGTGCCGGCCGACGCCTACGTCCTGGTCGATCGGACGGTGGTGGGCAAGGTCTCGGAATTCAACGGTCTGCGCGGCGGCGGGGTCTTGGAAGTCGATGACGGGGAGCACACGCTCAAATTTCGCAAGGCGGGGATGGAAGATCTGGTGATCGAGATCGACGCCGCGGGCGTCGGCACGACGGTGATTCCGGGGCGGTTGAAGGCTCTCGCGGCGCGCGACGTCGGGTCCGGGGATCTCGACATGTACCAGGTGCGCGACGGGATCACCCTTCGGCTCAATCCGTCGGAGGCGACGGTGAGCGTCGACGGCTCGGCCGTACGCCTGACGACCGGACCGTTCGGCCGCCGGAGCGGCGCGTTCATCGCGCTCGGCCCCGGCACCCATCGGCTCTCGATCTCAGCGCCGGGATACCAGCAGAAAGATATCGGAGTCGAGGTTCGCTCCGGGGCCGAGGAAGGGCGCGTGAAGGTCGACATCCAGCTCCAACGGGAATGACGAGAGGACTACGAATGAGAACGAAGACCCGAGGGCGCAGCGGCGCGGTGGACGTACCCCGCCTGCCCGGCACGCTCGCGCTCCATCGGTTGGACAACGGCCTGACCGTCGGCCTGCTCGCGAACCGCCAGGCGCCGGTGGTTACCTCCGCGCTCTGTTATCACGCGGGTACCCGCGATGAAGAAGCCCGCCACGGCGGCGCCGCGCATTTCCTCGAGCACATGATGTTCAAAGGCTCCGCCGCTTACGGTCCGGGGGAGATCGACCGCCGCACCCAGGCGCTCGGCGGGGCGAACAACGCCTTCACCAGCCACGACGCCACGGTCTACTACTTCAATTTCGCCGCCGACCGCTGGTCGGAAGCGCTGGCGATCGAAGCCGACCGAATGGCCCATCTGTCGCTCGATCCAGCCGAGACCGGCAGCGAGCGGCAGGTGATCCTGGAAGAGATCGCGATGTACGACAGCGATCCTTGGGACGCGCTCGAAATGGCGACCATGGCGCGGCTGTTTCCCGATCATGCCTACGGCCGGCCGGTGCTCGGAACCAAAGAGAGCCTGCTGGCGACCGGCGACGCCGATCTGCGCCGTTTCCATTCCCACTTCTATCGGCCGGACAACGCCACGTTGATCGTCGCGGGGGATCTAGGGGACGACGCGCTCGATCGGGTGACCGACGCGTTGGGCAAGCTCGAAGCGGGCGCCGCGCCGCATCCAGTGCTCGCCCCGGCGACGTTTCCCGCCGCGCTCGAACGGCTCGATCGCGACAAGGGGGAGGTGCCGCGCCTGCTGCTCGCGCTGCCCGCGCCCGCCGCGAGCGACCCGGAGCATGCGATCGCGCGACTGCTCGCCGACCTGCTCGCGGGAGGACGCGCCAGCCAACTCCACCGCCGCCTCGTGGACGAGATGGAGCTGTGCGCCTGGATCTCGGCCGACGTTTCGGACAATCTCGACCGCGGGCATTTCGCGATCACCGCCGAGCTGATCCCGGGGGTGGAACCTGAGCGCGCCGAGGCCGCCCTGTTCGCCGAGCTGGCCGCCCGCGTCGCCACCGCGCCGAGCGAAGCGGAGCTTGCCCGCGCGCGTCAGATCGCCATTGCCGACTGGGTGTTCGGCCACGAGAAGGTGCACCAACAGGCGGTGTCGGCGGCTCTCTCGGTGGCGTTGTTCACCCCCGACCATCACGAGCGCCAACTCGCCGCGATGGTCGAAGCGACGCCGGGCGATCTGCTCGCGGCGGCCGAGCGTTGGCTCCATCCGGAGCGGGGCGCCGTGCTCGGCTGGTCGTACGCGCGATGACGGTTTCGGAGCGGGACAACGTGAAACCAGGCGCCGTCGGCGATCCGGCGGGCGCGCTTCGAACGCGGCCCGGGCTCACCGTGCGGGCACGGCGGGTCGAAGGGGCGCCGGTGGTCGCGGTGCGGATTTGGATCCCTTCGGGCGCCCGCGCCGAGACGGCTCCGGGCCATGCGATGCTGACCGGCCGGATGCTCGCCGAAGGGACTCGGAGCCGCGATTTTCGGCGCATTGCCGAAGAGGCCGAAAACCTCGGCATGAGCCTTTCGAGCTTCGGTGGCTTCGAGGTCTACGGCGTCACCGCCGATGCCTTGTCCCGCGACTGGGAGCGCGCTCTCGAATGGGCCGCGGAGCTGACCTTGGAGTCGACCTTTCCGGCCGACCGCGCCGCGTTCGTCGCGCGCCAGATCGAAGCCGACCTCGAAAGCATGGGCGATCAGCCCGACATCCGCACCGCCTGGGGTTTCCTGGACCAGCTCTATGCGCCCCACCCGCGCGCCCGGCCGGTCCAGGGGACGGTCGAGAGTCTGCGCGCCGCCGAGCCGGCGGACGCCCTGGCGCACCACCGCCGCGGCCTCGCCTCCGGGGTGTTGGTGGGCATCGCGGGTGCAATCGACGAGGACGAGGTGCGGAAGCGGGCCGAGGAACTGTTTGCGAGCCTGCCCGAATCGGCCACCCCGGGCGCCGAGCCGCCCGCTCCCTCCGGGACGGGAGAGCGGCATCGCGAGGTGGAAACCTCCGCCGAGGACCAGGCGCATCTCTACATGGGGCACCTGACCGTGTCGCGCGGACATGCGGACTATGAAGCGCTGGAGCTGGTCGCCGTGGTGCTCGGTTCGGGAGCGGGCTTGACCGGCCGCATTCCGGCGCGGATTCGCGAACGGGAGGGCCTCGCCTACACGGCGTACGCCCAGACGATCGCCGGCTCGGGCTTCGACCCCGGCCGGCTGGTCGCCTACGTCGGCACCTCGCCCGATACGGTGGCGCAGGCCGAGCGCGGCGTCGCCGAAGAGATCGCCCGTCTGGTGGACGGGGGAGTCACGCAAGACGAGCTCGAAGAGGCGCGCGCCTATCTTCTCGGCCGCGACCCGTTCCAACGCGAAACTGCGCGCCAGTGGGCGGAGCTGCTCACCGAAGCCTCCCTCTACGGCTTGGCCGTCGACGATCCCGCCTGGAGGTTGGAGCGCCTGCGGGCGGTCGACCGCCCGGCCGCCGAAGCCGCGGCGCGGCGGCATCTGCGGCCGGCGGATCTGCTCGTCACCGTGGGCCTGCCGGAGTAGAGCCCGGATGAGCGAGCCGGTCCGTACCCCTCTCGTCGCGGTCGAGATCTACACCGATGGCGGCGCCGACCCGAACCCCGGCCCGGGAGGTTGGGGGGCCGTGTTGATCGATCCAGCCACAGGCAAGACTCGCGAGCTTTCGGGAGGAGAGCCGAAGGCGACCAACAACCGGATGGAGCTGACCGCGGCGATCCGTGCGCTCGAAGCGCTGAAAACCCGCTGCCGCGTCCGCCTGGTCACCGATTCGCAATACCTCCGCCGCGGCATCACCGAGTGGATCGCCGGCTGGGAGGCCCGCGGTTGGAAGCGCAAGGAGGGAGAGCTTTTAAACGTCGATCTCTGGCAACGCCTGGCCGAGCTGAACCGCAGCCACGATATCCGCTGGGATTGGATCAAAGGGCACGCGGGGCACAAGCACAACGAGCGCGCCGACCAGCTCGCGACCGCCGAGATCCGGGCCCTCACCGGAGAGCGGGTGGCCGCGGCACCGCCGGTCTCGGCGGAAGTCTCCGTCTACCTCCGGGTCGCCAAGCCCAAAGGCAAAGGGCTCTGGGCCGCGCTGGTCCTTCGCGGCGAGGAAGAACAGTTCCTCTCCGAAGAAGTGCCGAATGCCTCCTCCCCGAACCAGCTCGACATCCTCGGCGCGATCGCCGCGCTCGAAATCCTGCCGGAAAAAACCAAAGTCGCCGTCTACACCGGCTCCGACTACCTGCGTCACGGAGCGTCGAGGTGGCTTCCCGGATGGAGCAAGAGCGGCTGGAAGACGAAAGAGGGAGCGGCGGTCAAGAACCGCGACCTCTGGCAGCGCCTGGAGGGGCAGATGAAGCGGTTGAGCGTCCAGTGGCCCGAGATCAAAGGCCGCGACGTGCCCGAACTGCTGGAAGTGGACCGGCGGGTCAAAGAGCAGGCGAAGATTTCGTAGCGCCCTTCCGGCCCACCACCAAGACGTTGGCGTAAGGAGTCCCTTCACTCAAAGGGGCGGTCTCGGTCGTCAGCCCGCGCGATTCGAGCATCCCGCGCCACTCCCGGGCGCTCCGATAGCGGAAGCGCTGGCGGAAGTCGCCTCGGGCGAGCGCCGCCAAACGTTCCTGAACGCGGGTCGCCCAGAAACGCCCTCCCCCGTCCGCATCGGCATCGCGTAGGAGGAGCGTCCCGCCGGGTTCCAAGGCCGCCGCCACCCGATCGAGCAGATTCTCCTGCGCTGCGGCCGGCAGGTAGTGAAGAACGTCGAGCAGCAGAGCAACGCGGCAGCGGGGAAGCTCCGCCGTCGCCAAGTCCGCGGTCGAGATCTCGGCCTCGTCCCCGAGAGCCTTTTTCGCCTGCGCCGCGATCTTGTCCCGCCCCTCAAAGCCGATCAACCGAAGCCCGCGGGGAGTGGGCTCCCACCCCGGGGGCCGGGCTCCGATCTCATGCACCGCCAGGATCAGAGAGAACAGGATGCCCCGGCCGCACCCCAAGTCCAAGACCACGCCCCGCTCCGCGTCGTCGCCGTTTTCGTCTTTGGCCACCGTCGACGCCAGGCCTCGCCCCACCACCCCAAAGTAAAGCGGATCATGCCGAAGCTTCCCCCGCACGAACTCCCAGGGGAACATGCCGCAATCGAGATAGCGCCGCGACGCCGCGGCGATCAAGGCTTCGATCTCGGGATGGCGACGGGCCGACACGGCGGCGCGGTAGGCGATCAGCGCGCCGAGCAGGCCGAGCGTAGCGCCTACGGCCAGCGCGCCGACAGCCAAGTCCGCGCCGAAGCGGCCGAGCGGCATCGAGCGCAATTGCGCCGGATGGAAGGTCAAGGGCGGCGCTCCGCGCAGGAAGCGGCCGACCTCCACCTCGGCATAGAACAGAAACGGGGCGATGAACGGTAGGCTGATGTTCGAGGCGAGATAGGTCTTGAGCTGGCTCAGGCGGAGCACCCGCGCGGCGAAGACGCAGAGCGGGAAGTGGAAACCGTATAGCGGCGAGCAGCCGATGAACAGGCCGACGCCGATCGCCGCGGCCTGCCGGGCCGGGGCTTCGCCCTCCGTCCGTAGCCGGACGTGCAGCTCGGCGAGTGTGCGCCGGAACCGGCCAAAACGCCCGAGCGGCACCCGTTCGGGCGCGGGGGCGAGAACGGGATCGAGCGGCGGAACCGGCGCGCTCATGCCGACTCCCGGTGAGGCAGCGGCAGGGCGAGCAATCCACCCTCGGCGATCAGGTCGAGCAGGCGCGGCAGGGCGTCGAGCAGGGCAGGAGAGCCGGCGGCGGTCCGCGCGGCCGTACCGTCGTGAAGCAGCAGAACGTCTCCTGCCGCGAGCCCGCGGCCCAAGCTCTCGACGATTTTTTGCGGATCGCGGACCACGGTGTCGTAGGCGCGTCGGGTCCAGGCCGCGAGCGACAGGCCGTGCCGGGCGAGCACGGATTCTAGGAACACGCCGCGCAGCCCGGCCGGTGCTCGAAACCAGGTCGGATAGCGGCCGGTCGCTTGGGCGATCGCCTCCTGCGCAGCGGTCACCTCCCGATCGAGCGCTCGCGGGCCGCGCAAGGAGAAATCGTGGCGATGCCGGTAGGTGTGGTTTTCCACCGTATGGCCGCGCCGGACGATCTCGGCGGCGAGATCGGGATGCGCCTCGACCCGCTTGCCGATCACGAAGAAGCTCGCGCGGGCGCCGCGTTCCTCCAACAGATCGAGCACCTTGGGCGTCACCTCCGGATCCGGCCCGTCGTCGAACGTGAGCGCCACCGAGCCTGCAGAGGCCGGCAGGCGGGTGAGGTTCGGGCCGAGCAGGCGGCTCGTCGGAATCAGGCCGCTGATGCCGATGGTCAAGTGGTTCGCGACGAGGGTGCCGAGAATCCACGGCCACCGCTCGGGGGCGAAGCCGAGCGCGGCGAGCGCCGCAACGTGGCTCGCCCAGGTGGCGCGGACGAGGGCGGTCCTTCGGTATGAGCGGGGGAGCGGCACGGTCGAATCGGACATCTCGGGAGGCTGCCTCACACCGCCTGGACGTGCCGCGCCAGGTCGAGCAGGGCGGCGCGATCGAGCTTGCCGCGATCGGTTCGCGGCAGGGCGCGAACGAGGACGACGCTCCGCGGCACCTTGTGAGCGGCCAGGCGCGGCCGGCACCAGGCGAGCACCTGGTCGGTGGAAAGCGCGCCGTCGCCGCAGGCGATCACCGCGCGCAGCACCTCGCCGCCGCAGGCCGCCCGCGGCACGCCGAGCACCGCGACCTCGTGGACGCCGAGCAGCTCGCCGAGCACGCCCTCCACCTCGCGCGGATTGACCTTCTTGCCCTTGATGTTCACCAGGTCGTCGACCCGGCCGAGCAGCGCCAGCTCGCCGTCGCGAAAGCAGGCGAAATCGCTGGTGCGGTACGTGCCGCCCGCCAGGCGCTCGTCCGATTCGGGCAGGTAGCCGGACGCGACGGCCGGCGAGGTCACGGCGATCACCCCGGCGCCGTTCTCGTCCGGATCGAGCAGACGGAGCGAGACGCCGTCGACCGGCGTGCCGACCGTGCCGCGCTCGCCGGCCCCGCCCTCGCGGTCGTAGCAGATGCCTCCCGATTCCGAGGCGCCGTAAAAGACGTGGACCGGCTGGCCGAAGGTCTCGCGGAAGCGCACGGCGGTCGCGCGCGGAAGCTGAGCTCCGGCGGTGAGCGCCAGGCGGAGCGTCCGCGGCCAGGCGGGAGGGTGGGAGGTGCGAAGCAAGGCGTCCAGATACGCGGGCACGGTCGGGAAGATCGTCGCTCCGCACGCCTCGGCCGCGGCGAGCGGCTCGACGGGAGAATCTCCTTCGGGCAGCACCAGCACCTGGCCGCGCAGTAGAGCGGGCATCGCCAGGCTGGTCAGTCCGTACGAATGGGTCATCGGCACGGTCGCGACGAACGCATCGCCGGGACGAAGACCCATCGAGCGGCCCAACTGGTCGTCGTCTGCGATCAACGCCTCTGACGGAGTCGCGATCCCGCGCGGCGCCCCGGTCGAGCCGGAGGTGACTTTGATCACCGCCAGATCGGCTGGCGGATTGGGGAAACCTACCGGCTCTCCACGCTCCTCGTCTTCGCCGGTCGCCACCGCGCGGAGCGCAAAGCCCTCCGGGCTCGTCGGCCAGGCGCAGGGGCATTCGAGGATCGCCACGGCTCCCAGCCGGCGGGCGATCCGCAGCCGCTCGGCTTCCGGAGTGCCGGAGTCGAGCAGCAGCATGGGCCGGCTCAAGGCTCGGAGCGCCAAGAATCCGGCCAGGAACCCGATGCCGTTGGCGGCGGCAAAAGCGATCGGCCGGTTCGCCGGCAGGGTTGCCGCGGCGGCGAAGGCGTCGATCCGTGCGGCGACTCCGCGCGCCAGGCCGGCCACCTCGCCGCGATCCGCGCGCCTGGTACGCGAAACGACCAGTGCGGCCCGGGGGGCGTCGCTGCTGAGCCGTGCGAAAGCGCGGCAGATCGGATCGGTCGGCATGGTCGAAAACCTGGCGGAGTCTAACAGGTGCCCCTTCGGGCCTGAGGGGAGCCGCTTCGAAGCGATCCTCCTTGCGACAATCTACAGCTCCGGCCGCCGGGGGCGACTCATCTGCGACAGAATCCCTCTATGGCCAAGGATACGAGAGACTCCGTTCTCGACCGGCTTCGCCGGATCTGCCTCGCGCTCCCGGAAGCGATGGAACGGCCGAGCCACGGCGAGCCGACCTGGTTCGTGGGGGGCAAGAAGACGTTCGCGACCCTCGACGATCACCACCACGGAGCGGAGCACCTCTCGGTCTGGTGCGCGGCGCCCGAGGGCGCCCAGGAGACGCTGATGGCCCTGGCGCCCGAGGTCTACTTCCGGCCGCCCTACGTCGGCCACCGCGGTTGGATCGGCATCGTGCTCGACGGCAAAGTCGATTGGGACGAGGTCGCGGAGCGAATCGAGGAGTCGTATCGCTGCGTGGCGCCGAAACGCCAGGTCGCCGCGCTCGACGCCAAGTCCTAGCCCGCCGCGTCGAACGCCTGCCGCAGCCAGCCGATCAGCTCCGCGTCCACCTCGGCGGGATCGGCCAGCGAGATCCACGCGTGTCACAGGTCCTCCGGGGCCATTGAGCGGCGTGCTTTGCCGCTCAATGGCCCCGGAAGGTACTTAACGTGGCTAGGCCGCGTCCTTGATTCGCATGGCGTAGAACGAGCGCCAGACGAAGATCACGGAGACGGCGAAGAAGACCGCCGCGAGGATGTTGGTCGTGGTGTTCGGCAGCTCGATCGCCAGCTCGACGGCGAGGAGGCCGAAGAGGGTGGTGAACTTGATGACCGGGTTCATCGCGACCGAGGAGGTGTCCTTGAACGGATCGCCCACGGTGTCGCCGACGACGGTGGCGTCGTGGAGCGGCGTGCCTTTTTCTTTCAGCTCCACCTCTACGTTCTTCTTGGCGTTGTCCCAAGCGCCGCCGGCTTTGGCCATGAATATCGCCTGGTAGAGCCCGAAGAGGGCGATCGAGATCAGGTAGCCGATGAAGAAGAACGGCTCCAGGCAGGCGAACGCCAGGGTCGAGAAGAAGACCGTGAGGAAGATGTTGAACATCCCCTTCTGGGCGTAGGTGGTGCAGATCTCGACCACCTTCTTCGAGTCTTCGATCGAGGCCTTGCCGGCCGCGTTGTCCAGCTTGATGTTCTTTTTGATGAACTCGACCGCGCGGTAGGCGCCGGTCGAAACCGCCTGCATGGAGGCTCCGGTGAACCAGTAGATGATCGCGCCGCCGGTCACCAGGCCAAGCAGGAACGGCGGGTGGAGCAGCGACAGCTTCTCGAGATTGATCGTCAACCCTTGGGTGAGCACCACGATGATCGAGAAGATCAACGTCGTCGAGCCGACTACCGCGGTACCGATCAGCACCGGCTTGGCCGTCGCCTTGAAGGTGTTACCCGCGCCGTCGTTGGCTTCCAGGTGGTGCTTGGCGCGATCGAAGTCGGGGGTGAAGCCGAACTCCTTCTTTACCTCGTCCTTGATGTTCGGCAGCGTCTCGATGGTCGACAGCTCGAAGACCGACTGGGCGTTGTCCGTGACCGGGCCGTAGGAGTCGACCGCGATGGTCACCGGACCCATACCGAGGAAGCCGAAAGCGACGAGGCCGAAGGCGAACACCGCCGGGGCGATCATCAACGCACCGAGGCCGCCGGTGGTCGCCACCCACGACGCGATACCCATCAGGGCCGCGATCGACAAGCCCATCCAGTAGGCGGAGAAGTTGCCGGCGATCAGGCCGGCGAGGATGTTGAGCGAGGCGCCGCCCTCGCGCGAAGCGGTGACCACTTCCTTGACGTGCGCCGATTCGGTCGAGGTGAAGACCTTCACCAGCTCGGGAATGATCGCTCCGGCGAGGGTGCCGCAGGTGATGATCGTCGACAGCTTCCACCAGAGCGTCGGGTCGCCGCCCAGGTTCGGGATCATCAGCCAGGAGGCGAGGTAGGTGACGCCGACCGAGAGGATCGAGGTGAGCCAGACCAGCGAGGTGAGAGGGGCCTCGAAGTTGAAGTTGTCGGCGTTGCCGTATTTCGCCTTCGCCATCGCTTCGTTGATGAAGTAGGAGGCGCCCGAGGTGATGATCATCAGGACGCGCATGACGAAGATCCAGACCAGCAGCTGGACCTGGATGCTCTGATAGCCAGGGCCGGCGACCTTTTCGTTGATCGCGAGCAGGATGAAGGTGATGAGTGCCACGCCCGTGACGCCGTAGGTTTCGAAGCCGTCGGCCGTCGGGCCGACCGAGTCGCCCGCGTTGTCGCCGACGCAGTCCGCGATCACGCCGGGGTTACGGACGTCGTCTTCCTTGATGTTGAAGACGATCTTCATCAGGTCGGAGCCGATGTCGGCGATCTTGGTGAAGATGCCGCCCGCGATGCGCAGCGCCGCGGCGCCGAGCGACTCGCCGATCGCGAAGCCGATGAAGCAAGGGCCGGCGTAGTCGCTCGGCACGAACAGGAGGATCAACAGCATCAGCACCAGCTCGGTCGAGATCAGCAGCATGCCGATCGACATGCCGGCCTTGAGCGGGATGGCGTAGGTCGGGAAGGGCTTGCCGCGCAAGCTGGCGAACGCCGAGCGCGAGTTGGCGAAGGTGTTGACCCGGATGCCGAACCAGGCGACCAGGTAGCTACCGGCGATGCCGACCAAGCTGAACAGCACGATGACGGTCACCTTGATCGGGGCGTAGTGCCGCAGCCAGCCGAAGTAGAAGACCATCACCGTGCCGATGAACAGCTCCAGCCGCAAGATGAACTTGCCCTGAGTGATCAGATAGGTCTTGCAGGTGGTGAAGATCAGCTCGGAGATCTCGCGCATCGAGCGATGGACGGGCAGGTTCTTGAGCTGGCTGTACATCGCGAGACCAAAGCCGATGCCGAGCACGCAGATGACCAAGCCGCCAAGCAGCAGGTTGTGGCCGTTGACGCCCAGAAACGTCTGGGAGCCCAGGTCGGGCAGGACGAGCTCGGCTTCGCTCGCGGCGGCGGGCGTGGCGTGGGCCAGCCCAAGGAGCGCCGTGATCGCGAAGAGGCCGAGCAGCCTCCAGGCCGCGGTTCGGCGTTTGATCGTTGAATCCATGAAGTTCCCCCTCACTCGAGAGCCGCTGAAGCCGCCCGAGTTGGTCATTGATTGCCTATGGTGGATCGCGGGCCGGGCTCGCACCGGTACCCGGGGAAATCCCCAGCCCCGCGCAAGCCTGGACGCAGGGCATGAGGAACCGGGGAAAGGGCGGTGCCCGTCGTGTTGCGCGGATTCTAGGCGCTCGGGAGGTCGGCGTGCAAGGAAGAGTGCCTGGAGAGGAGTCTTGGGGGGGCGGCACGATGGCGCGGTATAAGGGAACCGCCGCGGGCAACACGGAGGTCATTCGGGCCCAGCGTAAGACGCAGTCGCCCTCTTCCTGCTCCCGTGCGAAGTCGAGTAGGGTGCCAGGCAACCGCCGAATCCGGGAGCTTGGAATGATCAGCGAGAGCACTGTGTCATACTATGGACGAGACAGCCGAGACATGACCGAGGGTCTCTGAAAGTCCGAGGAGAGATCAGCTGAAGTTGGAAGTTTTCACCCATAAAAGAGGAGTAGCACCATGGCAAACATCAAAGAAAGTCTTCACGGCCTCACCGAAATTGACGGTTTTATCGGCGCCTGTCTGGTCGACAGCAACAGCGGCATGATGATGGGCGCGGAGGGGGGCGGTCCTTCGCTAGATCTCGAAGCCGCCGCCGCGGGCAATACGGAAGTCGTTCGTGCCAAGCGCAAGGCGATGGCGACGCTCGGCTTGAAGGACACGATCGAGGACATCCTGATCACGCTCGGCAAGCAGTATCATCTGATCCGTCCGCTCGCCGCCAAGGACGGCTTGTTCATCTACCTCGTGCTCGATAAGAGCCGCTCCAACCTGGCCTTGGCTCGCCACAAACTAGCCGACACCGAGAGTAATCTCGTCGTCTGACCGCTCCGATGGCCGCCCGCCATCGAACCAACCACGGAGGATAAATTTGAATGGCGACAGAAAAGGATTACGTTGACTTTTTTAACAAAGTCGACACAGAAATCGCCGGCTTGATCGCCGTTTCGGTGGTCGACCTCGAATCCGGCATGACTCTCGCCGTACGCAGCAATCGCCAGGATTTCGACCTGTCGACGGCGAGCGCGTTCAACAGCGAGATGGTCAAGATGAAGCTGAAGACGATGAAGGCCCTCGGCCTTACGTCGACGCTGGAGGACATGCTGCTCACCCTCTCCGACCAGATCCACCTGATTCGGATGATTTCGCCCACGGCGTTCGTCTACCTGGTCGTTGATCGGGCGAAGACCAACCTGGCGATCGTCCGCACCGTGGTCGCCAAGCACTCCGCGGCCATCGGCTGAACACCCTTTGGCGCCGGGCGTTGAAGCCGCCGGGCGCCGCCCACCCTCTCCCCCCCCCGAGCGTGGGGGGGCTCCCCCTTTATTTTGCTTTCGTATTGAGGTGTATTGAGGGTAGGATAAATACCAATCGAAAAAACGTTCGCATTCTGAATTCCTGACGCGTTCGGCTTTGCCGTTCGATCTGTCGGCCTGTTGTCGATTGGCGGTCTGATGAGCGATATAGATGTCGGGGGGGAAGGGACGAGACTCCTCGCGGAGGCGGTCCAGGCCGCCCATCGTGGGGACGATGGCATTGCGCGGAGCCTGTTGCTCCAGGCGAGCGGGATCGAGCCGACGCTTGATTCGATCTGGCTTTGGCTCGCGCACCTCTCCTCCTCATTTGGCCGATCGAGAACGCTACCTGCGCATTGTGCTCGCCAACCATCCCGGCCATGGCGTCGCGATCGCGGTGCTCGCGGATACCCTGTGCGAAGAAGGGATCGCCGCCGCCAAGGCCGGCGCCCCGAAACGGGCAAAGGCCTTGCTGAAAGGGGCGATCGAGATCGATCGGAGCAAGGAATCCGCGTGGCTCTGGCTCGCCGCCGTCGAAGAGACGAAAGAACAGAAAAGGCACGACCTTTCCGAGGTGCTGGCGCTCGATCCCCACCATCGCCAGGCGCTCGCCTTAATCGATCTGCTCGATCGGCTAACCGACCTGGGCACGAAAACGCTGAGGGAAGAAGCTCGCGGGCAGACGAATGGATCTCGTGGTCTAATCGGCATTCCATCGCGGAAAGGCAGAACGGAGAATCGAGCCATGGCTTCCGAAAAAGAATATATGGAGTTCTTCAACCAAGTTGACGCGGAGATCGCCGGATTGATCGCGGTGTCGGTCGTCGACCTGGACTCCGGCATGACCCTTGCCGTGCGCAGCAATCGTCAGGATTTCGACCTGTCGACGGCGAGCGCGTTCAACAGCGAGATGGTCAAGATGAAGCTGAAGACGATGAAGGCCCTCGGCCTTACGTCGACGCTTGAGGACATGCTGCTCACCCTCTCCGACCAGATCCACATGATTCGGATGATTTCGCCCGCGGCGTTCGTCTACCTCGTCGTCGATCGGGCGAAGACCAACCTGGCGATCGTCCGCACCGTGGTCGCCAAACACTCCGCGGCCATCGGCTGACCCATAAGGCGCCCGTCCGGTTCATCGCCGCCGGGTGCCGTATCCCCTCAGCCATGGCCCGGTTGGATCTCGATCGAGATTGTATCGTCGTACGCATCGTGTACGACGGCACCGCCCGGTCCGGCAAGACCACGACGTTGCGCTCGCTCGGCGTGAGCCTGGGGCGCGAGGTCGAGACCCCCGCCGAAACGGAGGGCCGGACCCTGTATTTCGACTGGCTCGATTACACGGGCGGACGGTTCGACGGTCGATCGATCCGCTGCCAGGTGGTGACGGTGCCTGGCCAGACCTCGCTCGAACACCGCAGGAAGAAGCTGCTCCTTGAGGCCGACGCGGTCGTGTTCGTGGCGGATACCTCGGCCGCCGGCTACCCGCCCAGCCTCGCGGCTCTGCGGGAAAGCCTGATCGAGCTCGGCGAGCGTCGGCCGCCGGTTGGCTTTGTGGTCCAGGCCAACCAGCGCGACCGGCTCGATGCAGTTCCGATCGCCAAGGTGCGCGCCGACTGCGCCGCCCTTTCCTTGAACCTGGCGGTGACCGAGTCGTCGGCCACGAGCGGCCTCGGTGTGCGCGAGGCCTTCGTCTTTGCGGTACGCCTAGCCCTCGACCGGGTCCGCGAGCTGCAACAGTCGGGTCAGTTGCCCGCGGGACGGCCGGAGGTGGAGGACGCGGCCGGCCTCTTCGCCGAGATTCAAGGCGGCGAGACGAGCGAATCCCCGGCAAGAGTTTGGGCGGCGGGCGTCGAAGTGAGCTCCGAACCCTGGTTGCGGGGCCGGTCCGCGGCGCGATCCAGCGCTGCAAGCTCCACGTCGTCGCAGCAGGGCGCCCCCTGGCCTCCGGATGGGTCGGTGCCGAGCGGCCTGATCTGGCCGCCGGTCGCGGGACGCTTCATGCTTGAGGAGGCGGCCGATCTCGTGCTCACGCCGAGCCGCTGCCCGGACGGTTCCTGGGCGAACGAAGAGGGAGCCTCGTGGCGGCTCCACTCCGACCTCGAAGCGCTCTATTTCGACCTCGACGAAGGGCGCGCTGCGTTGATCGAATGGGCGCGTCACCACGCGGCCGTCGCGCACCTGCTGTCGCGGCGCTCGATCGTGCTCTCCCGGGCGGCGCCGGGGGCCTGGCGGCTCTGGCAGCTAGTGGCTTCGATCCCGACCCTCGAATGCGGCGTGCGGCAAGTCTGGGACGAAGGGTCACCGGAATCGATCGCGAGCGTTCTCTTGGAGGCGGTCAAGCGAAGCCTGGATATCCAAACGCGTCTTGCCGCAACATCCCTCGCGGAGCTGGGAACCTTCGCCAACCTGGCGGTCGAAAACGGTCTGACCGTCTACGGCGGCCTGTTTCCTTCGAAGCTCGGCCGCGCGGACGCCCAGAGTGCGGGCGCGGAGTCGGCGGGCGAGATCCTGCGCCGTCATCTCGCCCCGATGCTCAGCGACTTCTCGGCCGCCAGATCGTGGGAGCACAACGTCAGGGTCGTGGTCGAGATCCGTCGCCGGGCGGAGGAGCGCGGCTGGTCGGGGATCGGCGAGATCCTCTGCCGGCTGTTACCTCCGGCTTGACAATTCTTTTGGGTGCCTATGACCTGCCGGATTTTCTTCTGCTGGCCTTCGATCTCGCCGGTCTCGACGGCATCGATTTGACGTAAGGTTCCTATTCGATGCACCGGGTATTAGTGATCGACGACAACCCCGACGATCTGGCGCTCGCCGAGGTGATCCTGTCCAGAGCGGGGTTCGAGGTGTGGCTCCTGGACGAGCCGCTGCGTGCCGTAGACATCGCGGTGGCTTATGGTCGCCGTAGCGGCCACGTCTTTCGCCGCGGATCAAGCTAAGGAACTGAAACGGTGAGCGGAACGAGGACCTGGGTCGCCCGCATGCTCGCCGCTGCCTCGGCGCTCGTCGTCCTCTCGGTGATGGGGCTGGCTTTCGTCGGCGCGGGTCATCTCGAACGCTGGCGCAAGACGACGAACTTCACGGTTCGCGAACCCGAGGGCGCCGAGGCTGCGCCCCAAAGTGCCAGGGAGCTGGCCGCCGCGGAACGCTCCCTCGGCGCGATCGAAATCGCGAGCCTCTTGAGCTTCGTACTGGCGCTTGCCGCCTGGCTGGCGCGCCGCACCTCGACCGGCGTCCCTTGGCAGGCCGAAACCTCCTACCCTTTGCCCAGAACCACCCGCCCGCCGGCCGACGAGCTCGGCGACACCGCGCTCGAAAGCCGCGAGCTGTTCGCTCAATCCCACGACCTGGTGTTCGTGCTCGACGCCCAGGAACGCTTTGGCGCGGTCAATCCACGCTGGCTCGAAACCTTGGGCTACCCGCGCGAAGAGGCGATGGCGCTTCGCTTTTCCGATGTCCTGCGGCCGGATCAAATCCCGTTCTGGCAGCAAATCTTCGCCGCGGCGCGACTCGGCGAGCGCTCTCCGAGCTTCGAGACGGTGCTGTTGTCCAAAGAGGGTCGAGAGATCTTGGTCGAGGGATTCTGCTGGCCTCGGCTCGATCCGGAAGGGCGCTTCATCGAGCTTCGCGGTCTGCTGCTGGATGTCTCGGATCGCCAGCGTGCCGAGCGCGAGCAGGCGCTCGGAGAGGAACGATTCCGCAACCTGTTCGAGCGCATCCCTTCGGCTTTGCTGATCTACGACCGGCGATCTTTCGCCATTTTGGGCGCCAACGAGCGGGCGCTCGAACAGTACGGCTACTCGCGCTCGCAGGTTCTCGCCCTGCGCTTCACCGACCTGGTCGCGCCCGAAGACCAGCCGCGGGCCACCCAGCTGCGCGAAGAGGGCTCCGTGGCCCTCGCTGGAGCCTGGCAACATCGTCGATCCGACGGCGGGGTTTTCGAGGTCGAGGTGAGCGCCTACCCGACCGAGTTCGCCGGCCGCGAAGCCTGGCTCGCGTTCGTGCGCGACACCTCCGAAGAGAAGAAGACGCGCGCGGCGCTGCGCGACAGCGAAGAGCGCTATCGCGCGCTGTTCGAAAACAGCCTCGCGCTGATCTGCATCCACGATCTCGAAGGAAAGGTGCTCGCGGTCAACCCAGCAGCGGCGCACCGGATCGGCGCGCCGGCCGAGCGCCTGATCGGCAAGAGCATCGAAGACTTGCTGCTGCCGGCGTTTCGCGAGCGGTTCTCCCTCTACCTCGAACGGATTCGCCAAGTGGGCTCGGCGGAAGGGTCGATGCACGTCCAGAGCGCTGCCGGCGAAGACCTCGTCTGGGCCTACCAGTGCATCCGTTTCGACCGCCCGGGAGCGCCGTCGTACGTTCTCGGCCACGCCTTCGACGTGACCGACCGCCGACGGTTGGAGTCCGAGCGGCAGATCTACCTCGAGCGGATCGAGCGCCAGAAAGTCGACCTGGAGCTGCGCAACCGCGAGGTGGAACGGGCGGATCGTCACAAGAGCGAGTTCCTGGCCACCATGAGCCACGAGCTGCGCACGCCGCTCACGGCGATCATCGGCTTTTCTGACCTGCTGGCGGACGGCTTCGCCGGAGAGCTCAACGAGACCCAAGGCAACTATCTCGGTTTCGTCCGCAAAGGATCGCGCCACCTGCTCCAATTGATCAACGACGTGCTCGACATGTCGAAGATCGAAGCCGGGCGTCTCGACCTCGACCCGGAAGATCTCGAAGTGGAAGAGGTGGTGGCGGAGGTCTGCTCGACGATCGAGCCGTTGTCGGCGGCGAAGCGCCTGGAGGTGGCGTACCAGCTCCCCGCCGATTTGATCGTCCACGCCGACCGGGTGCGGTTCAAACAAATCTTCTTCAATCTGCTGAGCAACGCGGTGAAGTTCTCCGCCGAGGGCGGGCGGGTGGCGATCGAAGGCTCACGGGTCGGCCGATTCGTCTGCCTGTCGGTGCGCGACGAAGGATCGGGCATCGCGGTGGAGCACCAAGAGGCGATTTTTCAGCCGTTTCGCCAGGTGCCGACCTCCGGTCGGCGGGAGGGCACGGGCTTGGGGTTAGCGATCGTCCGCCGCCTCGTCGAGCAGCACGGCGGTCGCATCTGGGTGGAGAGTTCGCCGGGCAAAGGGAGCACGTTCGCGTTTCTCTTGCCGGAGGCGAAGCTTGCGGATGTCCGTCCGGCGCCCGCGCCCGCCTTGCGCGTCGAAGAGCGGACCCGGCCGATGATCCTGGTGGTCGAAGACGATGCCGCCTGGCGCGAGCTGTTGGAAAGTCAGCTCGTGGCCGAAGGCTACGACGTCGTGGCAATGCCCTGGGAGCCAAGCGCAGCGGCGAAGATCCGCGCCCTCTCTCCGGATCTGGTACTGCTGGAGGTGCTCTCGGGCCAGTCGGCCGGCTGGCGTCTGCTCGAAACGCTGGGCAAGGACGGAGGAGAGGAGGCGCCCGCCGTCGTGGTGGTCTCCGATCTCGACGAGAGACGCCGCGGTTTCTCGCTTGGCGCCGTCGATTTCCTGGTCAAGCCACTGGTGCGTGAAATTCTGCTCGAAGTGGTCGCCCGGCATGCGCCGCAGTCCGCGGCGGCGAAGCCCGCGCCGGTTCTCCTGGTCGATCATCGGCCCGAGCGGCAGCGCATTCTGGCCGCCGCGATCCAGGATGCCGGTTTGCGTCCGCTCACGGCCCGGGATGGTCTGGAAACCTTGGAAATCCTCGCCTGGGTCCATCCCTGCGCACTGGTCATCTGCCTCGATTTGCCGGAGATGGACGGCTATCAGACGGTATTGCGCCTACGCGCCGATCCGGCGACCGCCGATCTACCGATCCTGGCGCTGATCGCGGAAGGCACTTCGACCGACGGATTGCGCGTCCTCTCCGGGCGATCGCGCTTGCTCGAAGTGGCGCCGGTGCCCGACCCGCAGCGGATCGGCGCGGAATTGCGAGACCTGCTGGCGGTTCCGGCCGCCGCCGTAACGGCCTTGTCCAGCTAGAGTGCGAAAAGCGTCGGGCCGGGTAGCGGCGCGAGGGCGCGACGGCGCCGCCTTACTTACTTCCGGAATCCCGAGTGCCGGATGTCCAACCCTTCGACGTAGTAGACGACGTTTTCGGCGAGGTTGGTGGCGTGATCCGCGATCCGTTCGAGGTTGCGCGCGATCAGCAGCAGGTGGAGCGAGCGGCGAACGTTGGCCGGGGTTTCGATCATGTAGGTGACCAGGATGCGGAACAGCTGCTCGTAGAGCCGGTCGATGTCGTCGTCCTTCTTGCAGACATCGAGCGCCGCGGGGACATCGCGGCGGCGGAAGGCGTCGAGACTCGCGCGAATTTGGCCGAGGGCGAGGTCAGCCATTTTCGGCAGGTCGAGATAGCGTTCGAGCGGCGGTTCCTCGTTCAATTGGACGACCGCTTGAGCGATATTCACCGCCGCGTCGCCCACCCGTTCGAGGTCGGTCGTGCTGCGCATCACCGCGATCAGGCAACGGAGGTCTCCGGCGGTCGGTTGGTGGCGCAGCAGGACTGCATGGCTCGCCTCGTCGAGGTTTTTCTCTTGCAGGTCGATCGAGACGTCGGCGCGGATTACCCGCTCGGCGAGGTTCGAATCGGTTTCGACCAGGGCGCGCATCGCATCGCGCACCATCTCGTCCACCGACTGGCCCATGCGCAGCAGATCGTGGCGGAGGCGGTCGAGATCGTGATCGAGCGGGCGTTCCATGTCGGATCTCCGAGAAGTGGCAAACCCGGGAGCCGCGCCGAAACGCGGCTTCCCGGGAGGAGGGAGCGAGCCAGGCCGGTGTTTAGAAGTCGAACACCGTGAAGATGCCGATTTCGTTGGACTTGCCCTTGGCGCCAGCCCGGGTCGAGCCGACGGTGCCGCTGTTGCCGGTGCCGACCGTGCCGCCCTTCACCTCGTCGTACTTGTAGACGAGAGATCCGGCGAAGGCCTTGTTGTAGCGGTATTCGAAGCCGAGATTGTAGTAGTTCTCCTTGAGCAGGGGCTTGATGTCCTTGCTCGGCTTGGCTTCCTCGAATTTGGCGAAGACGGTGACCGCCTTGGTGGCCGCAAAGCTCCCCCAGACCGAGTAGCCGTCCGACTTGTCCTTGAGGACCGCGGTCACGGTGTTCCAATTGTTCGCCTCGAACCACTCGCCGCCGATCTTCCACTTGTCGGTGCCGTACGCCACGAGCGCGTCCGTGCGGGTCGCCGTGTGCTTGGACGGTGCCGCATCGGTCTCCAGGCCGCGCTTGCCGCTGTAGCCGCCGAGGGCAAGGGTCAGACCCTTGACCGGAACAAAGGAGATGCGTCCTTCGAAATCGACGTTCTTGCTCCGCGAAGGATTCGAGAAGCCGCGACCGTTCTGAGCCGACAGCTGGAAGTTGACCGTATCGCCGAGAGCCTTACCCAGGAAGTGGAGACCCCAGTCGGCGGAGGCGCCAAAGCTGAGCCGGTCGGTAATCGTCTGCTCGACGTAGCGCAAGCCATAGAGTCCTTCGACGAACGGGACCCAAGGGGTATCCGCTGCGCCGAGGCGGAAGGTCGCGTTCGGATTGAGCTTGAGCTGCACGAAAGCCTTCTTGACGAAGACGTCGTAGCGGCGGGCGCCCTGATCGCCGATGTCAGACTGGAAGAGCGCCGACCATTTCTCATCGAAGTCGCGGGAATAGGTGAAGTAGGTGCGCTTGACGTCCACTCCGACGCCGCTGTCGCTGCTCTTGATCCCCGTCCCTTCGTCCTTGTTCTCCTTGGACGAGACGTCGGCGTAGACCCGGATGCTGAGTTTCTCCTTCGGATAGGCCGCAGGTTTCGCCGGCTGCGGCGTCGGACGCTCGTAGGCATCCAGGTTGTGTCGGAACAGGTAGAGGTCGATGGCGGTTTCGTTCTCGCCGACCAGCGTTTCACCGTGTTCGCCACGGTCGAGCAGGGTGATCGCCGTGCCTATGTCGCCGCCCGAGGCCTCGAACGACTTGAGCCTCTCGGGCGTGTTGAAAACGTAGATCCGGCCGTCTTTTTCGACCTCTTTGTAGAACAGACCCGTGACCTGGGCCTTGGCCGCGATGGCGCCCGAAGCCATCACCAGCGCGAGCACGGCGGCCCTGAACAGAGATTTCCTGCGCATACAGACTCTCCTTTTTCGTAGCGTTTCTAGGCGAAACACAAAGTTGCAAGGCTGGAAGACATCGCCCGAGGCGGTAGCCGCGCTAGAGACAAGCGGACGCTCTGGCGAGTTGGCGAGACGATAGAAGCGAGCCCGGGCGACCGAGAGACGCCGATGTGACAGGCGTGCGACGCAGGGCGGCGTCGGGGCAGTTGTCCAAGGATTCTGTACAATTTGACGATGCCGGGGCGAAGGCCTGAAGGTGAGTTCTGACGAACTGCGCAGCGAGGTCTTGGATGACCCCGGCGGGGAGTAAGAAGCGAGACGCGCTTTTCACCCCGGTCTTTCTCGAAGACCTCCGGTGCCGGGTAGCGACGGATCGCAAAGTAGCACTTCGCATCCTCGAGCTGCTCGATGCGGTGCTGCGAGACCCCTTCGAAGGTCTGGAAGGCCCGAGCGAATCTTGCTCGCGCGTTCTGGGCCACTATGGCGACCGAACTGCTAAAATCCAACGGGGGCATACTGGAATGTACAAAATCAACCTAGAGATCGAGCAGTTACCCGAAGGGCCGTTCCTTGGAACAAGCCCGGACCTTCCTGGTCTCGTCGTTCAGGCCGATAGCGTCGAAGAGGTTCTTCGCCTGGCGCCCGACGTGGCGCATGACCTGATCGCGGTCATGGTCGAGACGCAACAGAAACTGCCGCGGGGCATCGAGACTGTCACCACCCCTTGGTGTGTTCCTGTCTTGGTGCCCGCTTGACGTATCGCGAGCTGACTCGGCATCTCCAGAGTCACGGATGTCAGTTGGCGCGACAGAGCAAAGGAAGCCATGAGATCTGGCACAACCCGGCGCAGAACCAGCGAGACCGGCATGAACTATTGGTTTCGGCGCCTACCCGTGGCGGTGTTGCAAGCCTGGTAGGATTCCTTTCCCCAGAGGAGCCGTCATGAAACCGTTCTACGTCACGACCCCAATTTACTACGTCAACGATCTGCCCCACATCGGGCACATCTATACGACCATCGTCGCCGACACGATCGCCCGCTACCACCGCCTGGCCGGGGAGGAGGTCCGTTTCCTCACCGGTACCGACGAGCACGGTCAGAAAATCGAGCGGGCCGCAGCGAAAGAGGGGATTGCCCCGATCGCGCTCGCCGATCGTGTGGTCCAGCGCTATTTCGAGCTCAAGAGCCGGATGGAGTTTTCCTACGACGACTTCATCCGCACATCGGAGGCCCGGCACCAGGCCGGCGTGGTCGAGATCATCCGCCGGATCGAGGCCGCGGGCGATCTCTATACCGCCAAGCACGAAGGCTGGTACTGCGCCGCCTGCGAACTGTTCTATACGGAAAAAGAGCTGCTCGCCGGCAACCGTTGTCCGGTGCACGAAGAGGCGGTCGAGTGGAAGTCGGAAGAGAACATCTTCTTCCGCCTCTCCCGCTTCGAGCAGCCGCTGCTCGACCTGTATGAGCAGCATCCAGAATTCGTTCGGCCCGAGAGCCGCTTGAACGAGGTCAAGTCGTTCGTCGCTTCGGGATTGAAAGATCTCTCGGTCTCGCGCACCTCGGTGTCTTGGGGCATTCCGTTCCCCGACCATCCGGGGCATACGGTGTACGTCTGGCTCGACGCGCTCACCAACTACGTGACGGCGCTCGGGCTCGGCAGTACGGATACGAGCCTGTACGAGAAGTTCTGGGCCGACCCTGCGGGCACGCGGGTGAACGTCGTGGGCAAGGACATCCTGCGCTTCCACGCCGTCTTCTGGCCGGCGTTTTTGATGTCGGCCGGCCTGCCGCTTCCCTCAACCGTCTGGGCGCATGGCTGGTGGCTGCGCGATGGCAAGAAGATTTCGAAATCCTCGGGCGGAGCGATCCGGCCCGACGATCTAATCGAGAAATTCGGCGCCGACGCGCTGCGCTACTTCCTGCTGCGCGACATGGTGTTCGGCCAGGACGCGTCGTTTTCCGACGAGGCGTTCATCGACCGGTACAACAGCGACCTGGCGAACGATTTGGGCAACACCGCGAGCCGCGTGGTTACCCTTTCGCGGCGGGCATTCGACAACCAGACGCCGCCGGAAGCCTGCACCGACAACCCGCTGATCCCGGTGGCGGCGCAGGTCGCGGAAGAGTACCGGGCGGCGATGAACGAATTTGCGTTCTCCCGCGCGCTTGAGGCGCTCTGGCGGCTGTTGGCCGAAGCGAATCAGTACATCGTGGCGCGCGAGCCGTGGAAGCTGATCAAGGCGGAGGGAGAGCGGGCGACCCTCTCCCGCGTGCTCTGGAACGGGCTCGAAGCGGTGCGCATCGTGGCGACCGGCTTGCTGCCGTTCATGCCCGAAGCGGCGGCCCGGGTGCTCGCCGCCGTGGGCACAGAGGTACCGGCGACGAGCCTCGATGCGCTCGCCTGGGGCGGAACGCCCACCGGGGTGCCGCTCGCGGAGATTCCGCCGCTGTTCCCGCGGATCGATAAGGCCGTTTATTTTGCCGACACGCCTGCGAAGCCGGCTGTGGCGACTGAGGAAAAGGAAGAGAAGAAGATGATCTCGATCGACCAATTCTTCGAGACCGAACTCAAAGTGGCGACCGTGCTGGCCGCTGAGCCGGTGCCGAAGTCGAAGAAACTGATGAAGCTGACCCTCGATCTAGGCGAAGAAACGCCGCGCACGGTGGTCGGTGGCATCGCCGAGGCGTACAAGCCCGAGGACCTGGTCGGCGGCCAGGTGATCGTGGTGGCGAACCTTCAGCCCGCCAAGCTCATGGGGTTGGTGTCGCAAGGGATGGTGCTCGCGGCGACGGTCGATGGAAATCCGGTGTTGCTGCGGCCGATCGAGCCGGTGGCGCCGGGAACGCGGGTCAAGTAACCCAGATGCTGATCGATTCGCACTGCCACCTTCAGTCGCTCAAAGAAGAGGGCGAGGCCGAGCGCGCCCTCGACGCGGCGCGCTCGCGCGGGGTTTCGGGGTTTCTGGTCCCCGCGATCCGGTTGGACCAGGCGGAAGAGATCCTCGCGCTCTGTCACCGCCATCCGGACGTCTGGTGCGCGCTCGGAGTCCATCCGCACGACGCGGCATCGTGGCAGGAGGGGGACGAGGATCGCCTGCGGGGATTGCTCGCCGATCCAAAAGCGGTGGCAGTGGGGGAGTGCGGCCTCGACTTCTACTACGACCACGCGCCGCGCGACGTGCAGGACCGGGTGATGCGGGCGCAGTGGCGGATCGCCTGCGAACTCGATCTGCCCGTCGTCGTCCACAACCGGGACAGCAACGAGGCGATGCTCGAAGTCGTTCGCGATCCCGAATTCGCCAGGCTGCGAGCCGACTTCCACTCCTACGCCGGAGGGCTGAAGATGGCCCGCGAGCTGATCGCCAATGGCTTCTCTCTGGGCCTCTCCGGCATGATCACCTTCCCCAAGGCCGACAACGTCCGCGAAGTCCTCCCGATCCTGCCACCCGACCGCGCGCTGGTCGAGACCGACACGCCGTACCTGGCGCCGATCCCGTATCGTGGCAAGCCGAACCGGCCGGCCTACGTGGTCGAGATCGCCGAGCGGTTGGCCCAGGAGTCGGGGGAGACGTTCGAGCAGGTCACGCGCCGGACGGGGGAGAACTTCTTCCGGTTGTTTGGGAAGGCTCGACTTAGCCCGTGACTTAGTCCATACTTCTTGCTATGGCAGACGTCAATATCCACGAAGCGAAGACCCAATTCTCTCGACTCGTCCAGCGCGTCGAGAAGGGGGAGGAGATCGTGATCGCTCGAGCGGGGCGACCGGTGGCTCGCTTGGTGAGGTTCAAGGCGATCGCGCCCCGCAGCTTCGGCCATGACCGGGGGTTGTTCGAAGTGCCGGACGATTTCGACGCTCCACTGCCTGACGAGATTTTGGAGCTGTTCGAGAAGTGAGGTTTTTGCTGGACACTCACTGCTGGCTCTGGCTTCAGATGGCACCTGAGCGCATTTCCGGGTCCACGATGGATCTTCTTGGCGATCCCGACAACGAGATTTATCTCTCTGCCGCAAGCGCCTGGGAGATTGCGATCAAGAACTCGCTGGGAAAATTGCCGCTACCCTTGCCTCCGGATCAGTACGTCACGACTCGCCTGGAGATGAGCGGAACGATCTCGCTCCCGATCAGCCACCAGCACGCTCTCCGAGTCGCTGATCTTCCTTTTCATCACCACGATCCCTTCGATCGGTTGCTGGTTGCTCAGGCTCAATTGGAAGAGTTCGCTTTAGTTACAGCGGATCGGCACTTGGCGGCCTACGAATTAGATCTGGTCTGGACCTAGAGTTCGATTTGGGCTCGATAGACTGGCGATCATGGCGCTGGAACTGATTGAAGAGTACCCGCCTTACTCTCCGCTCGACCTTGGGCCGAATCGGCGCGCCGACTATGAGGCTTTGCCGGAGACTCCCCGTTGCGAGCTGATCCGCGGGCGGCTGTACCTCTCGCCGAGTCCCACTTCGCTTCACCAAACGGTCGCATCGTTGCTCTGGAATTACCTCCGAGCCCTCGGTCGCGCTACCGGCGGCCGGGTGTTCTTGGCACCGCTCGATACCATCCTCGCCGATCATTCGGTCGTTCAGCCCGATGTCGTCTATCTCACGTCCGGCAAGCGCGAACTGATCGGCGAGCGGATCGAGGGAGTGCCGGACCTGGTGGCAGAAGTGGCTTCCCCCAAGAGCATGAGGATCAATCGAGGCGAGAAGCTACGGGCTTACGCCGAAGCGGGAGTTGCGGAGTACTGGATCGCCGACGCAGCCGAGCGGTTGATCGAATTCTTGGTGCTGCGCGAGGGGAGCTACGTGGTCTATCTCTCCGAGGGATCGACCTATCGCTCACCGGTGTTTCCGGAGATCCAGATTGACCTCGAGGCGTTCTGGCACGAGGTGGACGACGAGCTGAGGATAGGCTGAATCTCTTACGCCGGATTTGCACGTCGACCAGCGATTGCTATATCTAACCATGGAAATCTTTGTCAGTTGGTCGGGTTCAAAAAGTCAAAGGGTAGCCGAGGCTCTCGCCGATTGGCTGCCACTTATCTTCTCAACAGTTCATGTTTCTGTTTCATCGGTGAACATTGAGGCCGGTTCAAGGTGGATAGATAGCTTGACTAAGCTTCTCAAGCGGTCGCAATTTGGAATTATCTGCGTAACAAGGGATAATATGGCAGCGCCTTGGATGAACTTCGAGGCCGGTGCACTCGGAGTCGCCAAGGGCGAGAGCAGAACCGTTCCATACCTCATCGACGTTGATCCTTCAAGTCTTAAGGGTCCGCTATCCCAATTTCAGGCAATTATGGCTGATGAGAAAGGAACCAAGAGGTTAGTGCAAGCCATTGCTGGAGAATGCCCTGAGAATCAGAGGCCATCGAAATTGGACGAAGTCTACTTGAATTGGTGGCCAAAACTGAACTCCAAAATCGAGGAAGCGAGATCCCTTAAGGGCATTGCTGATGCAGAGAGAAGTGAGGGGTTGAGGCCGCGAGTTGTTATTGATAGCTATTTCAAGTCGCGGGAAGAAGACGAAAGTGGTGCGTCGTATTTAGTAGAAGGAATCCGCATCGTGAATCGTGGCAATGCACCCGCAGTTAATATTTTTATTCCTGAGGTCTTGGTTGGCAACAAGCGCGCCCGCGTCAGGGGGCCGATTCCAGCTACGCTTGGTGTTGGAGAAACCCAAGAGATTTCGATGCCGGGTCTCGAAAGTGCCCTTGGTGCAATAAAGTTTGAGGATAAAAAGAAATCACCGGATGGCATTTGGTATATGGAAATGAATCTGGTTGTTGAATATCATGACCTTGATCATAATCGCTGGACAACGAAGCAAATCCTTCAACAGGACCCTTTCGGAATTTGCTTTAAGGTGTCTGGTCTTGGTGAGCCGGTGAGAATCGGGTGATCCACAGCCGAAGCGAGGCCTCGGCGGAACCAGAATACTCCTAGCCTTGACCAGGAACCCGCTTCGCTGGGCCAGAGAACCCCTCGGCGCAGCCAGAAAACCCGAATTCGGCACCGGCAACGCCCTTGCCGCCGGCCCGCCCCCAGGGTTTCTCCGGGCCGGATAACGGCTCTCTCGTCATCCACGAAAGGCGTTTTGGCATGAAGGACACCATGACCGAGGCGAGCGCCGAGCGGAGGCCCGGCCTCACACCGGATTCGGAACGTCGATGAACTCGACTTCCAACCCGAATCGTTCTCGCAAGTGTTCCCCGAGAGCAATCACCCCCAGCCGTTCGGTCGCGTAGTGCCCTGCCGATAGATAGTGGATGCCGGCCTCCCGGGCGACGTTCATCACCCACTCCGAAACCTCTCCGGTGATGTACGCGGCCAAGCCTTCGGCGAGCGCCACGTAGACTTCCTTTTGGGCTCCGCCCGAGACGATCCCCAAGGTGGGCACCGGGTCAGGACCGCCTAGAAAGGCGAGCGGCTCCTGGCCGTAAATCTTGCCGCAGCGGGCGACCAGCTCGTCGGCGGAGATCGGTTCCGGGAAGCGCCCTTTGAAGCCGGTTGGCAGCCCTTCGTGGGGCGCGAACGGCTCGAGGTCGACGAGGACGAAGGCGCGAGCCGCCACCGCGTTGTTGCCTACTTTCGAGTCGCGATCGAGCGGCAGGTGGTAGGCGATCAAGTTGATCTCATGGCGGATCAGCTCCGCCACCCGGGCGAAGTGAAACCCGGTGAGCTGCCGCGGCATCCAGTCCCAGAAGATCCCGTGATGGACCAGGATCGCATCCGCCCCCGCGGCGTGGGCGCGCTCGAACAGCTCAAGGCAGCCGGAGACACCGGTGACAATCTTCTTGATCTCGCGGCGTCCTTCGACCTGAAGGCCGTTCGGACCGTAGTCGCGGCCGCGTTTGGCGTCGAGGTACTCGTCCAGGTAGGCAACCAGGGAGTCGCGGTCGATCGAGGGCGTGGTCATGGGGCCATTGTATCGAGAGAGAAAAAGAAAAAGGGCGCAGCATGCTGCGCCCCTACGGCAGGTGTTGGTAACTGGGGGCGGTTGCGCCCCCTTTGAAAATTACCGGCGCGGGCCGCCGCGACCACCGCGGTCGCCGCCGCCGCCACTCCGGCCACCACGGTCACCGCCCCTACCGCCGCGATCCGAACGCTCGGGGCGCTCGCTGGAGGTTACCGACATCTCCATCCCCTCGTACTGAGCGGGATCGTAGTCGGGCGACTCCATGATCACGGCTTTGCGCGAGAGGCGGACGCGACCGGTCTCGTCGATCGAGACCACCTTGACCGTCATCTCGTCGCCTTCCTTGACCAGATCGGAGACGTTCGCCACCCGGTAGGGGGCGAGTTCGCTGATGTGGACCAGGCCGTCGGTTCCCGGCATCAGCTCGACGAAGCAGCCGTAGGCTTCCACCCGGCGTACCTGGCCGGTGTAGAGCTTGCCGATCTCCGGCACTTCGGTGAGGCGCTCGATCATCTGGATCGCGCGCTTCGCGGCGGCGCCATCGGGCGAGGCGATGATCACCTTGCCGTCGTCGCCGACCTCGATCTCGCAACCGGTCTGCTCGATGATCGAACGGATCGTCTTGCCCCCCGGTCCGATGATGTCGCGGATCTTCTCCTTGGAGATCTGGATCGTGTGCAGCCGCGGCGCGAAGCGGGAAATGTCGCCGCGCGGAATCGACAGCGCCTTTTCCATCTCGCCGAGGATGTGGAGCCGGCCGGCGAGCGCCTGCTCCAAAGCCACGTGCATGATCTCGCGGGTGACGCCCGTGATCTTGATGTCCATCTGGAGGGCGGTGATGCCTTCGCGCGTTCCGGCGACTTTGAAGTCCATGTCACCGTAGTGGTCTTCCTGGCCCGCGATGTCGGTCAAGACGGCGAACTTCTCTGGGCCCTTGATCAGGCCCATCGCCACACCGGCTACGGGGGAGAGGAGCGGCACGCCCGCATCGAACATCGAGAGCGAGGCGCCGCAGACCGTGGCCATCGAGGAGGAACCGTTGGACTCCAGGATGTCCGAGACCACGCGCACCGTGTAGGGGAAATCGTCCTCGCTCGGCAGCACCGGCATCATCGCGCGGCGCGCGAGCACGCCGTGGCCGATCTCGCGCCGGCCCGGGCCGCGCAGGAACTTCACTTCGCCGACCGAGAACGGCGGGAAGTTGTAATGGAGCATGAAGCGCTGCCGGTTCTCGCCCTCGTACTCCTCGATGATCTGCGCGTCGCGGCTGGTGCCGAGAGTCGAGGTGACCATCGCCTGGGTTTCGCCGCGGGTGAACAGGGCGGAACCGTGGGTGCGGGGGAGGATGCCGACCTCGACCGCGATGTCGCGGACCTCGTCGAGCTTGCGGTTGTCGAAGCGGATCCGGTCTTCGAGCACCACGTGGCGCAGGATGTCCTCTTCAAGCTGGCCGAGGACCTTCTTGACCTGGCCCTTTTTCGTGTCGTCGTCTGTCGAGAAGCGCTCCATGTACGACTTGATGACCGCCGAGGAGTTCTTCTTGCGCGCGAATTTCTCTTTGGTGAAGAGGGCCGTTTTGAGGTCGTTCCAGATGTCGGTCTTCACCTGGTCGTACAGCTCGGCGGGGTAGTGGACCGGCGCGGTCCATGCCGGCTTCTGTTTCTTGCCCTCGTGGTACATCTCTTTTTGCGCGTTGATGATCTTCTGGATCTCGGCGTGGGCGCGGAAGATTGCGTCCAGAATCTGCGCCTCGGAGAGCTGGTTGCAGCCCGCCTCGACCATCACCACTGCTTCTTCCGTACCGACGACCACCAGGTCGAGGTCCGAGACGTCGCGCTGGCTGTTGGTCGGATTGAACAGCAGCTCGCCGTCGATCATGCCGACGCGGACCGCGCCCACCGGATGGTAGAACGGGATCTCGGAGAGCACGAGGGCGGTCGAGGCGCCGTTGATCGCCAGGATGTCCGGATCGTTCTCGCCGTCGGCGGAGACGCAAAACGCGATGATCTGGGTGTCGAAGGTGTAGCCGTCGGGAAACAGCGGGCGCAGCGGGCGGTCGATCTGCCGGGAGGTGATGATCTCCTTCTCGGTCGGGCGCCCTTCGCGCTTAAAGAAGCCGCCCGGGATTCGTCCGGCGGCGTAGGTATATTCCTTGTAGTCGACGGTGAGTGGCAGGAAGTCGCGCGGAATTCCGCCCTTCAGGTCGGCGCAGGCGGTCGCGAGCACCATCGTGTCGCCGTAGCGCACGGTGCAGGAGCCGTCGGCCTGCTTGGCGAGCTTGCCGGACTCGATCACGAGCAAGCTGCCGCCAATCGATATTTCTTTACGCAGGGTCATGGTATTAGGGTCTTTCGATCACTTCTGGCGATCATTTTCTGAGCGCCTGGTGGCCGGATTCCTAGCGGCTCGAATTCGAGCTCGGGATGGGGAAACTCCGGCATACACCGAGGCGCGGCCCGAGAACCTCCTCAGGGAGGCGGGGCCGGTGATGGACCGGGCGAGTCTTTTGGGAGCTGCGCGGTCCGGACCTGCGGGCAAGCGCCATCGCCGCCCGCCGACGGAGGGCGAACTCTACTTGCGGATTCCGAGGCGCTCGATCGTGCTGCGGTAGCGCTCGATGTCGCGGGATTTCAGGTAGTCCAGAAGGCGACGGCGGCGTCCGACCATCTTGAGCAGGCCGCGACGTCCGTGGTGATCCTTCTTGTGGGTCCTGAAGTGCTCGGTCAGATCGGTGATCCGGTGCGTGAGAAGGGCGACCTGAACTTCTGTCGACCCGTTGTCCGTCTCATGCAGCCGATTTTCCGAGATGATGCGTTCCGTCGTAGCCTGATTCTGAGCCAAAGCCAACTCCTCCATATGTCGCATCTAGCGATCGTCTCTTTGGGTTCCGGGGAATTGTAGCACAGAGCCTCCGGAAGCTCGGGAGAAGGCCCGTGATGCGGCCGTAAAGTATTGTTAAAACACGACTTTAGGCTGGACGATGCCGGTGCCGCCGGAGCCGATTCGCTCGATGATCGTACCGACGGCAACCAGCTGACGGCGCCGGTTGCGCAGCTCCACCCAGTCGCATTCGTCGCCGTCCAGCTCGCGCACCAGGACGGTCTGACCGTGCCGGATGCGCTGCTCCTGCTGGGTATCGGCTACCACCGCCCCGAACGGCAGCGGAATCTGGTCGAACGGCACCCAGGCGCTCCCGGCCGAGGCGGTCAGGCTCCCGGCCGTCGTCGGTTTGGCGACCGAAGGCTCGGCTGACTGCTCTACCGCCGGTTCGGCCGCTTCCGGTTCCGGAAGGGGATGAACCGCCGGGGGGGAGGGGGCGGGTGAGGCGAGCCGGTCGGCCAGGACTCCAAGCGTCACCGCCTGGTCGATCCCGAACGTGCCGATCTTGATCCGCCGGAGGGCGGAAAGGTGCGCGCCGCAGCCGAGCGCCTGCCCAACGTCATGGGCGAGCGAGCGGGCGTAGGTTCCGGAAGTGCAGGCGAGCCGAAAGGTGATCGAGCCATCGGCGAGCCCACGGGTCGGCGCAAACTCGTAGACCGTGATCTCTTTGGTCTCGATCGGTATTTCCTCGCCGCGCCGGGCCATCTCGTAGAGCTTCACGCCGCCCACCTTCTTCGCCGAGTAGGCGGGCGTCGTCTGCTCGAACGTGCCGACGAACCGGGCCATCGCAGCTTCGATCGAGTCTTGGGTCAGCCCTTCGATCGAGGCTTCCGAAGTGACCTGGCCCGCGGCATCGTAGGTGTCGGTCGCCGTGCCGAAGCGGATCGTCCCTTCGTACACCTTGGGTGCGCGGATGAGGAAACGGGTGAGCCGCGTGGCGGTCCCGACGGTCAGCAGCAACAGGCCGGTGGCGTCGGGATCGAGCGTGCCGCAGTGGCCGATCTTCTTTTCCTTCAAGATCCGCCGTGCCTTCTGGACCACGTCGTGCGAGGTGCAGCCGGTCTCTTTATCGATCAGGAGCAAACCGTCCTTCATGCCGTCGCGCCCTGCTTGTCGCCCCCTTCGGGGGCTCCTTCGGCGAGGGCCGCCTCGATCTCGGCGAGGATTCCGGCGACGCCCTCGCTACCCGAGGCCGCTCCGGCTTCGAGCGTGAAACCCGCGGCGTTCCTATGTCCGCCTCCGCCGTGTTGCCGGGCGATCTTTTCGATGTCGACATCGCCGCGGCTGCGCAGCGAGACTTTGATCGAGCCGTCGTCGCGGGTTTTGAGCAGCGCGACCGCCTCGACACCCGCGATCGAGCGGGGGGTGTCGATCAGGCCTTCGGCGTCGCCCGGGCCGGCTCCCGCCCGTTCGAACATCTGAGGATCGAGCTTGACCGTCGCGATTCGGCCGCCCGCGTGAAGCTCCAGGGTGCTGAGCATCTCACCCAGCAGGCGGACCGAGCCGAGCGGCTGGCTCTCGTTCAGCCAGAGCGAAACCTGCTCGGGCTGCGCGCCTTCGCGCACCAGGGCCGCCGCGGCTTCAAACGCCTGCGGGGTGGCGTTTGAGTAGCGGAAGCCTCCCGTGTCGGTGACCAGCGTGAGGTAGAGGCAGGTCGCGGTGTCGGCATCGAGCTGGATGTGAAGCCCCTGGGCCAGGCGAAAGACCAGCTCGCCCACGGCGGGCGCCGAGGTGTCGACCCAGTTGATCGTCCCGTAGTGCTGGTTGCCGAGGTGGTGGTCGATGTTGATCAGATCGACCTGGGGCAGCTGATCTTCCAGGCCGGTCCGGTCGAGGCTCGGGCATTCGAGCACGATGCCGGCATCGAACACCTCGGGAAAGCCGGTCGGCGGCTCCGCTCCGATGTGGATCCTCTCACTGCCCGGCAGCGGCAGGTAGACCGACGGCGTCGCGTCGCGCAGCCAAACCACCGCGCTTTTCCCCTGCTTGCGCAGGATGCGCGCGAGCCCCAAAGCGGAACCGATCGCGTCCCCGTCGGGATTGACGTGGCTGGTGAGCAGAAAGCGGTTGCCTTGCCGGATGCGGCGCAGCAGCTCTTCAGGCGCTTTCGTCGTCGTTGACATGGAGAGTCTCCAGGAGGTTGGAAATGTTTTGACTGTGTTCGGCGCCGCGATCGAGCTTGAAATTCAACTCGGGAGAAACGCGTAGGTGGCGAAGGCGCCGGGCGATTTCGGAACGTAGAAAGCCGCGTGCGTGGGTAAGGGCCTCGATCGTGGCCAGGCGCTCGGCTTCCTCGCCGAGCACCGAGACGAAGACCGCTGCATGGCGCAGGTCGCCGGTCACCTCGACGTTCAGCACGGAGGCGAGCCTCACCCGCGGATCTTTCATCTCGCGGAGGAGGAGGTCGGCCAGCTCGGCGCGCAGCTGGTCGCCGATACGATCGGTGCGGCGGCTCATGACAATCCTTCCAGGACCTGGGGATTCCAGATCGTCAGGTAGGCTTCTCCTTCTTCATCGATCAGGTTACGGACCTCGTCGAGCATGCGCTCCGCCTCCGTATGGGTCTGGGCGACGATCGCGATCGAGATCTCCGCTCGCTGCAACAGGTCGTGGTGGGCGGTCTCGGCCACCGAGATCCGGTAGCGCTGGTGGATGCGCTCGATCAGCGGCTTGATCACCCGACGTTTTTCTTTGAGACCCCGGCTGGTGGGGAGGTGGAGTTCGAAGATGCAGATCCCGACGACCATGCCCTGAGCTCCCGAGCGACGAGCCTTGAAGCGGAGCTTCGGCCGGCGGCGACGAGAACCCCGGAACGAAGAACCCTCCGGAGCCCCCGCCGACCCAGTCGGCGGCAGCCCCGATCAGAGGGTCGCCGCCACCTCTTCGCGCCCGTAGGCCTCGATGATGTCGCCCGGTTTGAGATCCTGGAAACGTTCGATGCCGATGCCGCAATCGAAACCGGCACGCACTTCCGAGACGTCGTCCTTGAAGCGTCGCAGCGAGTTGATCTTCCCTTCGAAGATGACCCGTCCGTCGCGCACCAGGCGGATCGAGGCGCCGCGGGGGATCGCCCCTTCGAGCACGTGGCAGCCGGCGATCGTGCCGATCTTCGGCACCTTGAACGTGTCGCGCACTTCGGCGCGGCCGGCGGAAACCTCGCGGTAGGTCGGATCGAGCAGGCCGACCATCGCTTTCTTCAGCTCGTCGAGCAGCTCGTAGATGACCGTATGGAGGCGAATGTCCACGCCTTCCTTGTCGGCGAGATCGGCTGCGGACCGCTCCGGGCGGACGTTGAAGCCGATGATGATCGCCTTGGACGCCGCCGCGAGCAGCACGTCGTTGGTGGTGATCGCGCCGAGACCGGAAAGGATGACCTGCACCTTGACCTTCTCGGTGCTCGCCTTGACCAGCGTGTCGCGCAGCACTTCGAGCGAGCCTTGGACGTCGGCTTTGAGCACGACCGCCAAGTCCTTCACGTCGCCGGCCTGAATGCGGCTGAACAGCTGTTCGAGCGACAGCGCGCGCTGGACCGGGTTGAGACCCTTTGAGCGCTCTTCCTGCTGGCGGTACTCGGCGATGCTGCGCGCCTTGACCTCGTCCTCGACCACCTGGAACAGGTCGCCCGCGTTCGGCAGGTCGGTGAAGCCGCTCACCTCGATCGGCGTGGATGGACCGGCGATCTGGATCCGCGCGCCGCGGTCGTCGGTCATCGAGCGGACGCGTCCCCAGGTCGCCCCCGTGACGTAGAGATCGCCCGGCTTGAGCGTGCCATTTTGGATCAGGACGGTCGCGATGATGCCGCGGCCGACTTCCTTGCGCGCTTCGAGTACGGCGCCCTGCGCCCTCATCGCGGGGCTGGCGCGCAGCTCCAAGAGGTCGGAGGTGAGGAGGATCATCTCCAGCAGGGAGTCGATGCCCTCTCTCTTCAGCGCCGAAACGCCGACCATGACCGTGTCGCCGCCCCACTCTTCGGGCTGCAAGCCGCGATCGGCAAGCTCGCGCTTGACCCGATCCGGGTTGGCGTTCGGTTTGTCGATCTTGTTGATCGCCACCACGATCGGCACCTTGGCCGCGCGGGCGTGGTCGATCGCTTCGAGCGTCTGGGGCATCACGCCGTCGTCGGCGGCGACCACCAGGACGACGATGTCGGTCACCTTGGCGCCGCGGGCGCGCATCATGGTGAACGCCTCGTGGCCGGGGGTGTCGAGGAAGACGATTTTCCGGTCGCGGACGTCCACGTGGTAGGCGCCGATGTGCTGAGTGATGCCGCCCGATTCGCCTTCGGCGACCTTGGACGAGCGGATCACGTCGAGCAAGGAGGTCTTGCCATGGTCGACGTGGCCCATGATCGTCACCACCGGGCCGCGCGGTTCGGTCGCGCCGCCGGCTCCGCTGGTGCCGTTCGGATCGCCTTCCACCCGCTTCATCTCCGCCTTCATCTGGACCTCCTGCTCGAACGAGACGACCGTCGTCTCAACGCCGAGGGAGGAGGCGAGCGACTGGGCGAGATGCGGCTCGACCACGAAATTGATATTGGCGATGATGCCGCGGTCGAACAGCGCCTTGATCAGATCCTTGACCTTGACGCCGAGCTTGTCGGCGAACTCGCGCAGCGTCATGCCCTCGGCGATGGTCACCGGACCGGACGGGGGAGCCCCCTTGAACGACAGGAGCTTGCCGCGATCGCCGCCGCCTTGGCTGTCGCTTTCGCGCAACTGGGCGCGGCGCCTTCTCCGTTCGCTCGGATTGGCGACATCCTCATCGACATCCAGGCCGCGAAGCGAGCCCTTAAACACCGTGAGGTCGGCCTGCGGAGCGAGCGGACGCGCCGGAGCGCCTTTCTTGGGCTTCTTGTTGATCCCGCCGCGCTTGTCGCGGTCGCCACCCCCACCACCGCCGCCACCGCTCGGTCGATCGCTGCGGCCGATCATCGGGCGGTCGGAGGAGGGAGCCGGCGGACGCGTTCCGGTGCCGCCCGCGCCACCGCCGAAAGGCGGACGCGAACGGGGGTCGGACGTGCCGGTGCCGGGACCCGCCGGACGCGGACGCTGGCCGGGATAGGGGGCCGAGGTGCTAGGTCCCGACGGGCGGCCCGAAGGCATGTGCGGCGGCCGCGGGGAGACCGGGCGCGGTGCGATCGGTCGCTGCGACATTGAGGAGCCCGGGGCTGAGCCCGGAGCGCCCTGCGAGGATCCCGGGTAGGGCCGCTGCGACATCGGTGGCCGCTGGCCGCCGGGCGACGACTGCGGACGCTGGGGCGGATACGGTCCCGACGGGCGGCCTTGGCCAGGTCCGGTCGAGGGCCGATAGGGCGCCCCCGGCGAAGAGCCCGGCGGCCGCGAATAGGGTGCGCTCGAGGGCGAAGACGAGGGCGCGGCCGGCGTGGGGCTCGTGCTCGGCGCGGCGCTCGGTACCTGAGCCGGAGTGGAAGTCGGCGCGCTGCTCGGCCCGGCGGGCGCGGCCGGGGTGGCCGAAGCGGCCGGAGCCATCGTCTCGCTCGGAGCCTCGGGCTTTTGGGGTGTCGCGGTCGCGGGGGTCGGCGGAAGGCTCGTTTCCGTCGCCGGAGCCTCAGGAGTTTCGCGCGCTTCGATGCGCGGCTCGACCGATACGGCGACCGCCTGGGCCTCCAGCGCCTCGCTCGCCTCGTGTGCTTCCGCGAGCGCCCGCTCGGGCCGCTCGGAGGCCGGCAGGGTCTGGATGCGCGGCTCGACCTTTTGGATCAACGTGCGCGGCCGGCCGGGGCGCAGGGGATTGGCCTGCGGCCGGAGCGTCGAAGGCGCGGGGGCCGGGGCCGGCACACGCTTCCTCTGCGCGTCCGTGGCGGCAGGCTCGTCGCGCAGGATCACTTCGCGAGGATGGGGCAGTTTCTTGCCCTGAATGATCGCCTGGAGCGTTTCGGAGTCGATATGAGCATCGTCTCCCTCGACGCGCACGCCGATCGACTTCATCTTGAAGACAAGGTCCTGGTTCGAGATGCTCATCATCCGCGCCAGATCCTGGACTCGAATCTTTCCCATAGTTCTCTCTAACTCCTAATTCCGCCGTCTGCAGTGCGCCGCGTGGCCACCGCCCTACCCTTCGGTGCCGTCTTCGTTGCTCGCCACAGGCGAGCCTTCCTCTGCGTCGAGGGCTGCGAACGGATCGTTCGCCTCGCCGTCGAGGGCCGAGGGAGCCCTCTGCCGTTCGCTCTCCTGGAATGCTTTGGAGAGCGCGGCCATGAAGTCCGAATCGGCCATCGTCGCCGTCGCAGCCGGCTCTTCGAACCCGGCGGTGAACTCCGCGGCCGCCGTATTCGTCCGGCGTTCCGACTGATCGGCCGCCCACGTCTGGATCTCTTTGGCGCGTTCGAGCGTCATGCCTTCCACCGCCGCAAGCAGATCGATGTCGGCCTCGGCGAGGTCGTCGATCGCGCCGAACCCGGCGTTGGCGAGCGCCTCGGCGAGATCGGCGTCGACGCCCGGGGCCTCGGCCACTTCGAGATCCGCCGCCCCCTGCTCCGCCTGCATGTCGCCGAATGCGGTCTGAAGCATTCGGGCGAGCGCGTCGGCCACCTCGTCCTTGACGTCCGATTCGCTCTTGATGTCGATCCGGGCGCCGATCAGCTCGGAGGCGAGCCGGACGTTCTGGCCGCGCTTGCCGATCGCGAGCGAAAGTTGCTCGTCCTCGACGATCACGTCGAGATGCGGCACCTCGCCCTGGTGGGTGATCGAGACCCGGGTGATCTTGGCCGGCGCCAGAGCGCTCTGGGCGAAGGTCACGAGGTCGTCGCTGTATTCGATGATGTCGATCTTCTCGCCGCGCAGCTCGCGGATGATCGACTGCACGCGGGAACCCTTCATGCCGACGCAAGCGCCCACAGGATCGACATCGCGCTCGCGGCTGTAGACGGCGACCTTGGCCCGCTCGCCCGGCGCGCGGACGGCGGCTTTGATCACCACCGTGCCGTCGTAGATCTCGGGCACTTCGGTCTCGAACAGCTTGACCAGCAAGCGCGGATCGGTGCGCGAAAGAACGATCTGCGGCCCTTTGGGCTGCTTATGCACGTCGACGATCACCGCGCGGATCCGCTCGCCTTGGCTGTAGCGCTCGTGGCGGGCCTGTTCGTGCCGCGGCACCACGGCCTCGGTACGGCCGAGGTCGACCACGATGTCGCCGCGCTCGAAGCGCTTGACCGTGCCGTTCAACACTTCACCGACCCGGTCGATGAACTCGTTGTAGACGTTCTCGCGCTCCGCTTCACGGACGCGCTGGTAGAGCACCTGTTTGGCCGACTGCGCGGCGATTCGTCCCAGGCCGTCGGTCGAGATCGGCAGGCGGATCTCGTCGCCCACCTCCGCCTTCGGCTTGTGGTCGCGCGCCTCTTCGACGGTCCACTCGGCCAGCGGGTCCTCGACGGTCTCGACGACCTGCTTGACGATGAACGCCTCGAACTTGCCGGTTTCGCGGTCCAAATGGGCGCGCACCGGCTCTTTGATCCGGTGCTGCTTCTTTGCCGCAGAGGCCATCGCATCTTCGAGCGCGCCGATCCAGCGCTCGAGGTCGATGTCCTTCTCACGCGCCACCTGGCGCAGGATTTCGTTGATGTTGATGTCTGCCGTTTGTGCCTGGGCCATCGCCGTCGATTCCTAGAGTTCGATCTCTAAACGTGCCGCCTGGATCTGGTCGAGCCGGAGCGTCTTGCGCTCACCGCTCTCTTCGTCGAGGAGCGTCACCGATTCCGGTTCGGAGTGGAAAGCTTCGAGCCGGGCGACGAGGGTCTTTTTACGGACCTCCGGAGACGAGTACGTGATGCGCGCTTTGCTGCCGATGAAGCGTTGATAATCGCGTGGTCGATAAAGCTGCCGGTCGAGACCGGGCGACGAGACTTCGAGAACGTACCGGGTCCTGCCGAAATCGAGCACGTCCAAGAGCGCCGAGGTCTGTTTCGAGACCCGCTCGCAGTCCGCGAGGGTGACGCCACCTTCGAGATCTGCGCGATCGATGAGAATTTGGAGCGTTCCGCCCTTCCATTCCGCATGGACCAGCTCGCACCCGGCCTGCTCCGCGATCCCTTCCAACTCCGCTGTAAGATCGGTTTTGAGTTCGATCTCGGCTCCTCCCAATGGCTTTGGAGGGCGGGGCGCTCGGGGCTTGACCGCCCGCTGGACCGGCTTCTTCGCCGTAGGCTTGGAAGTCGTTGTGCGGCCGGCTTTGGCTCGCGTCTCGGGTCGCGAATTTCCGTGGTCGTTCTCCATTTCGTTCGATCTTCTGCGTTCGGTGTTCTGTGCCATTGGCTCCAACAAAAAAAGTGGGCGTGCTGCCCACTCCTTTTCCCTCTCGATTGCGCGGATGCGCGGTTCGAGGGCCGGCTGGCTGTCGGAATCTAACACAGGGAAGGCTTTGACGCCAAACCGCCCGGAGGGCCTCGCGCCGGGCAGTCGCTGCCGGTTGTGCCAATTTGGCCGGAAATCTCCTTCCGGAGAGTTGGCAAGCCTATTGCTGTCTTGAGCCGGCGAGCAGCTCTTGGAAAGGAGACTCGTACAACTTATGAACACCCAGCCCGCCCGCAACCCCGTACGTCAGATCACCACCGCTTCGCTCGTCGTCGGTGCCGTCGCTTTCGGCATGGTCCTCGCCGGAGGGCTCAAGATGACCCCGACGAGCCAATCCGCCGCGGCTCCGCTCGCCGCTTCTCAGGTCGCGGGCGCCAACATCGCCACGCACGCTTTGCCCAGCTTCGCCGACCTGGCCGAAGCCGTCGATCCCGCCGTGGTTTCCATTCAAGCCTCCACCATCAGCAAGGGCGGCGGCGACGAAGACGGTCAGCGCGGCGGCGGGGTCGACCCGTTCGAGTTTTTCTTCCCCAACAATCCGCGCAACCCCCGTCAGCAGCGGCCCCAGGCTCCCCAGGGCGATGGCCCGGAGCGGCGCCAGGACGCCGGGGGTAGCGGCTTCGTCGTCAGCCCCGACGGTTTGATCGTCACCAATAACCACGTGATCGACGGCGCGACCAGCGTGCGCGTCCACCTCGGCGACCGGGACTACCCGGCCGAGGTCAAAGGCACCGACCCGTCGACCGACCTCGCGCTCTTGAAGATCGACGCCGGCCACAGCCTCCGCTACCTGGAGCTGGGCGACAGCGAAAAGACCCGGGTGGGCGACTGGGTCATGGTGATCGGCAACCCGCTCAACCTCGACAAGACGGTCACCACGGGTGTCGTCAGCGCCAAGGGCCGATCGATCGGCATCAACCCCGACTCGGCGTTCGAGAACTTCATCCAGACCGACGCGGCGATCAACTTCGGCAACTCCGGCGGCCCGGTGGTCGACATGGACGGCCGGGTGATCGGCATCGCGACCGCGATCAACGCCGGCGCGGAAAACATCGGCTTCGCCGTTCCCGTCTCGACCCTCCAAGAGGTTCTGCCGCAGCTGCGCGACAAGGGCAAGGTGATCCGCGGCTATCTCGGCGTGCAGATCCAGAATTTGAACTTCGAGACCGCCCAGTCGTTCGGCCTCGATACGACGGACGGCGCGCTGGTCGGCCGGGTGGAAGACAACACCCCCGCCGCCGAAGCCGGTTTGAAGCATGGCGACGTGCTGCTTTCGGTCGACGGGCGGAAGATCAAGACCACCCGCGACCTGATCGACTACGTGGCGAACAAGGGACCGAACACCAAGGTCAAGCTGGTCGTCCTGCGCGACGGCAAGCAGATCGACAAGGTGATCAAGCTCGGCGAACGCCCAGGTCAAATCCAGCAGGCCTCCAACGACAAGCCGAAGGGCCGGAGCGGCATCGACTGGCTCGGCATTCAATACCAGGATTTGACCGGCGGCCTGCGCAACGAGCACGGCCTGCCGAAGGACGCCCAGGGCGTCTGGGTGACGGATGTCGGCGCGTCGAGCCCGCTCTACGAGAAGTTCGTCCGCCCCGGGGATCTGATTACCGAGGTCAACGGCCGTCCGGTCGACAGCACCGACGCGTTCGAGAAGGCGATCGGCGAGGTCAAGTCGGGCACCTTCGTCCGCCTCTACGTCCTTCGCTTCAGCGGCCAGAACGACAACGGCCAGCCGTTCTTCGCCGTGGTCCGCGTCCCGTAACCCGACCTCCTAGCAGGTGATGCACATAGGGCCGGCCCTCCCAAGGGCCGGCCTTTTTTCTTGTTATGCTGGGGCTATGGCAAGAGACGACGCAAGCGTACGAGCCTCCGTTCTGATCGTCGACGACGAGGCCGCGATCCGCGACAGCCTGCGGATGATCCTCGAATTCGAGGGCTACCGAGTGGACGAGGCGGGCAGCGGAGCGCAGGCGCTGGTGCGCGTCGCCGACCGCCTTCCCGACGCGGTGGTCCTCGACATCAAAATGCCCGAAATGGACGGCTTGGAGCTGCTGAAACGACTCCGGGAGCGCGGCTACGACATGCCGGTCCTGATGATCAGCGGCCACGCCGACGTGGCGACCGCGGTCGAGGCGACCCGTCGCGGCGCCTACGATTTCTTCGAAAAGCCGCTCCAGCGCGAGCGCGTCCTGCTCGCGCTGCGCAATGCGACCGAGGCGTTCCGGCTGCAAACCGAGGTACGGCGCGACGGCCGTCCGGCCGAAGAGCTGATCGGCGCTTCGCTCCCGATCAAGCGCCTGCGCGAGACGATCGAGAAGGCGGGACCCACCCCCGCAACGGTCTTGGTGACGGGGGAGAGCGGCACGGGCAAGGAGCTGGTCGCCCGCGCGCTTCACCGCCTCTCGCCGCGTCGCGATCGGCCGCTGGTCCAGGTCAATTGCGCGGCGATCCCCGAAGAGCTGATCGAGTCCGAGCTGTTCGGTCACGAGAAGGGGAGCTTCACGGGAGCGGTGCGGAAACAGCTCGGCAAGTTCGTCGCGGCTGATTCCGGCACCATCTTCCTGGACGAGATCGGTGACATGTCGGCCCGTACGCAGGCGAAAGTCCTCCGCGTGCTCCAAAGCGGCGAGGTCGAGCCGGTCGGTGCGGAACGGACGATCCACGTCGACGTCCGGGTGATCGCCGCCACCCACCGCGATCTCGAAGCGGAGATCGCCGCCGGCCGTTTCCGCGAAGACCTGTTCTACCGCCTGAACGTCATCCCGATCCGTACGCCCCCGCTGCGCGAGCGGCTGGACGACATCCCGCTCCTGGTCGACTATCTCGTCCGCCGCTACGCGGATCAGAACAACTACCGCCCCAAGACCTTCTCGGTCGACGCGATCGCCCACCTCCAGGCTCTGCCATGGAAAGGCAACATCCGCGAGCTCAAGAACCTGGTGGAGCGCCTGCTGATCCTCGCGCCGCGCGACGTCATCACCCGCGAGGATCTGGTTGCGGCCATCGGCGGAGCCCGCCCTGAATTGTCCGGAGCGGCCCTCGCCGCCAAGACTCTCCGCGAGTTCCGCGAGCTGTCGGAGCGGATGTTCCTGGTCCAGAAGCTCGAAGAAAACAACTGGAACGTCACCCAGACCGCCGTCGCAATCGACACCCCGCGCTCGAACCTCTACAAAAAGCTGGAGCAATACGACATCCGCCGCGACGGGACCCTCGGCCCGGCCCCAAGGGAAGGGGCAGACAGCGCCAACGAGCCGGCCGGCGCGGATGACGACGATGACTGAGCCGGTCCCCGCCGTAGACATCGAAAAGCGCCTGGAAGAAAGCGGTGCCCTCCGGCGCGGCCATTTCCAGCTCTCCTCGGGTCTCCATTCTTCCGCCTACGTCCAATGCGCCCTGCTGCTGGAGCTTCCCGCCCGAGCGCGCGAAGTAGGCACGGCGCTCGCCGAGAAGTTGAAAGGCCACGGCATCGACTCGATCCTCTCGCCCGCCCTTGGCGGAGTGATCATCGGCCACGAAGTCGCCGCCGCTCTGAACGTTCCCTTCCGCTTCGCCGAACGCAAAGGCACCGAGCTGGAAATACGCCGCGGATTTGCCCTGCGATCGGGTGAGCGGGTTGCGATCGTTGAAGACGTCGTGACAACCGGCAAATCGACTTTAGAAACCGCCCGACTCGCCGAATCTTCCGGAGCGCAAGTGGTGGCGATCGGCGCGATCATCGACCGGACCGCCGGGGCGAATCCGTTCCCGATGCCGCTTGCGTCTTTGCTGGTGCTGAACTTGCCCGCGTTCCGCGCAGAGGATTGCCCGCTGTGCGCGGCGGGTGGGGTGGCGGAGAAGCCTGGGAGTCGGCCGGGGGGCGATTCACGTGTTGGGTGAGCACGTCGAAGACCTTCTGCCTCCAGCTCTACCCGTGTCGCCGGCTCCTGAGGTGCCGTCGCGCGGCCTCCACCCCAAAACTCTAGTCGGCCAGAGGCCTGCGGTGCTTAACTAGCCGATTTACGCTCGCCTCTTTTCTTCTCAGAGCGCTTGCCGTACAGTACAGTCAGACCATTGAAAACGAAAGATTTGTCAATCGACCGTCGATTGCTGCCCGAAGCGCTTCACGAAAGCCGGCTGTCGGGTAAGCGTCGGAGGCGGCATTCGACTCGGGGCGAGCATCCATACAGCTTTTCGATGGGCGGTCGAGATATAGGCAACGCTGAAAGCGCTCAGGATTGCCTATCACCTACGGAATCCGCTCCGGCCTACGTGATACTTATTTCGCGTGCATACTGACAACGGAGGCACGGTGACCTCAGAAGTTAAAGAACGCCTGTTGGCGTCCATGGACGCGGGGCGCCTCGTGGTTCTTTGCGGTGCTGGCCTGTCCATGGCGCCGCCGAGCAGTCTACCGTCAGCACGCCGGGTTGCCGAGATGTGCTTTGACGCGTACAAGGTCAGAGTAAACCCGCTCATGGATCCGGCACTTCGACTGAACCTAGAAGCACTGGCAGAGTATTTCGTCGGTCTCAATACGCTCAAGGTGCAGTTCATTGAGAATATTGTGCCTTGGGGTGAATTTGAGCGTAAGCCCAATCCCGGCCACGCCGCGATCGCGGACTTCCTGATTACGAAAGCCGTCGTTGCCAGCCTTTCGAGCAACTACGACCATTTGATCGAGCGGTGTGCATGGGACTATGGGGCTGATTTTCGTGGGTCGCTGGACGGAGACGAGGCCACGGCATGGGCTCATGCCCAGGCTCCGTTGCTCAAGTTCCATGGGTGTTCGCATCGCGATCGCGCATCTACCGTGTGGGCACCATCTCAACTGAATGATCTCATCATCGCCTGTCGTATCGACAGGAGCAAAATTTGGATGGCGGCGAATTTGCGTCAGAAGGACTTGCTTGTTGTGGGATTTTGGTCGGACTGGGGCTACTTGAATTTGGTCGTCGGCGGCGCCCTTCACGGACTCGATCCGCTGTCGGTGACGGTGATCGACTTGTCCGATGCCGTCGATTTGGAGCAGAAAGCACCTGACCTCTGGGCGCTCGCGCATCAGCCCAATGTCACGTTTACGCATCTGCAGGAGTCGGGTGCCGATGCACTTGACGAGCTGCGCCGGGCGTTTTCTGAGAACTATCTGCGGCAGGTGTTGGCGGCCGGTCGCACGGCGTTCGAGGCTACAACAGGGGCAGCTTGCGATCCTGCGTGGCTGAACGTATCTTGCCTGGACAGCGAATCGTTGTACGACTGGCGTAGGGATACCGAGGGTGTGCCGGCTGGCAGCCCGGCCCTGACCAAACGCCCCCGCAATGGTGAGGCGCTTGGATGCTTCCACCTATTGCTTCGGCGCGCCGGGGCCATTCAGCAAGCGCAGGGCTACACTTTGGCCGGGCGGCGCATCCGCGTGATCAATGGCGCCGAGTGCATACTGAGTAGCGTGGCGACGCGTTTTGTTGAAGCGCCTGCGCTTTCGTCCGCGGACGTCTTTGTTGCGGTGGGGGCCATCGATCTTGGCCTCCCAGGGCATGTAGTTCGGCCGGGGACTCCGGGTAGCGTAATGCGCCCTGCGGCGGGTGGCGACTGGTTTACTTTTGAACAGGCGCGAGTGGAGTTAGGTGTCTAATGGATATCGCAACGCAGGTGGAAGTCGTGCTCCGTGGGGCCGGGTACGAAACGTGGCAGTGGACTGGTGTTCCACCTGCGGTGACATGCTTCGAGAACGCGGCACTGATCGGTTTCGTCCATGTGTTCTCATCAGCCGACGAGCTTCTTGCAAACTGGAAGGCGGCTCAGGAGGCTGTGCTTTCCTGGCATAGCGCGGCGCTGCGTGCGGCGGGTGCCAAAGCGTGGAATGTGTATTCGGTGTTCCTCGCCGAGGAGCAGGCTCCGATCCAACAGCGCGCAGTTGAGCGAATTGACGAGGATTTTTCTCTGACACGAAAGATCGCTCGTGCTGGGGTACGCACGCAGGATGATGTGAAGCGAGCACTGCTACCTCTGACCGCCATTAATGTGCAACCGATACTTTCTGATACGGATTTCCAGGTCCGGCTGCTCGACCGCTTGAAGGATGTTTCGATTGACGCACTGAAGGCGTTTCTCGGCGCTGCCAGTGCCGAAGAAGTGGCCAGAATTCTTGAGGAGAAGCCGTGAAACTCGACTTTGTGGAGGTCTGTGGATTTCGCGGCTTTCGCGAGAAAATCCGCGTCAATTTCGGTTCGGGGTTTACGGTCATCACTGGTCGCAATGGTGTTGGCAAGAGCACGCTCTGCGATGCTGTGGAGTTTGCCCTGACTGGATCTATTGACAAGTACGAAGTCGTGCAGGCTGCACAGGAAAATCTCAGTGACTATCTATGGTGGAGGGGCGAAGGAAAGCCCAGCGAACACTATGTAACGGTGTCGTTCAAGCGGGACGATGGCGAGAGTTTTATCGTCACGCGAACAAGGAAAAACGGAGCGGACAAGACAGTTGCAGAGATGGAAACTGCCCTCTGCCACGCCATCAGGCCGGACGACGCGGTGCGCCAGCTCTGCAGGACTTCTATCATACGCGACGAATGGATCGCAGCACTCAGTCTTGATCTGAGCGAGACTGAGCGCTTCGAGTTGGTTCGGTCCGCGCTCGGTCCCGTTCAAGGTGTCGACTTCGGCGTTAAGGCCAAGGATGTGATTAAGGCCATTGACGCGGCCCACACCGTGAGGCGGAACGCCTACACCAATGCCCGCACACAACTGACGAATGGCTTCATGCAATTGGCCGAAGCTAAGGAGGCTATCACTCGCGCAGGCGACCTGTCCGCCGCTATGCAGACGTTGACAGCTGCAACACCGGGCGGACCGGAGGACCTCGTCGCGCGCCTAGCTGCGGGACGCGCAGTCTTGACCCAAGGCCGTGCGCGGCTCAGCGCGATGGGCGAAGCTGTAGCTCAGGGTCGTGAGGTGCTTGCCCTTCGACGTGCCCTTGATGCGCCGGATGCCGTTCAGGAGTGGGAAGAAGCGCGGAGGCGCCTGGATGCCGCCATCAAGTCGAAATCTGAGGTCGATCGTGTCGCCGTGAACGCAGAGCGCGGTCTTGAAGTTGAGGAGCGAGGCAACGCCATCGCCGCATCGCTCGCCGCCATTATTGAACACGGCGAAAAGCTGGGCAGGCATGATGAAAGCTGTCCGCTTTGCGCGGCACCTAGGACAAACGTGGAATTCGCGGCCGGCCTCGCGTTGGCGCGTAAGCGAATGGAGAATCTGGCTTCGGGGATTGGCGCGGCGCGGCAGCTGGCGACCGCCGCTCGGGAATCGCTCAGACGGGCCACCGCTGAGCTTGATCAGGCACAGGCTGTGTGCATGGATTTTGAATCGGAACAATCACGTCTAACGGCTCGGGAACAGGCACATATCGATAACTTTGAGCGCCAGGGCTTTGAGAGCCGCTTTGTTCGGGACCCTGACGGTCTGGAAAATCATCTCACCGCAGATCGCGATCGACTCATCAATCTTGAAGGGGCGCTGCTTACCCTCGAAGTGTCTCAGTCCGTATCGAGGCAGGCATCCCTCGAAGACCAGATCTCTGAATTTCGTAAGGAAGCGGAGTTTGCGGCCGCGGAGGTTGAGAACTCCGAAAGGGCCTTGGCTGCCGCTAAAGCAATAGATCGTGGTGTCCGTAGCATTTCGGGCGAGATTATCGACGAGCGGCTCGCGCAAATTAGCCCTCTCCTGAACGAACTCTATCAGCGCTTGCGTCCCCACTACGACTGGCGCTCTATCGAATACAGCATTCGCGGCGACGTTCGGCGTTTTTTAAGTCTGAAGGTGGGTGACGGCCTAAATCCCCAGTTCGTGTTTAGTAGCGGCCAGCGGCGAGCGGCTGGTCTCGCGTTTCTTTTATCGGTGCATCTGGCGCGGGCGTGGACGCCTTGGCGCACGTTGCTCCTGGACGATCCCGTGCAGCATATCGATGATTTTCGAGCCCTTCACCTCATCGAGGTTCTCGCGGCGTTCCGCCTCGATGGGAGGCAAATCGTCTGTGCAGTGGAAGACTCAGCGCTTGCCGATTTGTTGTGCAGAAGGCTGTTAAGTACGTCGGATGCGCCTGGCAAGCGCTATGACCTTGATATCGGGCAGAACGGTGCCACAACGGTCGTTTTCCACAAGGAGGTTCCGCCCATGCCCACGGGCGTTCTGCACTCCCAGTAAGGTACTGTCGGTTGATGAGAATCTCGCTGTTTGTGGTAAAGCTGGAGCGTCTCGACGGGTGGTCGAATCTGAAGGCGGAACTCGAAGGTCGTCCGCCTCCGCGAACTGCGCGCGGGCATGCCCCCGGCCAATGCCGTCGAGATCGTCCGTTCCGGCCGTCGCGAACTCGAAGATCGATTCGCGCTGTAGATGATGCACACAAAACCGCCTCAGATGGGACGACGTCAGGCCGGCGTCTCGGGCTTTGCCGTCGGTTTTACTTGGACCTTCTGATAGACCCTTTGAGCCCAGGGCTTGGCGGGCACGTTAATTGAAGGACCCCAAGCCGATGCGTCATTAGCTTCCCCGATGAGTGCCTCGTCGCTCTCGGCTTCGGCAGGTTTTCTGGTTCGCTTCGTCATGTTCCGCGGGGACGCGCGTTCTTGTGTTGGTTCGATGGGTCGGCGGAGGACGATATGGCCGCTATTCGAGCACCAGGACCAGGCGCTTTCCCAGAGCCGCCGCCGCTCGGTCGAGGGTCTTGAGCGACGGCCAGTGTGTCGGGTCTTCTAACCGCTTCGCAGCCGGCCAAGAGGTTTCCAGCGCTCGCGCCAGATCGGAGAGGCTTCGATCGCCGCGGGCGAGGCGGAGCAGCATGGCGGCCTGCGTCTTCGCATCCGGTGCGACATAGAAAGCTCCTTTGACCTTCGAACTGGGCGCGGGAACGTCCTTCTCTCCATCGAGCCGCCATGCGAGCATGGCCGAGAGAACCTCGGAGGCGTTGAATAGGGCCTCCTCCTTTGTCTCACCTTCCGTGAACGTATCGGTCAGGTCGACGAACTGGACGAGGAAGCGCCCGTCGCTTTGCGCTTCAATGGTGGCGGGGTAACGAATTTCCACGAGAGCACCTCATCTGAGCTTGACGCCCGACTGCCGTTCGATCGAAGCGATCAATCCAACGCCCAAGTCACGCGAACCGTGTACCGGGACTGGAACGGCCTGGAAGTCTTTCACCATGACGTGATGGCTACCGTGGATCCGATCGAGTACCCAGCCAGCCGCTTTGAGCTTGGCGATGATCGCCTTGCCGTTCACGAAGCCAAGAGTAGACCAAAAAAGATATACCCGCAAGGGACTGTAGACGAAACGCATATTTCGAGTAGCGGCGTGACGAATTGCGTACCGAGCTTCACCTGACTGAAACGAGGTTGGTCAAGGTCCGACAGGAACTCGAAGTGCGCTTCGGGCACTATTTAAGGAGCCAACTCCCCGCCCAGCAGCCGGCAACGCGATCCCGTGCTCTCTCTCAGGAATTCCTCCGCGAAGGGCGAAACCTTGTCCTGCTCGGCCCCAACGGCGTCGTCAAGACCTTGCTTTCCAAGAACCTCGCCGACCTCGCCGGCTACTCCGTCCTTTTCCGCACCGCCGCCGAGCTGCTCGACGATGTCCAGTGCGACTCCCCCGAATGAAGGCGATAGAGGATTGCTAGACCCTGGATACCTCGCCTACCTGCGAGCCAAGGCCGACCAAAGTGTCCAGATTCCTGCGGGTCTGGGTGACCGGTAACAAGGGGTAAGGCGACCAAGCGGTTAAACGTCAGGTAGGCGGTAAGGCGTCACCTAAGCAGGAGGCCAGGGTCGAGCTGAAAACCTCAAGCGCATCGCACGATCGAAGGCGGCGCCGCCTGACCTGGGCTCGGGCCTTTCCTCCTCGACGCACCTTTTCTGGTACACTCTCTTCGTGGAGGAAGACAAACGAGGTCCGGTTCTACGTGTCGTCTTCTATCGTACAGAGGCAGGTAGAGAGCCTGTGCGTGAATGGCTCAAGGGTTTGGCGCGAGCAGATCGGAAGGCCGTGGGTGAGGACATCAAGACAGCTCAATACGGCTGGCCTTTGGGAATGCCGCTGATAAGGAAGCTGGAGCCCGGCCTTTGGGAGGTCCGTTCCCATCTCTCTCAAGACATCGCACGCGTCATTTTCACCGTCGGTGGGGGCACCATGGTCTTGCTGCACAGTTTTGTCAAAAAATCTCAGAAGACCCCACTTCCGGATTTGAAGACAGCCCGGCAGCGGTTGGCCGACCTACGAGGAGCGCTCGGATGAAGAAGGAACATCTCGGTAGTGATTTCGATGAGTTCCTACGCGAAGAGGATCTCCTCGACGCTGCGGAGGCCACGGCTGCGAAGCGCGTGATCGCCTTTCAGATCGCGGGCGAGATGAAGCGGCGCAGCTTGACCAAGTCGGAGATGGCCATGCGAATGAAGACGAGCCGGCCGGCGCTGGAGCGCTTACTAGATCCCGCCAACCATTCAGTGACGCTCGCTACCCTGGAGCGGGCGGCGTCGGTGCTCGGCAAGAAGCTCAGGGTCGAGCTGGCATAAGGGGGGTGTTCGGCTGTCAGCCAAACCTTCGGCGGTGCGCATCGAAGCCACGCCCCCGGAATGACAGAAGGAACGGTATCCTGCTTACCCCCCCTTTCATGCAAGGAGGCCTCAAACCGTGGCTAATGCTCCGCAGGGCGAAGTTTTCGACGGGGGCGGGATCCGGTTTAGTCGGGACTATCTGGTGGAGATCAAACAGGACGGATTGATTCACCGGATTCAACGACCCGGGGTCGTTCGGATCGCTCTGCGGTGGGGGTTGCTCGCGCCGCGGCCCGCGATCCAGGCCGTCTTGGGCATCAGCTTCCTGCTGGGCAGCGTCTACTTGCTGTTGGATTTCATCCGGGAGTTCATGACCAGTGGCAGCGGGATAGTCGGGCGGGTGTTGACCGGCATCGTCATCTGGAGCGTGATGGGGGGCTGGTTGTTCGTCGAAGCATGGAGGAAGGGGTTCTACCTGGAGGTCCAGACGAAGAAAGGGATAGAGAAGCGGCGCTTCGACCGCAAGGCTTCGCGGGAGGAGATCGAAGCGTTTCTCGCCTCCGTGCAGTCGCGACTCGGTTGGATGATCGACATCATGAGCATTGAGGAGGTCGGCCGGGCGAAGCCTCTGCGTCCCTGAAAAACGCAAGCCCGCTGCGCATTCCCAGGCGATATGGAGTGCGCCGACGCGTCGGCGCTTTCGGCGCAAGTGGTGATGGAACGAATCCGGTCAAAGCGGCGACGCGTCGCCGCACTCCAAACGGGTACGGCGAGGTGGTTGTCTCTACGGCCGAACGTCAAGTTCGAGCTGAAGCTCGATTCGTCCCCCTTCTTTACCCACTTCCACCAATCCGCTCGCCGTGCCCATCGGGCTCTCGGCCGTCACTTCGTAGCGCCCCGGTTCGAGTCCGGTGAGGGTGAACAGGCCTTCGCCATTGGAGACGGCGGTGCTCCGCGGGCGTTCGACCTCGGCGATTGGGTTTCCGGTGGGGAGAATTTTGGCGGCCTCGATCGTAACCCCGGCGGCAGGTTTGCCGCCTGCGTCGCGAAGTCGTCCTTCGATTCCGACGCCTCGCGAGAGCGCGAATTTGAGATTGGGAAGGCGGTTGCCCGCGGGGATCTGGAGGCTTCCGACGCGCCCGCAAACATAGCCTTTGGCGCAGGCGAGAAGGTCGAAAGCGCCGGGCAGAAGGCCTTCGGCGTGAAAACCGCCTTGGAGGTCCGCCGTGCCTAGCCGCTCGGCGATGCGCTCCTTTGTCCGCCGGCCATGGGTCCAGGTCTCTGCTGCGCGAACGGCGAACAGCTCCGCTCCGGCAATCGGTGATCCTGCCCCGTCGGCCACGGTCCCGGCCACGGCGACGGCGTCCTTGAGATCGGTCGCGCGATCGAGGCGCAAGGCGACCGGCGCGTCGCGCGGACCTGCGACCGTCGCCGGCATCTCGCGCCAGGCGTGGCCTTTGGACGCGGCGCCGAGCGCTGGCCGGCCTGGTCCGGCGTAGAGGATCTCGAAATCACCTTGGGCATCGGCTACGCCACCCCGGCCCGGCACGCCGTTGCCGCGCGCCCAGACGAAGGAGTGCGGAAGGGGTTTCTCGGAGGCCGAGTCGAGCACCTTGCCGCGCGCTTTCCTCGGCGGGCCGAGCCGGACCGTCACGGGTGCGTTCCCGCCTCCCTTCGGCGCTTTGACCTCGGCCCACTCGCCGGTCTCCGCAAGGACGAGGAGGGGAGCGCTTTCGGAGCTTTGAGGCGGAACCTCCGCGCGACCGTCCTCATCGACTTCGGCGATGGCGATTCCAGATGCATAGACCAGGGCCCCGGAGGCGGGCCGGCCCGCGGAGTTGCGAATCGCGAGCGACAGGCTTGGACGGGCGGTCAGGGTCATTACGGTCCAGGTGGCGTCGGCCGGAACGTCGACGAGAGCGGTTCCGCCCGGCGATTCGGCGCGAACCTGAATCTTGGCTCCCGGCTCCCGATAGACGACGGCTCTCCCTTCGGAATTGGTGCGGGTGCGTTCTATCGCGGGACGCCAGGCGCTCGGGTCGGCCGGGGTTTCCGTTGCGGCGGAAGAGACGACTCGAACCGTGACCCTTCCGGCCGGTTGTCCACTCGGGTCGAGCACCTGAACCGCCAAGGGTTGGGCGGCGATCGGTTCGATGGGGGCCAATAGGATCGGCTCGACCAGCGGGAGGAATGGGATCGTCAGGGTCCGAAAACCCTGGGCGCGAGCTTCGATTCGGTAGGCGTCCGGTTTCGGCACGATGAGAAGAAACGAGCCGTCCGCGCCGACTCGGGCGGTCAGAAGGGCGTCGGGCTCGCCACCGTGAAGCGACGCCCGTTGCGCGTCGAAGCTCGGGAACGCCGGTCGGAGCTCGACGATCAAAGCGGAAGGCGGCGCGCTCGCTCCGGCGATCGGCAGCACCCTCCCGCCGACCCCGAACGGCTCGGGGTCAGACTCCGCGGAAGCTCCTCGGGCAAAGGGGATGATGATGAAAAGGATTCCGAGCCAACGGAACCAGGCCGGCACGCGGCAAAGCGCCGCTTTCGAGTTCGACATGACTCCATCCCTCGCGCGGGCGAAGTCGGACCCGCGATCGGTTTGGATTGTACGGTAGCGGCCCCCGTGCGCTATCGGGATCACTGACCAAGGGACCAGGCGCGATTTGAGGGGGCCGATCGCCGCCGGGTTGGGACCTGCCTCATCTTTCAGCGATCCCCGAAGAAGTAGACTATGGGCCAACCCCAGAGAGGGAAGACGTTCGCGTCAGCGGCGAGTTCGGCGGCGCGCAGAAAGGTCCTAGATGGCGAGAGTTGCGAGGCTTGAGTCCGGATCGCGTCCCGGTATGGCGCGCGGGATGGTGCGGTTCGCCCTCGCCATTCTCGTCCTTAGCGTCGCTCTTCCGGCCGCAGCTCAAGGTCCGGAGCGGGTCAAAGACATCGCCACCGGCTTGCCCTATTGGGCGGGGTCCTATGCGAGCCTGCCGGTTTTCTTTCACGGCCGGGGCTATTTCGGCGCCGATGACGGGTTCCTGGGTTACGAGCTGTGGTCGACCGACGGCACCCAAGGCGGAACGCGGCGGGTCGCCGATCTTTGCCCGGGTCGCTGCCCGGGAAATCCTCAGAGCTTCACCGTTGCCGGCGACCTGCTCTACTTCGTCGCGGGTAACACCACGGGCGGCTTCGACTCGTTCTGGATTTGGCGTTCGGATGGCACCGCCGCGGGAACGTTTCCGCTCGTCGATCTGAACATCCTCGGTTTCGGCTCCGCCTTGCCGGTCACTTTCCTCGCACCGTTTCAGGGGGGCTTGGTGTTCGTCGTCCATGAGCGGAACCGGCGCGCCTGGGGTCTCTGGAAAACCGATGGAACACTCGCCGGGACCCGTCAGATCGCACCCCTGCCGGGGCAGTTCAATCCCGCCAATGCGCCCAATAATTACGAATGGCCGCGCCCGGCGGACGATTCGCGGAGGTATTTCTTCACCTGGAACGGTGCTCTTTGGGCGACCGACGGCACTGCCGCGGGGACCGGCCCCGTGCCGACGCCCATCGTGCCCTGCGCGGAGGGCGGCGGCCGGCTCGGATCTCTGGTGGTCTACTCGGGAGAGGTGAATGGAGGCGACTGCGAGCCCTGGGTGAGCGACGGCACCCCGCGCGGGACGCACCGGCTGCGCGATCTGGCGCCGGGAGAAGAAGGATTCTCCTTCCCCGGCCCTTTCTATGCCGCGGGCAACCGGGTCTATTTCTCCGCGTTCGATCGCGACGAGCACCGGCGGCTCTATAAGACCGACGGCACGACGCACGGAACCGTCGCCGTGCGGGCGCTTGGGCCGTCGCCCGGCCTGGGCAACACGGAGATCGTCGCAGTGGTCGGCTCTCGCGTCTACTTTCAGGCGGACGACCGCGTGCATGGCGTCGAACTGTGGCGAACCGACGGGAGCCCGGCTTCGACCGCTCTGGTCGCCGACCTCACCCCCGGTCCGGGCGACAGCTCTTTCCGGTTGGGAGGGCAGAGCCTCGGCGGCCGGATGTTCTTCGCCGCCGGCACCCGCGAGGGAGCCGGTCTTTACGGGACTCGCGGTACGGTGGACTCGACGCTGCGCCTCGTCCCCCTCGGCGGCGGGCCCCTGTACCTCTCGGCGGCGGGCGGGCGGATCTACTTTGCCGGGACGTTGGGCGACGGCCGACAAGAGCTCGGCGTCACCGACGGTACCGTCGCGGGCACCCACGAGTTCGATTTCGGCCGGCCGGTCCGCTCGTCGAAACCTCATCGGCTGATCGCCGCGCCGGGCGGCCTGACGTTCTTGGCCGACGACGGTGTTTCCGGCGTCGAGCTCTGGCGCTCGGGAGGCCGCCGGGAAAATACGGAGCAGCTCGCCGAGCTGATTCCGGGGGACGGCGAAGGCATCAATCTCCACTCGGGGTCGGAGGGCGTGTTTTATTTTACCTACGACTCCGGGCACTTCGGTTGGACCGATGGACGAACGGTGCGCGATGTCGTGGCCGCGGGTTCAGTGATGGGGCCGAGCGGATTTTTCGAACGTCCCGGGACGACGCTCTTTTTTGCCAGTCGGCTGACTCCCGAAGGAATTTCCCAGAAATGGATCTGGCACAGCGACGGCACTCCGGAAGGAACGGCTGCGGTCGCTCTGGCCGCCGCGCGCGGCGATAGTGTCGGAGCCGCCGAGATACCGGGGGGAAACGTCCGGTTTGTCGTTCAGGATATCCCCGGTTTCTTCCCCACGTTCGTCTCGAAGCTTTCGGAAACCGACGACACCGCCGCGGGAACTCACGCTCTCACCGGGTTTTCGCGACCCGGAATCGGCTACCTCTCGGAATTCGTCGCGGCCGGGCGCAATGTGTTCGGTGCGTTCTGGAGGGATGACCGGGCCTCGCTTCGGGCGAGCGACGGCACGCCGGAAGGGACCCGCGAGATCTATGCGATCCCGCTTCCCTTCGAGCTTTCGTTCCTCGAACAGCTGACGCCGGTCGGCGATCAAATCTTTTTCCCCGGCGACGATTTCGAGCACGGCCAGGAGCTGTGGGCGAGCGACGGCACCCCGGAAGGGACCCGCCGGGTCGCCGACCTCGTGCCCGGGTGGATTCCCTCGTCGCCGAGCGAGCTGACGGCATTCGGGCGCAGCCTGCTGTTTTCAGCCGACGATCGCGAGCACGGCCGCGAGCTGTGGATCAGCGACGGCACGCCCGGCGGAACGAGGATGCTGGAAATCCGCCCCGGGCCGAACGGCTCCTACCCGCAGGCGATTCGCACCTTTGGCGACCGGGCGTTCTTCGCGGCGGACGACGGCGTTCATGGCCTTGAACTGTGGACGACCGACGGCACCCCGGAAGGAACCCGCCTCGCAGCGGACGTGATGCCCGGACCGATCGGTTCGAGCCCTAGGGAATTCGAGATCTATGGCGAGGATCTGTTCTTTTCCGCCGGACGGCCGCGAGAAGGCTACGAGCTGTGGAAGCTGCCGCTTTCGGCGGTTACGGGGATGCGCCAACCCAAACCACGGGCGCTCCCTCCCTTCACGACGAAAACTGGGTCTTGCGTTTCGAGATCTCGGCCAACCGCGCGAGCGAAAAAAGCGCGGGCGGGGTGCTCTCGCCGAAGATCCACGACGCGGCGTTTTCGCCCAGCGCGGGGCCGAGCTTGAAGCCGTGGCCCGAGCCGCCGCCCAGAACCCAGAGGTTTCCTGCCTCTGGGTGGGTGCCCGCTATCAGATGGCCGTCCGGGCTGTTCTCGTACTGGCAGACCTCCGCGCCGATCATCGGCGCGCGGGCCATTTCGGGGAAGCGACGGGCCACCACCGCGCGGGCTTCGGCGAGCTGGTCCGGTGTGACACTCCGTTCGGCGTCGGTCGGATCGATCGGCTCGCCGCGGGTGTCATCGGCGACTTTGAAGCCGCGCTCCAGGTTGCCCGGAATGCCGTAATAGATCCGGTCGGAAAAATCGATCCAGATCGGTAGGGTTCCCTCGTCGAAGCGCCGATCTTCGCCGGGGGCGCCGAAATAGAACACCTCCTGCCGGGTGGGGAGGACGCCGTCGCCGATCACCTCGGGAAACAGGCTCCCGAGCCATGGCCCGCAGGCGAAGACGTAGGCGTCGGCTTCGAGTTTGCCGCCGTCCGCGAGATCGAGCCGGGCGAGCCGGCCGTTTTCGATCGGCCCTGGCCGCGCCGCCACCCGGCGCAGCGTACCCCCTTCGGCTACGAACGCCTCGGCGACCGCCTGACAGGCGAGCCGCGCGGTCAAGTACCCCGCCTCGCGCTCGAAGTAGACCGAATGAACGCCGTCGAATCGCACCTGCGGAAAGCGCTTTCGCGCCTCGGCGATCGACAGCTCGTCGACCGGCAGGTTCGCCGCGTGAAGGAGCGGAATCGAGGTCTTGGCGTAGCGGTCGTCGACCGAGAACATCCAGAGCAGGCCGGTCGGATGGTAAAACCGGCGGCCCCAGCGGCGCTCCGCGTCCTGCCACAGCTCGAACGAGCGGACCACCCAATCGACGTAGATCTTGTCGGCGCCATACATGCCGCGGATCACCCGGGTCTCCCCGCCCGAACTCGCGCGCAGATTGCCGGGACCCCATGCGTCGAGGAGGGTGACGGCCACCCCGCGCCGCAGCAGATGAAGCGCGGTCCAACCGCCGAACGCTCCGGCGCCGACGACCGCAACTTTTTTGGGGGCCGGATGCGCGGAACCCTGCGGCTGGAGGACTGGCTTGGGCGAAATTTCTGGCATCGCGCTCTCTTTCTCTCGGCCGGCCAGGGAGGCGTCAGACCGCCGGCTCGGTTTCCTTCCTTTTTCGCCCCGGCCCTCTCTTGCCCACATTCTTGCGCCGGGAGAAGATTTCCGCTCGGACGCCGAAGGATTCGAGGAGCGGGTTCCCAAAACCGAAATGCGCCCGGGCGGCCGAGGCGAGCCGCCGCACGCCCTCCTCTGTCTCTCGATCGAGCCGTCGGCGGAGCTGCACGAGTTCCATCCTCCGGCCGTCCATCTCCACCAGCGCTGCCTGGGTCTGGTTCAGCTCGGCGAGCTTCTCCCGAAGCTCGGCCAACTGGGCGTCCGCTCCGGGGATCTGGGGCACGGCATCCTCGATATTGTGTGCCATGGTTTGCCAGCGAATGAGCCTTCCCGCGTATGACCGGTCGGCCATGATGTTCTCCTTGGGTGAAATGGGAGAGTACCGCCGCTGAAGCCCGTTCCGCCGTTCCGGAGGAGAGGTTTTTGGAGAAAAAAGCCCATTCCGCGAATCCGATGGAGTGCTCTTTTGGAGAAAAAGACTCTTCCCCTCGTTCCGCGGAACGGTCTTTTCACCCAAAAAACCATTTCGCCAGCCTGGCGGAGAGGGTTTTCGAGAAAAAAGACTCTTCCGCTGGCCCAGCGTAAGGGTCTTTTGGAGGAAAAGACCGTTCCCCCGATCTGGCGGAGTGGTTTTTTGGCGGAAAAGATCCTGCCGCTCCTCCGGCGTAACGGTGATCCCGACCGAAAGATCGATCTGCGCACTCGGCAGGGCGGTTTTGTGCCCCCGGAATTCCAAGCCGGGGAGGAGAAAAGCGGTCGCGGCGGCGGCAAGACCCTCCGCGCGATCCGGAAAACCGGTATGTCGGTTCCGGTTGCCGCTGGATAGGGGGGCATCCGGTCCACCTCAATGTCGCTGCTGTACCACATCGGCAACGATTGGTTCGGAGGCATGCTGCCTGCCGGGACCGAATGCTAAACTACTTCGCACCTGGTGCAGCCCTTGTCGCCTGGGTGATTGCCTATTGCTTCTGGAGAGAGCTTCCCTGGAGCCGGCACCTGTTGATCGCGTCACTCGGCCTTGAGGCGATTCGCTTGCCGCGGGCTCAACTCGGAGAGTGTGTCGGTATCGAGAACGACGGCCTCAGGCTCCATCCGCTTAGCCTTCAGGCTCCATCCGCTTAGCCTTCAGGCTCTTGGAGCTTTCGGGTCAGCGAGCGAAGCTCCGCTGCCGGGACATCGGCGAGGCTCGCCGCTGCCAGCGCCAGGATTTCGGCGGGGTTGGGCGCGATGTCGACATCCTCTCCATAGTGCCTGCGCAGCAAGGCGGTCACCTGTCCGTCGAAGCTTCTCCCACACCGCTCCGCGTCGGCCGCAATCTTCCGGCGGAGCGCTGCAGGGAAGCGAATGGTGCGGGCGACCGTGGAATCCTGAATGTGGGCGATGGCTGCCTGGCTCATAACCAAAAAAGTACCCAATTGGTACAGCTATGACAAGAAGGGACGACAGACGAGGCCAGCCCAGGCTGATAAATCCGAACGCTCGACTGCGATCCGAGGCGTCGAGGACCGCTTTTCTGCCGGCGCTGTTTCGCCTCGGCCTGGATCGGCAACCCGCCGAGATCCGCGGGACTGAACCTCAATGTCGCCGCGGGAAGTCAGCCGCTCCAAACCGCGCAGCCGGTGGCGGCGTTCACGCTGCGGGAGACTTAGACGGCCTTGCCCTTGCGCCAGATGCCCAAGCCGCTGGTGCTCTTGGTATAGCGGTTGCGGAAGGTACGGTCGATCGCCTGGCGCAGTGCTTCGATACGGCCAACTTTCGCCGCTTCGGCGGATTTCACTTCCAACTGCCAGTCGAAATCGACGTTGTCGGCGACGGTGGTTTTCCAGGTGTCGGCCGCCGCGTCCCAGCGGCCGCCGTCCCACTTGAGGTGCCAGCCGTTCGGCAGGTAGCTGCGGACTTCCGTTTCGTTGTAGCTGATCTCGCTCATCGTGCGGCGGATTGTGCCACGAGGGAGGCGCGGGGGGAACCCCGGGGTGAAATGGAGCGCGAAGGTCGCGCCCCTATCCCTCTTGTCTCAATTCGCGATCGGTAGCTCCAGACGGCTCGGGTGGTCGCGGTCATGGAGCAGTTGGACGTGGACGGTGCGAGCGTCCTTGACGGATTCCTTGGCGACCTCGCCGCCTCCCGCCCAGTTCTTCTGCTGGCCGATCGCGTTCGGACTGGTGAGGACCAGCCGCAGGCGACTGCCCGCCGCGATCTGGCGCGAGAAAAAGGTGTAGGTATCGAAGGTGTAGGGGAGAACCTCGCCCGGCGTGACCGGTTTCGCCTCCCGGACCGACTCGCGATAGCGGGCGCGCATCTGGGCTCCAGAGAGAAGGATGCTCTTGCCGCTCGGCAGGATTTCGTAGAGGGCGGCTTGAAGATCAACATCCGGCGCGTCGAGCGCGATCCAGGCGATCAGGCGCGGCCAACCGGTGATCTCGGTCGCCTCGGCAAACGGGGCGGAGACGTAGATCAGCCCGTCGCCCGAAAGGCGCATCGCCCCCGACTGGTCGGTCAGGAAGTCGTCGTCGTCCGCGGTCTGCCAGGTCGCCGCGCGGGTATCTTTCGGATCGTAGAGGTAGGAGTCCGTACCGGTCTTGTTCGGCGGGTCGGTTGCGAGGCGCCCGGAGTGGAAAGCGTCGCAGGCCGTACCGTCCGAATCGAGGTGGAGCGTGCGCGTCTCTTTCGAAATCTCGTCGATCGAATCCGCATAGCGCCAACCGTCGCCCGGCGGGGTGTACCAGGCGACCCGCTTTTCCAGGAACTTGGGGCGCGGGCCGCCCTTCATCGTCCAGTCGTACCACTCCTTGTGGAGGGCATTCAGGTCGAGCACGCTGCCGGGGCCGAACTCGAGCCCGCCGAAATTCGGGTTCGGGGTCCGCGTGCCCGCATGGTCCCAGGGGCCGACGATCAGATAGTGGCTCGCCTTGGCTGCCGCGTTGCCGTACTTCATGTGGTCGCGGTAGAACGCGAAAGCGCCCTGCTGGTCGCCGTCGTAATGGCCCGTGATCGTCAAGATCGGAATCGAGATCTTCGCGAACTGTTCCGGGGTCGGCACCATCGCATCCCAAAACGCGTCCGGATGCGGATGGGCGAGCCAGCGATCGAAAACCGGCAGGGGATTGCCCACGATCTCATCGAGATCCGCGAACGGCCGCCCGGACAGGTACAGCTCCTTGAATTTGGAAAACCAGAAGCCGCCTTCGCCGAACAGCTTGGCGTTGCCGGTCTTACCGCTGGTGAAGGTCAGCCACTGCACGTCGTAGGGGTAGAAAATGTTGTGATCGAACGGAAAGTCGACTCCCGGATGGGCGGCGGCCGCGGGCACGATGGTCGAAAGATGGGGCGGCAATTCCTTGGCCGTCGCCCATTGGTCGAATCCGGCGTACGACCCGCCCCACATCGCGGTCTTGCCGTTCGAGTAGGACTGCTTGGCGAGCCACTCGACCACGTCGTAACCGTCCCGATCCTCCTGCGCGAACGGATCGAACTCTCCCTCGGAGCTGCCCCGCCCGCGCACGTCGACCAACGCATAGACATATCCGTTGCGCGCAAAGAACATCGCCCGGTCGTGGTAGCTGTCGGCGATGTAGGGGGTGAGCGTGAAGATTACCGGCAGCCCCGCGCTCTGCCCATGCGGCCGGTAGATCGTGGCATTCAGCTTGACCCCGTCGCGCATCGGAATCTTGGCGCCCCAGATCAGATCGACGTCCGGGAGCGGGGCGTCGGCCGCGCGAACCGGGCCGCTGGCGGAAAAGCCGAGAACCGCAGAGAGCGCAAGAAGCAAAAGCCGGGCGGAGCCGGGAAACGATCGGGTACGCATGGAACGGGCCTCCGAGAGGGCAGGATGTAGAGGGCTAGAGGATATGCCAGGCGCGATAGGAGAGGCAAAACGCCCCTGGGATGATCCCGGCCGATCCGCTCCGGCAAGAAGGCGCCGCGAGCGGGCGGGCCTGTCGGGTTTCGTCGCGATCCCAACCAGGCGTCACAGCCCTGCGAGAAACGAAAATCCGCGCCATGGCATAATTCGGTATCTGGAGAGCAGGCTACCGAAAAGGGGGACGAATGTTTCCCAAGGCTTTACGGGCTTCGAAAATCGTCGCACTGGGTTTGCTTCTGGGAAGGGTTTTGGCGGCGGAGGCGCAGGCGGTACCCAGGCAAGGCGAGGCGGATCATCTCAAGACGCCAGCCCTCCATCGAGGAGCGTCGCTCTCCGGATGGGTGAAGGCGGATTCCGGCGTCGTGCTCGATCCCGCTCGATGCCGGGTCGTGTTTACTCCCCACGAACGCGTGGACCCCGAAGATACCCTAGCGGTCGAGGCGGTGGCCCGGATGAATCGCGAAGCGAAGGTCGATGCGCGGGGATTCTTCCAGGTTTTGGACTTGATTCCCGGCGAATACAAAATCCATGCGGAGCAGGACGATGCGCTCGCCGAGGACCGCGGCACGATCCAGGTGGCGAAAGGTGCCGCGGTGGTTCTCTCCGCCCCCTTCCTCCTCGAACCTCCGCTCGACCTCGAAATCGCGGTCAAACCCGCGAAAGACTGGCATGGAAGGCCCTGGGTGGTTCATGTCGAGCGGTCCGGGTATCGGCCCGAAACGTCGGTGGGCGCGTTCACCTCGGAGGAGGGAATCGCGCGATTCCCGCGCCAGCACCGAGGTTTATACATGGTCAACATCTCGGATGCGGTCGGCGAGGGCAGGGTCACGGCGCGCGATCTGTACTTCGACGTTCCGACCGCCCGGCGCGAGTTTCCGATTTCCTGGGTGGAGGTCGAGGGGACGATCCGCCGAGACAACCACCCATTGCGCGCCGCCCTCTGGTTCGGTGACAGCCTCGATTTGGCTTCGGGTCTTCTCAAGAGCGACGACGAGGGTAGATTTTCGGGTACCTTGATGCGCGACGGGACTTGGAGCATCCAGGTGAAAACGCAGGCTCCGCCTCTCTCCGTGGACTTGGAGCGAACGATCGAGGCGAAAAACGGTCGAGCGGAGATCGAGATCGAGATTCCGGCGCCTGTCGAATGAATCGAGGGGACCGGTTGGATCACCGTGCCGGGCCGAGTCGCGTCGAAGACGAAATGCGGCTGGTCCTCGGCCCGATCCGCTGGGGACGTTGACCAGCGGCACGATGGACCAGGTGATCCCATGGTCGAGGCTTCGCACCACGGTCTGCGCGTCTACGAGATCGATCCCGCCCAGGACCCCCGGCCGGTCGCGGGAGAGCCTGCGCGGTTCCAGGTGGCCGCGGCGTCATCGCTACGGAAGACCTCTCCGGAAGGGGTGGTGGCGTAGACGGTCTGGGGCGAGCTGGGGGAGCGGGCCACCGAACCGAGGGCAGCGCCGAACGGAGAAACGGGGACCCAAGCCGGGCTCGCGAATCCGCCCGCGGGGACCATCGATGCCAATGCCAAGGCCAAACCGGGTACCCACCGCCGAGCTGTTTTCATACAACCAATTTAACATGCAACAATCTCGGCTCGGCTGACGCTTGATCCCACCGGGGGGCTCCTTGACCCCGCCGTGGCGCGATTCGGCCGCACCCCGGCACCGGTTGTTTTTTGAGACCCTTTCTCTGTTCTCTGGCTGAATCGCCCGCCGAACCCAGGAGACCCCCGGTCCAGCTTCCGCCCTTCCTTGACCCCCTCTTCCGCCGGTTGCTACGATCCGGGGAAGGTTTCGGGCGTCCGCCCTGCCGATTCGCCAACCGAGTACCCCCTCCGCGAAGCAGGTTTTCGCTTTAGGAACGTGCATGAAGATCGAGCTCACCGAAGAGCAGCAGTTGCTGCGCGAGAACATCCGCCGGTTCGCGGACGAGGTGGTCAAGCCGCGGGCCAAGGAGATCGACGAGACGGGCGAGTTCCCGCGGAGCTTCTTCGACCAGGCCGGCGAGCTGGGCCTGGGCGGCGTCTCGGTGCCCGAAGAGTACGGCGGCGCGGGGATGGACACGATCTCCTACGCCCTGGTGATCGAAGAGGTCAGCCGCGTCTGCGCCACCTCGGGCGTGATCCTGTCGGTCAACAACTCGCTGGTCTGCGACCCGCTGCTCAAGTACGGCACCGAGGAGCAGAAGCAGAAGTTCCTGAAGCCCCTGGCGGAGGGGAAGAAGCTCGGCTGCTTCGCCTTGACCGAGCCGGGCGCAGGAAGCGACGCGGGGGGCCTGCTTTCAACCGCCCGGCGCGACGGCGACGATTACGTCTTGAACGGCAACAAGGTCTTCATCACCAACGGCACCGACGCCGATATCGCGCTGGTGTTTGCGAGCATCGACCTCGCCAAGAAGCACAAGGGGATCACCTGCTTCATCGTGCCGACGGATCTGCCCGGCTACAGCCACGGCACACACGAGTTCAAGCTCGGCGTGAACGCCTCCGGCACGACGGAGCTGGCGTTCCAGGATCTGCGCGTGCCGGCCGCGAACCGCTTGGGCGAAGACGGCGACGGCTTCAAGATCGCGATGTCGACGCTCGACGGCGGCCGGATAGGCATCGCGGCCCAGGCGGTCGGTATCGCCCAGGGTGCGTTTGAAGAGGCGGTCGCCTACGCCCAACAGCGCAAGCAGTTCGGCCAGGCGATCTCGGAGTTCCAGGCGATCCAGTTCTACCTCGCCGACATGGCGACCGAGCTGGACGCCGCCCGCCTGCTGACCTGGAAAGCCGCGTGGGCGAAGGAGAACCAGAAGCGCTTCACGCTCGAAGCCGCGCAGGCCAAACTGTTCTCGGCCGAGATGGCGCAGCGGGTGACCAACAAGGCGCTTCAGATCCACGGCGGCTACGGCTACACCAAGGAATACAACGTCGAGCGCTATTTCCGCGACGCCCGGATCACCGAGATCTACGAAGGGACGAGCGAGATCCAGAAGATGGTGATCGCGGACTGGGTGATCAACAAGGGATGAGCATCGACTTCTCCCTCACCGAAGACCAGGAGGCGCTGCGCGAGCAGGTGCGCCGCTTCGCCGAGGAGCGTATCCGCCCTGGGATCGAGCAGCGCGAGCGCGACCACGAGTTTCCGAGCCAAGTGATGGCCGAGATGGGCGAGCTCGGCCTGCTCGGCATGATGATCCCGGAACAATACGGCGGCGCGGGGGCCGACGTGCTGACCTACGCGGTCGCAGTCGAAGAGCTGGCGCGCGTCTGTCCGTCGGTAGCGGTCACCATGAGCGTCACCAACTCAGTCTGCGCCTGGCCGATCCAGACCTTCGGCGGCGACGCGGTGAAAGACCGAGTCCTGCCCGAAATCGCGGCCAGCGGCAAGCTCGGTGGCTTTGGGTTAACCGAGCCGAATGCCGGTTCGGATCCTTCTTCCATGCGCACGACCGCCCGGCGCGACGAGGACACCTGGGTGCTCGACGGCGAGAAAGCCTGGATCACCAACGCCGGCTTCGCCTCCTGGTACGTGGTCCTCGCGCGCACCGACCCGAACGCGGGAAAGAAGGGAATCTCGGCCTTCGTGGTCCCCGCGGATGCGCCAGGCTTCGCCGTCGGCAAGCCCGAAGAGAAGATGGGCCTCCGCGCCTCGCGCACCGCCGCGATCACCTTCAACGGCTGCCGCATCCCGGCCGACTACTTGCTGGGCGAAGAGGGTCATGGGCTCTCGGTCGCCAAGGCCACCCTCGACCACTCCCGGGTCGGCATCGCCGCTCAAGCGGTCGGAATCCACCAGCGCGCCCTGGAACTGGCCGTCGCCTACGCCAAAGAACGCGTCCAATTCGGTCGCCCGATCGCCGAGCACCAAGCGATCCAATTCAAAATCGCCCAAATCGCCACCGAGCTGGCCGCGTCAAGAGCCCTCACCTACCAAGCCGCGATCGAGCACGGAGCGGACGCCGGCCGCTACGCCGCCCAGGCGAAGCTCTACGCCTCCGAAGCGGCCAACCGAGCCTGCGCCGAGAGCCTACAGATCCACGGCGGCAACGGCTTCCATGACGATTATGAGATTTCTCGGTTGTATCGGGATGTCCGGGTGACGACGATCTACGAGGGGACGAGCGAGATGCAGCGGTTGGTGATCTCGCGGCATTTGTTGCGGTAGGTAAACCTCCCGCGAAGAGAGCTTTTCCCTGGGCGCGCCAGGCTCCAGCCTGGCGTTGTTCGAAGCACGACAGTGCCCGGTTCATCGAGTCCAAAAGCGCCACGCTGGAGGGTGGCGAGCCTGGAGACCCGCCTCGCCGCCTCGTCCGGTCTCGCCTAGAGGCCCAGGGACGTCTTGAGAATGAAGCCGTTGACGACCATGAACAGGGCAGCCGGCAGCGATAGCAAAAGGCCGTCCCGGCTCCTCAGCCTCACGCAGAGACCGAGGAGCATCAGCAGGCACAGCCCGCCGGACGAGATCCGCAGGATCGGCGGCCAGCGGAGACCCGCCATCAGCCCCACCCCCCCGAGCACTTCGAGGGCACCGGTCAGAAGGCGAAACCGCTCGAGCCCGAAGCGCTGAAACTCGCTCCGCATGACGGCCGAAGTGAGGCAGCTGACGCCGTAGATCATGAAGGCCAAGCCGGTGACGAGAATCAGGGAAGTCTGCAGCTTCATCTAGGCCAGTCGCCCCGAAGCGACCCCTGCGATGTACAGCGACAGCAGCAGGAGCACCAACGAGGGTATGTACTTCTGCCAGGCATGCTTGGCGCGAAAGTGCGCGACCTGGGCGCCGAGCATCAGGAAGGCCATGATCAGCGCCGGATAGAGCACGAGCGAGGGATACCAGATGCCCGTCAGCAGCAGCGTGCAGAGCGCGATCTTCACCGCGCCGACCAGGTTCCGCACGGTATCGCTCAGTCGATACTCCTTGAACTCCCGCACGAGGTTGTCGTAGCGGAAGATCCAGACGTAAAGCACGGAGAGGGCGACGACGACCTGGGCGACGACGATAGGGGTAAGCATCGGTTCACGTCCTTTGTCGAGAGTTGCCGCGCCTTAGGCCGGCGCCTTCGCGGCGGCTGCCGCCGTGTTTCGGTACGAGGGGCCTGCCAGGTCTTCCGCCGTGAATCCGCGATCGACGTCCAGGCCGAGCAGCCGCCAGCGGTGGGCCGGAATCGCGAGCGGCGCGCGGACCCGTTCGAAGAACTCGGTGGGCCACAGGACGCCCGCGATCGTGCGATGGGCGGAGAAGGTCACGTCGACCTCGGCGCCGACCGTGCTCGGCAGGCCGTTCAAAGTAAACCGGACCCGTAAGAGCCGCTTCGTCGCACGATCGATCGACAGGAGGACGCGATCCTCGGTCGCGTTGCCGAGGCCCGGTTGGAGCACCGCGAGAACGCGGTCGCACGGCGCGCCGTCCACCTCGCCCTCGCCGGCCGGAAGCAATCGCGCGCCGCGGTCGAGGAAGAAGATCGGTCCGGTCAGAAACATCGTGTAGGAGTCGGCGACGATCGCCGCCGCGGCGTCTTTGGCGCGGTCCGCATTGACCCGGCCGTCGTACCAGACCTGGATCGCGCCGGGCGAGCGGAGAACGTGCTTTTCCCCGGCGGGTCCCAAATGGTGTTGCGCGAGTACCCGCTCGCGGATCAGCCACCGTTCTTCCGAGCCTTTCCGGTAGTTCTTGTCGACCAGGATCGGCTGGACCTTGTCGACGATCGAGAGCCAGCGGCCCTCGTAGCGCACCGAGACGTCGTGGAGCCCTCGGTAGCGATCGAGCCCGTGCGCTGCGGCGGACGCCTCGACCAGCGCCAGCGCCGCGGCCGAACTTTGCGCCACCGTCGTGGCGGGAATCGCCTGCCGGCCGCAACCGGCGAGAGCGAAGAGGGAGGCGACGATCGTCGTCAAAGGCAACGCGCGAAGTTTCATGGATCCGAGAACCCGATGCGGTGCGTGCTTTATTTCGGCGCCGTGGTAAGAAGCCCCGATCGAGCAGCTGGTCGACGCGCCGATGCCCCCCTTTCTGAACAGATCCAAAGGGTGAATTTCCGCGAGCCGGGCGAGGTCGCCTACCGGCAGGCGCTGCAGAAGCTCACCGGCGGCCTGCTCGGGCACTCGGCGCGGCCCAGGCGCTCGGCATCCACCTGCGCGCCCTGGAGCTGGCCGTCGCCTTCGCCAAAGAACGCGTCCAATTCGGCCGACCGATCGCCGAATACCAAGCGATCCAATTCAAGATCGCCCAAATCGCCACCGAACTGGCTGCCGCGAGAGCCCTCACTTACCAAGCCGCGATCGAGCACGGAGCGGACGCCGGTCGCTACGCCGCCCAAGCCAAGCTCTACGCCTCCGAAGCCGCCAACCGCGCCTGCGCCGAAAGCCTACAGATCCACGGCGGCAACGGCTTCCATGCCGACTACGAGATTTCGCGGTTGTATCGGGATGTGAGGGTGACGACAATCTACGAGGGGACGAGCGAGATGCAGCGGTTGGTGATTTAGCGGCATTTGTTGCGGTAGGGGGCGCGGCACAGAGGTAGTCCTGTTGCTAGAATAGAATCGTTCGCATCGGAGGTTCCTATGAGCCACACGGCCGTTGACGAGATACTCGCCCGAATCAAGGAGCTGCCTGACGACGATCGCTTGGTGCTCAATGAGTTTCTTGCCCAGGAAGAAGAGGCGGAGTGGCACGAAGAGGCAGCCAAGGCAAGAGAGCAAGCAAAAACTCAAGGCATCGACCAGCAGGTCATTGATCGTGCCGTGCAAGCCGTTCGCTATGGCGAATGAAGGTCTTCTTCGACACCAATGTCTATGTAGCAGAAGCGCTGTCCGGCGATGCTGCCCGACGCATGCTTGCCGCGACCGCCAAGGCAGCTTGGCGCATTTCGATCAGCCCTTACGTGCTCGACGAGATCGAGCAAGTCATGTCCGTACAGTTGGGCTTTTCGCGGCGCTTCGCCTTCCTGACGCGCCGACGCGCTAGGCGCAGGGCAACCCTGGTAGAACCCGGCTCTTCGCGGCACCAGGTTCCAGGCGATCCAGGGGACAGCCCAATCCTCCAAGCCGCGATTGCAGCGAGCGTCGATATCCTCGTTACTAACGACGCTGTGCTCCTGGCGCTCACTCCCTACGAGGGTCTCGAAATCCTCTCGATGAGCAGCTACTACCGTCTCTTGCTCGACCGGCGCCTCTTGGCCTGAGCGTTGCGGTAGCCATTGCCGCCTGGCGGCAGGAATTGATCTCGGCCTGCGCGGTCCTGCCGACGGGCGCCAGGCTTCGCCGTCGAATTGGCGCCTCGCGAGCCCTCGCCTACCGCGCCGAGATTGAGCACGGGGCGGACGCCGGCCGCCACGCCGCCCAGGCCGAACTCTACGCTTCCGAGGCCGCCAACCGCGCTTGCGCGGAGAGCCTACAGATCCACGGCGGCAACGGTTTCCACGCCGACTACGAGATCTCTCGGTTGTATCGGGATGTTCGCGTCACCACGATCTACGAGGGGACGAGCGAGATGCAGCGGCTGGTGATCTCGCGGCATTTGTTGCGGTAGGTAAACCTCTCCGGCGAAGAGCGCATTTCCCTGGGCGCGCCAGGCTCCAGCCTGGCCGTTTTTCGAAGCACGACAGCGCCCGGTTCATCGAGTCCAAAAGCGCCACGCTGGAGCGTTGCGAGCCCAGGAGGGGCTCGGACTTCACACCGAGAGTTCGGGGACGGCGGGGAGCGCGACGCGAAAGCTTAGGAGCCCGAACACGAACTCCGGGAGCCAGTTGACCCGATACCCCGCGCGTGCCCCTCCCGCATCGCCCCAAGCGCTCCCACCACGTACCACGCGCCCCACGCCGCTCGCTGGGCCGCAAGGGTCGGACTGAGAGCCGGCGGGGTACGGGCCGTACCAGTCCGCTGTCCACTCCCAGACGTTGCCGATCAGGTCGTACAGGCCCCAAGGGTTCGGTTCCAAACCGCCGACGGGATGAACGACGCTCTTCGCGTTGCCGGTGAACCAGCCCACCTTCTCGAGCGTCGTCTCGCGACCCTGGCGATCGGCGTATTCGTACTCGCTGCCTCCGCGCGCGGCGTACTCCCACTCCGCCTCGGTCGGGAGCCGCCCGCCCAGCCAGGCGGCATACGCGTAGGCCGCGTACCAATCCACTGCGGTGGCGGGCAGTTTGGCGGATTTGCCGCTCATTCCGCTGAGCCGGGCGAATTCGGTGGCGGTCACCGGGTAGATCCCGAGCCGGAACGGCGAGATGGCGACTTGATGCAGGGGCTGCTCATCACCGAATCCCTTTCCCGGCGGGCTGCCCATCTGAAAGCTCCCGCCGGGGATCCAAGCCCACGCCGGATCGTCGCTACGGGGCAACGGTGGAGGCGGGGCGCTCTCGCGGAGAGGGGCGAAGGCGCGGTTACGCAAGGCGGCGGCTGATTCTTGGTCGCCTACGCGCGCGCTCCTGCCCGGGAAGTAGTCGAGAGCCCAGGCGACTAGGCCGAGCGTTTTTAGATCGTCGCCAGCAATCGGCAGCGCGCGTTCGATCGCCGTGAGCACGGCTGCCGAGCGGTCGGCTTCGGGGAGGCTCGCGACCTGCTTTTCCAGGTAAAGGAGGGTTTGGCCCGAATCTGTTGACCTCGGCTTCGCCGTAGGGCGCGGGCGGCTCGGTGCGGGCGTCTTGGCCTCGGGCGGCGCGGTGAGTCCCCGCTCGATCGCCTCCATGAGCACCGCGACGGATTGGAAGCGCTCGGCGGTGTCCCATCCGGTCCCCTTGCGCAACGCCGCGCGCACGCCGGGCGGGCAGGGGAGTCGGTCCAAGAAAGGGGCCACATCGCGCAGGTAGGGCACCTCTTTGCCGTGGAGACAGAACGCCAGGGTCATCGCGAGCGAATAGACGTCGGCCGGCGGGCCGGCGTGCTCGGGATCTTCGATCGCCTCGGGCGCGGAGTAGCGGACTGTGCCGAACATCCCGCCCCACTGCGTGCCGCCTGTTGTCTCGGGATCTCGCACGAGATCGAAATCCGTCAGTTTAGGGTGAAGCTTTGCGTCGAGCAGAATGTTCGCGGGCTTGATATCCCGATGGACCACGCCCTGATCGTGGGCATGCTGGAGTGCCGCGGCAACTTGGCGGATCATGGGAAAGATCTGCTCGGCAGCCAGCTGTTTCTCGACCACCGCGCGATGGAGATCCGGGCCGTTGACGTACTCCATGACGAAGTAGCGAAGCTCGTCGTCGTCGGAGCCCTGGTCGAACACTTGGACGATCCCCGGGTGTCGAATGCCCGCCATCTTGCGGGCACCGCGGTTGAAGCGCTCGATCCGCGTGTTGTCGTCGTGGTGATGTTCGTGAAGAACCTTGACGGCGACGACGCGCCGATCGCGCTCGTCGAACGCCTTCCAGATCGTGCCGAAGTTCCCTTTCCCGATTCGTTCGTCGAGGAGGTAGCGGTCTCCGAGAGTGACGCCCTGCCGAAGCCGATCGCGATTCCGGTGCGCTCGCTTGATATCGAGGATCTCTGCGCGAACGTCTTGGACATCTGCACCCGCCAAGAGGCGATCCCGCTCGCGTTGCCGGGCGTCGCCCAGGGCTCGTTCGAGTTCAGGTTTGGAGGGTCCGGCCGAAGGTGCGGCCGTTGCAGAAGGCTCCGGTCGGCTGTCCGCCAAGGGTTTGACCGCACCCGCCCGGCCCGCCAGGACGTCGCGGAGCTTCGGATACTCCCGGTCGTCGTACAGGCGATAGCGCGTGTACCCGCGGAGCGGTTTGGGCACGAACTCCGAGTCTTCGTTTCGCAAGACGACCGGGATGAACTTGTCGTTCCACATCGCCGCGTCATAGAGGTCCTGAAAGATCAGGACGCTCTCGAACGTCACGCCGTGACCGACTCCCGGCGCTTCACGCCCCTCGGCGCGCGCGAGATAGCGCTCGGTGCAGACGACGAGGACGAACTGGGCAGTCTCGATCTGCCGATCCATCCAACGCGGCCAGGGCTCGCGAGGGTGCGGCTCGTATTGGTCGATCGTGCAGTCGAAGCCCTCGCGGTTGAGGCGATCCGCGAGCGCAAGGACGCGGACTCGGTGTTCGTCCGAGTCCTGGCTGTAGCTGATGAAGACGGTGCGCATCGCAGGGAAAAGGATGCGAAATCGTAGCACGCGCCGAAAGGCTGGGGTTGTGGGCTGAGACGGAGCGCCAAGGCCTCATCAAATCCGCGCCTACGGAGGCCGGCGGGGTGCAGGTGTAGGTCAGCTCGCCGCCTTCCCGTGGGGTCTTTCAACCCCAGGGCACTGAGAACCGCTTGACGTTTGTATCCATTCAGATACAATACCTGGGTGTTCATGCTTCGCCAGACGAAGGAGTTCCAAGATTGGCTCGATGGGCTGAAAGACCGCCGAGCGCAGATCCGAATCGTTGCGCGCCTGCGTCTCGCTGAGGCCGGAAACCTCGGTGACTGGAAGTCCGTTGGCGGGGTCGTGTCGGAAATGCGCGTTGACGTAGGACCCGGGTACAGGTTGTACTTTGCGCGCAAAGGCAGTTTGCTGATCGTCATGCTGGCGGGCGGAGACAAGTCCACTCAGAGGCGCGACATCAAACGGGCGCAAGGAATCTTTGATCAACTGGAGTGGGACGATGAACAAGACTAAAGCCCCGTTCAAGCTTCTTCCGTTCGACGCGGCGCGTTATCTCACCGATGACGCGGCGGTCGCCGAGTACATGACCGCCGTCCTCGAAGCGGGCGATCCCGACCTTCTGCTGCTTGCGCTGGGTGACGTTGCGCGCGCCCGCGGAATGGCGCAGGTGGCAAAGGACTCCGGCCTTGGGCGCGAGAGTCTCTACAAAGCTCTCGCTCCCGGTGCGAAGCCGCGATTCGATACCGTGGTCAAAGTGGCGAGAGCGCTTGGCATTCGACTGACCGCACAGGTCGCTTGAGCTGAGCCCAACCCGCCCCCTCCCCGAGGGGAGGAACGCTCGTTCGGCGATGAGGGTGGATCGAATCCCGTGGAGGGAAGGGACTTTAAGGCCGCCCGGCCCCCCGGATCCCTCGATCTCGCTCGGGATGACGGAAAGGGCTTAGCGGTTAACCTCATACCGCAGACCCACCATGCCGCTCTTGTAGGCTTTCACCTCCACCAGATGGAGGGCGACGTCTCGGTCGAGCTGGTCGAAGAAGGGGATTCCGTCGCCGATCAAGACCGGCACGATCGAATAGCGAACTTCGTCTGCCAGGCCGAGGCGAAGGCATTCGGCGGAGAGGGCCCCGCCTCCAACAAACCAGATGGAACGGAATGCGGGCCGCAGGCGCTCGTTGACGAACTGGGCGAGGTCGCCCGCGTGGAACTGGACGGTGTCCCGGGTCCGCGGCAGTTCGCGGTGAGTGAGGACGAAGGTGGGTTTGTCGCCGTATGCCCAGCCGAACCCTTTGGCTTCGAAATTCAGCGCGGTCTCGTAGGTTCGCGATCCCATGACGTAGCAGTCGATCGTCTTGAGGAACGCCTCGACGAATCCGGGGTCCAAGGTGTCCCCGTCGGCGAACTCGTCGGAGGTCTCGAGCCAGTCGGTGCTGCCGTCCTTTCGAGCGATGAAACCGTCGAGGCTCGCCACCATGTGGATCGTTACGTGAGAGTGATTGTTTTCCATCGTTTCGCCCTAAGGTTGAGGGCGACGGCTCGGAGCTGCCTCCGGCCGTCAACCGAGCCATTCGCCTCGTTGGATTCTGGTACTGCTCAGTGCCGCCCGTACCGCGCGGCGATCAGCCGGGCGGGACCGCTCTTCGGAACTTCTACGATGTACAGCCGGTCGAATTCGGTCTCGTCGATCGGCGCCACCGTCTTTCCCGTCAGGGCTTTGACCATCGCGGGCACCGTGTCGCTGTGGCCGATGATCAGGACCACCTTTCCGGCGTTCTTCTTGAGGATCTTGGGCACCTGGTCCGCCGCGTAGGCGTCCGGTTGCATTTCGCCGCGTGGTCGTGCCTCGATCGTCAAGCCGAAGTGTTGGGCGGTCGGCTCGGCGGTGAGACGGGTGCGCTTGAATTCCGTCACGTACACCGCGGAGATTCCTGCTCCGTCGAGCGCTTGGGCGAGATCCTGCGCCCGCTCCTGGCCGGCGGGGGAGAGCGTTGGATCGCGCGGATCGTCGGTCGCCTTCTCGGCATGGCGGACGATCACGAGCGTCGTGATCTGCGAAGAGGCGGCGGAGGCGGGACGGACGAGCAGCCCTGAGGCGAGAACGAGCCCTACGGCGATACGTTGGAGGCCGGAGATCGAAGTTCGGTTGAACATGGCGAGCCGAATTCTATCCCCTGGGCAGCTCTTCCGGGTGCAATTGCCCCCCCTCGCGGCCGGCGGGCTCCGTACCTTGGGTGTCGCCGGAATAGGCGGCAAGCACCTCCGCGGTCGGTCCGTCGTCGCGCAGTCGACCGGCGTCGAGCCAGAGGCAGCGGGTGCAGCTCTTCTTGATCGCCCCCTCGCTGTGGGAAACGAGCAGGATCGTCGTGCCCGCGGCGTGGAACTCGGCGATCCGTTCCTCGCAGCGGCGGGTAAACGCCGCGTCGCCCACCGAGAGAACTTCGTCGAGGATCAGCACGTCGGGCAGCCAAGCGGTCGCGATCGAAAAGCCCAGCCGCGCGACCATGCCGGTCGAGTAGTTGCGGATCGGTGCGCGCACAAAGTCGCCGAGGCCGGAAAACTCGATGATCCGGTCGAGCGCGCCGTCGATCTCCTTCCTCTTGCGGCCGAGCAGCAGGGCGTTCAAGTAGATGTTTTCAAACCCCGTCAGCTCGTGATCGAAGCCGGTGCCCAGCTCCAGGATCGGCACCACCAAACCGCGAACGTCGCGCTTGCCCTCGGTCGGTTTGAGCACCCCGGAGATCACTTTGAGCAGCGTGCTCTTGCCCGCGCCGTTCCTACCGATGATGCCCACCGTTTCGCCGTCTTGGACCGAGAAGGAGACGTCGCGGAGTGCCCAGAGTTTTTCGTACGAGAGGGCACCTTTCATCAGGTGGATCGCATAGTCCTTGATCGACGGGATGCGCTGCTTGGCCAGGCGATAGCAGAGCGACACGCCGTCGAGGCGGATGCGCAGGTCGTCAGAGGCGGAATCGGCGAGCGGAGGCATCAGACGTAGAAGGGAATCCGGTCGCTGGATTTGCGGAACGCCCAGGCGCCGATGACGAGGGCCACAATCGCGATGCCGGCGGAGACCGCGATGTGCGTGAGCGGCGGCACCTTTTGCAAGTAGATCGGATCGCGGAAGACTTCGAGGATCGAGCGCAGCGGATTGAACCGGACGATCCAGCGTACCCTGTCGGGGAGGATCTCGTAAGGGTAGATCACCGGGGTGAGGTACATCAGCAGCGTGAGCAGAACGCCCACCAGTTCGACCACGTCGGTGAAGAAGACGGCGAGCGGCGAGAGCAACAGTCCGGCGCCGAGAGTGAACGCCGCGGCGAGAAGGATGGCGACGGGCAGGAACAGAATCGCCCAGCCCGGGCGATGTCCGGTGAGCAGCAGGATGGCGAACAGCGGGATCAACGCGAGCGCCAGATTGATCACGCCGGAGATTACGGTCGCGAGCGGGAAGACGATCTTCGGCACCGGCAGCTTCTGGAGCAGCTGGGCGTTGCCGCGCAGGCTGTTCATCGAGGCGACGATCGACTGGGAAAAGAAGTTCCAAAACAGGATCCCGGCCAGAGCGTAGATCCAGTAGTCGGGGCGGTCGCCGCGGAAGATCGATGCGAACACCATGGTGAACACCAGCATCATCAACAGCGGCTGGAGCATCGTCCAGAGGAAACCGAACGCCGAGCGGCGATAGCGCACCTTCAAATCGCGTTCGACCAGCACGCGAATCAGGTCGCGGTAACGGAGGATTTCTCGCATCTCGGCGGTTCGGTCCTTGGGTCTCCGGTCAATTCACGCTCAGCGCATGCCGGTCGCGTGGTCGGCGTTGGCGATCAGCTCGACGAACTTCGGATCTTTGCGCAGTGAGACGAACACGGCGTCGACCCGCGCCTCTTCCATCTCCTTTTGCCGTACCGCCGGTCGCTGCTCGTACTTGTAGAAGTGGCGGGCGAGCAGCTCGATCGCCTTTTCCCCCTGGCCGAGCTGCGCCCAGATCGCCGCCAGGTTGTAGGACGCGGGCAGCAGGGACTCGTTTTCGCGCGCGATGCGTGCCGCTTCGTCCGGGTGCCCGAGCTGGATCAGGTAGGTGGCGGCGAAGATCTGGTTGTAGGTGTCTTCCGGATCGAGCACCATCGCCTTTTGGACGTAGCCGTAGGCCTTGTCGAACTGCCCTTCGGAGTTCCAATAGACCGCGAGGTTGCGATAGGTGAGCGCGAGCGGGAAGGTCGCGGCGGCCTGCTCGAAGAGCCCGAGGCCCTTGGCGAATTCGCCGTCGTGGATCGTCATCTTGCCCAGGCCGTGGAGGGCGACCGCGCGCGACAGCGGATCGGCGCCGAGGTCGAGGAGGTGATGGAACGCCTCGCGCGCCTTGTCCCACTCGCCCGTGTGGTGGCGGTAGAGCTCGCCCAGGTAGCGCAGCGGCACGGGATCGCCCGGATCGATCTGGCGCGCCCGTTCATAGGCTTTCGCCGCCGACGGCAGATTCAGGTCGTTTTCGGCGCGCAGCCCCTCGGCGAGTGCGCGGGCGATTCGCGTTTCGGTCCCGCGGCTGGTGTCGGGTTGGGGGAAGTCGAGCCGAGCATCTTTGGCGACCGGCCGTCCCAGCTTATCGAGCGCTTTGGCGGCTTTCTTGCCGAACTTCGGGGCGAGGCAGCGCTGATCCCAAACCTGCGTGTAGAGCGTAACGGCCCCGTCCTTGTCGCCCTTCTTCTCGCTCTCCTTCGCCGTGTCGAGCTGGGCGTCGAGCGCCTTTTCGCGCTGACCGAGCGCGTTGTCGAGCATCTTTTCGACCTCGGAGCGGCCGAGCGGCTGGCCCGGGCGGGCCGAGGTGCGGCCGATCTCGGCGCCGTCCGCGGCCGACACCAGGACCGCGCTCGCCGTGTCGGCGGCCACCTTGTAGCGATCGTGCAGGTCCGCAAGGTTGGTGGGCACCAGCGACATCGCGACGCAGCGCGCCGCGGCGAGGGTGATCACCCGCGAGCTTTGCAGCTCGGAGGCGCGCGCCTCCTCCGGCGAGATCGGGAACCAGTACAGGATCCACGTGCCTTCCGGTGCCGGATCGCCAGGAGAGACAACCTTCCACGGCACCCGGTAGGTGGCCAGATCGTCCTGCGGTAAGCCCTGGGGCGACGGGGCGATGCCGCCCACTCCGCCGCCGCCGCCGCCGCCGCATGTGGCGAAGGTAGGGAGGGCGAAGAGAGCTAGGAGCAGCGTGAGCGCGAGCAGCTGTTTCATTGGGGGAGTCTCCCGGGTCGAAGCGGTCGTAGCGGTGAGGCGGAGGGCGTGGAGGCGCCGGACGGCGATTCTATGGGATTCGCTCGTTGGAGGTTTGATCGAGCGATCTCCGGGCTCGCCGGAACGCCTCGTCGTCGGCCCGAAACGCTGCTTTTCGCTCCGAACCCACGAACGGCCGGAGGAGAGTCCGGCCGATCGCGCGAAACGCCGCGCCGGCGATAAGCGCCCGCCGGGCGGACGCTGCGCCGCCCGCTCCCCGGTGCTTTGCCGCGGCGAGCAGGAGATCGCTCCAGAGCAGCTCCGGATGTTTCTGATCCGAGCTCGTCCCGGCGTGGGTACCGGCCAGGCTGCCGATCGTTGCGCCATGGTGATGACGGACGCGGAAATCGGGGAGGATCGCAACCTTCCAACCCGCGCTCCCTAGGGTAAGACAGAGGTCGAGGTCCTGGGCGTAGAAGCGGAAGCGCTCGTCGAGCGGCCCGGGAGGCTCGATCGGCGGCAGGGCGGCCCGGCGTGCGCAGAGCGCGGCTCCGGTCACCCAATCGACCTTTCCGGTTTGCCGCAGGGGGCGCGCCCGGCGATAGGGTGCGAGCCTTCCGAGCAGAGCCGGCAGGCCGCTCGCGAGGCCGAACAGCCAAAGATCGGTCGGAGCGCCGCCGCCGCTCCATTGCGGCCGGCCGTCGGGGTAGGAAAGGGCGGCGCCGGCAGCTCCAAGCTTTGGGTCGGCGGCGAACGCGGCACGGAGCGCGGCGAGTCCTCCCGATTCGACCTCGGTGTCGCTATTGAGCAGCAGGAGCAGCTCGCCGTGGGCGGAGTTCAATCCGCGATTGGCCGCGCGAGTAAAGCCGGCGCCCTCTTCGGAGCGGAGCAGAAGGACATGGCGAAGGGCCGGGTCCGACGCGATCGCTTCGGCCGTGCCGTCGCGGCTGCCATCGTCGACCACCAGAATTTCGATCTCGGGATCGGGAGGCCCGAGCGAGGCGAGGCAGGCGAGCGTGAGGTCTTGGGTGTCGCGGCTCGGGATGATGATCGAGAGCGCGATGGGCGGAAGCGGGATTTTCTTCATCCGTCGCGCGGCGGCAGCGCGCGCTTCGGGGTCCGCTTCGGTGTTCGCGTGGCCATGGCGCGCAGGAAGAGCCCGTAGGCGGGGATCAGGAGCGCGGGCGGCGCCCAGTCGAGCACCCGCTCTTTCCAGCTCGTTGCGCCGCTCCGCTTCCAGGCCGCAACCACGCAGCGGATCTCTTCCGCTACGGCCGGGTCGATCGGACCCTTGGCCGCGAGGCCGACGACGGTGTGCGGCAGTTTTTCCAGGCCGCACATGGCGGTCGTGATCGGTAGGTAGCCGGAGAGCAGCGAGTCGAACGCGCTCGCCGTAAAGCGCCAGTAGTCGTCAGGATAGGCGTGGATCGGGAAATACCAGACGGAGGTCATCAGGATGACGCCACCCGGCTTCAAGCAGCGCAGCACCTCGGCCGTCGCGCGCCAGGGCTCGCGGACGTGCTCGATCGTGTCGAACAAAATGGCGGTGCCGACCGAAGCGTCGGGCAGCGACAGCGCATGGAGGTCCTGGATCTCGTCCACCCCGTCGCCGGGCCGCATGTCGCAGCCGACATAGCGCTTGCCGGGAAAATAATCGCGCACGTAAGGCAGGTGCTGCTGCCCAGGAACGCGGAACGCCCCGAATTCGTAGATCGGTTCCGGGAGATCGACCGAGCGGGTGAGCCCTTCGAGCAGCTTGAGGAGAGTGACGCGCATCCGAGTTCGTCGCCGAAGATATCAGGCGGATCGGTCCTACGGGTCCACCGTCACTTCGAGCACCTTGGGCGGCAGGCCGAGATCCTCGAACCAGTCGAAGTTTTCTTCCACCAGGTCGATCACCAGGCGGTGGTGGCCGGGGGGGAGGTTCGCGACCACGGGTAGGTCGAGCTCGACGGTCGCGCCGCGCATCGCCTCGGACGAGAACAACAAGCGTCCCCCTTCGATCGCGGCGGAGCCGTCGGCCGGCCGCCATCGATAGGAGAGGTGGACGTTGTTCGACAACGGCATCAGCAAATGGGTGCGGAAGCGGACCTTGTAGGTCGTCGCCTCGTTTTGGCGCAGCCGCTCCGGGCCTTTCGCCTCCAGCCAATCGATGTCGCCCGGGCTGACCGCGGCGGGGATGCAGTGACAGACCCGCAGGCGCTTTGCGATCTCGGGGTCGAGGTCCGAGAACAGGGTGTAGCCCGCGAACGATTCATGTCGGCTCTGCAGTCCGCGGCGTTCGAGATATTCGATCAGGCGGCGGCGATCTCCGCCGTTGAGCAGGTAGCGGGGGTGCGGGCTCGCGTCCACCCGCGCTTGGAGGTCGAGATCCCGGACGTAGGAGTGGGTCGACGTGCCGAACGGGCTCGCTGCGATCTTACCGCGGGAGAGAAAGGCGATCCGGTAGGCGGTCCAATACGAGGCGTAGACCGTGTCGTCGCCTCGCCCTTGGAGCTGGGCCACCAGGCGCGTCCCATCGACGTCGAACCGGCCTCCCTCGCGGCCGGCAAGCTGCGGCGCGGTCCATTGGCTGCCGAGGTTGAGCACCAGCGCGGCGGCGGCGAGCAGCCCTGCGAGCGGCAGGGGCCTGAGCGCAAATATCGCCAGACCGAACAGTGGGGCGAGCGCCAAATAGACCGGTAGCAGATAGCGCGGATCGATGAAGTCGGTGCGTGCGATGCTCAAGTTCAAGATTGGCACCGCGACCAGGATCGAGACGAGCATCGCGGCGACCCGGCGCCTGAGGCGGCGCCTTTCGGGATGGCCGGGATCGCCGAGACTGCCGGAATCACCGGGATCCGCGGAGGTTGGGCCTTTCCGGGCCATTTCGCGGAGCGCAACCCCGAGCAGAACGGCGAGCAACGCCAGGGCCAGTAGGATCGATCCCGGAAACGACGGGCCGAGCGCCCAGGTAGAACGCCCGCCGAGCACGATGTTCCATCCCAGCTGGAACAGAGCGGCGATCCTTTCGGGCAGCGGATCGACCCCTTGGGCGGCGGTTGCCGCGGCCAGCTCGGGCGCTTTCAAGCTCGCCCAACCGTGGCGCGCGTTATGCCACCACCAGGGGAAATCGCCGAGCGCGAAGCCGGCGAGCAGCAGGCCTAGACTTCGGGGAGCGAGCCATCGCCGCCATTTTCCGGTGAGCGCGAGCACCGAGATCGGCACGGCCAGGAAGATCGACAGCGGGTGAACCCACCACGCCGCGCCTAGCAGGACGCCGAGCCCCAGGGTGTCGAGCGTTGCCTTGTCCTCACGCTCGACGCGGGCGTCGATTCGCAGCGCGAAGAGCAGGGAGAGGGCGGAAAGCAGCAGCAACGAGGTGTAGGCCCCGTCGGAGGTGAGACCTTTGTAGAGGAAAAACGAAGGGGACAGCGCGAGGTAGAGCCCCGCGGCGAGCGCTTCGAGCTCCCCGAACGCCCGCCGCGTGAACGCCCAGACCACGAGGATCAGCCCCACGACGAGGATCGCCAAGGTGATCCGGAAGACCCGCGGCGTCGGGCCAAACAGACCGAACGAAGCGGCGAGGATATGAGGTTCGAGCGTGCCGCCGTATTCCGAGCCGGGGCAGAAGACCGGATGTTTGCCGTGCTCCAGGATGTTAAGGCCGACGAGAGCGATGATCGACTGGTCGGAGCTGAACGGCACCCGGCCGCGCAGCTCAAAAGCGACAATCGAGGCGCTCGCAGCAAGCACGAGCAGCAGGGCGGCGATCGCCGGGCGAAGCGGAGAATTCAAGGTCGGCCGCATTCGATCGATTAGGGGAGCCTAAGCGGCAAGCCCGGAACGCGAAAAGGCCGCCCGGCGGAGTGGATCGCCAAGCGGCCTCATTGCCGCGAACCGGCCGCGCCGCGGGAATGCGCTACTGGAAGTAGCCGGTGGCGTCGAGGACGACGTGGGTCGTCGCCGTGCCGCCGCCGATGCCGTAGACCGCGCGCAGATCCGGTGTGGTCGCCTTGAGCGGCACGATCGCACCGTTGCCGAGGGCGGGCTCGCCCGCGTTGAACGTGAGCGTCGCGACCAGCGGCGGGCTGGCGAGGTTCGAGGGATACAGGGTGAGGAAGCCGGTCTGAGTCGGACCGACGACCGTGACGTTGACCACTACCGCGGCCGCCCCGGAGGGGATGCCACAAACGCCCTGGACCGTGAAGTCGCGTGTGGCGCCGGCGGTCATGATTCCGCCAAAGCCGGAGCGGGTGTCCGCGATACGGCAGGGCGAGATCGCGTGAAATTGAAAGGGACCGGTCTGTGCCGTCGCCGAAAGACTCGCGGCGAACATGCCAGCAGCCAAGAGGATCTTGCCGAATCGCGATGTGATCATGACCACTCCTTTTGAACTCCTAGAAGGTATCACCAGCGGGCTATAAGCGTCAATCGACTTTTCCCTGAGACTCAGGGAGGGGACGTTCCGGCGTTTTTACACCCCCCGGCACTTCCGAGGTGGCAAGCCTTGCGGTAAAGCTCCTGGGCACGTTCGCTGTCGCCCGGCTCGATCAGGATACCAAGATTATTGCACGCCCCACCAACCTCACGGCTGCACGCCGTTTCGAACTGTTCGATCGCCCGCGACGTATTTTTCTCCACACCCCGGCCGTCGCGCAGGAAGATGCCGGAATTTAGGCACCCGATCGGGTCGCCGACAATGCAGGCGTCGCCCGCGCAAGCGCGTTCGTAGAGCTTCGCGGCGCGCTCGGGGTTGGCGATCACGCCGATGCCTTGGTCGTAGAGGTACCCCAGGTTGGTGCAGGCCTGGGGGTAGCCCCCTTCGCAGCCGTGGACGTAGCCGAGCAGCATGCGGGCGTCGTTCCGCGGCACGCCGCGTTGCTTTTCGTAGTTGAGGCCGACGTTGTAGCAGCCGGCCGGGTCGCCGCCATCGCAGGCGATCTCGTAAAGGCCGGTCGCGCGGCCATCGTCCTGCGTCACGCCGCGGCCCGTCGAGTACAGCAGGCCCAGGTGGGCGCAGGCCGAAGGGAAACCGCCGTCGCACCCCTTTTTCGCCACCTCGACGGTCCGAGCGGAGTCTTCCTCAGTCCAGGCGTCGCCGGCCGGATGCCGTTCGAGCAGGTTGCCGGCCAGCTCCGAGCAGCCGGAGGCATCGCCCCCTTGGCAGGCCTTTTCGTAGAGCGCGAGGGCGGCGTCGACCTCCGAGGCCGAGGTGTTCGTTTTGATCCGCCGCCGGCCCAGCTCGGCGCAGGAATCTGCCTTCCCTTCGCGGCAACGCCGATCGAAGAAAGATTCGCCGTCGATCGGCTCGATCTTCATCGTTTCGCTCGAACCCCCAGATCGGATCAGGTCGATCGACACTTTCCGGCCGACCGGCAGCCGGTCGATCCGCCGCTCCAGCTCGCAGGCGGAAGTCACCGTTTGGCCGTCGACGCCGACGATCCGGTCGCCGGCCCGCCAGCCGGCAAGGAAAGCCGGACTTCCTTCGATGGTGGTCTCGACCTCCGCTCCCGGCTCCTCCGCCGGCCACGACAGGTCATCGGGATGCCGCGGTCGGGCATTACGGAACGTCGCACCCAGGCTCGTCCGGGAGAGGTTCGGCACGACCCTGCGCGGCTTTGGACACCAAAGTGCGAGCAGAAAGATGCTGACCAGAGCGGACGCTCCGAGCCCTAGGAGGTAACGGGGAACCCTCCCCATCTGCCGCTCTTGCGCGGTCGGCTCCTGCGCGGTCGGCTCCTGCGCGGTCGGCTCCTGCGCGGTCAAGGTGCCGGGGTTCCAGAATCCTGCGGTTTTGGCTGCGCCGCTTTCGGCGGGCGATTTCCTCGCACGCGGCGCCAGAGCCTGCGCAGAAGAAACAGGGCGAGCCAAATCACGAACAGCACGGGCACGCCGACGATCAGCGCGAAGATCAGGAAATTCCCCAAGCCCCGGAGGAAATTGACCAGAGTGCGGATGCTGTCGCGCACCCGATCGCCCGGCTGCCAGCCGTCGCCGGTGACCGGCCGTGCGGAGGACACCGGCGAGATCTGCACCTGAAGCGTCGAATACGCGACCTGGCGGTCGAGGCCGACCACCTGCGCGCCGATCTGCTCGATTTGGGTCCGGATCTCGGTCAGCTCGCGGAAGATCGCCATGATCTCCTCGACCTTCCGCGCCTTGGCCCGCGACTCGGCGAGCAGCGCCTGGAGCTCCGTCTCGGTCGCCCGCAAAGTTTTGAGGCGCGCGTCCAAATCGACCAGTTGGTCGGTGACGTCCTCGGTGTGCAACTGCTCGGAGAGCACCTTGACCGCGAGCTTTTTCACCTCCGCCCGCGCCGCATCGAGCTTCTCGACCGGGATGCGCAAAGTCAAAGTGACCTGCATCGCCCCGTCGTCCAGCCGGTTCGCGCCGACGCCGGAAACGTAGCCACCGAGGGTCTCGGCGAGCGACTGGAGCGTAGTCGAAACCTCCTCGGGCTTGCGCACCTCGATCGCGATCTCGATCGTCTTGATCAGCTTGCGCAGCGAAGGCCGAGGAGCGGCCGGCGCCGGGGCGCTTGCCGGTGCCGCGGCACCGCCTGCTCCCACGTAACCCACGCTCGCCAATTTCTGGGCATCGGCGCCTGCCTCTGCCCGGTCCGCTTGCGGAGCGACCGATTCCACGGTGGCTGAGGACATCTCTTTCTTGGCGCAGGAGACTGCGGCGAACAAAGACGAGAGGACGACGCCGATCAGAATGCAGCCGGCTTTTTGACCCGCTCGTTGGGAGTTCATGAGCCGCAGCCTAACGCAGAGCCCCCTCGATCGCGAGTTGCGACAAGATAGGTGGCCGCTCGACCGCAAGATCTGCAGGTTTTGGGAGGACTCCCGTGCCCCGCTACGACTTTTTCCTCGACACCTACGACACCGAACGCTTGAAATGCCTCTCGGTCTGGTCGCAATTCACGGACGATCAGCTGGAGCTTCGCCCGGCGCCGTTAGGCCGGACGCTGCGGGAGCAGATGGTCCACCAGAGCCTGAGCGAAGATCTCTGGATGATCCGAATGCTCGGCGTCGAGACCGGACTTGCCGCGCTCCCGGCGGAAGAGACGCGGCAGGCGTTTCTCGCCCACTACGCCGAAGCCTCCGGGCGGCGGCTCGCAATCTTGCGCGGCAAGCCCGACGAGTGGTTCGAGGAAAAGACGGCTTTCTTCGACGTCCAGCGCTCGCGCGCTTGGGTCCTGGTGCGCCGGATCGCCCACTCCGCCCACCATCGCGGCCAGCTCACCTTCCATCTCCGCCTGCTCGACCGGCCGCTCTATTCGACCTACGGTCCGACCGCCGACACGGGAGGGCTCGCCCAGAATCGTGCTCCGGTGATCTACCGCTACGAGTCGATCGAGGATCTGCTCACCGCAGAGGCGGAAGGAGGCCGGTTTCCGGCGCTCCCCGGCCCGGGGGAGGCTTCGCCGACCGAGCGGCCGTGACAGGAAAAGCTGCTGTACGGTCAACCCCCATTCTTCGACCCGGCTCGCGCCGAAGCGACCCTGCGGCCCTGGCCGTCCTCGGCGCCCCCTTCGATAGGGGCGTTCGCGCTCAAGGGCGCCAATTTCTGCGGTCTCGGTTTCCTGCCTTTGGGCGCGATCGGCTCGATGCTGATTCGCACCTTGCCGCCGACCGCGAACGCCAGCTTCGCGAGGCTGTGGAGGGTGAAATTCGCGTTGCCGCCGAGCACTTTCGTGACGTACGCCTTCGAGGTCCCGAGCCGCCGCGCCAGCTCTGCGCGCGAGACCTTCTCTTCCTCCATCCGCGCCCAGAGGGCCTCGGTGAACTCCAGGATCGCACCTTCTGCCCAGAATTCGGGAGTCGCCTGCGCTTCGGCGACCATTTCCTGAAAACGCCCCAAGTCGGTTTTCATGACGGCCATCCCTTCGTGCCCACGATTTTGACTTCGTTTCGCGCCACCGCCGCCGAATATTGTCGAGCGACTAACCGGGATCGCTCGATCTGGATGCGAGGCGTCGTCTCGGCCTTGACGAAGGCGGTTGCACAAACGATGACGCGCCCATCGCCATAGAACCAGATCACCCGCAGCTTCTTGCCTTTGGGCTGGCGGCGGAACTCATAGAGACCGAAGCCGAGCGGTTTGCAGTGCGGCTCCCCTTTGGGTGGGCCCTGGATCGGAATGTGTTGGGTCAGGAGGTGGATCATGCTGTCCCTTGCCGCTCGATAGGGCGCTTCGAGAGAGTCCAGGAAATCGATGATCTGGCAATACCCTCGGGGATCGACGACAGCCAGGACGTCCCATTGGGCTTGGGCGATTCGAGCAAGTCTCACGTTAATCTCCAGGTTAACTCGCTGTCAACCCCGGACCATCCGGCGATCGAGGCTTCGGTACTGGATCGCTTCGGCCAGGTGGACGGGTTGGATCGGGCCGCCGCCGTCGAGGTCGGCGATGGTGCGGGAGACTTTGAGCACCCGGTCAAGGGCGCGGGCGGAGAGGCCGAGGCGCTCGAAGGCGGCTTCGAGCAGGGCGCGTCCCTCGGTGGTGGTGGTGCAGAAGCGGCGCAGCTCCTGGGTGTTCATTGCGGCGTTGATCGGCGAGGGGGACTCCGGGCCGAAGCGGGCGGCCTGCTGCTCGCGGGCGCGGCCGATTCGGGCGGCGACGTCCGCCGTGGTTTCGCCGCTCGTGCCGCGCAGGTCCTTCAAAGAGACCGCCGGCACCTCGACGTGGAGGTCGATCCGGTCGAGCAGCGGACCGGACACTCGGGCGCGATAGCGCTCGACCATCGGGGGCGTACAGCGGCAGTCGTAACGGGGATCGCCCAGATGGCCACAAGGGCATGGATTCATCGCGGCGAGCAACGCGAAACGGGCGGGGAAGGTGAACCGGGCCCGGGCTCGCACGACGCTCACCAGGCCCTCTTCGAGCGGTTGGCGGAGAGCTTCGAGCGTGTCGCGGCGAAACTCCGGCAACTCATCCAGAAACAGCACGCCGTTGTGCGCCAGGCTCGCCTCGCCCGGGCGCGGCGACGGTCCGCCGCCGATCATGCCGACCGTCGAGGTCCCTGTATGCGGGCTGCGGAACGGCCGTTCGAGCACCAGGCCGGCGGGAGGTTCCTCGGCCGCGAGCGACCAGATCTTCGTCACCTCGATCGCCTCGGCCAGGGCGAGCTGGGGGAGCAAGCCCGGCAGCCGGCGGGCGAGCATCGTCTTGCCCGAGCCCGGAGGACCCAGGAACAGCAGGTTGTGCCCGCCGGCTGCGGCGATTTCAAGCGCTCGCTTCGCTCCCATCTGGCCGCGCACATCCGAGAGGTCCGGTCTTTTCTTGGAACCGGTCGAAAAAGTAACCTCGCGCGGCGACGCGCGGACCAGCGGCACGCTACCGAGCGCGTGGTCGATCGCTTCGACCAGATGGGCGACGCCGAACACCGGAATGCTGCCGAGCGCCGCGGCCTCCGGGCCGTTGGCGGCCGGCAGGATCACCTCGGCGAGCCCCAGCCGCGCGGCGAGGTCTGCCACCGCGAGGCCCCCACGCACCGACCGCACGGTGCCGTCCAGGCCCAACTCGCCGCAAAACAGGCGGCCGTTCAAGTTCTCCTCCGAGATCTGGCCGTACGCCGCAAGCAGGGCGAGCGCGATCGCGAGGTCGAGGTGGTTCCCCTCTTTGCGCAGATCGGCGGGGGCCAGGTTCACTACGATCGACTTCGGCGGCAGGTCGAAGCCGCAGTTTTTGAGCGCCCTCTGGACCCGTTCGCGGCTCTCGCGGATAGAGGCGTCGGGCAGGCCGACGATTTGGATCTGGGGCAGGCCGTTGTGAACGTCGACTTCGATCTGGACCGGTTGGGCTTCGATCCCCCAAGGGGTGGCTGCGGTGGCGCGGGCGAGCATGATGAATCTCCTTTCGCCCTTAAAGGACGCGAAAGGGGGGTGGACTTCACGATGGTTTCTGGAAATTCGCCGGATATCATGCGAATCCGGGATCTCCTTTCGCCCTTTCCGCCATGAACCTCCTCTTCGTCGCCACCAAAGCCCCCTGGCCGCCGATCGATGGCGGGCGGTTGCTGCTCGCGCGGACCCTGGAGGCGCTCGCCGCGCTCGGCCATCGGGCGACGCTGGTGGCGCCGATCGAGGTCGGGGTCGACCGGGCGGCGGTTGAAGCGGCGCTCTCGGCCTGGTGCCGGCCTCGCCTGGTGACCGCCCCTCCCCGCCGGCCGCTCGCGACGCTCGCCTATGCCTGGGCGAGAAACGAGCCGTTCTCGATCGTTCGCCACGCCCTGCCCGCCGTCCGGCGAGAGGTCGAGCAGGTCCTGTCCGAAGAACGGTTCGATCTGATCCACGCCGAGCAGCTCCAAGCGCTACCGCAGGCCCTGGGCGCCGCCGCGCCGCACGGCGTGCCGGTCGTTTTACGGGCGCAAAACGTCGAAAGCGATCTCTGGTTCGCTTCGGCCCACCGGCGCGAGGGGGCGCTTGCCCGTTGGCTAGGGGGAGAAGGGAAGCGGCTGGCCCGATGGGAGGGGGCGGCGCTCGGTCGGGTCGCCGCGACGGTCGCGATTTCCCCTCTCGATGCCGAACGGCTGCGCGCCTTGGGCGGTCCCGAGGCGCGGGTTCACGTGGCGCCGGTGCCGTTTCCGGTCACCCTGCCGACGCCGGCCGACGCGTTGCCCGGTTCTCCCGCGGTGGTCGTCCTGGGTAGCGGTGGTTGGCTGCCCAACCGCGATGGCAGCCGCTGGTTCGTCGAGGAGGTTTGGCCCGCGGTGCGGGCAGCCTGCCCCGACGCTGTTCTTCACCTGTTCGGTCAGGAGCTGCCGGAGGTCGCCGGCAGCATCGTCGCCCATTCCGCCCCGGAGGAAAGCGCCGAAGCGTTCGCGCCCGGAGCGTTCCTTGCGGTGCCGCTGCGCATCGCGTCCGGCGTGCGGATGAAGGTTCTCGAAGCCTGGGCGCGCGGCCTGCCGGTGGTGGCGACACCCGAAGCGCTCGCCGGTCTCGATGTCCGGGACGGCCGGGAGGCGCTGGTCGCCGTCGATCCGAAGACCTTCGCCCGGGCGATCGCCGCGCTTCATCGCGAACCCGAAACGGCGGCCCGTCTGGTCGAAGCGGGGCGCGACGCTCTCGCTCGAACCCACGATCCGGTCCGCGCCGCACGCGAGCTGCTCGCGGTCTACGCGAGCGTCATCGGCGGGCGCCACGGTGCGGTGGGGATAGAATCTCTCCCCGGAAACGCTTTCGCAAACTCCTAGGAGAACATCCCATGCGCCCTTTGCCGATCCTCATTCTGCTGTTCGCCGCTTTCGCTACGGTCGCATCCTCGCCGACCGCGCTCGTCGCCCAACCGCCGAAGACGCCCCAAGATGAAGGCGCCTATGGAGCTCCGATCGCCGTAGAGGGAAAGACTCTTACGGTCGCGAGCGCGCTCGATCGCGCGAACGAGCTGAACGGCAAGCCGGTGCGACTCTCGGGCTTCGTCACCGCCGCCTGCCAGGCAAAAGGATGTTGGATGGCGCTCGCCGCGGGCGACGGCCGCGAAATGCGGGTCACCTTCCGCGACTACGGCTTCTTCGTGCCAAAGGATCTCCCCGGTGCCACCGTGATCGCCGAAGGGACGCTTGAGGTTCGTGAGGTCTCGGTGGACGAACAGCGCCATCTCGCGACGGATGCCGGCCGGCCGAAGGCGGAGATCGAAGCGATCCACGCCCCGAAGACCGAGACCGCGCTGGTCGCCGACGGCGTTCGCGTCATCGCGGCCGCGCCCTAAGAACGAGGAACCCAACGATGCGCCCGCTCGGCCGGCTTTTCCTAGTCCTGGCTCTCGGCCTCTCGGGGCTCGCCGGTTGCGCCACCGCGCCTCCTCCGGCGTCTGCCCCGGCTCCGGCAAAGTCGGAGGATTTGGTCCAGAGCAACCTGCTCTGCGGCGAGGGCGCCGCATTCTTATCGTTTGAGAAGCTCGGGGTACCGAAAGACGCGCGGCCGGTCGAGTTGGTAAAGATCGGGCCGCGGATCTGGATTCTGTTCGAGCCGGCGCGGCTGTTGCGGATCGATCGCCACGGTGAAGCGGCGGACGTGGGCGTACGGTTGGGCGGCGAGGGAGAGCATTGGTCGTCGCTCGCGCTCGATCCGCTGGACGGCTCGCTCTGGCTCGCGGCCCAGGACCGCCTGGCGCTCTGGCACTACGAGGCGACGGGCACGTTGCGCACGGTGCCGCTCCAGAAGGTCGAGGGCGAAGGAGGTTTCTACGACCTCGCTGTCGGCCCGTCGGGGCTTTTCGTCGAGCCGACCGCCGCCGATCACGCCGTCTGGCGGGTGGGGCGCGACGGGAAGGTGCTTTCAACCGATTTTGCCGTGCCGCCGATCGATCCGGCGCATTTCGATTCCATTGCGGCCCCGGGCGGAAGCGCCGCCGGCGAAACCGGCATTCCCAGGGGCGAGGTCCGGTTCGAGCACGATGCCGATGGTTCCGTGCTCGCTTGGTTCCCCGCCAAGAACGAGATCTACCGCTCCGACGCCGCGGGGCGGTGGTCGCCGGTCGATTCGGAGATCTTCTCGACGGGAACCGGCGATCCCGTCCGGGGGGTCGATGTCGGAACGAAAAACGAGCATTGGTACGTCAACGGCCGCGGCGCGCTGTTCTATTGGAAGGGCACTCCCGTGTTCCTCGGTTCGCACTCGATGCTTGAAAAGCAGGGCAAAACAGGCACGGTGTTCCTTTTTCCCGGCGGCCGCGAGCTGTTCGAGACCTGCAACGGCTGGTTCATCTTCGATGTCGCCACCGACGAGTCGGGATACGCCGCGCTCACCAATCGCGGCGTCGTGATCGGCGACTTCGCGGGCGCGCCCGGCGGCATTCAAACCAAACCGTGAGCGAGCCAAACCCCCATCTGGAGCTGGCCGCCCGCTACCTCGCGGCGCTCGAACGGGGCGCCACGGGCGCGGCGCTCGCCGAATTCTTCACCCCCGACGTGGTGCAGGACGAGCTGCCGAATCGGCTGTCGACAAAAGGCGTGCGCCGCGACCTGGCCGGATTGCTCGATGCCGCGACCCGCGGCCGGCGGGTGGTGACCGCGCAGCGATTCGTCCTGCTTCATGCCGTTGCCAACGGCAACGACGTCGCGCTCGAAGTGCAGTGGACGGCGACTCTCGCAGTGAAGGTCGGCACCATCCCGCCCGGCGGCAGAATGCACTGCCGGATGGCGATCTTCCTGGAGATCCGAGACGGCAAGATCGCCCGGCAACGCAACTACGACTGTTTCGATCCCTGGTGAGAGAGAGGTCGATCGAAGGTGTCCGCCGAGGTCAGGCGGCCCCGGCAAAAGCCTGCTCGGCTGCCTTAGGGACTTCGATAGGGACGAAGAATCCGGCAGGGAAAAGATAGTCCTCGCCGAACTCGTCCACAATTCGGAGCATGCCGTGAGATTCGGCTTCCAGATCTTCCAATGCCGGATAGACCGTGCGGACCTGCAGCGAAGAGGCGTAACCACGATTCCTGATGCAAAGAAAGAAGGATCGTTTGGGCTCGTTCATGGAGTTGGCTTTAAGAGTCGTTTGACCTTGAGGTCGCGGCGACCTCGGCCGTGAGCCTCGAACCAGTGTATTTCGGCGCGAGCTACGATTCCATCCGGTAGTCGAATGGTAGCAATGCCCTTAAGCTTACGCCAGTGCCCGGCACCCTAGACTTTGGAGAGCAAACGCCGCTTCTGCACCGCCAAGCCCGAAGCGATCGTTTCCACAGAAGCGATTTCGCTGAGTATCTCGAAGTCATCGTTCACGCCATGCTCATTCTATGACGCCCGCGGCAGATCGAGCGCAAACGCCGCGCCGGACTCCGTAAGCTCGACGTACTGCAGATCCCCACCGAAACTGCGGGCCAGGCCTCGGCTGAGCGCCAGGCCCAGGCCGAGCCCCGGAACGCCTTCGGCGGCGGCCTGTGCGGCGGAGCGGCGTAACGGGCGAAACAGGCGGCGGCGCTCCCGGCGGGGGATGCCGGGGCCATTGTCCGTAGCGATGAGCACGATCGTCCGGCCGTTCTCCGCGGCTCGGATCTCGAATCGCGGCCGGACGGTGGCCCCACCGGCGAACTTCGCCGCGTTGTCCGCCAGGTTCTGGAGAATTCTCTCGACGGCCACAGGGTCCACCCGAACCGGCTCGGCTTCGAGTCGCGCAGGTAAATGTAGGGAGAAACCGACACCGCGCCGCTCCAAGTCCGCCGCAAGATGTCGCGCGATTGGATCGAGCAGATCGGAAAGGGAAACGATCTCCGTTCGGACGCCGGCTCCGCCGCGCTCCAGCCGCGCGAAGGCGAAAACGTTCTCGACCAGCTGGCCTAGCCGGTCGGCTTCGGCGCGCAGGGTTTGAAGGTACTCAGCCGTTTTTTCCTTCGGCACCATCCCTTCGTCGAGCATTTCGGTGTACATCCGGAACGTGGTGAGCGGCGTCCTCAGCTCGTGCGTCACGGCGGATACGAAATCGTCGCGCCGCCGGGCGAGCCGCAGCGCGCCCGCGAGCAGTGCTCCGGTCCCCACCGCCACGAGCAGGATGGCGAGCGACGCCGCGACGAGACCCCATCGAGCGGCCGTCCAACCGGCGGCCGGGAGGGGGGGAGGCGGCCCTGGATCGAGCTGCAGAGGCAGGAGGGCGAGCTGGCGGCCAGGATCGGCGGCATTTCGGGCCGGCAGGAGGGTGGCAGCCGGCAAGAGATCCCGGACCCGGCCGAGCAGGCCGGCTTCCAGCGCTTCCCGGTTGAGCCAGATCCCTTCGAGAGCCTCGCCGCCATCGCGCTCGATTCTCCGCGCGAGCAGCAGCTCCGAGCCGACCCAGATCGGCTGGAGCGGCGTCCGCACCTGAGGCGCGTTCACCCGGCGCGGGGCGGGCAGGCTCGTGACCTGGTTCGCCGTCTGATGGGCCAGTACCCGCTCGCCAAACTCCGCCGAGTTGAGCGCCATCTGCCGGCCGGCCTCCTCCGCCAGCGGCTCGCTCTCTTTCTTCTCTTTGACGTCTTTCTTCCCGGCGGTCCCTTTCGTCCTGCCTGGTTGTTCCTTGGGACCGGCGAGCGGCGCCTGCGCCAAAGCCGCCAGCAGGGCATCCCGCTCCAAGAGGATACGCGCTTCGGGCGAGGGTGCGCCCGCCGCGGTCGCGAGATTGCCCGCCGCGTCGATTTCGAAGCGGAGCCGATCGTAGGGCCGTCGCGGATCGCCTCCCGGAAGGTCTCCTCCCACCGGCCGGGCGTTCTCCTGGGCGAGGAAGGCCGAGAGCGCGGAGTCCATCCGCCAGAGCGCCAGGCGGGCGTGCTCCTCGCGGGTGGCGAGCGCGCGGGCCTCCCCTTGGCCGCGCTCCAGCTCGAATGCGGTATGCGCGATCCAGCCGAGCGCGCCGAGGAGGATCGCGAGGGCCAGGGCGAAGCCCGCGAGCAGGGGAGCGCGCGATCTCATGCGAGGCGATACCCCCGGCCGCGGACAGTGAGCAGCACCCGCGGTTCTCCGGGGCCTTCGATTCTTCCCGGGGTGCCGCCGTCGCGCAGTTTCTTGCGCAGGCGCGCGACCGTCATGTCGACCGTGCGGGTTTCGATCCGCCGTGGGTCGATCTCCCAGACCCGGACCAGCAGCTCGTTACGCGGCACCAACCGCCCTTCCACGGCGATGAGATAGGAGAGCAGCCGCGCTTCGAGGTCCGACAGTTCCTCGCGCGAGCCGTCGTCGAATCGGATCTCGCCCCGCGCCAGATCGATCGCGCCGCCGGGGATGCCGCGGATCTCCGGCGCTTCGGCCCGCGCGGGGGTGCGGCGAAGGAGGGCCTCGATCCGAGCGAGCAGCTCGCGAATCGAGAAGGGCTTCACCACGTAGTCGTCCGCGCCGAGGCGTAAGCCCACCACCCGATCGTCCTCCGCCCCGCGCGCGGTGATCAGGATCACCGGCAGCGCCGGTTTGGCCGCGCGGATCGCGCGCAGCACCGCGAGGCCGTCCTTTCGCGGCAGGACGAGGTCCAGCAACACCAGCCGCACCGGCCGGTCGAGCGCGAGCGCCTCGCCGCTCGCGCCGTCGCCCGCTTCGAGCGTCGCGAAGCCGGCGCCGGAAAGCGCATCGACCAAGCCGCGACGGATCGCGAGGTCGTCTTCGACGATCAAGGCGAGATCGGGGGCCGCCGGCATGACCGGAGCATAGCCCGAGGCGAAACGGGGTAACGCCCGGCGCGTCTGCGCGTTACGAAGCCGTTACCGAAGGCGAGCGCTTGATGTCCTACCCTGTGCGGGTCCTTAAAGGAGGACCCTCATGAAAGCCAGACTCTTTCCAACCGCCGATCGCCGCCGCCTGGGGGCTGGGCTGATTGCTTTCTGCCTGCTCCTCACGGCGCACCCGGCTCCGGGAGCTTCCGAGGCCGACGATGGATCCGACCGACCCGAATCGCTCGAAGGGCTCGCGTTCAAAGCGCTTTGGAACTACCCGGAATCGGCCGCGATTGCGATCCGAAAACTGCGCATCGCGGGTCCTTCCGGGGTCGAGGCTCTCCTCGTAGCGAACCGGACGCGCGGGGATCGGACGATCGACGACGCGGAATTCGGCCAGGTGCTCGACAAGGTCTGCGCGCAGCGCGACTGCGCCGCTTCCCATCTTTATTGGTACACGGACCTCACGGCGGCGCGCGCTGCGGCGCAAGCGGCGGGCAAGCCGATCCTCTCGCTCCGCCTTCTCGGACGGCTGGATGAAGATTTCTCCTGCGCCAACAGCCGCTTCTTCCGCACCGTGCTCTACGCCGATCCGGCGATCTCCCGCCTGTTGCGCGAGCGATTCATCCTCCATTGGCAGTCGGTGCGACCGGTGCCGCGCATCACGATCGACATGGGGGACGGCCGGAGTCTCTCCGGAACGATCACCGGCAACAGCATCCATTACGTGCTCGACTCGCGCGGCCGCCTGCTCGATGCGCTGCCGGGCTTGATCGGGCCGGCCGCGTTCCTGCGCGATCTGAACGATCTCGACCGAGTTTCTCAAAAGGCGGCCGGATTCGCCGACGTGGTGCTGCCGCTATTCTCGGCCGAACGCCACGCCGAGCAGGCCATTGCCCTCTCCGGAACTTTGAGCGCCGACCTCGATCGGTATGAGAAGTGGCTCAAGGGTCCCGCGCGGAATCGGAATTCGAAAGCGGCCGCCCGGGTGGTCCCGGCCAAGCTGGCCGGCGATCCGCCGACCGCGGTCGAGGCCTCCACTCTCGCCATGACCAAAGGCGGTGTCGAGACACGCTTCCTGAACGTGCTTTTTCCGCTGACCCCCGGCGCGCAATGGGGGGCTGGAATCCCCTGGGCGGGCGTCGCCAACTACCACCGCGCCGACTGGCAGCTCGACGACGCGGCCCGCGAACGGCTGCTGAAGAAGATGGGGCTCGGCGCCGGCCCGGAGGCCGAGCGGATGGCGGTGAATTTCGAGAGCCTTCTGTCGCTCGACACCGTGCGAAACGAGCTGGGCCTTCGTGCCGTGCTCCACGACTGGCTCGCGAATGAAGTTGGCACGGTCGACCTCGATGCCTTCAACGAAAGGGTCTATGCGGAGCTGTTCCTCACCCCGAGCACCGATCCATGGCTGGGCTTGAACCCGGACGACGTCTTCACGGGACTTGCGCCGCAGATGGCGGTGTCGGAGGGGAATCAGTAGGCGGATCGGGGTGGCTCCGCGCTATGCTGCGCCCTCACCCGACCCGTCGGACGGCAGGACCGGAGGAGCAGCACCGCATGAAAATGCCGCACCTATTGCGCGTCGAGCAGGGCGCAACGGAGTACGCGCCGCTGTTCGACGCAGCGCGCGCAATCGGCCTGCGGCTCGGCTGGCTGGAGCTGGGCGAACTCCCCGCTTCCGTGCCGTTGCCGCCGAGTCTCGAAGCTGCGGCGGGGGAGGGGGCGCTCCGGGCGGTCGCGGTGGGTGGCGGGCGGACGGTTTCGATCAAGCCGATGAAGGGTGCTCCGGTTCTGCACGATCTGCTGCGCGAACATTTCCGCGGTTGCGCCCTCGTTCTCGTGCAGGGCGAAGGCGTTCTGGCGCCGAGCCTGGTGCGCGACGGTGAGGTCTACCGCGTGGCATCCGGAACGGTCGTTCGCACGTTCGACGCGGCGCACCTCGCCCAGGCGCTCCGCCGGCCGCGGCCCTTCGAGCCGGAGAACGTCGAGACGGCGGCGACCGGGGAGGCGGATTCGGCCAGGGTCTCATGAGCGATCCCGCCGCGAATTCAGCTTCGGCTCCTGAGCGGACCACGTTCGCGCGCCGGCTGGGTCCGTGGGATGCCGCGATCATCGTGATCAGCGGCATCGTCGGTTCGGGAATCTTCGTCAACCCGTACGTCGTCGCGGGGCTGGTCCAGACGCCGGTGCTGATCCTTGCGGTCTGGGCGGCGGGCGGGGCGATTGCGCTCTGCGGCGCGTTCGTGTTCGCCGAGCTGGCGACCGTGGTGCCGAAAGTCGGCGGCCAGTACGCGTTCTTCCGCGAGGCGTTCCATCCGCTCGCGGCGTTCCTGCACGGTTGGTCGATGCTCTGGATCGTCCAGTCGGGGGCGACCGCTGCGGTTGCTGTGGCGTTCGCAGACTATTTGGTGCGCCTGGTGGGAATGCCCCCCGGATCGACCGTGCCGGTGGCGGTCGCCGTGTTGGTGGCGCTCGGGGCGTTCCATGCGCTGGGGATCAAGCCGGGGGCGGTGCTGCTGAACGTAGTCACTCTCGCCAAGATGCTCGCGCTCTCGGTGCTGATCGTCGCGGCGTTCTTGCTCGCGCCGCACTCCGCGATCGAGTGGCGGCCGGTGCTGCCGCCCGGCATTCTCGAATTGCGCGGCGGCTTCGGCCTGCTCTCGGTGTTCCTGGCGGCGTTGGCGCCCGCGATGTTCGCTTATGGCGGCTGGCAGAACGTCAACTACATCGCCGAGGAGGTCCGCGAGCCAGAGCGCAACCTGCCGCGGGCGATCCTCTGGGGCGTGGTCTGCGTGATTTTGATCTACCTCGGCGCGAACTTCGCCTATCTCCACGTGCTCGGCGCGCCCGCGCTCGCGGCGAGCCGGACGCCCGCGGCTGATGCTGCGGCGCGTCTGTTCGGCGAGGCCGGCGCGAAAACGATCTCGCTGCTGGTGGTCGTCTCTACGTTCGGATTTTTGAATCTAGCGCTGCTTTCCGCACCACGGGTCTATTACGCGATGGCCGCGGACGGCCTGCTGCCGGAACGCTTCGCGGTGCTCAATCCGCGCTTCCGGGCGCCCACCGCGGCGATTCTGCTCCAGGCCGCCGTCGCGGCGCTGCTTGCGACGACCGGAGCTTATGGACGGCTGCTGAACTACGCGGTGTTCGCCGACTGGGTGCTCTTCGCGGCTTCCGGAGTGGCTCTGTTCGCGCTAAGGAAGAAGCTGCCCGACGCGGCGCGGCCGTTCGCTTCCCCCGGCTATCAGTGGGTCCCTGCGGCGTTCGTGGCGGCCGGAGCGGCGATCGTGGGGAATCTGTTCGTGGCCGATCCGGCGAACGCGCTTCGGGCTACCGCGGTCATCGCGGCCGGGGTGCCCGCCTATTGGTTGCTGCGGCGCGCGGGGACTCGTCGGGGGTAGTCTGCCGACCTAAAACCGCCCGAGCCCTTTAGTCTGCCGGATGGTCTGCCGGACCCCAGATTGACACCTCTGCATACCGGCACCTATACTCGATGGCCCGAGATTCCGACGAGTTAGAGTTCCGTTGAGCTCGGCGCCCCCACCCAGGGCCTCAACAGGCGCGCCGTTTCCGCCTGAATCCAAATACCAAGGAGGTAGCACCCTTTATGCCGTCCCACTTTGACCAGGACCAGCCTTCCGCTGAGTCCAATACCGACCAGGAGATGGACTACCAGGCGCTCCTGGCGCTCTACGACGAGAGCATGCGGAACTTGACCGAGGGCGAGATCGTCCCGGGCCGCGTGATCGGCGTCACCGCCAACTCGGTGATCGTCGATGTCGGCTACAAGTCCGAGGGTCTGGTCCCCATCGATGAGTTCCTCGACCGCGACGGCAAGCTGTCCGTCAGCGTCGGCGACGAAGTCGACGTGCTGCTGGAGAAGACCGAGGACCAGGAGGGGCACGTGCTCCTCTCCCACACCAAGGCCCTGCGTATGCGCAGGTGGACCGAGGTCGATCGTGCGTTCAAAGAGGGTCGCGTGATCAAGGGGCGGGTGATCGAGCGGATCAAGGGCGGTCTTACGGTGGACGTGGGCCTGCGCGCCTTCCTTCCCGGTTCGCTGGTCGACATCAAGCCGGTGAAGAACCTCGAAGCGCTGCGCGGCATGGAACTCGAATTCAAGGTCATCAGCCTGGACCGGCGGCGCAACAACATCGTGCTGTCGAGGAAGGCCGTCCTTGAGAAGGAACTCGAGAAGAAGAAGACCGAGACGCTCAAGCGGCTGGAAGAGGGTGCGCGCCTCCCCGGTATCGTCAAGAACATCACCGACTACGGCGTGTTCGTCGATCTGGGCGGCATCGACGGGCTGCTGCACATCACCGACATTTCGTGGGGCCGGGTGAACCACCCGTCCGAGCACTTCAAAGTCGGCGACGAGATCGAGATCGTGGTCTTGAAGTTCGACCCCGAGACCGAGCGCGTGTCGCTCGGCTATAAGCAGCGTTCCGAAGACCCGTGGCACCTGGTCGACAAGAAGTATCCGATCGGCTCGCGGGTCTCCGGTCGGGTCGTGTCGCTGGTCGATTACGGCGCGTTCGTCGAGATCGAAGAGGGCGTCGAGGGCTTGATCCACGTGAGCGAGATGTCGTGGACCAAGAAGGTGGTCAACCCGGCGAAAATCCTCGAAGTCGGTCACGAGGTGGCTGCGATCGTCTCCGAGCTCGACATGGACCAGCGGCGGATATCTCTGTCGCTGCGCCAGACCGAGCGCAACCCGTGGGAGGAGCTGGCCGACAGCCATCCCGTGGGCAGCGTGATCGAGGGCAAGGTGCGCAATCTCACCGAGTTCGGCGCCTTCGTCGAGATTACCGACGGCATCGACGGCCTGATCCACGTCTCCGACATGAGCTGGACGAAGCGGGTCAAGCACCCGAGCGAAGTGCTCAAGAAGGGCGACACGGTCAAGGCCCGGATCATCAACATCGATGTCGACAATCAGCGCGTCTCCCTATCGCTCAAGGAGTTCATGCCGAACGAGTGGGACGACTTCGCCGAGGGTCACCGGGTGGGCGACGTTCTCGACGGCCGGGTGGTCAACGTCACCGACTTCGGGCTGTTCATCGACATCTACAACGGCCTCGAAGGTCTGGCTCACGTGAGCGAGATCGACGTGGTCGCCGGGCAGCGTCTGGAGGATCGTTTCGCGGTCGGCGAATGGGTGCGCGCGCGCATCCTGCGCATTGAGGAGGGGGACAAGAAGGTCGGTCTCTCGCTCCACGGCGTATCGCAGCCGGAAGGCGAAGAGCTCGATGCCTTGAAGGACGATGCGAACCGGCGCGCCGCCGATGCCGGCAAATCGACGCGGGAAGCGGCAATCCGGGCTGGCGTAGTCAAGCCGAGCGAGGAGCCGGAGGGCAAGCGCGGCGCGGGTGGCGATGCGGATGCAGATGGCGACGCGGCGGATGCCGAGGGAGACTCCGATTCTGGAGTCGCCGAGGAATCTTCCGAAGCTCCGAGCGCCTAATTTTGCGGTAGTCTTGGTCGGCGGTCCCTCCAGGGGCCGCCGTTTTCATCTCTGGCAATCTTCTCTGGCAACTGGGGGTCGACGGTGTTCGCACGAGACGGAATGACCAAGGCCGAGCTGGTCGAAGAGGTCGCCCGCACGACGCAGCTGACCAAGAAGCAGGCGGAGATCATCGTCAACGAGGTATTCGACAGCATCGTTCTCTCGCTCAAGTCGGGTGAAAAGATCGAGCTGCGCGGCTTTGGCAGTTTCCGCATTCGCCATCGCGGGGCGCGCACCGGGCGCAATCCCAAGACCGGCGACAAGGTCGACGTGCCGCCGAAACGAATTCCGTATTTCAAGCCGGGCAAAGAGCTGCGCGAGCTGCTCAACGACGAAGCGTAAAGGAGTGGGCGTGACGGAAAGCGAAGCTCCGGCGGCCTCGGGGCCGAATCTCGGGACCGGCACGGCGATCGCCGCTGCGGTGATCGCCTGGTTGATTCCCGGTGGTGGCCATCTTTATCTGAAGCGATGGCAGCGGGGGCTGGCGTTCTTCGTCCTGATCGCCATCTCCGTGTTTCTGGGGCTCAAGCTCGAAGGGCATCTCTATCGTCCTGTTCCCGGCGAGCCGCTCGCGACGCTCGGCGCGATCGGCCAGGCGGGGGTGGGGGTGGTCTACGGCGTCCTGCGCTTTGGCACCCACTACGAGGGCGACGTTCGCGGTCCCGGATTCGAGTACGGCACGGCGTTTCTGCTCACCGCGGGGCTGATGAATCTGCTGCTGATCTTCGACGCCTGGGACATCGCGTTGGGCAAGAAGGATTAAGGGGCGCCGCCGATGATGATCAGCCACTTCTTTCTGATGGTGGTCTTCGCTCTGATCGTGAGCGTCTTCTTCAGCCTGCTCTGGCGCCGGGAGCGCGGAGCCCAAATCCGGCTGTTCCTCCAGCTGTTTCTCGGCATGGTGCTCGGAGGCTTGGCGATCGCTTGGCTGATGTATCCCTTCCCCCAGGGGCCGCCGGCGCCCATTCCATGAGTTTGCAGCTCCTCGCGGTCGCCGGGGAGGCCTCGGGCGACCTGCATGCCGCGCGGCTGCTGACCGAGCTGGCGCGGATCGAGCCGAGCGTCTCGGTCTTCGGGTTGGGAGGCGACGAGATGCGCGCGGCGGGGGTTTCCACGGTCGCCGATTCGTCGGAGATCTCGGTCGTCGGCCTGGTCGAGGTGCTGAAGATCCTCCCGCGGGCCAAGCAGATCTTCGCCGCACTGCTCGCCGAGGTGGAGCGCCGCAAGCCCGCCGCCGCGCTGCTGGTCGATTTTCCCGACTTCAACCTGCGTCTCGCCAAGGAACTGGCCCGGCGCGGCGTCCCGGTGGTCTATTACGTCAGTCCGCAGGTGTGGGCATGGCGCAAGCGCAGAGTCCACGCGATCGCCCGCGATGTCACCCGCATGCTCGTGCTGTTTCCGTTCGAGGTCGAGTTCTACCGTCGCCACGGGGTCGACGCGGTCCACGTCGGCCATCCGTTGGTCGACGAGGTGCCGCAGTTGCCGCAGGTCTGGGATGACCCGAAGCCCCACCCGCCCGGCGAACCGTTCCGGATCGCGCTGCTGCCCGGCTCGCGCCGCTCGGAGGTCGAGGTCCTGCTGCCGCTCCAGCTGCGCGCACTCGCGGCGCTCGCGGCCCGGGTGCCGGTGGTCGGCCGGATCATCCAGGCGCCGACCATCTCGCGCGAGTCGATCGACCGCCATCTGGCGGCTGTGGCGGCGGGTCTCGGCGCGGAGACGTTACCGGCCGTCGAGATCATCGATTCCGACCGCTTCGCGGCGATCGCCGATTCGCACCTCGCACTCTGCGCCTCCGGCACCGCGACGCTCGAAGTGGGCCTCTTGGGCACGCCGATGATCGTCTGCTATCGCCTTTCGGCCTGGACCTACCGCCTGGCGCGCCTGCTGGTGAAACTACCCCACGTCTCGCTGGTCAATCTGGTGCTGGAGCGCTCTGCGGTGCCCGAAAAGCTCCAGCACGAAGCCGACCCCGAGCACCTGGCCGAAGAGGCCGAGCGCCTGCTCGGCGATCCGGCGGCGATCGCCACGATGCGCGGCTACTTGGCTCAGCTGCGCGGCCGTCTCGGGGTAGGCGGCGCGAGCGGTAGGGCCGCGCGCGAGCTGGCCGGCGTGCTCGAACGAAGGGTGGCGGCATGAGCTCGTTCGCGTTCTTCTGGCGCTACGTCCGGCGTTACACCGGCTGGGCGGTACTCGCGGGCATCGGCATCGTGACGTTCGCTGCTGCCACCGGCGGCATCGTCTCGCTGATCGAGCCGGTATTCGGCGAGGTGCTGCTGGCCAAGGACGGCGCCCCGAACGTGCTCGGGGTGCAGATCGGTCACCCGAAGGAAGGCGGGGGAAAGAACGACTCCGCGGCGCATCGCCCGAGCGCGACGCCCGATTGGCTGAAAGGTCTGCAACGAAAGCTCGACCTGGAGCACAAGATCCAGAAGAGCTACGAGTCGCTCAAGCGAAACTTGGGGATCGGCGACCGCGAGGTCGTTTGGTTCGTGCCGCTTCTATTCGTCCTGGTTTTTCTGCTCAGGAGCTTGTCGGATTTTCTCGCCGGCTATTCGTTCCAGCACATCGGCTTAGGGGTCACCACCAACATCCGCAACGATCTCTACCGGCGCATCCTGGAGCAGTCGAGCCGCTTCCACGCCGAGCACCCCTCGGGCGAGCTGGTGGCGCGGGTGATCAACGACGTCGCGATGATGCAGAGCGCGGTGTCGAACCGGCTGCTCGATCTGTTCCAGCAGTCGCTGACCCTGGTCGTGCTACTCGGGCTGCTGCTTTCCACCCATTTGAAGCTCGCGATGATCTGTCTGATCGTCGCCCCCGTACTGATCTATCCGATCATCCGGTTCGGCCGCGGCATGAGAAAGACCAGCCATCGCAGCCAGGAGCGGATGGCCGATTTGGCGAGCTTGATGAACGAGGGCATCCGCGGCCATCGGGTGGTCAAAGCGTTCGGCATGGAGGATTTCGAGCTCGGCCGGTTCGAGGTCGCGACCCGCCGCCATCTGCGCACCAACCTTCGCGCCCAGTTGCTTTCCAACGCCTCCGGGCCGGTGGTCGAATCGCTCGCGGTGATCGGCGCCGCCGCGCTCCTGATCTACGCCGGCCGCGCGATCCGCGCGGGCGAGCTGACCGCGCCGGAGCTGATCAAGTTCCTGACCACCGCTCTGATGATGTACGACCCGATCCGCAAGCTGAACAAGGTGAACCTGGTCCTCCAAGAGGCGCTCGCCGCCGGCCAGCGGGCGGTGCGCCTGCTCGCGATTCCCGACGAGGTGCAAGAGAAGCCGAACGCCCAGGTGATCGACGGCGTGCGCGACCGGATTCGTTTCGAGGGGGTCGAGTTCGCCTACCAGGACCGGCCGGTGCTGGTCCATCTCGACCTCGAAATCCGCCGCGGCGAGCTGGTCGCCCTGGTCGGTCCCTCGGGCGCGGGCAAATCGACGCTGGTGAACCTGCTACCCCGGTTCTTCGATCCGGTGGCAGGGCGCGTGACGCTCGACGGCGTCGATCTGCGCGATTTGACCCTGGCCTCGCTGCGCGCCCAGATCGGCATCGTCACTCAGGACACCCTGCTGTTCAACGACACGGTGCGCAACAACATCGCCTACGGCCGCTCCGACCTGCCGATCGAGCGGGTGCGCGCGGCGGCGACGGCGGCCTACGCCGACGAATTCGTCTGCGAGATGCCCGAGGGGTACGACACGGTGATCGGCGAATCGGGCAGCCGCCTGTCCGGCGGCCAGCGGCAGAGGCTCGCGATCGCCCGCGCGCTGCTCAAAGACGCGCCGATTTTGATTCTCGACGAGGCGACCTCGCACCTCGACACCGAGTCCGAGGTGCTGGTGCAAAAGGCGCTGTACAACCTGATGCAGGGCCGCACCACGCTGGTGATCGCCCACCGCCTGTCGACGGTGACCAAGGCCGACCGGATCATCGTGCTCGAAGGAGGGCGGATCGTCGAGGAGGGCTCGCACGCCGAGCTGCTGGCGCGCGCGGGCTCCTACAAGCGCCTCTACGACCTGCAGTTCCAGGTGTGAGCGACGAGCCCGTTTCCGTTCCTCTGAGTGGCTCCGAGGACCGTAGCATCGGGCCGATCTCGTGGCTCGCCGCGGGTTTCATTCGCGCCTTGCGCGCCACCTGCCGCCTGGAGTTCCGAAACGACGGCGAGATTCGCAGGCGCGAGTCTTCGGGCGAACGTTTTCTGCTCGCGTTTTGGCACCGCCACCTGCTACTGATGCCCTACGGCTATCGCGGCGAGAAGATCTCGGTGCTGATTTCGAGCAGCCGCGACGGCGAGCTGATCGCGCGGACGGTCTCACGGTTCGGCATCGATTCGAGCCGCGGTTCGACCACGCGGGGCGGCGCGGTGGGGTTGCGCGAGCTACTGCGCAAGGCCAAGGCGGGGTTCGACATCGCGTTCACCCCCGACGGGCCGAAAGGGCCGCGTGGAAAGGTCCAGCCAGGCGCGCTGCTCGCCGCCGCGGCGACCGGCTTTCCGATCGTGCCGGTGGGGCTCGCGGCAAGTCGCGCGAAGCTGTTGAGTTCTTGGGACCGGTTCGTGGTGCCTTGGCCGTTTTCGCGCGTCGCTTTCGTCTACGGCGAGCCGCTCCAAGTTGAACGCGGCGCGCCGCTCGAACCGTACGGCGAAGAGCTGGAACGCCGGCTGGACGCCTGCGAAGCCGAGGCCGAACGAATCATGTCTAGGATGTAAATGTAGGGGCGGTCCCCCGTGGCCGCCCATGATGATGCAAGGGAGATTTTCGATGCGCAGCATGACCGGATCGGGCCAGGCGACGGCGGAGAACGCACGTTACGCGATCACCGCGACGCTCCGCGGCGTCAACCACAAAATGCTCGATGTCCAGGTGCGGCTCGACGAGGCGTATCGAGCGATGGAGACCGATCTGCGCGAGCTGCTCGCGGCCCAGCTCCAACGCGGCCGGGTGGAGCTGCGGCTCGATGTCCGGTCACTCGGAACGATCCCCGCCGAGGTGAAGATCAACCCAGGCATCGTCGAGGCGGCGCAGGCGGCCGTGCGCGATCTCGCCGCCCGCGGCTGGGTGACCGGCGAACTTTCGGCCGGCGATCTCCTGCGCCTGCCCGAGGCGTTCAAAGTCGAGGTGGCGGCCCGCGACTGGACCGACGACGACCGAGAGCTGCTGCGCGCGACGACGAAAGGAGCGCTCGCCCAGCTGGTCGCGGCGCGCACCCTCGAAGGAGGCAAACTCCGCACGGTATTGCTCGGCCGTCTCGCCGAGCTGGGCGAACGGATCGCCCGGATCGACGCGCTCCGCGGTCCCGCCCTCACCGAAGCGAAAGCCGCCCTCGACCGCCGGCTCGCCGAGCTGATGGAAGGAGCGGGAGCCGCGCTCGACCCCGCCCGCCTCGCCCAAGAGGCCGCGATCCTCGCCGACCGGAGCGACGTCTCCGAAGAGATCGACCGCCTCCATGCCCACCTCGAACACTTCCGCGAGCTGGCCGAAGGCGAAGCCGCGATGGGCAAACGCCTCGATTTCCTCACCCAGGAGATCTTCCGCGAGCTGAATACCCTGGGCGCCAAATGCAGGCACCCGGAGGTCGTCCGCATCGCGCTCGACGCCAAAGTGCTCTGCGAGCAGATCCGCGAGCAGGTGCAGAACGTCGAGTAGGGGGCAGGCCTTCGGGAAGAGAGTCGGCCGAGCCCGCCCACCGGTGACGCCGACGCACGCATCGGTGATACCGACGCGCGCACCGGTGTCGAGGTCGCCGCTGCCGGTCTGACGGCTCCGCCCACCGGTGTGCCGGCCCGGGATATTGTGTCGCGACGCCGCCCACCGGTGTGCTGGCCCGTACCACCACAGCTCTGGCCCAGCGCACCGGTGTCCTGGCCCGTACCACCAGTGCCCTGGCCCAGCGCACTGGTGTTCTGGTCCGTATCACCACTGCCCTGGCCCAGCGCACTGGTGAGCTAGGCCGTATCACCACTGCCCTGGCTCAGCGCACTGGTGAGCTGGGCCGTATCACCACTGCCCTGGCTCAGCGCACTGGTGAGCTGGGCCGTATCACCACTGCCCTGGCTCAGCGCACTGGTGTTCTGGTCCGTATCACCACTGCCCTGGCCCAGCGCACCGGTGTTCTGGCCCGTATCAGCACTGCCCTGGGCCAGCGCACCGGTGTGCTAGTGTCCGTACCACCGGTGCCCAGGCTTGGCGCACAGGCGTGCCGGTCCGTACCACAGGTAAGCCGACCCGGCGAAAAGGTGTCGCGGCGCGGATCACTGGTGCGCCGGGCCCGCGAAGGAGTGACGCGGCGCGGCTCCTCCGTGTTCCGGCTCAACGCACCGGTGTCTCGCCCCTCGGAGCGGGGAGTGCGGTCCGGCCCACCCGCCGCGCGGATCCTGGAACTGCCAGCGCGTCGAGAGAGACAGGATCACCGTCCGCGCGTCGTCCTCATTCGGGTCCCGTCCGAGACCGGACCGGCCAGATCAGGGGAGTTTCCCGACCGGCCGAAATGCCTCCGGGGCCCTCGGACCCGTAGTACGGCCCGGTTGGTTACGGATTCCACTCGTCAGTCCAATCGAGGTGGACCAGATCCTCCGGATCACCGACGAGGAGGTCGCGAGGCTTGAGATTGGCGAGTTTGCTCGTCGGCTCGACCGCCGGAGAGGCGTTGTCCTCGAAGCCCGGTTGATCTAGAAGCTGCTTCTTCTTCGAGGTCAACGTCGGCGCCAGGAAATGGCGAGAGTAGGCCTCTTCGAGGTTGGGGTCGTCGGTCTTGGAGAAGCGGAGGGGAGTTCTCTCCCCTTTGCCCCATTTCACGTACGCCGTATGCGACGGGCGCAGGTTCAAGTCATGCGCATGCATTTGGAGGAGTCGGAGAATCCGGCTGGCCTGGCCCAAGTTGCAGCGGATGACTTTCTCCAGATAGGGCACGCGGCCGAGTCGCCAGGATTCGAGATCTGCTTTGCTGAGTTGCTCCAGATGAACGAACAGCTCAACGGGAGTCACGACCTCACCACTGGCCAAGATCGCAGCTACCGCCCGAACGACCTTCGGGTAGTACTTGTCGTCTCGGTAGTTGGCTGCGTTGGGCTTCTTCATGAGGTGGCGTACGGTCAGGTGGGTGCAACTCCCCAAGGTGTGTCATCGAGCCCCGCACGCGCCCGGATCAATAGTTTTCGCACAGCTTCCGCGGGTACGTCGGTCATTTTGCGCCAGGTCTGGTATTCCGGCGGCTGGTGGTCGCTCAGGCGCTCGAACGCCGCGAGCAGCGCCGCGTCGCCCAACCGGGTGATCAGGCGGTGGGTGAAGAACTGCGCGATCGTCTCGTGAAGAGCGCTCGGACGAGATGCAGGATCCCGCGACGAGGGGAGAGCGAACTCCTCCCAGCGGCGGCCGTCGAGGTCACGTCCGAGGTGGCAGAGCGCGTGAACGGTCTCGTGAATGAAGACCACGTTCGCGAGCGCCCGGCGCTCGATTCCGAGCAGGCGAGAGCAGCCGTCGATCACCTTGGAGTAGAGAGTAACCTGCGCCGAGGCGGGATCGTAATGAGCCAGAAAATTCGAGGTCGGCACGCTCACCCGCCCATCGGGGACACGCTGGAGGGTCGAGAGGACGCGGTCGTCGGCGAGAGCCCGCTGGGCTATGTGTTCGGCACCGGACCACCAAGGTTCCTCATCTTCACCCCGACGCCCCCGGGGCTCCTCAAGGCGTTGCCGTAGTGCCTCGCGGCGAATCAACTCCGGGGAAACCCGATCCGAGAACTCAAACCGAAGCTCTCGACCTCGGAAGAGGTCGGTGAATCGGTACGCGCCACCCTTAGAATCATCGCCCTCGTCGAAAGGACCCAGCAACTGCCCCACTTCGCGGCGGAAATCTCGATCCGGGTCCAGGGACAGTCCCATCAGCTCGCGAGCCAGCAGTTCTACCCCCGCTCGGGATCCACCCAGTTTCCCGGGCCTCCAGAACTCGACTTTCGCCTCGACGGAGAGGCGCCACCAGAGCGGCGCGTGAAGCTCTCGCGTTGTCATCTCTTCCGGGTTATCACCGTGACGTCCCATCCACCGTTCGGGATCGCTCCGCTCGAACGGATCGGGAGCCGTCCTCCAGAGAACCCGTTTTTCGGTCTCAGTCTCGCGGACCTGTGCGAGACCATCAAGGATCTGGCGCGCCAGGAGTGGGCGAAAAGGCGATCCGCCGTGGAGAGTGGTGAACATCGCATGTTGCCATTCCTGAACCAACAAGTTGACGAATCCGTCCTCGCCCCGCTGAACGGCGGCGAGCAGCGAAGCGACCGAACGGTCGCCCGGATCGTCGAGGGAGGAGAAACTGATCGGCCACCGGACGGCACCTGTCCACTTGTCGCGTTCGATGAAGTCTCCCCCTCTCCTTCCGCGGGTGAAGACACGCCTCTCTGTGCTCTGCCCTTCCAGCTTGCCGACCAGTACAGCACAGCGCAGCTTCGTAAACTCCTGCCACCACTTCCAGCTCTCGGACTTGGCGAGGTCCTCGACGTACTCAACGACAAGCAAAGACTCAGTCCTATCCTCGCCGGCATAGGCCACCAGGTCCGCGTAGTGCGCCTCTCGTGTTCCGTAGCGATTGCCCTTGAACGGTATCCCCTCGTCGATCTGTTCGGCGCGAAAACCCGGGGGCTCAATGCGCCGATGCCTTCGTCCCTCATAGTCGGCCGTGAGCCAATCCCGCGTGTCCTGGACCGCTTCTTGCCGTCGTGCCGCGGCAGCCGCTTTCTCCGAGTCCGTCTCGACCAACTCGGCGAGCAAAGCGATGTAATCCTGATGGAGAGGCGAACGACTTTGCGCCTCACCACTCCCTACGTGGAGCTTTTCGCCTTTTCCCAATTCCGGATCGGCGCGGAAGACAAAGACTTTTTTGAGCGCGAGGGTGTCCTGCGGAACCGAGCCTTTTTCGTTCAGGAACGCGAGAGTCTCTCTAGCGACGCCATCATCGCGTTCCGGCACGCGGCTCAAGACCGGGATCACTTCGATCGGTGGTTGATCGGACAGGCGCGCCGCTTGGCCCAGGCTGCGCAGGACGGCGCGGGCGCCCATTTGGCTCTCGCGGTTCGCGAGCATCAAGCAAACTACCTTGTCTGCGAGCACCGCCGTCGTCACGCCGGCAAGCTCGGTCACGCCCGTGCGCGAATCGATCAGGAGAAAGTCGGCCTCCAGCTCTTCCTCCACCCTGGCCTTCCACTCCAGGCAGGCTGCGATCCCGCTCCCCTCTGGATCGTTAAAGAAATCTTGGCGGAGGAGCTCCGTGAGCGCCTTCCAGTAAGCTCCCGTGGGCGCGGCTCCCGCCGGCATCAGGTGAAGGGAGCCCTTGGCGCTTCGCGGCAGCGGCACCGCCACCACATAGGGGCGCAAGCTCTTTGGGGGACGATCCCCCTGAGCGGCAGCGAGCAGGTAGTCGACCGCGCCCCGCTCGGGAATCGCGTCCGCCACCCGCTGCCCTGGTGGGCTGATGTTCAACTTATAGTGGAGGCCTGGAGCCTCAAAGTCGAAATCCGCGGCGACTACGCGGTGCCCGAGAAGAGCCAGATAGCGCGCCGTGTTGGCCAAAAGGAGGCTCCGGCCGGTGCCCCCTTTGTAGGAATAGAAGGTGAAGGTCTTCACGGCCCGATCGGGAAGGGCGCGCCTTGCTGGAAGAACGCTCGGCCGAGGCGCTGGATCTCAGGCAAACCGTACCGCGCGGTGGCGCGGGGAAAGCGGGCGGTCTGCGCGCTTTCAGCCTGTTTTGCGAGGTCTGCGATGTCGCGCCGAAGATCGGGAGACTTCGCTGCCTCCTTCAGGAATCTGGCGGACAACAGACGCACACGCCCGAAATCTCGCGCGGCGATAGCCGCTCGCACTGCGCCTCGGCGTGCAAGCGCGCCCTCGGGATCGGAGACAGGCAGCGACTCCGCGATCTTTTCTTCGAGGAGAGAGACTTCCAGGTGGGCATCCCGTGCGCCGGGCGCTCCCATGTCGGCGAGAGTTTCGGCGCGACGAATCGCTTCGGTGACCAGTGGATAGAGAAGCTCGATGCTCATGACGACCTATGCTGTGGCGACCGTTGCGGCCGGAGCGGAAAGTACCACAACGCAAGCTGCTCGCTGGTTCGCGGTCTTCCCTTGTTGGACCTGCTTGACCTTGGTCCGGAGCCGATCGGCGACTACACCCGCGTCGCCCTTATCGATTCCGCTGACTTCCAAAGCGACCGGTCGGGCCTCGGAGTCGTGAAACCACCAGTCCGCCGATTCGCCTCTCTGCGCTCGGCGGCGCGCGACCCAGCCACGGGCGACATGAACGAACGCCAGTGCGATCGCTTCGGCGGCATCCTCCGTGACGCGGTTCTTGTCGAGCTGATCGACGGCGCCAGGGTGAGGGCTCAACCAGTGGAGGAGCGCTTCCACCTCTTCGAGGTCGAAACGGGTTGCCAGTGCGGCGCCCGGCGTGTGCCCATTCCGCTCAAGCCCGACCGCCGCCCGGTGACCGTACTCGATCGCAGTCGAGGTAGGCAGGAGCGGATGCATTTTTCGGAGTTCGGTCAGGTCTAGTTTCACTCCACTATCTTACTCTCGAAACCCGCCTTCGCGCTGGGGGCTTTCCTCTCCGGGAACCGTTCCCCCCCTCCACCGGTCCAATTCGCAGGAGGTGCCAAAACGCGAATCGCGCCGCACCTCCGACATCGCCGGTTTCGTTTTGCCAAGGGTCGGTGTCCAACGTAGCGGAAGGAGGTTCCCATGTTCGAGACCTCGTTGATCGACATCCAGAAACCCCGTCGCACCCCGCGTATTTTGGCCACTTCGGCCGGTATTCACTTTGCAATCTTCGCCACGGTGGCGAGCGCCGCTTACTGGCAGATCGGCCAGGTGGCCGCACCGATGGAAGTCATGGGCCAGATTCACTTGATGCTGCCACCACCTCCTCCGAGTTCCGGTACCCGGGCGCGCCCCCAGACTCCGCCGAAGCCGGCGGCTCCCGTCAAGGAGACCGTTCAGCCGAAGGCCGAGGACCTGGCCGAGGACATTCCGAAGGCTGCCGAGCCGACCGCTCCGACCGCGCCGAGTGCTACCGCCGACTCGACTGCGAATTCGGAGTCGGACAGCGGCCCGAACACCTCCGGCGACCCCGGCACCGGGGATGGACCGAACTTCGGCTTCGACGGCCCTGGTAAAGGATCCCAGGTTCCGGGACCGGGGGTGTTGAGCGACCAGCCTTACAAGCTCACCGGCGCGATCGCGCGGCCGGTGCTGGTCTCCCGGGTCGAGCCGCTCTATCCGGAGACCGCTCGCCGGTTGCACCAGGGAGGCACGGTGATCCTCCAGACCGTGATCGACGAGAGCGGCCGGGTGATCGACGTCGAAGTGGTCAAGGGTCTTGGCTTCGGGTTGCAGCAGGCGGCGATCGACGCGGTTTCGAAGTGGCGCTTCCAGCCCGCGACGATGAACGGCCGAGCGGTCAAGGTGTTCTTCAACCTGACGGTGCAGTTCTCGCTGAACTAGACCCGGGGTGTAAGGGGCGGCCCCACGGCGGACCGCCTCTTGCGCTGTCTCGGCCCTTCCTGGTAAAGACGGGGCGTCTCTTGCCGCGAGAGGCCCCTTTTTCATGTCCGCAACCGCTCCGCTCCCACCGGTCCGTGTCCTGCTCTCCTGGGGCGAGCGGGCGTTCGCCCTCGCTCTGCTCGCGGTGGGCGTGGCGTTCGGTGCTGCGTTCGTGCCGCGCGCCCCTTTGCCGCTGCCGGCCGTACAGCGTGCCCGGGCGGCGCTTCAGGCGGCTCGCGTCGCTTCGGCGGGTCGGACTTCGCCGGAGCTGACGCGCGCCGAGGCGTCGGCGCGGCAGCTCGAATCGCGCTGGGCCGAAGAGGCCGCGGTGCGCTGGCGGCCGAAGCGGGGCGATGAGATCGCCGGCCTCGCGGCAGAGACCGAGGCGGCGGCGCAGCTCGCGCGGAGCGCGATCGCGGACGAGCGGGCGCGCTCGCAAAATGAGCTGGAGCCGCGGCTGCGCGAGGCGGGGGACCGGTTGGACGCCGCCGAGAGCGCCGTCGCCACCGACCGGGAGCTGCGCGCCGCGGCCCAGACCGCGCGGGTCGATCTTGCCGCGGCGAACGAGGCCGCCGGGCGCGGCGATCTGGCCGCCGCGGAGTCTCTGCTCGCTTCGGCGTCTACCGCGCTCGAAGAGCTGGATCGGCGGCTCGACCGGCGCGAGGAGCGGCTCTCCGATCCGTCCTGGAAGCGGCGCTGGCAATCGTGGGTGGACGAGACGATCGCAGGGACGGTGCCGGACGGCCAGGCGGTGGTGGTCGACAAGGCGCGCCATCGCGGTTTCCTGGTGCGCGGCGGCCGGGTGGTCCTCGGTTTTCCTGTGGAACTCGGCGCCCGCGGAATGCTGAGGAAGCTCTGGGAAGGGGACGGCGCAACCCCCGAAGGGCGGTATTCGATCACCGCCAAGAAAGACCTCGGCGCGAGCCTCTACCACCGTGCGCTGCTGCTCGACTATCCGAACGCGAGCGACCGGCGCGACCATGACGAGGCGGTGCGGCGCGGCTTGGTTTCCGGCCGCCGAGGGCCGGGCGGGCTGATCGAGATCCATGGCGACGGCGGGCGCGGCCAGGATTGGACCAACGGCTGCGTGGCGCTTTTAGACGCCGATATCGACCGGCTGTTCCCCGAAGTCGAGGTCGGCACCCTGGTGACTCTCGTTCCCACCGCGATCCTGCGCGAGGCGCCGGGCAGCCGATGAGTATCCTGCGATGAGAATCCCGCGATGAGCCCCGACCCGAAGAGATCCGCTTCCCTGAGCTGGGAACCCTTGGGCTCAATTGCCGAGGTCCTCGAACCGGAGCGGGAAGCGCCCGCGCTCGATACGCTCCTGGTGCCCACCCTTTCCCAGGATCAAGGGTGGGCGGCGGTCGGTCGGCGGCGGTTCCACCTGTCCGACCTACCCGATCTGCGCCGCCTGATCGTCCCGCTTGCGCTGGCGGCGCTGGTCGCGCTGTTGCTCGGGCTCGGCTTTGGTTTCTCCTACGGAGATCTGTCCGCGATGCCGCTGCCGAGCCGGGTTACGCTCGCCGCGGCAAGTCCGCGCGCGCTCGCCAGGGCCGGCCAGAAGCTCGCGGCCGGCGCGCCGCACGGTGTGCGCATCGAGGTCGACACGATCGCCAACCGGCTGTTTTTGAAGCAGGGGGACAAGATCCTGCGCGAGGCGGTCTGCTCGACCGGCACCGGCGGCCTGTTGGTCGATCCCCACTCCGGGCGGCGCTGGGTGTTCGAGACTCCGCACGGCGTCCACCGCGTGCTCGACAAGAAGAAGGACCCGATCTGGAACAAGCCCGACTGGGCGTTTGTCGAAGAGGGGACGCCGATCCCCAAGACCGAAGCCGAGCGGCTCGACCCCTATTCGCTCGGCGATTATGCGCTCTACTTGGGCGGCGGCTATCTGATCCACGGCACGCTCTACCAACGGCTGCTCGGCCGCAGCGTCACCCACGGCTGCATCCGCCTCGGCGACGAGGATCTGGCGGCGATCTTTAAAGCGACCCCGGTGGGCGCGCGGGTCTACATCTATTGAGCGGGCCGCTGTGACCGGCGTCTACCGGACGAGCGGCGGGCGCCGGCCGCGTCTTTCCCGTCTTCCGGAGTTTCGCTGGACGGCGGGACGGCGCTGGGCGTTCGCGATCTTGATCGTGGCGCTACTGGCCCTGGCCTTGAGCGCGGGGTCTCCCGCAGGTGCCGGAGGTACCTCGTCCGTTGCGTTCGGCCTCGGCGCACCGCCCAGCGCCGAGGAGCAGGCGGCGGCGCTCGCCGCCGAGATCGCCGCGGCCAAGACGCACGCGATCTATCTCGCGCTCGATCCGCGCAGCGGCCATCTCGATCTCAAGGTCGACGGGTTGCTGCTGCGCCGCTTCGCCGTCGAGCGCGGTCTGTTCGGCCGGCCGCGCTTTAGCGGCGGGGGAGGGCTCGCGGCCGATCGCTTCCGCCTGGTCACCGAGCTGCCCGAGACGGAACGGCCGTTGATCCCGATCCGTTCGCCCGAAGGGGCGGGTGCCGGATCGAGCAGCCTCGCGGTCTCCGAGGCACGGGCCGAATCGATGGCCCAGATGCCCACCCACTACCGCCTGCGGTTCGAGCCGCCGCTGGAGCTTTCGGTGCGCGGCGAAAGCGGGGTCGCGACGCCCGACGAATCCGCGCTCGATCGCCTTTGGCGTCTGCGATTCCGGCTCTATGAAGGGTGGCAGGCGGTCGGTCATCGCCTGATCGGCCAGGCGGTGCCACCGCGGATCGTGCTCTATCTCGCGCCTGAGGCGGCGCAGCGACTGTTTATGACGCTCGACCCCGCGATGCAGCTGGTGATCGCGGCGCCGCCGGTCCCCGGGGTGCCGAGGGCGGTCCCTTCGGTCCCGGCGCGCTAGGCATGCGCGGCTCGCGCGCCTCTTTTCCCGGAGGCCGCGCCTCGCGCTTCGGCGCCGTTTCCTCGGGTTCCGAGCTGAAGAACGACGCCACAGCGTGGAGCAGACGGCCGAGCGCCCGGTTGATCGGGTGGGTCCGGGGCAGGAACGACAGCGTCGGCTGCCGCCGTAGGCCGAGTTTCTTCTGAAGCGCCTGGAGCTGCTTGTCGTTGCGGTCGACCCGCAGCCCTTCGCGCAGCGTCCGGTAGGCGCCCGAGCGGTCGTTGGCGAGCAGCTGGGTGCGCGCCAGGTTCAGGTGGTTTTCCGGCTCGAACAGCTGCAGGCGGACGGCATGGCGGCAGAGCGCGAGCCCCTCGTCGACCCGTCCCTCCTTGAGCGCCAGGCCGTAGCCGAGAAAGGAGAAGACGATCCCCGGCAGCGCGCCGCGCTCTGCGCTCGCCGCCGCTTGCGCCAAATGGGAGACTCCGCCGGTCCAATCTCCCCGGCGGCACTGTTCGATCCCCTGAAGCGCCTGCTGAAACTCCGGCGAACGCAAGGCGCGCGCACGACCCGAAGCCCCGAGACTGCCGATCCACGAGCTCATTCTTCGGCCAATGTACAAAAATCTATGAGTTGGCGCAATCGCCTGCCGCCGGCAAGCCCGCCCCTCGGCCTTCTTCCCCTGGTACAATCGCGGCGAGCTGAACCGCCATGGCCGCGATCGAACCGCATACCGACCTCGAAACCCTGCTCGAGCTGGCGCGCCGGCTCTCCGAGCGCGAGTTGTTCGAAGAGGCGGCGGAGCTGTTCCTGGTCGCGCTGCGCCTGGAGCCCGCGAATTTAGGGATCAAGCTCGGCCTCGCCGAGGTGCGCAAGCGCCAGGCGGCGCGCCAGGGCAAACCGCCGCGCGGCCTGCGCGAACGGCTGCGCGAGCAGTACCGGAGGAACGCGATCGACGCCGCGCAGTTCGTCGGCCTCGCCCACCTCTACGCCGAAAAGGGGGAGAGCGCCCGCGCCTTCGAGTGCCTGGAGATGGCGCGCGCCAAGGACGACGCCGGCCCCTCGCGCCACAAGCTCCTCGGCCGCCTGCAATTCCGCAAGAAGGAACACGAGGCGGCGGCTGAAGAGCTACAGCAGGCGCTGCGCTTCAACCCGTTCGACCGCGAGACCGCCGAGATGCTCGGCCGCGCCGAGCTGGAGCGCCAGCAGCACGAGCACGCTCTGCGCGCCACGATCCACGCCTTCCTGCTGCTCAACGAAGCCGACCATGACGGCAGCGACCGCCTCCGCCGCCGCATCCAGACGCTCAAGCAGATCCTCGGCTGGGGCACCCGCGAGCTGGCCGAGATGTTCCACGAGCGGCAGGACGCGCTCCACGTCGCGTTCGACCGCCTGGAATGGCACCGCGAGCGCCAGCTCGAAGCCGACGGCCTGCTACCGCGCGGGATCGCCGGGCTGGGGGCTCTGCCGCGCCGCATGCCGGGCGGGCAGATCGAGGTGGCCGCGCGCCTGCGCCGCATCCGCCTGCTCGCCCACCTGCCCGACGAGCTGATCTTCAAACTCACCCGCGCGGTCGAGGACGAGACGTTCGAGATCGGCAGCCTGATCTTTGCCCATCATCACGAGGGGCGCGACCTCTACCTGATCGACGAGGGGGAGGTGACGATCCAGCGCCCGACCTCCTACGGCACGTTCGTGCTCGGCACCCACGGCGCGGGCGAGATGTTCGGCGAGGCGAGCTACGTCACCGGCCACGAGCGGACCGGCGACGCGATCGCCACCCAGGCGACCCACCTGCTGCGCATCGACGCGGCCGCGCTCGACGCGCTGATCGAGGACAGCCCGGAGCTGGGCAGCCAGCTCGCCTGGATCGTCTGGCACGCGCTCGCACGGAAGCTGCGCGGCACTAATGAGCAGCTCAAGGGCTTCTTCAACTCCGAGTCGCAACCGGAAAACTTCCTCCGCCTGCGCCGCCCGCCCGCTAGCGGCGCGGTGATCGGCGCGATCGGCGCAGTCACCGTCGACAGCTCGGACAAGATTCGCCTCTTCCGCGAGCAGGGTCTGTCGCGCCGCGAGCTGATGACGCTCGCCACCTTTTCCAAAGAGGTGCGCTATGCGGCCGGCGCCTACGTCTTCCAAGAAGGGGATCAGGGCGCCGAGATGTACGTCATCCTCGAAGGCAAGGCGATGATCAGCAAATTCATCCCCGGCGGCGGCGAAGAGGCGCTCGCGATCCTCGACCGCGGCGACTTCTTCGGCGAGATGTCGCTGATCGACGGCCAGCCCCGCTCGGCCGACGCCCGCGCTCACGGTGGCCCGTTGACCGCGCTCGCGCTCAACCAGGCGACCGTGCGCGAGGTGCTGGCGATGGACCCCCACGCCTCGCTCGAATTCCTCCAACTGCTCTGCCGCCTGATCGCCAACCGCCTGCGCGAGATCGACGAAAAAGTCATCGGCTGGCGCATCATGTCCGGCGAACGCACCGCCACCGCCTAAGCTCGGAAGCAGGTTTTTCCTGGGGGCGCCGAGCTCCAGCTCGGCACCGAAGCGGAGAAGACGTTAAAACAGCCGAGCTGGAGTCCGGCACCCGCTTGGTGAAAGCCCGCCTACTTCCGCAATTTCGCCCAGATCTTCTCGCTCGAAAACCCGGCGAGGAAACCGGTGAGCGCCGTACCCGTCAGGCTGGTCGCTGGCAGCTTTGCGAGCGCGCTCCAGACCCCTCCCTCGGGCAGAAGTTTTTCGAGCACCGAGAGCAGACCGAAGCTGGCGAGCGCGAGCGCCAGCAGCCCGGCAATCGCGGCGCCTCCTAGTAGGCGCGCCGTCTTCTGCCAGGCGGTGGTCTGCGGGCTGCGCGGCCGGTGGGAGGCCAGGCTGCCCAACAGGCCGGCGCCCGCGGCGATGCCGATCAGCACCCAATCGAGCCGGTAGGAGATCGGCAGCGTTCCGTTGGCGATGCAGGCCGAGCTTACGGTGACCGAGTAGTCGCCGTGCCGTTCGAGGTCGATCGTCGCCGAGCCGCTGTTCGTCTCGGGGTCGATCGTGACTGTCTGCGGTTTGACCGGCACGGGACCCATCACCTCCAGCAGCACCGGGATCGCCTTGTCGACCGGCAGCGGTAGGGTAGGGTTTTTCGGATCGACCAGACGAAGCGTCACGGTCGTGTGCGCCACAGCGAGGCCGCGGATCGTCGGGTCGCCCTTGACGTCCAGCCGGCCGGGATCGGCGACGATGTCGATGCCGATCGGTTCGGCCGACTCGCTCCCCGCCGCTAGGGCCTCGACTTCAAGCCTTCCCGCCGCCAGCCCCTTGACCGCGACGGGCGAGGCGCTCTGGAAGCCGTTCGCGGGAATCGTGAGGGCGCTCGGATCGATCGACCCCCCACGCCCTTTCGACGTCAGGCTGATCTCGATCTTTTCGGGAGTCTTCGTCGGCTTCTTGCCAACCATCCAGAACGCATCGATTCGCGCGGGGCGCCAGCCGCCCGGACCGCACACCACTTCGGCGGGAGAAGCGCGCAGGATGACTTGGCCGGTGGCTTCCGGTACCGGGGACGTCGTCGGCGGCGGAGTGACCAGCGGCGGGGGAGGAGGGGGCGGGACCTCCGTGCTACCGGGCGAGGACGTCGATGGCGCTCCGAAGCCATCGGCCCCGGCGGCGCCGAGCGGCAGATTGATCGGCCGGAGCGTCGAGGTTTCTTTCAGGATTTCGGTCCAACGCCCTTCGGGGCGCGCCTTCACGTCGTTGAGGCTCAGCTGATTGATACTCATCGCGGTGGTGAGCGGTGTGGCCCCCAAGGGCGCCGCCACCTTCGCCTCCTCCGCTACCGGGGCAAGGGTCGGCTTCGGCGCTTCGAGCGTCGCCGCGGTCGCATAGGCGGGATCGAGGCTCTCGTCCTTCACCCGCGCTTCGACGTCGGCCAGCCCCGCCGCGGAGGGATTGGCCGCAACGTCCACCCCCGCGCTCCCCGCCGAGATCTCGACCGACTCCGGCAGTCCGAGCCCTGCGGTGCTCGCCAGCTCGACCCTCAACGCCTTGCCGGTCGGCGCGGGATGACCTTCGGCGTCGATCAGCCGAACCTCGATCTGCCCCGGCTGCCCGGCCACGAAACCCTGCTCGGGCAAGCGGATCTCCAAACGCGATGCGGGAGCGCTCGCGTTCTGGGGGCTGTACGCCAACTTCTGGCAGCCGAAGAGCGAACAAAAAGCGACGATCGAAGCGAGCGAAACGGCACGACGCATGGCGCAAACCTCCCGGGGAGCCATAAATGGTGCCGAGAGGCTAGAAAAATCGCGAACGATGCGCAAGCCGCCCGGCTCGATCCGCCTGCTGGACACCCGCACATTCGAGGGCTCCAGTCTGCTATCGGCGGCCGCAAGCCGACTGCCGCGCCGGGATTTGCTATCGCGGCGGGCTTTCGGCTCGTTCTTCGAGCGCTCGCTTGGCGGTGGCGGCGAAAGAGTCGTTCGGGCTCGCGGCCAGCTTTTTCACCTCGGAGAGCGCCGTTTCGTCGCCCACTCGGGCGAGTGCGATCAAGGCTCGCTCTCGCCAACCGCGATCGATGCTGCCGACCTGGCGCTCGGCGTAGTTTTCGAGGGTTTCGGCGAGGAGGTGCTGGGCCTCTTCCTTTCCGAACAGCTTTTCGCCGTCGGTGCGCAGCCAGGCCTGGCGCTGCTCGAACGCGGCTTTCGCGGTCGCGCGGCTCTCTTCGAGGCGTTGGGGCGGCGGTCCGAGCGTAAATGCCTCATGGAACACGGGGGCCAGACGGGCTCCGGCTAGCGTGATCTCGGTGAGGCGGTGGAAGCGCTCGCCGGCCTCGCAATCCTCCGCGAGCCAGGAAGTGACCAGGGCCTGCGTGGCTGCATCCAGCCGTGCGAATTCAACCCAACGGGAGGGCGTCGGCTGCGCGCCGCCCGGAGGGGGTAAGAAGGCCGCGGCGAACGGCAGCGTGGCGAGAGCCGCGAGGGCGAGGAGGGTATGGCGTTTCGCGTTCATAGTGTCGTCTCCTCAGTTTGCCGGGAACGTGCCGTCCGCCCAAAGGCGGCGCTGGATCTCGGGGCAACCGTTGTTCGCGGCGCCGAAGTTGCAGTTGCGGGTCGTCTCGCCCGGTCGCGCGGCGTAGGTCGCGTTGATGATCGAGGTGGGATTCACATGAGCGCGGAAGAGCTGTCCTTCGGTAAGGAATTGCCGATCGCTGCTCGCGCTCCACATCACGTTGGTGTGGTCGAAATTCCCGTTGCCGTCGGTGTGAGTCAGGCTGAGTCCGTGGCCGATCTCGTGCGACAGCAGCTCGTCGCCGGTCTGGCGCCCCATCGCGACCTGGTTGCCGAAGTTCGACCAGCCGTTGGTGGACAGACCGTTCACCGTGTCCACCCAATAGATGTTCAGCCGGCCGGCGGTAAAGCCGATGTCGTCGCGCAGCGGTTTCCACACCGAGTCGCCGAGGTCGCCGTTGGGAAACGCGAAGTGAGCCGCGGCCTGTGGATCGCCGGTCGCGTCGATCACCTGGAACTGGCTGAAATCAACGCCCATCCGCTCGGCGCGCCAGATCGCCGAAGTTCGAATACACGCCTCGACCGCGTGCTGGCGCTGCGCGGCGAACGGACCCTTGACGATCCAGACCGTCACCGGGATCTGGATGCGGTTTTTGAAGTCCAGGTTGAACGTGTCGTCACCCCCCGTCCACGGGGTCGCGATCAGCCGCGGCGGCCGGTTGTTGGTGAATCCCACCGCCTCGTTCGAGGCACCGGCCGACAGCGATCCGACCCCGACCGAAGGAGCGGACGAGAGAAATCCGCGGTCGTTTACGTCGCCGCCGCCATCGTGGCCGTCGACCAACGCACCGACTTCGTTGCCCGAGCCGTTCGAAACGCTCAGCTGGTCGGCGCAGCCGGTCGCCGCCAATGCCAACGCGGTCCACAAGAGCGCCGCCGTACCTTTGAGTTTACTGTCCATCCGTCGTACCTCCCTACCGCCCGAAGGCGGGGCACGAGCCCACCGAAAAGAAGGCCCTGGTTAGGAAGGCGCCCTGGGGGCCAAGAAGTTACAGAAATGCGCGGCCGGCTCTGCGCCCCCTGGCCGATTCCTGCCATAGGCCAACCTCGTCAACTTCTGCTACGTTACGCCGCCGGGATGAACGTCATACTCGAAACCTCGCGCCTGAGCCTGCGGGAGATGGTCCCCGACGATCTCGACTTCGTCGCCGAGATGCTCGCCGACCGGCAAGTCATGCGGTACTACCCGAAGACCTACAGCCGTGGCGAGGCGCAGGGCTGCATGACGGCGCAAATCGAGAAATATCGGAGCGACGGCTTCGGTCTCTGGCGGGTCTCTCTGCTGGGTTCGCCCGCGCCGATCGGTCTGGTCGGCCTGGTGCGCCAGGAGGTCGACGGCGATACGTTCGACGAAATCGGCTATCTGATCCACCGGCCTTACTGGCAGCGCGGCTACGCCACCGAGGCGGCCCTCGGCGTGCGCCGTTTCGCCTTCGAGGTCTGCGGGCTGCCTCACGTCGTCTCGCTCGTCCGTCCCGAAAACGTCCCCTCGGTGGCGGTCGCCAAGAAGCTGGGAATGACCCCGGAACGCGAGATCCGGTTCGGGGGGTTCCAGCACCTGGTCTACGGGGTCGCCGCCGAGGCGTTCCTCGCGATGGACCGCGTCGCCTGAGGCCTCGCCTCGGCACCTCGAACCGCGGAGCCATGGTCGACGACGCCCCACCTACTCCTGCCAGAGCACCGGCCGGCCCGCGGCGTACCAGGCGTCGATTTCGCTTTCGTAGGCGCGCTCGATCACCGCGCGCTTGATCTTGAGCGAGGGGGTGAGGAAGCCGTTTTCGACCTGCCATTCGTCGCGGACGACGGCGAAGAAGGCGAGCGCTTCGTGGGGGTCGACGCTCGCGTTGACCTCCGCGAGGTGGGCGGCGAGGCTCGCCTCGATCTCGGGTCTGCCGCCCTGGGCCACGCGTTTTTTGGCTTCGGGGCCGAGCAGGACGAGCGCGAACGGTTTCGGTCGGGCAGGGCCGCTCACACAGACCGCTTCGACCAGCGGGTTGCTCGCGATCTTGCCTTCGAGCGGCGCCGGGGCGACGTATTTTCCCTTGCTGGTCTTGAACAGCTCCTTCACCCGGCCGGTGATGCGCAGCCGGCCCAGCTCGTCCAGCTCTCCGCGGTCGCCGGTGCGCAGGTAGCCGTCGGCGGTGAACGCCTCGGCGGTCAGCTCGGGCGCTTTGAAATAGCCCTTCATCATCCCCGGGCTCTTGACCTGAATTTCGCCTTCGTCACCAATCCGGGATTCGACGTCCGGGTAGGCCTCGCCGACGTAGCCGGGCCGCACCCGCCCGAGCCGGCTGGCGTGCGAGTAGATGAAGTTTTCGGTCATGCCGTACGCCTCGATCAGCTCCAGGCCGAGCCGGCGGTACCAGGAGAAGAGGTCGACCGGCATCGGGGCCGAGCCGCTGCCGGCGAGGCGGACCGATTCGAGGCCGAGCGCGCGCAGGATCTTCCATCGCGCGAACCACGAGACGAGCGGGATGGAAAGCAGGCGGTCGAGTTTTTTCGGTGGCATTTTGGCGAAGATGCCGAGCTGGAACTTCTGCCAGAGCCGCGGCACGGTGAGGAACAGCGTCGGCCGCGCGCGGCGCAGGTCGTCGACGAAGGTCTCCAGGCTTTCGGCGAAATAGACGTGAAATCCGCCGAAGAACGAGCCGCACTCGACGATGCACCGTTCCGCGACGTGGGCGAGCGGCAGGTGGGAGAGCATGCGGTCGGTAGGCTGGATTTCGAACACGCGATCGATGCCGAAACAGGCGCTCGCGATCGCGCCGAACGTGACCATTACGCCCTTGGGTGTGCCGGTGCTGCCCGAGGTGTAGATGATCGTCGCGAGGTCGTCGGCGTCGCGTACCGGATCGTCTTCGATCGGCGCGTTGGCGGCCACCAGGTCGTCCCAGCGCGGCGCTTCGACCGGCGGCCCTAGCGGCAGGGCGATCCGCGGCAGGCCTGGCGGGATCGCGTCGCGCAGGACCTCCCAGGCGTCGAGCTTGCCGAGAAACAGCAGCCGCGCCTCGCTGTGTTCGAGGATCTGCCGCGCGGTCTCCGCCGCGAGTGTCGGGTAGAGCGGCACCGTCACGTGGCCGGCCATCCAGATCGCGAGGTCGGCGAGCAGCCAGCCGGCGGTGTTCTTGCCCAGGAGGGCGACGTGGCTCCCCGGCGGCAGGTCGAGCGACCGCAGGTGCGCCGCCATCCGCCGCGCCTCGCCGATCGCCTCGCGGAAGGTGAATTCGCGCACGCGACCGCCGCGGCCTCCTCCCATGGGCTGCGTCAGGTACACCCGGTCGGGCGTGCTGCGCTCCCAGTGGTAGACGTGCTCCAGCGCCAGCCCGCGCGCGTGACGGCTCGCAAAATCGGTCATGGCGTGGCGTTTCCGGCGACGCTACTCGACCACCACGCCCGAGAGATCTTCGGCCGGCACGGGATCTTGGATCTTCATCGCTTCGAGCGCGTCTACCAGGGCGGTCGCGACCACCAGATTGCGGAACCATTTGTGGTTCGCGGGCACCACGTACCAGGGGGCCCAGGGGGTGGTGGTCTTCCGGAGCGCGTCCTCGTAGGCCTTCATGTAGTCGTCCCAGAGGGCCCGGTCTTCGAGGTCGCCGGTGCGGAATTTCCAGCTCTTGAGCGGATCGGCCAGGCGCGCCTTCAGCCGCTCTTTCTGTTCGTCGAGGTCGATGTGGAGGAAGAATTTGAGGATCGTCGTACCGTTGTCGGCGCACAGCTTCTCGAATTGGTTGATCTGCTCGTAGCGTGCCTTCCAGACCTTCTTGGGCGCGAGGTTGCGCACGCGGACCACCAGCACGTCCTCGTAGTGGCTGCGGTTGAAGATCACCATCTCGCCCTTGCCCGGCATTCTCGGATGAATGCGCCAAAGGAAGTCATGGGCGCGCTCCTCTTCGGTCGGCGCCTTCCACGAGGCGACGCGCACACCCATCGGGTTCACGCCGTCGAAGACGTGGCGGATCGTGCCGTCCTTGCCGCTCGTGTCCATCCCCTGGAGGACGATGAGGACACCGCGTTCTCCCTCGGCCCAAAGCCTCTCCTGAAGCACCTCCAGGCGGGAGTTGAGCTGGTCGAGCACGTGCCCGACCTTGTCTTTGCCCCCTTTGAAACCGGCGGTCGAGTTGGGGTCGAAGCGGGAGAGGTCAACCGGCTTGCCCGGTTCCAGGCGATAGCGTTTCATCGTGCGTCCTCCGTATACGGTTGCGTTGGAGAGTTTACCGCCTTTCTCCGCTCACACCTTTCGGTCCGTTCGGGGTCTATTATTTGAGCACCGCCTTTGCGAAAGGAAACAACGTATGCGTCCGACCCGTTACCACCTCGCCGCGCCTCTGATGGCGGTCGCTCTGCTCGCGGGGCTCATCGGCCGCCCGGCCGGAGCCGATGCCGGCGCGCCGGCCGACGCGCCTAAAGATACCGTCTACGCGGCGCTCCGGGCGGCGAAGCCCGACGGCCGGACGCTCCCGGTCACCGGTCTGGTGCTCGAACGCGACGCGTTCCGGTTCGAATTCGCGTCCGGCACGTTTCACTTTCTCGCCCCGGTCGAGGGGCGGACGATCGGCGCAGTCTTTCTCGGCCAGGGTACGTTCCGCCTGACCCCCGCAACTCCCGGCGAGCGGCGCCGGCTGGCTCTCGACTCAGGGAGCGATCCGAAGACCTTCGAGACGCTCACCGACAGCTTCACTCGCCTGGTACTGCTGTTCGGCGACGACACAGCGGCCGAGCTGGCGCTTTCGGCGCCGATCCAAACCGGCGCCCCCAACCGCGAGGCGCTCGACGCATGGGAAGCGCACCTCAAACGCCAGCGGAAGGACTACCACGCTAACTTCCACCTGCGCATCCTCGCCGACCTGCTCGACATTCCGGGGATGACCAGCGGTGGGTTCTTGGCATTTTTGGAGGGGCAGAAGATCGGCGCCGCGCTCGCCGCGGTCGATCCTCGTGGCGTGGAGGCGTTGGGCGTAGGTGCGGGTGGCAAGGAAGACACGATGTTCTACGTGTTGGACCCGACGAAGGGGGGCACCTGGTACGAATCGGAGAGCGCCGCCGAGATCAAAGGGGGCCGAAGGACGGCGCTCTGGCGCTCGACCGACGCCACCCACTACGACGTCGAAACGGCGGTCGCCCGGGACGAGGATGTCGCCGGCACCACGACGATCCATTTCCAGGTGACCACGGCGAAGCTCCGGGTGCTGCCGATCAACCTTCAGCCGGAACTGCGCCTCGGCTCGGCCCGCTTTGCGCCCGAGGGGGAGGAGAGCTGGACGGCGCTGCCGTTCGTCCAGGAGACCGAGAAGGAAGACGCCAACAGCGCTGTGATCTTCCCGCGCATGCTCTCCAAGGGAGAAAAGATCCGGCTGGAGCTGGTCTACGCCGGAGACAAGGTGCTGGTCGATATGGGCGAGAAGAACTACGCCGTGCTCTCGCGCGTCGGCTGGTACCCGAACCTCGGCTACTTCACCGATCCGGCGACCTTCTCGCTTACCTATCGGGTGCCGGCGGGCAACGAGATCATCTCGGTCGGCAACCCGGTCGAGACGCGGACGGAAGGCAAGCAGACGGTCTCGATCTGGAAGGCGGAGACGCCGATCCAGGTCGCCGGGTTCAACTACGGCAAATTCAAGAAGCACGCGAAGAAGGACGAGATCTCAGGGATCGAAGTCGAGGTCTGGACCAACCCGGGCACGCCGGACATCGTCCGCGAGATCAACGAGATCTTGAATAGCGCGGGCGTCGGCGGGAGTTCCGTCTGGGGGGACGATTCCGGCGCTCTGGCGCCGACCCTGGGCAAGGTGAACACCGACAAGCTCGCCGAATCCGCGCTTGCCGACGGTGTGAACTCCGCCCGGCTGTTCACCACCTACTTCGGCCCGATCCCGGCGACCCGGGTGGCGATCACCCAGCAGTCGCAGTGGACGTTTGGCCAATCGTGGCCGGCGCTCATCTACATGCCGTTCATCAGCTTCCTGGACGGAACGCAGCGCCAGCGAGTGGGGCTCTCCGGCGCCAAGGATTTCGTCGCATCGGTCGGCTATCACGAGTTCGCCCACCAGTGGTGGGGCCACCTGCTCGGCTGGGAGAGCTACCGCGACCAGTGGCTGTCGGAAGGGTTCGCGGAATTCTCCGCGGCCTTGGCGCTTCAACATACGGTCGGCTGGGGCGCCTACGACAAATTCTGGCGCGAGGCGAAGAAGCGGATCGTCGAGAAGACCCCCGGCAACGCGTTCGCGCCATGGGAGGCCGGTGCGATCATCGACGGCAACCGCTCGGGCTCGTCGCGGGCGCCTTCGGCTCCTTTCTCCTTGATCTACGAGAAGGGGGGCTACGTCCTCCACATGCTGCGCATGGCGATGTACGACGGCCGCTCGAAAGACCCGGACGCCCAGTTCATCGCGATGATGAAAGATTTCACCTCGACCTACGCGGGCAAGAACCCAGGGACCGCAGACTTTGCCGCGATCGTCGAAAAACATCTGCCCCCCTCGTTGAACGCCACCCAGGACGGCAAAATCGACTGGTTCTTTAACCAGTGGGTCTACGGCAACGAGATCCCCAAGCTGACCTCGGATCTCAAAATAGAAGGCGCCGCCGACGGCGGCTGGCGTGTCCACGGCACGATCACTCAGGCAGAAGTGGGGCCAGACTTCCGCACCCTCGTGCCGATCTATCTGGAGCTGGACAAAGGCCAGAACGTCCAAGCCGGCATGCTCGCGATGGTCGGCTCGGCCACCAAGCCGGTCGATGTGGTGCTCAAACCGCCGAAAAAACCCCGCCGCGCTTTCGTCAACGCGCGCGGCGAGGTGCTGGCCCGGGATTGATTCCTCCCCCTTACGGGACGATGTAGCCCTCGAAAATCGCGTCCCAGTTGAGCGAGGAGCTGCCCGGCTTGGCCGAGTTGAACGAGTAGGCATAGACCTGCCAGTCGTTATCGGGGTCGGGGATGTTCCAGATCGACACCCAGCCCGAGTCGGGGGTGCCGGTGATGTCGATCAGGTTCACCACGTGGTCGAAGCGGAAGGTCAGGTCGGCCACGAGAGTTCCGTCCTCGCGGTAGCGCTTGTACGGATAGGTTTGGTCGCAGGTACCGAGCGCCTGGCAGCGGGCCGACGGCCCGCCCGTCTGGTGGGTGTTCCAAGTGAAGATGACCATGCGGCTCTTGCCCGCGAGCGGGGTCGATCCGAACTGGCGCAGCTGAATGCGGTCGATCAGGCCGTTGGAATCGCCCGTGCACGGAGTGGTGCCCTTGACCAGCTGGTCGGCGCACTGGCGCGCCGAGGCGTCGATCTCCTCGCGGCGGCCAGTGTTGTAGAAGTCCCGCAGGAGCGGGTCGAGTGTCGCCGGCACCACTTCGAGCGGCACCATGGCGATGCCGTTGGCCGAGCCTTCGGAGAGCCGGGTGTAGTAGATGTAGCCTTCGAGAAAGTTGACGAAAAGAAACGGGAAGGCAGCCTGCTCCGGATTGAGGCTGGTCGCCGCCGAGACGCCGTCGATGGTGACGAAGCCGCGGTAGAAGGCGCCGTCCGTGAGCTGGGTCTTGGTGGCCGGGGAGGCCCCGGAGACCAGGTCGCGCATCGCGGCGCTCCAGGTCTGCGTCGGACCCAGCGTGACATTGCCTTGGAGTGTGGTGGCGATCCCGTCGATGTCCCAGACGTGGTAGTGGATGACTCGCGCCGTGTTGCTCTGGTTGTTCACCGCGAGCAGCGTGTCGTGCGGATTCACCCCAGAGTCGATGCCGGTCTCAAAAAACGGCACGATCAGCGAGGCGGCGGGTACGTGATCGGGAGTCCCGGGAATCGCCAGAAGCGCCGCGGGAACGGTGAGGACGGTGAGGAGCGTAAGCAGGAGGGGGAGCTTGCGCATGAAGTAGTTTTCTCCTTTCGGGAGGTCGTTCAGGTTAGCCGGAGAACGGCGACGCCGCCGTCGGAAACCTTTGCCGGAGAAACCGGGCCGGAGGCGTACGCTGGCCTACCGGAGCAAGCTCGATGCCCGGTTGATCGGCTCGTCGGGCCGGCGCGGACCGATCTTGGCGTTGGGATGCCCGTAGAGGCAGTACGACATCCACGCCGGGTCGCCCCCTTCCCGTGCCTTCCGCCGTGCCTGCCGGGCCGCATCGGCGATCGTCGCGTCGTTTAGGAGCAGCGCCTCGTAGATGGATTTCGCCATCAGGAGCGCGGTCGAATCCCGAACCAGCGCCAGCGGGCCCAGGAACATGCCCGCCCCGCAGGAGATCAGCCGTGCCGCCCAGCCTTCGACGCCGGTCAAGCCCCAACCGGTCTGCGCCGACTGGCAGGCGTTGAAGAAGAACGCCGGCCGCGCCTGCCGGAGATGATCTTCGATCTCGCGGCCGACCAGGTGCTCGGGCGTCAGAGTCTGGAAATTTTCGAGCGAAATATCCGCCCGCTCGGGCCGAGCCGTCTTGAACGAGCCATGGCCTGAGAAATGAAGCCAGTCGTAGTCTTGCGATCGCAGCAGGTCCATCATCGCCGAGCCGTCGGCCTTCGCCGGACTGACGTCGCGGATTCCGAAATGGGGAAGAAGCTCACGAAGAAATCCCTGTTCTTCCGAGACCGCTTGGAGGTTCGAGCCCCCCGGTGCGAAACACGCGAGTGAAGCGAGAGGAAGCGTCTCCTTAGCCCCTTGGTTGCAGCCCCCTTGCTCGTCGCGCCGCAGCCACCGGCTTAAGGCAAGCGAGAGGCACCAGGGTTCTTCGTCCTCCCAGCCCGGACCGTACGGCCAGAGCATCTCCCAAGGTAAGTTCGGCTCATCGGTATAGAGCAGCAAGGTGGAATCGCGCCACTGCTCGCGCTCTTGGGCGTAAAGCTCTCGGAACGCTTCCGGCAGTTTGCGCCAGAGATTCTGGCCGATCCGCTTCAAAAGCTCTTCGCCGGCCCTTTGCCGGTCGTCGGCCTCGGTGTCCAGCTGGGGAATCTTCGCCAATTGCAGGTCCGCGTAGCTCGCGGGATCGTTCATCGGGACCGGAGCGAAGTCCTCCCACGACGAGCCGCCGGCCTGCAAAAGGCTGATTCGAAGCTCAGGCTGGCCGCGATCCCAGGAGATGCGCAGGATTCGATCGGGCGGCGGCACCGAGGAACCGACGGTGAACCGGGCGGCCGCGACCGAAGTTCGTTCCGCGGAAGCGGGTTGCTCGGTCACCTCGATCGGCACGGCGATCGCGCCCAAAGACTGACCTCCTTGGAAGAAGTCCAAAATCAGCGATCGGGCGCCGGTCTCCTTCGGCCGAAGGTCGAAGACCGCGGGCGTGCTGTCGACGCCGGGTTGCCAGGTGACCTTCTGGCGCGAGCCGTTGAGCGGCTCGAATCCGGGAGCCTGCAAATCGACCACGACCTCGGAGGTCTCGGGCTGTAGCTCCAAAGCGAGCGCGGCGACGCTCGCCGGATTTTGTTCGACGGTCAACCGCACGACGAGGTTGAAGCGCGGCTCACTCTTCCATACTTTCGCCGGGCACGAGATGTCCGTGTGCCTCGTCTCTTTCCGGCCCTTCGCTCCTTGGGGATCGATCAAATGTCTGGCGAAAGCCCGATGCAAAGCTCGCGTCAGTTGCGGTACTTGGAGAGCACCGCGGGGGGACTTGGTTTGGAAGACGAGAGGTCGAACCTCGGCGTCGGTGACCTGTGGCCAGGTTTCCCTCGGGGCACCCCCTGCCAGTCGGCTTTGCAGGGTACCGGCCGCGGCCGAAAGGATCGGCAGCAGAAGCCAATCTCCCTCGCCGAACTGGCCGGATCTGGATTCGGGGTCGACACTCGGCAACTCTCCCCGTGCCGCAAGGCGGATCAGCGGTTCGAGATAGGTTTTCGTCGCTTCGACCTCTTCAGGCGCCAGCTCGGCCTGCATTTCGAGGATCGCGGCGCGAAACGCGGCGAAGGCCGCAGGATCGGAAAGAAATTCGCTCAGTCGATTCACGCGCCCTCCGTACCGGGCCCGCCTGGTTCAGGGACGAGAAGGAATCGAAGGCCCCAGCCTGCCGAGATCAAGCAGGCTCCGAAGAAGATCCACGGAGTCGCTCCGATCAGCGCTTCTCGCCAACCGATCACGACCGGTCCTCTTTGGATGGGAGCTGCGCCGGGCAACATCCCGTTGACCACGAAGGTGGCGGTTTGTACGGCCGCTCCGAGGAAGAAGATCAAACTGAGCAATACCAGGCCGATGGCGCCCAGCTCAAGCCAAAGATTGCGTGTGCTTGGATTCATCTCATCGGCCCCCTTGCTTGAAAGGACGGCTTGGGGCCATCCCCAGCGTCCCGGTCAAGTCGGCACCCTTCAAATCGGCAAGATAGAGATTCGCGCCGGTGAGGTCGGCCGCGCCGAGGTCCGCGCCGGGCAGCGAGATATTTTGCATTTGGGCGTACCGGAGGTCGGCTTGCCTGAGGTTGACCTCCGCGGCCTGGACGTCCCTTAAATCCGCACCAAACAGTAGGCAACCTTCGAGGTCTGCTTGGGATAAGTCAGCTGCCTGGAGCTGTGCGCCGCAGAGATCTGCTCCGGCCAGACGGGCGCCCGAGAGGTCGGTTTTTCCGAGGACCGCACCTCGGAGATCGAGACGGTGAAGGTCCAGTTTAGGAAGGAGCTTCCGGCTGTGGAGCCAGAGGAGCACTCGCCCGCGGGCAGTTCCGTCCAGCTCGGGTAAGCACGCCATGAGAACGGCCCGGACGACTGTTGCGGCGCGGTCCGGCATCCGGCCATCGGATAGGAGCCCTTCGACGATCTTCTGGAACCCTTCCAGGGCGATCGTGCCGGCACGACGATCGAGCTCCGAAAGCATGAGCCGGCGTTTTGTCTCTCGACGTGCGAGCCCTTGAAGGGCGAAGCCTCCAAGGACCCCTGAGATGCCAAGAGCGAAACACTTGGACGAGCCAATAAGGGCGATGGCCAGGCCGGGTTAGAAGCCGAAGTACCTCGGGACCTCGGTCCAAAGGAAGGTGATGAAAACGCCGACTCCCCAAAGAATCAGAAAGCTTCCGGAGATGAAGAGGACGAGGACGAGCCAGCGAGTGATCCAATCCGGCAACAGAGTGCTTTTTCTTTGCGTTGGCAGCGGAGTCGCCAGGCTTTCGGCACCGCCGATTCCAGCTTCGAAGAGCTGAAGCCGCCTTTGCTGTGCCTCGTCCCAGCCGCCTGCGGCGAGCCTAGCGGGAGGCAACAGAGGACCCGCGAGCCGGGCCTTCGCTGCATTGTCGAGATGCGCTTGGAACGCCGCTTCCCGGGCGGGCCGCTCCTCGCTCCAGCGTCGCTCTTTTTCTTCCTGAGCGCGAACGACGACGAGCCAGAGACTCAAAGCGATACATCCAGGCAGAAGGGCGACCGGCGCCATGAAAAGGAACAGGAGAACACCGAGACTTGCCGGTGACAGTAGGCCGAGCGGCGGAGGGGGTTTGAAAGGAGCGGGAATCACGGCAAAAGTGATCGCCAGGAGAAGCCCCGAGAAGCTCGCCAGGCCCAAGAGGAACGCCGACCCTTTAGCACGGGTCATGACGCAGCTCCCACAGCTCCCACGACGAGGCCCGGGTCGCGAGGAGCCCCCGCGTACGCCCACGCCGCCAACGGCGAACGGCAGTGACCGCACGACCGGCCCAGGGTAAGCCCGGTTTCGATCGGGGCGCCGCACCGAGAGCAGCTCAGACTCCGGAAAAGGCGCCAGGCCATGAAGGCGACTGAGCTTAAAGCCCAGACGACGAACACCAGCACGGCGATCACCAACAGGACCGCCAGCGAGCCGACGTAGAAATAAGTGAAGAATTCCTGCGGATTCGCTCCAGGCGGAATCTCTCGCCAAAGGCTTTGTGACATGCGACCGAAAAGGGCAGGGCTGTAGAGCGCGATCAACAACACGAGGGCTGAGGTTTGGGCGAAATTGAACAGGCCTCGCGGTGGAAAAGGTCCGGTCGAGAAACCCAGCGTGAACCGAGCCCCGGCGCGCACCGAAGCGAGCCAGAGCCAGTTGAGGCAGGTCCAGCCGACGAGCCAGAAAATCGTCAGCCCGGGCGAAAACGAGATCAGGTCGAGGGGTCGGAAAGGCACGATGGCAAGACCGACCTCGAACCCTAGAGAGAGAAGCAGAGCCGGCAACCAGAGCCTGCCGTAGCCCCAAGTTTTTCTTTCGCCGCGAGCCAAGTCCGCGATCACTTCGCGCTGCACCTGACCGCCGAGGAGATCGACCCAGAGGTAGGCGATGGCGATCAAGGAAAGGGCCGATAGCAAGATGACCCCGTCCATGTTCAATGAGGCCATCAGCCGGGATCGAAAGAGTATCTCCTTGGAAATGTGGGCCGGCCAGAAAGTGTCGGCGTACATCAGAGAGAAGGCGTGGGTGATCCTTTGAATCGGCAGGTAAAGATTGGCGAGCAGCATCGCGAGAAGCAGCCCGGCCAGGAACGCCAAGCCGGAAGGAACTCGAAAGAGTCGAAGCGGATCCTCCAGAGCTTTCAACCGCAGCGTGGCCGACGGATGTCGAGACCCAATCCAACCGATCCTTTCGCGGACTCTCCGCCAGCCCGCCGCCTGAGCTTCACTTCCCGACCGCTCTGATTCCTCCCCCTTGAGCCGCTCCCGCAAAGCTCTGCCAAGCCCCCAGGACGCAACCCTCTGGTCCGCGTAGTACTCCCGGGCCATCACCATGCCGGCAAAGACGATGCGGATCACCAACAGCATTGCGGCCAGGCGCCAGCCGACGCTCCAAAGGGATTCATCGATGAGCGCGGTGGCCGGATGCGGCTTGAGGATCGAAAGGATCGCCAGCCAGCCGTAGGCCGGCACCACCAAGACCAGGAGCGCGGCCCAGACGGCGAAACACTTTTCTCTTTCCTGAGCATCTCGATTGACGATGTGGCCGATTTCATGGAGGGCCACCGCCTTTGGAATGTCACCCCAGGCATCCCGCCACTGTGCCGGACCGCCATGCAGGACGATGTACTCCTGGCCTCGCAGTCCAAAGGTTTCCGCGTTGTTGGCAAAGCCCGCCGCTTTGAATTCGAGTCGCAAGGGTCGCAAACCGAGGTTTTGAGCACAACGCTGTAGGTACCCCGCGACTTGCGGAGCGTCGCTTGCTGCGAGTGCTTGAGATTTGAGGTGGCGCCGTTGCCGGGCGGGATGGAAGCGATAGATCACGCTTGCGAGCGCGAGCAGGAACAGCCCGAAGAGACTCGGTATCGCCAGGGATGCGCCGTGCCTGGAAATGCTGCCCCAGCCGACATCCGTGTCCTTACTCGCAGCGGTCCCCCGAGAGTCCGTCGCGCCGCTCGCCTCCCAGCCTGGGGCCGGGTGCAATCGGTTCTCGACCAGGAAGCCGACGTTTAAAGCGATCAGAATCGCAGCCGCCAGCAGGATTCGAAACCAGCCGCGGGTCTCGGAAGGAAAGACGAATGGATCGAGGGACGGACGCATCTCGCAGGTCTCCTGGAAGAGGTGATCGCTCCAGAACGCGCGAGTGCAGCTGAAATGGGGACAGGCCCCGCCGCCTCCTATCGAATCTGCCGATACAGCCGAGCTAGCCGTTCCGGCGGCACGCCGAAGGCGAATAGCAGCCAGATCAGCCAGTTGGTTGCGATGGTCTTGGTGATTCCGCCTTCGACGAAACGCCGGGCGGCGGTCACCGCCGGGCCGGGGAGCAGCGCGAGGCCATGGGCGCGGTGTAAGCGACCCGCGAAATCGAGGTCTTCGAGGATCGGCCAGTCGCGGTAGCCGCCAAGCTGTTCGAACACGTCGCGGCGGACGAACTGCGCCTGATCGCCGAGCGGGCGTTGGGTGATCCGGGTACGCAGGTTGACGATCCGGTTGCCGAGCCGGAACAGCGGCCGGTCGGCGTCGAAACGGACGAAGAACGCGCCGCCCGCGGCGCCGGCTTCGATCGCTCGGCGGATCGCGTCGCCGCTGCCCGGAGGCAACACCGTGTCGGCATGAAGGAAGAGCAGAACATCGGCGTCGGGGGCCGCCGCCGCCCCGCGATTCAATTGCACCCCGCGTCCGGGGGAGCCGGTCACGATCTTCGCCCCCATTTCGCGCGCGACGTCGAGCGTCGCGTCGGTACTGCCGCCGTCCGAGACGATCAATTGATCGGCTTCGGCGCCCGCCCGCGCAAGATAGGCGCGAAGGGCGCGTTCCTCGTTCAAGGTCGGGACGACGATCGCGAGACGCATAGGGTTCAGGATGCCGAGGAATGTTAGCATGCGCCGCGCGCTCTCCTGGCGCGCAACTCCTTGATCCTACGCACGATGTCTCAACCTGGATGCGGAGCCTCTCCGATGGGATCGACCCCGTTTTCACACCTCGATAGCGATGGCGCGGCGCGCATGGTCGACGTCTCCGGCAAGGAGATCACCCGCCGCGTGGCCGAAGCCTCCTGCCGCGTGACCCTCTCGCCCGACACCGTGCGCGAACTCTCCCGCCTGCCCAAGGGAGATGCCCTGGCGGTCGCCCGGCTCGCCGGCATCCAAGCCGCGAAACGGACGGCAGAGCTGATCCCGCTCGCGCATCCGCTGCCGCTCGACCAGGTCGAGGTCGAGATCCGTTCGATCGAAACCGGCGTCGAGATCACGAGCCGCGTCGTCACGACCGCGCGCACCGGCGCCGAAATGGAGGCGCTCACCGCCTGCGCGGTCGCGGCGCTCGCGCTCTACGACATGGTGAAATCGGTCGAGAAGGGCGCCGTGGTCACCGATCTTCGGCTAGAGGCGAAAAGCGGCGGCAAAAGCGGCGACTTCGTGCGAGAAGAAAAACGAGAGGACGCCCCATGACCCGAACCCAGACCGGCCTCGATCGCCTGCTCGCCGACCCGCAGCGCCTCGCCGGCCGGCGCTTCGGCGTCCTCGCCCACGGCGCCTCGATCGACGCGCGCGCCCGGCCGATCCATCTGGCGCTCGCCGCCGCCGGCCACCCGGCCGCGAAGCTGTTCGGTCCGGAGCACGGCTTCTACGGCATCGAGCAGGACATGGTCGCCTCCGCCGGAGGTCTCGACCCGTGGACCGGCGCGCCGCTCGAATCGCTCTACGGGGATTCCGAGAGCACGCTCCGCCCCGACCCCTCGGCCTTCGCCGGGCTCGACCTATTGATCGTCGACGTCCAAGACATCGGCTCGCGTTACTACACCTACGCCGCGACAGGAATCTGGGCCGCGGAAGCCGCGCGCCAAGCGGGCTGCGAGGTCTGGGTGCTCGACCGGCCGAACCCGCTCGGCGGAGAAGTCGTCGAAGGCAACCTACTCGCCCCCGGCTTCGAATCGTTCGTCGGAGCCTTCCACCTCCCGGTGCGCCACGGCCTCACGCTCGGCGAGCTGTTCCGGCTGCGGGCGCTGCGAGAAGGCGGAGAGCCGAACGTCGAGGTCTGGACGATGGACGGCTGGCGCCGCGACATGACCTGGGCCGAGACCGGCCTGCCGTGGATCGCCCCGTCGCCCAACATGCCGACCCCGGCCACCACGATCGTTTACCCCGGCGGCTGCCTGATCGAAGCGACGGAGCTGTCCGAAGGGCGCGGCACCACGCGGCCCTTTCACCTCACCGGAGCCCCCGGGCTCGATCCGCTGGCGTTCGCCAGGGAGTTGGAGAAGCGCGACCTGCCGGGAGTCCGTTTCGTGCCCACTTGGTTCAAGCCGCAGTTCCAGAAGCACCGGGGAGAGATCTGCGGGGGGATCGAAATGGTGGTCCACGATCCCGCGGCGTTTCGTTCCTACCGCACGGGCATCGAGATGCTCGACGTCGTCGCCCGCCTGGGCGCCTTGAAGTGGCGGACGGCGCCGTACGAGTTCGTCGAGGACATCCCGGCGATCGATCTGTTGACCGGCGGTACGGAATGCCGCAAAGCGATCGAAAGCGGAGCGGGCCTCGACGAATGGATGGGTACCTTTGCGGCGGAGGAAGAGGCGTTCCGGGCGGAGCGGCGGGAGGTTTTGCTGTATCCGGAGGGGTGATCCTCTTCGCGAAACCTTCCTGGGCTCGCCAGGCTCCAGCCTGGCGTTTTTTGCAGTAAGGCGGAGGCTCGGTGGATCGAAGCAAAAAGCGCCAGGCTGGAGCCTGGCGAGCCCAGGTTTAATAGCCTCCGTTGTATTGTTGCGCCCAACGGCCAACCATGCACGACCTTCGCGTCACCTTCACCGCCGCCCCGGACGGGACCTATCTCGCGCGTCTGATCGATACGGCGGCGGAGGCGGGGGTGCCTTCGGCGATCGAAGTCCCCTTCAAGCCGTTTCTCACCGAGGAGGACTACGAAGATCTCCGCTGGTACCTCGAAGACTTCATGGACCTGCCGGACGGCGGCGCGGTCGTGCGGGCGCGGCGGGTGGAGCGGAATCTCGATGCGTGGGGGAAGGCGCTCTATGAGGCGCTGTTTCCGAACGAGGAGAGCCGCGAGCTTTTCGCCCGGCTGCTCGCCAGCGAACCGCCGCGCGAGTTGACGATCGCCACGCAGGACGCCACCCTCCTGCGGTTGCCGTGGGAGTTGCTGGCGGACCCAGCGGGAAACCTCGCGCCGCGCCTCTCGATCCGGCGCCAGTTGGAGACGCCGAAGGACACGCCGCCGCGCATGGCTGAGCTGCCGCTTCGCATCCTCTACATCGTGAGCCGTCCGGCGGACGCGGGCTTCCTCGATCCGCGCCTGACCGCGAAGGCGATGTTCGATGCGCTCGATCCGCTGGGCGGCGCCGTGCGGGTCGATTTCTGCCGGCCGCCCACCCTCGTGCGGATGGAGGAGCTGCTGCGCGAGGCGGATCACGCGGGCGATCCGTACGACCTGGTCCATTTCGACGGTCACGGCACGTTTCTGCCGCAGTCGCAGATCGGCGCGCTCCTGTTCGAGAAGGAGGACGACGGCACCGGGGCCTCGGCGATGGATCTCGTCCCCGCCGAACAGCTCGGCAATCTCCTTGCGAGCTACCACATTCCGCTCGTCGTGCTCGAAGCCTGCCGCAGCGCCACGGTGGGCAAAGCTGCGGTCTTCCGCTCGGTGGCGCCGCGGCTGATTCAAGCGGGCGTGGGCAGCGTCCTCTCGATGGGCCACGCGGTCCACGTCGAAGCCGCGCGCCTGCTGCTCGACCGCTTCTATCGCGAGTTGGCGCGGGGAACCACGATCGGCCACGCCGTCGCGGAGGCCCGGAAGGTGCTCTCTACGAATCAGGCCCGGTGGATCGAAACCGGGCCGAACGGGCGCCGGATCGATTTGGAGGACTGGTTCCTCCCGCACCTCTACCAACGTGCCAACGACGACTCGCTCGTTCCGCCCGGTGCGGCGGCGAAGCAGCCGGTGCGGGCGTTCGATGTCTTTCTCTCTCACCAGTACAACGATCTGGCGCGGGTGGAGTGGCTTGCCCGTGAACTGACCAGCAAGCATGGACTGCGAGTATGGCTGGACAAGTGGCAGGTTGCGCCTGGGACGCTCCAGGATCTGTGCGAGCAGGGCATCCGGGCAAGCCGTTTCACGGTGGTCGCCGTCTCGGAAGATGCGCTCGGTTCGAACTGGGTGAAGTGGGAAGCGGCAAAGCACGTCGAGATCTACCCTAAGGGCGATCGGCTGGTTCCGATCAAGCTGGAGCCGCTCGACATGCCACCGGAGTGGAATGCACTCCTCTGGGTCGATTTTTCTAATCCGGCGAGAGATGCAGAGAAAGCCGTGGAGCTTGCCACGCTGGTTCGAATGACTGACGCGGAAGACGCGCGTCGCCACCGTGGTTTCCGGAGCCCGCCCGAACGTGGCGAGCCCGGGGCGTTTCCGCCGCCGCCAGCCTTCGGATTCCAGGGGCGAGCTCGCGAGTTGTACGACCTCGAACGCCGCTTCCGCCGCACGCGAGGGATCGTGCTCCACGCGATGGGCGGAATGGGGAAGACCGCCCTCGCGACCGAAGCCGCAAGTTGGTGGACGCGGAGCGGCCTGTTTCGCGATGGCGCCATTTTCCTCTCCTTCGAGCAGTTCGCGAGCGCCGACCGGGCGGTTCAGCTGTTCGGTTCCTATCTCGAAGGTCCACGCTTCGAGCAGCTCCCGGATGTCGAGCAGCGCCGCCGGGCGATCGAATTGCTGCGAGACAAAGAAGTGCTGTTCGTCTGGGACAACTTCGAGAGCGCTCTGCCGCAGTTCGCGGAGGAAGTAGCTGGAGCGGCGAGCCCGTACACGGACGAGGAGCGTCACCGCCTCTCGGAACTTTTCCGGGATCTCACCGCCGGTCCAGGCAAGGGGCGCCTCCTCGTCACCTGCCGCCCTGGCGAGACGGGTCTTCCCAACGCCGAGCGCTTCGAGCTTTCCGGCCTCGCCCGCGCGGACAGCCTCTGGCTCCTCGCGAGCATCGTCCAGCGCGACGGCTTGACGCTCGCCGATCCGCGTTTCGCCCGCGAGCGCCTCGACCCGCTGCTCGCCGATCTCGCCGACCATCCTCTCTCGCTGGAGCTTGTCGGCCCGCACCTCCGCACTCTTACTCCGGAAACGATCCGGGCGGATTTCGGGACTCTGCTGAGGGAGGCCAGGCAGAAAGCTCACGAAGGGAGGAACGAATCTCTCCTCGCCTCGCTCGAATTCTCCAAGAAACATCTGAGCCCCGCGGCGCGCGAGGCGCTGCCTTGGCTCGGGCTGTTCCGTGGCGGTGTGTTCGAGCAGCTTCTTCTCGGTGTGAGCCAGCTCACCCCCGAAGCCTGGGAACCGATCCTCCTCGAGTTGGAAGGGATCGCGCTCCTGCGGGTGGTGGACGACATCCAGGTCGCGAAACGCCCGTTCCTCCGCTTCCACCCCACCCTCGCCGCCGCCGTGGCCGACGGCCGGCTGGGTGAGAGCGCGGAGGTTCGGGAGCGGTACGTTCAGGTCTACCTCGCTCTCATGGGAGGGCTCGACAAGGCGCTCCGGGGTTCGCAATCGCGCGCCGCGATCGAGATCCTGAATCGTGAGGGGGCTAACTACCGCACCGCAGTGCAGTGGGCTGTGGCTGACAGGGAGTTTCAGGCCGCCGCGGCGCTGGGTGACACGTTCTCATGCTACCTTCAGAGGTCGGGTCGCCTTCACGAGCGCGATGCCTGGGTGGAGTGGCTGAAGGGAGCGGTGGCGGAGGAAGGCTTTACCGCGCAAGCCGCCGACTACGACCGGCAGCACGCATGGACCCGCTTCACGCAGGGCGATCCGCCGGGGGCGGTGGATCAGCTTCAAAGGCTGATCGAGCGGCTTTGGAAAACCACGGAGTTCGATCCCGCTTTTCAGTTGGCGACGGCGGCTGTCACGCTCGGCCGTGTGCTCTACACCGCAGGAGCCTCGACCCAGGCGCTTCCTGTCCTTCAAGAGGCCATTGGCCAATGGGAGGCCTTGGTCGAGAAGGCAGGTGGCCAGCCTTGGCGGGATCTTCTGGCCTCACCGGATCATGGTAAGGCGGCGAGCCGGCTCGGGAACCTCTCCGTCGCCATGGGCGAACTGGCGAATGCACGGCGCGGCGCGGGACAGCATGTCGAGGCTCTCGCCGTGGCGGAGCAAGCTCTTCGAATCCCGGAGACGCTCGGCAACCAGCGCGAGGTCGCCGTCGGCCATGGCCGATGCGCCAGAATCCTGATGGAAGCGGGTCGCAATGAAGAGGCCGACCGGCGCTACGAGTTGGCTCTCGCCGCTGCTCGTGCAGTTGGTGACAAAGAGCTGGAGGGTGCGACCCTCCAGCAGCAGGGTGGCCTCGCCGACGACCGCAAGCAGTTCGATCGTGCCGGCCGCCTCTACCTGCAGGCGCTGCAGAGCTTCCAGGAGGCGGGCGATACGCAAGGGGTCATGCGGACCTACAACCTGCTCGGCGAGGTTGATCGGCAGACGGGCCGTTTGGCCGAAGCGCGGTCTTGGTACGAGAAATCGCGCGAGCTTGCGTTGAAACTGGGGGATCAACCGAGCCTAGGCGCCGCCGCGCAAAACCTCGGCCTTGCGGCGCAGATGGAGGGAGTGGCCGCCCGGAAGCGGGGCGACGAACAAGCCGCTCGGCGGAAATTGGAGGATGCCCAGCGCTCGGTCGAGGAGAGCTTGCGGATCAGGCAGGCTCTTGGCAATCAACCCGACAAGGCCGTCTCTTTGGGTCTACTAGCCCGAATTCACTTCCTCCTCGAAGACCTGGACGCCGCCGAGCACCACGCTCAGGAAGCGCTCAAGATCCACGAAGCCCTCGGTCTCAAGGAGGCCTGGGTGGACTACGCGACCCTCTCCGAGATCGCCGAAGCCCGTGGCGACGCGACCGCCGCCGCCGAATGGGCGCGGAAACGCGACGAGCTGCTCGAAGAGTTGAAGCGCCGTGCCGGAGGGGGAAGCGCCGGCCTGCCGCCCGCGATGCTGCGCGGCTTGCAAGCCCTTACGATCGCCTGCGCCCAGGCGGGTGCCGGGGAGGGTACGCTCGGCCCCGCCGAAGAAGAGGCGCTGGCACAACTGGAACAGGCTCCCGCGCCGAATCCTGCCTTCGCCGGGTTTCTTCGCGATCTCGCCGCGGGGCGGCCGACTTCGATTCCCGAGGGTCTGCCGAAAGAGCTGGGGGAGTGGCTGGAAGAGGCGTTCTCGCGGGGGTAGCGGTATTCGTGCGCCGAATACGGATATCGGGGCGGAGTTATCGGTATTCAGCTCGCGGAGACCGATCTCTCCCCCCACATATCCGTATTCAGGCGCTGATATCGGAGATCGAGGGAGAGATATCCGTAATTCGGCCCGCGATATCCGATATCACCGCGGCGATATCCGTATTCAGAGGCTGAGATCGGCCCTGCGAACAGCTCTAGCCCCTGAGACGGCACCGGTCACCGTCGACGCGTTACGCCGGGTTCTGCGTGAGGAGCTGCACGGAGGCGCGTAGGCCCGATCAGGCCGCCCCATCCTGTTGAACGCGTGCTTGGTGAGGCGCGATGCTGCGTGTAACAGATGAAACGGGGGCGTTGTAGCCCCCGTTCTCTGACTCGATCAGAAAGGGAGGGTTCGCCTTAGTTGCCGACGGTGATGATGTCGGCCGGGAAGCGCGGATCGATCTCGTAGTGGGTGTCGAACTGGCTGCTGAAGCCGGAGATCGCGACCAGTTGGTTGAGGCTCAAGGCGAACGGGTTGATCCCGGTCTGGGTATTGATGAAGATCTGCACCTCCCCCGAGCCGTCGTCGACCGCGAGCTTGTAGCCGTACGGCAGGTCGCTCGACGGCGCCTGGCTGACCCGGCCGATGACGCGGACGAGCCGCCCTTCGGTCGCTTCGCTGACCGCGGCGGTCTGCACCCAAGCGGGGTGCACCGGCAAGGTGAGCCCAAGCAGGTGGACGTCGCTCGGATTGGCGGGCACGAGAATCAGCAGTCCGAAGCTGTCGGCGAGGACGCCGGTCACTCGCGCCCGGCGCAAGATGCCGACGTGAAGGTCGGTCTGCAGGCTGATGAAGATGCCGGCGTTGCCCTGTTGGAGGCCGAATCCCTTGTCGAAGAAGCTCGACTCGAAAGCGTCCGAGGGGGTGCTGATCGTCCCTTCGACGGTGACGACGGTGCCGAGCGGCAGAGTGCGGGCATGGGCGATCGTAGTCGTTACCGCGGCGGCCGGAGCTACGACGGACAGGAGGGCGAAGAAGGCGAGGGCGGACAGCAACATCGGTTTGGTGGCGCGGATCATCGGGGTTGTACCTCTCTTGAGGAAGTGCGGCAAAAAGAATCCCGCCCCCCGGCGCGAGTCGCCGGGCGGGTCGCTTGTACTGCGTTGCTACTAAGTGTGAGTGCGAAAGGGAGGGGAAAACGTGCCGAAGGAAGAGGTACCAATATGCCCGTAGAGGCCCTCGCCCGATGCGGCCGCTAGGGTGGGGGAGCGGCAGATTGCAGCGGCGGGGCCGGGGCGGCGGTCTCCGCCGGCGGCACCTCGTCCGCGGGACCTTCCTGGCCCGGCGGTGCCGCGACCGCACCCGGCTCGGGCGGGCGCTGGGTCATCTCTTCGCCCTCTTTCGGCACATAGAACGATTTCTGCTGGAACCAAGGCAGCGTCATCACGGTCGACCACTTCGGGTCGTAGTCCTTGATCGGCTCGGTGCCGTTGACGAACGCCTCGTCGACCGTCCGGCCGCTCCCTTCGCTCGGGCGGAGGCCCGAGTAGTACTCGACCGGCCGTTGGGAGACGCCCGCCGGCACCGAGAACGCCTCGCCTTTTTGAATCCAGCCGTCGGCGAGCCCTGATTTGACGATTGAGATCCAGGTCGGCAGTGAGGCGACCGCGCCGCTCATCCCCGAACCGAGCGAGCGCTTGGCGTCGTAGCCGGTCCAGGTGAGGATCGTGTAGTTCGGCGTGAAGCCGACGAACCAGGCGTCGGAGTAGTCGTCGGTGGTGCCGGTCTTGCCCGCGAGATCGAGCGGCAGGTCGTGCGCCTCGTAGGCGGTGCCGTGGTCGATCACCCCTTCGAGCATGTGGGTGAGCACGAACGCGACCGCCGGAGCCATCGCAGTCTGGGCATTCGGCACGTGGCTTTCGAGCGTCTGCCCTTGCCGGCTGGCGATCTTCTCGATCAGGTAGGGCTCGACGTGGGTGCCGAGGTTCGCCACCGTCGCGTACGCGGTCGCCAGCTCGAGCGGGGACAAATCCGCCGAGCCGAGCGCGAGGCTCGGGTAGGGGGGTAAGGGCGACTGGACGCCGCAGCGGCGGGTGAAGTCGATCACCCTTTGCACGCCCACCAGGTCCATCAGCTTCACCGTCGCCACGTTCACCGACTGTTCGAGCGCCCGGCGCAGCGTGATGATGCCGTAATACTTCTTGTAGTAGTTGTGCGGCGTATAGCTCAATTTGCCGTCGGCGCCCTTGAAGGCGGTCGGCACGTCGAGCAGCGTGTCGGCCGGGGTCCAGCCGTTCTCGATCGCAGATCCGTAGACGAACGGTTTGAACGCCGAGCCGACCTGGCGCTTGGCCTGAGTGATCCGGTTGAACTTGTTGCGGTCGAAGTCCCAGCCGCCGACCAGGGCGCGGATCGCGCCGGTGCGCGATTCGATCACCAACGCGGCCGATTCCATCCGCGGTTCCTGTTCGAGCATCAGGATCGGCTCGGCGACCTCCTCCGGCTTGTCCTTGGCAGCCTTGCCGGGCACCAGCCGGAACCAGGCGACGGCGCCTTTCGGCAGCACGGTGGACGCGAGAGTGCGGCCGGTCCATTCAAACCCCTTCTTGCCGAGGGTGTAGACCTTTTCGCCGATCTTCACCCTCGCCTGGACCTTGTCGCTGTCGAGCACGATGCCCTGATACCAGCGGCCGATCTGCGGATCGCCCTGGCCCCAGGTCGGCCGCGTCTGGTCCTCCAGGTGCTCGACGTCGAGCTGGGCGAGCGGGCCGCGCCAGCCGCGCCGGTGATCGATTCGGCGCAACCCCTCGTCCACCGCCTTTTCGGCCGCCAACTGGATCTGCGGGTCGAGGGTGGTCGTGACTTCGAGCCCCTGCTCGTAGAGCGCGGTGGCGCCGTACTTGGCCTCCAGGTACTTCCTCACCTCTTCGGTGAAGTAGGGGGCGGCCTGTTCTTCCGTCCGGCGCGGGGCGACGCGCAGCGGTTCGGCGTTGGCCAGATCGAACTGCGCCTGGGTGATGAAGTTCTCTTCGAACATGCCGCGCAGCACCCGATTGCGCTGCGAGAGCACCTTGTCGGGTGTGCGGTACGGGCTGTAGCGGCTGGGAGCGGGGATGATCCCGATGAGGGTCGCCGCCTCGGCGAGGGTTAGGTTTTTGGCCGGCTTCTCGAAGTAGTAGCGCGACGCGGCCTCGACGCCGTAGTTGCCGTGACCCAGGTTTACCAGATTCAGATAAAGCGTGAGCAGCTGCTGCTTGCTGTACTTTTTCTCCAGCTCGACCGAGATCAGCGCCTCCTCGACCTTCCGGCGCCAGGTTTTCTCGCGCGACAGGAACAGCGTCCGGGCGAGCTGCATGGTGATTGTCGAAGCGCCTTCGACGATGTGGCCGGAGCGAAGGTTCTTCACCTCGGCGCGCAGAATGCCCTGCAGGTCGATCCCGCCGTGGCTAAAGAAGTTGCGGTCCTCCGAGGCGATCACCGCACGGCGCAGCACCTCGGGGATCTCCGCCTGCCTAAGCATCATCCGGCGTTCGCGGGCGAAGGTCGCGAACTGAGCGCCCTTACGATCGAACAGCTCGGTCACCAGGCGCGGCGTGTAGGAGGAGACCTCTTCCACCTGCGGCCGGCGGATCACCGCGGCGATGCCGACGCCGCCCGCCGCACCGAGCACGGCGGCGATTCCGAGCGGGGCGACCCAGCGCAGCAGGCGCTTGCCCGGGCGGGGGCGCATGGGAGAGCCTAACGAGGGGCCGATCGTGCGCGGGGGGAGCGGGTCATAGTCCACGGGGTAAGTTTACGTTACCTGGCACTCCTGGCCTACCCTGGCCCCGCGCGGCCCCGCTTGCCGCGTATCTTGGCGGGTGATACAAACTCGTCGCACCCTGCACCTGCCTTTCGGACCGCCGCGGAGGGGTCGACATGTCAGAACCCATGGAATTTCCACCGCCGCCGTTTACCCCCGCGCCGTTGGAGCCGTCCGAGCGCTCGGGGTGCCGCAAGGCGCTGCTGTTCGGCTGCGGCGGGGTGTTCCTGATCCTCGCGCTCGGCCTGGTCGGCATGGTCGTCAAGGCGCCGGAGATCATGCGCGCCATGTTCGGCTATCTCGAAGACGATTACACGGGCAAGCTCGCGCCGAACGTACCGGCGGCGGAACGCGAAAGGCTCCATCGCGCGTTTGAAGGCGCGCGGGCCGACCCGACGAAGTTGATGCAGGATCGAGCGGCCCTGGAAGCGTTTCAAGCCAAAGTCATGGACCTGAGCGCAAAGCCGCAGCTGTCCCGGGAGGACGTGGCCGGGCTCACCGGGGTGCTGGAGAAGATGAGCGGGGCTTCGCCGCCCGCACCCGGCCCGTCGGTTCCGGTTCCCGCGCCGCCGCCTTCACCCCCAACGAGTGCGCCGCCCGTGCCTTCGAGGGTCGGTGGAGCGCTTCCGACGACGACTTAGGCCCCTACCCGAGCGCCGCCACCCGCGGGGCCACCGCGAGGAGCGCGCGGGGGAGCGCTCCTGCTCCCGAGAAGTGAAACCAAGCCTGCCGGTGGGGCAGGGGGACGAGGAGCCAACAGCCGTCGGGTCCGGGGTAGGAGGCGACGTGCGAGGAGAGGCCGCGGGCGAGGAGCCGGGGCGGGGGGTAATTCCTCAGGATCTCGACCTGGCTCGCGAGGTCGGAGAGCCGTTCCAGCGCCGACGAGTCCGGGGCGGTTCGCCATACGGTGGGATAAAAGGTCCCGTCGGTCTCTCGCTCGAGGATCAGGGCCTGGTCGCATTGCCCGGCGAGGTGCTCGAACAACGAGGTGGCTAGGTCCGGCGCTGAGATGTCGAGCGTTCGCACCGCCCGCAAATACACCTCCAAGGGGGAAAAGCTCATGTCAGGGTCGAAGACGCCGGTATAGCGCGCCGTGCAACGCAGTTCAATCGAAGTACCGGCGGCTGCCCAGGCCAGGCCCAGAATCCCCTTGACGGTATGGGCGAGCAGGAACTCGCGGACCTGCTCGAACGACGCTTCGGGGCTCGCGCGGACCATCCAGAGCTGCCGCGTTCGACCGCGGGTCGACGGGCATCAGGCACGACGGAAGCGACACCAAAGGCATGAACACAAGACTCCGCGCGAAAGCTGCTCGGTGAAGTATTGCGTATTTCCGGTAGGCAGCAACAGGCCAAAGTGCCGGGGCGGGGGTCCCGGTCTGGGAGGGTGGCCGTGCCTGGGGAACAACGGGCCGGCGTCGAACCCACTACAATCCCCACCCATGGACCACTTCCAAGTCGTATCCCGTTTCGAACCGCAAGGCGACCAGCCGGAGGCGATCCGGCAGCTCGCCGAGGGCATCCTGGCGGGGGAAAAAGAACAGGTGCTGCTGGGTGTCACGGGGTCGGGCAAGACCTTCTCGATCGCCAAGGTGGTCGAGCGGGTGAACCGGCCGACTCTCGTGCTGTCGCACAACAAGATCCTCGCCGCGCAGCTGTTCCAGGAGTTCCGGAGCTTCTTCCCCAACAACGCGGTCGAGTATTTCGTCTCCTATTACGACTACTACCAGCCGGAGGCGTACGTCCCGCAGTCCGACACCTACATTGAGAAAGAGACCAACATCAACGAGGAGATCGAGCGCCTGCGCCTGCGCGCGACCAAGGCGCTGTTCGAGCGGCGGGACGTGCTGATCGTCTCCTCGGTCTCATGCATCTACGGCCTCGGCTCGCCAGAGTCGTTCTTCGGCATGCTCCATTTCTTCGAAAAGGGGAGCGAAGAGGGGATGGACCTGGTGCTGCGCCGGCTGGTCGATATGCAGTACCAGCGCACCCAAATGGACCTCTATCCCGGCACCTTCCGAGTACGCGGCGACGTGCTGGAGATCTTCCCCTCCTACGACGAGATCGGCCTGCGAATCGAATACTTCGGCGACGAGATCGAGCGGATCACCCGCTTCGACCTGCTGCGCGGCGAGGCGTTCGAAGAGGTGGAACGGATCGCGGTCTTCCCGAAGACCCATTACGTGACGCCGAAGGACCGGATGGTCCGGGCGATCGAGACGATCCAGGTGGAGCTGCAGGAACGGCTCGCCGAGCTCGAAGCGCAGGGCAAGCTTCTGGAGCGCCAGCGGCTGGAACAGCGGACGATGTTCGATCTCGAAATGCTCCGGGAGATCGGCTCCTGCCACGGGATCGAGAACTACTCGCGCCACCTCTCCGGCCGCGCACCGGGCGAAGCGCCGCCGACGCTGCTCGATTACTTCCCCGACGATTTCCTTTTGGTGGTGGATGAGAGCCACCAGACCATCCCCCAGGTGCGCGGCATGTACCACGGCGACCGGTCGAGAAAGCAGACGCTGGTCGACTACGGATTCCGGCTGCCTTCGGCGCTCGACAACCGGCCGCTCCAGTTCCCCGAGTTCGATGCCCGGATCGGCCAGCGGATCTACGTCTCGGCGACCCCGGCCCCCTGGGAGCTGGAACGGACCCACGGCGTGATCGCCGAGCAGTTGATCCGGCCGACCGGTCTGATCGATCCGGTGATCGACGTGCGCCCGGCCAAGGGCCAGGTGGACGACCTGGTGGGCGAGATCCGGAAGACCATCGAGCGAGGCGAGCGGGTGTTGGTGACCACCCTCACCAAGCGGATGTCGGAAGAGCTGTCCCAATACCTCAAAGAGATCGGGATCAAGGTCCGCTACCTGCACAGCGACATCGAGACGCTCGAACGGGTGGAGATCATCACCGGCCTGCGCCGCGGCGAGTTCGACGTTCTGGTCGGCATCAACCTCCTGCGCGAAGGGCTCGACCTGCCGGAGGTCTCGCTGGTGGCGATCCTCGACGCGGACAAAGAGGGGTTCTTGCGCAGCGAGACCTCGCTGATCCAGACCTCCGGCCGCGCCGCGCGAAACCTGAACGGCCGGGTGATCTTCTACGCCGACGCGATGACCAACTCGATGCAGCGCGCCCTCTCCGAAACCGCCCGCCGCCGGATCAAGCAGGAAGCCCACAACGTCGAGCACGGCATCGAGCCGCAGTCGATCCTCAAAGACATCCACAGCCCGCTGGTGCAGATGGCGAACCTCGACCTCTATTCGACCGGCGTCTCCCGCCTCTCGGAGCTGGCCGACCGCTCCGACCTGCCGCTCTCCGAACAGATCGCCCTAATCGAAAAACAGATGCGCGCCGCCGCCAAGCGTCTGGAATTCGAAGAGGCCGCGATGCTCCGCGACAAGCTCAAAGAGCTGCGGGACGTGCAGGTGTTTGCGGGGTAGGGGGGGAGCTGCCGGACCCCAACCCAGGCCTTCAGCCTGGGCTAACGTGACTCGGCCCTTCAGGCCGACATCATTGTTCGGAGCGCGGCGGCCCAACGGGCCGCGTCACGTTAGCCCAGGGCAACGCCCTGGGTAGGGTTCAAGCCAGCCGCGGATCCGGTAAAATCTGGCGCAGGTAGGGTTCGATCCCCAGCTCCGCGTCCCAGTTCTGCGGATAGCCGAGCGACACCTCTTCGAAGCGGACTCCGTCGCGGAAGTGGGTGGCGCGGATGTGCAGGTGGCCGAAGATCACGCACTGGGCCTTGAAACGGAGGTGCCAATCCTCCGTCCGCTGGGTGCCGCACCAGACCGAGAAGCGGGGGACGCGCGGCAGGATCGCGAGATCCCGCTTGAGCGGCCAGTGGTTGATCAGGATGGTCGGCCCGCGCTCGGCCGCCGCGGTCAGGCGGCGCTCGGCGTCCAGGCAGCGGGCATGGCACCAGGCCGAGCGGTTGGGGTACGGATCGGGGTGGAGCAGCACCTCGTCTGAGCAGAGGATGTCCTCTTCGGCGGCCCATTGAACCGCTTCCTCAATGGGGATGTGGTCGGGCCGGAAGGAGTAGTCGTAGAGCAGGAAGAGCGGCGCCAGCACGGGCGCCGGGCCGTCGGCCGCCGATCCCCCCGGCCAGGTGATGTAGGGGTCTTCCGGGGTCAGCACGCCGAACGAGCGGCAAATTTCGACCATCCGCCGGTATTTCTGTTCGCCGCGCGGCTCCTCGGGATGGGGCGGGATGGTCCATAGGTCGTGGTTGCCGGGGACCCAGAGCAGGCGGGCGAACCGGCGCGACAAAACGGTGAGCGCGAAGCGCAGATGCTCGTCCGTTTCGCCCACGTCGCCGGCCAAAATCAGCCAGTCCTCCGGATGCGGCGCGAGATTCAAGAGCGCCTTGCGGTTGGATTCGTGGCGGAGATGGAGATCGCCGAGCGCGTAGAGCTTCAATGGATAGACTCTGGGGGAGGCGTGCCTAGAGCAGCGGCCTCGATTTCGCGCAGGTAGTCTGGCCGCTCCGGCGGCGCTTGCGGGTCGGCGGGCCCCTCGCCCGGCAGCAGGAGGGTCTGCACCAGCTTGCCCTCGGGGTTGACGTAGACCTCGGTTGCCGGATGGCGGATCGGCTCCAGCGAATAATCGGGGTGGTAGACCAGCCCGCCGCCGGTCGGGATGCCGATCCCTTTCACATGCTCGCCCGCCCGCGGCACCACGCGATGGAGCGTCGGCCAATCGGGCTCGGCGTGCGCGTCGATCACGAACGGCACGACCCGAAAGGTGTCGAACATCCGATCGCTCCCTTCGTCCAGACCCTTGAGCCCGAGCTGGATCGCGCCGGCCGAGATGCCGACCAGGAGCGCCCCGGCGTAATAGCGGGCGAAGATCTTCGCGCCGAGGTCATTGGCGTCGAACGCATCCCAACCCCGGCGGACGTCGCCGCCGGCAAATAACAGAAGGTTGGCCTGCTCGATGAACGCGAGATCGTCGGAGCCCAATCGCGCCGGGATGTGACGGCAATCGCGGATGCCGATGCCGTCCATCGCCGCGAGGAACAGCTCGTAGAACTCCGGCGCGTCGCCGTTGGCGGCACCGAAATAGGCCGCTTTGAACGGCCGAGGTGAACTTTCCGCGGGATCGAGATCCTCGATCAGCAGGTCGCGCAGGCGCTCCAGGAACAAGCGCTCGCCGTCGCGCCAGAACAGCAACTGGGAGTCGGAGAAGAGGTAGACCGGTTTGATCGTAGCCATGGCGTGGCGCCAAGGATATCAGGCTCGATCAGGGTGTCTCCGTCTCAGCCCGCCGATAGACCCAGCGCACGGAGACCGGCGGCAGCGGGCCGTAGCCTTCGAGCGAGACGACGACGATCAGCTCGGGCTTGCCGTCGATGCCGGCGGCCACACGGTAGAGCTCGCTCCGCTCCGGGCCGCGAGAGGGGCTCTCGTAGATCGTCAGCTCGCCGTCCTTCCAGGTCGCCCAGCTTTTGATCGCCGTGCCGTCGGGGCGCTCGCGCTTGGTCTTCTTGGTGTTGGGCGCGATCGAGAGCGGAGGAGCGTGGAGCAGCGGATCGGACGCCTCCGGCTCGGTCGAGATCGTAAACGTGCCGTTCGCGAAGGCGATTTTCTGTTCGAGCGGCGCCTCCATCCGTCCGGAGAGCTTGGCCATGTCCGGCGCTTCGACCGGCGGTCGGAAGCCGCTGTTGCCGGTCCCCGGAGGACCGCCGCCGGGCCGTCCGCCGCCTCCGCCGCCGCCTGGCCCGGAAAAACCACCGTCCCGCGCATGGCTGTGCGCCTCGCGCATCGCGCTCCGGAAATCCTGGCTGCGATCCGAGTCGAGCTGCCAGCTGCCCAGCAAGGGCTGGACCGCGGCCTCCGTCGGAGGAGCCGCTGCCGCTCCGACGGGACCCGCGGCCAACGCCAGCATGAGTCCCAGCTCCAGGCCCAGGCCCGATCCGAGCATTCGCCGCCGAAATCCTTGCCGTCCCTGCGATCCTTTGGGTCCTCTCAGTTCGCTCATGTGTTCAGTTTACCCCGGCCCTCCGCCGAAGAACTTGTAAGCGATGTAAGAAACCGCCGCCTCCCGCCGTTGCCCGAAGCGCCCCTTGCTAAGCTCTGCCGCGATGTCGAAACCCGCCCGTTCGAAGCCCCGTACCGGCGCCGCCGCGGCGAGCGCCCGCTCGTCGCGCCTGGCGGTGGCGGCGCTGGTGGGGCTGCTCGCGTTGCTCGGCGTGCTCCAGTGGCGCTGGATCGGCGAAGTGAGCCGGCTTGAGAGGGAGCGCACGCGACGCTCGCTCTCCGAAGCGGGGGAGGGGCTGGTCGGCGATCTCGATCGCGAGCTGCTGCGGGCGTTTTTCTATTTTCAGGTCGGCCCGCGCGCCCTGCGCATGCATCTCGATCCGCAGCTGAACCTGCCGGTCCCCCCGCCCACGGGAGCCGGTGCCGGCTCGACCGAAGCGGCCGATCTCCA
>JBBSBW010000008.1:0-167242 GCA_038250865.1 Thermoanaerobaculia bacterium | reverse complement strand
CGATTCGAGGCTACATTGACCATCACAACGCCGAGCCAAAACCCTTCGTCTGGACTGCCCGAACCGAACAGATCCTCGAGAAGGTTGGTCGAGCCCGGCGCGCACTCGATAAGACAACATCTGCGTGAGGCACTACACTAGGCCGATGCGAGGAATTCGATTCCCTCCACGGGGAATTCAATTCCCGCGGCAGGGAATGCTTCGCCCCGTACAGGGAACTCGATTCCTCGTGCGGGGAACTCAATTCCCTGGGCAGGGAAGTCTTTGCCCAGACCAGGGAACTCGATGCCCCGTAGAGGGAAAGGCGTTCCTCGCCCGAGGCGAAGCATTCCCGGTCGAGGGCGTAGGTTTCCTCGTTCAAGGACGTCCTCCTCCCATGGAACATTTGGTGTTCATCGCCTTCTCCTCACGCTCAATCCCGCTCGGTTTCTTCCGACGCCTGAGTCATGGCGAGGGGAATCATCCCTGAGCGTTTTGAGTCTGTCAAGCGGTCCTGGCGCGCCGATGTGGAAATTATTCCGCATCAGAAGCCGGCCAATGAGCAGACAGCAGAAGTCGATGGCAGATTAAAACCCTCGCCGGTCCGCCAGGAGAGCCGGTTCTCTTTCCCGAGGCTTCGGCCGAAGTCGCCGCCGTCGCCGCCCGGGCGAGATGGCGCATAGGCAATAGGTGCTAGCCAATAGGTGCCACCCTCTTCTGCCCTCTTCTGAGAGGTGATCGACCGCCAGCCGCTCCGCCACCGCCTTGCCCCAGGTCCTGCCGGACTGCCGCGCGACGATCAGCCGGCCGATATCCCAGTAGAGCCCCACCAACTCCTTGTTCACCGCGCGCAACGCCAGCGCGATCGTCCTCTGTTTTGCCACTTCCACTTACGAACGACGCCATCCGGTCGCCGGCACGTAGGTACTCGGCCGCCTCTCGGAGGCCGCTTCTAGTCCTCTTCGATCGGTGTTGCGAGGTCTTCGTCTTCCCCTCCGGCGTCCGGTAGCTCTTCCTCATCCTTGGCACCGCTGGCGGCCGCTGCGACCTTCCGATCCCGCAGTTCTTGGGTTTTTCGGGTCTCGTTCTCGATCTCTGAGGGAGAGAAGTAAGAGCGCCGCGGCAGGATATGAACCTTTCCTTTGCCATACCCTTGCGCCGGCTTCCCTGGGGTCCCCCAGTCGAGATCGTGCGTCAGGAAAAGATCGTCGTCGTCCGAGCTCTGCTCCCCTTCGGAGTCTACTTCTTTGAGGTTCGCCCTCTTCAGGTTCAGCGAAGGGTTTTGATTCGGCGAGAACTGACGGGCCGCCGCCGCGTCCGTCCGCCCCTCGGCGACGATTTTCTTTTCTTCCTCGGATAGCTTGAGGTCGCCGATAATTCCCTTGTTTTTCACCAATTTATCGCGCAGCTCTTTGCCTTCGATGTGGTCGGTCGTTCCGGAGTAGAAGGTCCCGAATTTGTGTGCGTGCGGCTTGTTCGGAGGATAGTCGTAGCGGCAACTCTCGCACTGCTCCCGCGAGGAGGCCGAATAGGATTCGTGCTCCGCGATTTTTTGCTTTTTAAAGGGCGGGTAATGATCCTCGATCTTTTTCGTCACCGCTTCGGAATGGAACGTCTGGCCGAGCCGGTCGTCGACCAGCTCGGCGAGCGGACGCGTCGCATAATCCTTCGGCAGGCTGCTCGGCGGGATCGAGCTGGTGAGCAGCTTGAAGGGTTTGTCCCCCGGCGGCTTGTAACGCTTCAGGTAGAGATTTTTGTCGCCGGGGCTCTTGCCCACCTTTTTGAGTTTGCGCAGAGTGCGCCGTTCAGTTCGGAACTCCGGGGCGTCGTCATAGGCGACCTGATTGCCCACCGCCGGGCCGGTCTGGCGTGGGACGAGCGGTTCCTCGCGCTTCCTCTTGGCTGCGCGCTTTGGCTCCGGCAGCGCCGGCGGTTCGTCCGCCGATTTGTCGCGCTCGGCGAGCTTGGCTTCGAATTCCTCCGGGTTGTAGTGGTCATCAGGGCCGTTTAGGCCGTGCAGGTGGTGAGCCCAGGCACGTTGCCGGTCGTTCAGTTTTTTGTACCAATGGGTTTGAGCGATGCTTTTGTAGGCATTCTTCTTCTGTTTCCCCTTGTCCTTATAGAGGACCCGCTGGATCGGGACGTTTCTCGGCTCGGCGAGCGAGACCTCAGGGGGAGTGGGGGTAGCCAGCCGATCCAGACGGTGCCCCAGCCGCTCGGCGCGCACTTTCTGTCGGGAAATATCGGACAGGCCGGAGGTTGCCGACCGTTCCGAGGCGGTCGGAGTCCGACCCTCGCTCGCCGCGATCGAATCCGCTGAGCGCATCGCCAAGGGCGTGGAGGCCTGCAGGTACCGGCTCATTGGGCGAGTGTACGCCGGGGAGCGACGGAATGCCCGGGGAACCGGACTCAGGCGATCGCCTGCCCTGCCATGGAGGAGATTCGCGAGCGGGCCGAGGGTTCGATTCCCGCATCTGATCGCCGCGAGGCGGTCGGAGCTTGACAAGATACGCTGTCCTTTAGGGTTACACGACGTTACACGACGTAGGTTCTGAGTGGTAGCCTTTTCGCAATGCGAAACTTCACCGCCGTTGTCGAAAAGGACGCCGACACGGGTCTGTACGTTGGCCATGTGCCCGGCTGGCCCGGCGCTCACTCGCAGGGAGAGACGATGGACCGAACGACAAATACGGCCACGAGGCGGGGGACTTGGCGCTCGCCCGCGCGGCCCGGCGCATCGAGTCGGCGCTCCGCGAGACCGATCTGCTGTTCCGCTGGGGAGGCGAGGAGTTCGTGGTCGCGGCGTGGGATTAGAGGACTGAGCGTTCCCCACCCCCGCTTCTAGAGATCGCCGAAGTCGCCGACCGCGTCCGTCTATTCCTTAAAATCGTCCGTGCCTTTGCGCGATTGCCGCAAGCAGGCGTACGATGGCGAATGGGAGGTTTCTATGGAGAATGAACAGCCCCAGGCCGTTGCCGTAGCCGAAGCGGTCCCGAAAACGACGCGGCGAACTTCCTTTTGCGCGCAGATTTCCGCCGCCGACCGCGACGCGCTCTATGCGGTCGCCCGGGCCATTCCCGTCAATCTCAAAAGCCAGACGCGACTGCTCCTCCCCTTCACCACCTACATGCAGGACCCGTCGGTGGCGAAGAAAATTCCAGCTCTGGCCTTCAACGATGATCTGGAGGTCGCCTGGGAGCCGGGCCTCACCGACGGACCGACCAGCGCCCGCTTCGCCGTCGTCGATTACGACGCCGACACCGGTCAGTTGACCCCTCCCGCGGAATGGGACTTGGAGCTTCAAAAGTTCGTCATCGACGGCCAGGTGATCGAACAGAGCACGGCGCATCTCCCGCAATTTCATCAGGTGAGCGTCTGGGCCACCCTGCAACGGGCCTTGGCCTTCTTCGAAGAGGGCGAAGCTCTCGGGCGGCGCATCCCTTGGGCTTTCGAAGGGAATCGGCTGATCGTCGTGCCGCGCGCCGGGTACGGCGAAAACGCTTTCTACGATCGCGACACGAAGTCGTTGCAGCTCTATTACTTCGGGTCGGATCCCGATGTCGTCTACACCTGCCTTTCGGCCGATATTGTCAATCACGAGTTCGGCCACGCCGTCCTCGACGGCATTCGGCCGCTGTACAACGAGAGCAGCCTGCCCCAGACCGGCGCGTTCCACGAATTCATGGGCGACCTGACCGCCATTCTGCTCACCCTGCGAAACAACGAATTGCGCCGTTATGTGGCCAGAGACGTCAAAGGAGACATGGCCAACGCCGACACGATCTCCTCGATCGCCGAGGAGTTCGGCGAGAGCGTCGACGGACGGCCGTATCTGCGGACCGGAAACAACAACCTGAAAATGTCCGGAGTGCAGGGAGTCACGGAGGTGCATCGCCTCTCCACGGTTCTCACCGGCGCCATGTTCGATATCCTGAAAGAACTCGCGGCGAACTATCAACGCGAGCCCGAGGCCGGCGAGGGGCCTTCCTCGGATCATAAACCGTCAACCCCCGCGCAGGCATTTTGGTACGCAATCGATCGAATGCAGCGCACTGCGATCCAGCCGCTCGATTTGCTCCCTCCCGTCGACGTGAACTTCCGAGACTATGCCCTCGCCGTCTGCCGGTCGCAGCAGCTGTCCGATCCGCTCGATCCCCGGGGCTACCACGCGATGCTGATCCGCGTCTTTCGCGAACGAGAGATTTTCTCGGACGAAGACGTGCTGCGATTGACCCTACCGCAGTACCTTTATGATCGGCTTCGACTGGGCATTTACCACAACATCAGCGAAATCTCACGGTCGCGCGCCGCCGCGTATCGCTTCTTGGACGACAATCGGGAGGAGTTGCTGATCCCCGCCACTCAGGATTTCTTCATCGCCGATCTTTACGACGCCAACAAAAACGGGCGCCAGGAGGCCCGATTGCCTCGGCAGATCATTCTCGAATACGTCTGGCGAGAGGACGTCCTGCTGGAGGGCACGCAATTCGGCGAATTCAACGGACGCTCGACCCAACTGCTGTGCGGCGGGACCCTGGTGTTCAACGACAACGGCGACGTTCTCGCTTGGGCGATGAAACCCGGATCCCTCCGTTACGGCGGCAAGCGGGTTCGAGCCGGCCTCATCCACAAGAGCTGGGAGGCCGCGGTCGCCGAAGGGAAAGCGCGCAAGCAGGAGATGCTCGACAATCTGGCCGCCCAGATCGCCGCCGGACGGGTCGGAGCGATGGCCGGATCCGCGAAGGGGCTTTTGGGTGCCGCGGTGCCCCCGTTGATCGCGGAAGGGGACGACGATCAAGTCAAGTTTCGATTGTCGCCCCATCTGCACCTTACTCATGACGACGAAGACGATCAAGGAGCACAGCGATGGAAAATGATCTCCTGATCCGGGCCTATCGCGTCGGCTGCGGAGACTGCATCTACGTCCGCATTCCGCAAGGAGACGACGGATTCCATATCCTCATCGACTGCGGCAAAAAGGGGGGCGACGAGCTGCTTGAGAAGGCGATCCGGCACCTCGAGGCCGAGATGCTGCCCGATGGCGACGGACCGGGGAAAAAGCGGCTGGACCTGATCGTCGCCACGCACCGGCACGAGGATCACATCAAGGGGTTCGACAAAGAGTGGTTCAAGAACATCCAGGTCAAAAACGTCTGGCTCAGCGCGGTGATGGACCCCACACACCCGCAGGCCGAGAAGACGAACAAGCTTCACGCCTTCGCCAGCGGGGAAATGCGGCGGCTCGCCGAAAGCGGCAGGGCTTTGAGCTCCGAGGTCGAGATCTTGGTTTCCGCCTACGGCGTGAGCAACGACGATGCTGACGACTTTCTGATGAAAACCTTGCCGGACGCCTTCCAGATCAAGCCTAAGTTCGTCCACGCCGGACAAACGTCCAAGGAACTCGGTCTCGACGGCCTTAAAGAGGCAAGGATCCTCATTCTCGCTCCCGAAGAGGACATCGACCACTTCTACCTCGGCAGCGAGATCGACACGAGCCTCAGGGGCTTTCAAGGGAGCGGCATGTCCGGAGAGCCTCGGACGGAGCCCGTCGAAAGCCCCGCTCCGAAAAACATCGGCGCGGGCGACTTTCGCCGACTGCAATCCGGCATGTTGTCCAACAGCCTCGCATTCGCCGCCAAAGACACCACGATCCAGAACAACATGAGCGTTGTGCTCCTGATCGAATGGAAGAAGCGCAGGCTGTTGTTCGTCGGCGACGCCGAGTGGGATCGCGAGTTCAAGGAAGGAAAAAACAACGGCAGCTGGAACGTGATGTGGGAGAAACGCCGGGAACACCTCACGGAACGGCTCGACTTTTTGAAGATCGGCCACCACGGCAGCGTCAACGCCACGCCGCCGGTCGCCGAGCATCAGCCGAAACCTAAAAGTGGCGCCGTGGATCCGGGGGAGAAGAGCATCTATCGGCTGCTCGATTCGATTTTGCCGGTTCCTGCGTCCGGAGATCCTACGGCGCAGGCGATCGTCTCTACCGAGCGGGAGTTCTACCCAACGATCCCGGATTGCTCTGTACTGGCGGACCTCGCCCGCCGGGTGAGCAACACGAGAGACTACGGCGCGGCATTCGGAAAAAAGACGATCGACCCCCAGGGCATCTGGGTCTCGGAGAAGGCGAAAAGGCTCAAGTTTTTCGATAACTTTGAGCAAGAGTTCTTGAACCAGCGCCAACCGCTCCGCACCGATTTGGAATTCGCGCTCAGCGAGGAATTCTTCGTCGACGTCAAGATTACGCCGGGAAAATAACGGCGTAAAGATCTTTCGTTGGGTCTCGTCGTGACTCACCCGAGGCTCGGCTGCCTGCGTGAACTGAGCGGCGCGTCTACTTTCGCGCGGAGGGAAGTGTGGCCGCGATCCGCGCGCCCAGCGGGGCGAGCCGGACGTCGCCCCAGAGTGCCTCGCCGGAGAGCGCATCGTGGACGGTGACGACGAGACGCCGGGCTTGGGCATCGACCGGGATTTGGAAGTCGATCTTCGCGTAGGTCCCTTGAAGCGGCAGTTGGGCGACGTCCACCAGCACCCAAGTTCCTGGCAGAGCCAGCCTTTTCCCGTGGGCGTCAAGCGCCACCATGGCGACGGGGGCTTGGGCGCGGAAGCCGTTTCCGACGGGGAAAAAGGCGAGCGACTCGACCGGTACGCCGAGGGCCTCTCAGCGAAACAGTTTCGGGCCTGCGAAAAAGCAAGAGGTATGCCAACTAAGAACCTGATCGTCAAGGATATCCCCTCCCCAGAAGAATCCTAGGCTTGACGAGGAGAACCGAGGAGAACCGGCCCTTTCGAGACGCGGAGTCGTCTCTTGGCGATGACGATGAGGGCGAATCTCGGTGACGGTCAGGCGTTCAGGGGTTCAAACGCCAGATCGCCGCATTTAGGACCGTGGCGAAGGACACCCACAGAATGTACGGCACGAACAGCCAAGAGGCCGCCGGGCTGATCGGTCGAGCAAGAATCGCAAAGGCCACGATGCAGGCGAGCAAAGCCACGATGTCCACCAACGCCAGCGGGGGACGGTGAAGGCCGAAGAACAGCCAGGACCACGCGGCGTTCAACGCGAGTTGCACGAACCAAATGGCGAGCACGGGAGTTACGCGCTCGCCCGAACGTTTCCAGACAAGCCAGCCGGCGACCGCCATGGCGATGTAGAGGATTGTCCAGACCGGACCGAATAGCCAGTTGGGAGGATTCCACGAGGGTTTCGTCAGCCCCTCGAACCACGAGCCCGGTTGGAAGTGCGCACCGAAGAACGCGGTGAGAGCCACGAAGGAGAAGAAGACGAGAAGAGTGAGGATCGATCGCAAGGGTAGACCTTTCAGGCGCTCTTTTTTCGTGATTGTACGACACGATCTCCTTGGTTTCGCCGGAGGGTCGATGGCCCTTCCAATGGCCCTGCGGCGATTCACTGCTACAATCACCGCACATTATGCGGCGAAAGAGTCCGTACATCCACGATCAACCGGACTGGCCCCAGTTCCGCTGGGACTCCGAAAAGATGGCTAAGCTTCTCGCCTCCGTGCGCCATCAACAGGGACGCCTGATCGGCCACATGGAAGCGCTCGGGTTCCCGATTCGGCAGGAAGCCGTCCTCCAAACCTTGACGGAAGACGTGGTCAAGAGCAGCGAAATCGAGGGCGAGGTGCTGGATGCCGAACAGGTGCGCTCGTCGGTTGCGCGCCGCCTGGGCATGGATGCCGGAGGTCTGAAGGCACCTGATCGCGATGTCGAAGGCGTCGTCGAAATGATGCTGGACGCCACGCGGCATTTTGACCAGCCGCTTACCGCCGAAAGGCTCTTTGCCTGGCACGCCTCCTTGTTTCCAACCGGCCGCAGTGGAATGCGCAAGATCCGGGCGGGCGCTTGGCGCGAAGACGTCGCCGGTCCGATGCAGGTCGTCTCCGGTCCGATCGGGCGCGACCGCGTTCATTTCGAAGCGCCGGCCGCCGCGAAGCTCGATCATGAAATGAGCGCGTTTCTCGATTGGATCAACGACACCGACCCTGAAACCGACGTCGACCTCGTGTTGAAAGCCGGTCTCGCGCACCTTTGGTTCGTGACGATCCATCCGTTCGACGATGGCAACGGCCGCATCGCCCGCGCAATCGCCGATCTCGTGCTGGCGCGGTCCGAGGGAAGTCCCCGGCGCTACTACAGCATGTCGGCGCAAATTCGCCAGGAGCGCAAGACGTACTACGACATCCTGGAGCAGACCCAAAAAGGCGGTCTGGATGTCACGCCGTGGCTCGACTGGTTCCTCGCCTGCCTCGGCCGCGCGATCGACGGCGCCCAGACGACCCTCGCACTGGTCCTCATTAAAGCCCGCTTCTGGCAGTCGCTCCCGAACACCGGAGTCAACGCCCGCCAGCGCCTAGTTCTCAATCGTCTGCTGGACGGTTTCGAGGGGGCGCTAACGACGTCGAAGTGGGCAAAGATCGCCAAGTGCTCGCCGGACACAGCCCTGCGGGACATTCTCGATCTCGTCGAACGTGGCGTTCTCGTTCGTGGCCCGGAAGGAGGGCGAAGTACGAGCTACGCGCTGGCGAGCGATCCGCTCGGCACAACGGGGGCCGGTTTCCGACCGGCCCCCGAGGCGGGGTCCTAGCGATCCAGGTCTCACCTGCGGCACCGACCTTCCCTTACGGCAGCGTCCTCACTTTCAGCGCCAGGAGATAGGCATCCACCGTCGCCGGATCGCCCGTTGCCGTCAGGTCGAAAACGCAGTTTTCAAAAGCCGCCCGGTCTTCTATGCGGCGGCACAGCCTCTGGGCTTCCTCGGGGTTCATCGGTTTCACCGGTTTCCGGGGCTTGCCTCCCGGCCATGGGTTGCTGCGGATCGTGGCGCAGGACGCCCCCGGCGGCGGCGGCCAGCTGCGCTCGGTGAAGCTCGCCGTGGAGGTGCCCGCCGCATAGTCGAACAGGCTGGTCGCGTTCGTCACCCGCCAGGCGTTGGCAAACGCCCGGTTGAGCACGAGGTGCCGTGCGGGCAGGCCGGCCGGTTTCGGGCCGAAGGAGGAACCGTTCGGTGCGAGTGGCAGCCAACCGGAGCCGAGGATGTGCCCCATCGTACCTTCGCGGGCCGGGGTGTTGAGCACCTCAATGTCCAGGTGCCAATAGCCCTCCGAAGCCCAGAAATTCGGCGTGATGATCACCCGGGTTCCATCCGCGAGCCGGATGTCGAGACCGCCTCCCAAAGCGGCTATCGCGATCCGGTTGCCGTCTCCCAGACTGAGGCCTTTGGTCGTCAGCTTGACCGGTTTGCCGTCGATGCGCAGCTGCATTGGCTCGGTGCGTTGGCCTCCGGGGCCGGGTTGATAGCTGATCCGATGCCGGCCGACCCGCAAGGCAGCGGCGGTGTTCAGACTCACGCAGCTGGCCAGGCCCGTATAGGGATTGGCGCCGGGGGTGAAGGAAGTGAGAACCGGCGTCTGGCGGGCCTGCAGCTCGAACCCGGTGTCGGAGTTGCGAAGCGCCGTGAACTCGCCGGCCGCCTGGAAGTCGTAGGGGACGCCGTTGGTGGTTGTGAGATGGGGATCGCCGCTGTCGGCCGGGCTGGTGGCGGACAGCTCATTGCACCATTTTTGAAAGTCGATCACCTGGGGATTTCCTGCTTCGCTTCCGGGGGGAGCGCCGGGCGGCATCGTTTTCTGAATGGCCTGCTTCAGAATCGTCTTGCAATAACCGGACGTCCCATTCAAATCCACCGACAAATGCGGGAATCGTCCGGCGAGCCCGCCGGCCGCGGGTTTTGTATGGCAGCCGACGCAGGCCCCGGGAACGAAAGCCTCCGCATGGGAAAGGTCGTTCTGCGGCCAAGACGCCGGCACGAGGGGAACGTAACGGTTCGGCGCGAAAGTCGGCAAGTTGAGCGGCGGATCCGCCAAATCGCCCATCAGGAGTATCCCGGCACCAGGATCGAGGTCGGCCAGGGGATGAATGATGTACGGATTCTCACCGGCATGGCAGTCGGTGCAGACCCCGCCGCTGCCGCCTTCCAACTCGGCGCCGCCGGCCTGATACAGGCCCGCCGGATTCACCGCCAGATTCGGAACGCCGATGGGAATCTGGGTGCCGGCAGGAAAGCTGAAACCGGAGCCGCTCATCTGATTGTCCCAGATGCAGACCTTCGAAGAGAGATTGCTCAGGCAGATCACGCCGTCGAGGCTGACCGTCGTCTTGGTGCCGTCCGAATACCGGGGCAACGCGATGCACATACCCTTGGGGCTCTTGAAAATCCGGACTTCGGCGGGTGACCCGACGATGAACTGCTCGGAGGTCGGGATGAAGCCGAGGCTTTTCCACCCGGCGGTGCCGTTGGGGTCCAGAACGCCGATCGACGGCGGAATCGGCACGTCGGCTCCCATGCACTCGTTGATGTAGTTTTGCCCGCTGTTCGTGGTGACCAGCGAGGCCGTTCTTCCGCCGGCTTTGAATTCCGCCAGCCCCAGCTTGGCTTCGATCTTTTGATCCAGCTCGAAGGGTACGAGGCCTTGAAGCGGCTCGCGATCGTCGCGGCGCGGCAACCGCCAACTCAGCCGGTGTTTGAGCGCGTTCAGCTTGCCTCGCAGGCGCTCCAGGTCCACCGTGTGCGGCGAATGCGCGGCGAGCCAATCGAGCGAGCGCTGCTGCACGACGAGTCCCGCCTGTCCGTCCAAGGTGAGACCCTCGGTCAAGCGCCGTTCGAAAGTGGCCAGCTCGGTCCTTTGGTTGGGTTCGAGGCGGTCGATCAGCCGCTTGCGGTACCAGCTCTGCGTTTCGGCCACCCATTCGACCGAGGGCGTGATTTGGTCGCCGTTCTGATCGAAGAAACCACCGTGGCCGACGTAGGCGATCGGTTCGTCTTCCTGCGCCAGCTGAGACTCGCCCGCCGAGGCGACTTCCGAACGGGCATGGGCCGGAAGAGGGGAATCAGCCGGATTCGCCTCCTCGGCATGGCGGCCGGAGGCCGTCCGGTGGTTCACGGCCCCATAGGCGAGCGGTAGGAGGAGGAGGGCGATCCCGATCGAAAGGAGCGCCAGGGGAAGCCGAGGGCGGACATGGCCGCAAGAGCCATCCGCCGGTCGGTTGCAGAGGGGGCAGAAAGGACGCTGATTCACGCAGCACCTCCTTGGAGAAATCTCCAATCAATGTGCCGCCAGAACCCTCGGCTTTCGATTTCGTCGGGAGGAGCGCGGCACCAAGGCTTTTAGTTATAAGCGTCGGCTGGGCGAGATCCGTTACAGGGATCGCGACCGCTGGCGGAACAGCAGGCACCCGCCCCAGACGAACGACGCGATCATCAGGAGGCGTCCGAAAGCGTAGGAGAGGGCTCCGAGCCGGTGGTCGTAGGCGAGCAAGTGGAGATCGGAAAGGATGTTTTCCCAATCGTGATATCCCGGGGCTTCCCGGCCGGTGACGCCGCCGAGGAGGAGCAGTTCGCCCGAGCGGGCGTCGGCGATATAGGGGGCGATATCCATGAAGTTCTCGGCCAGCCACCAGAGGGATACCGAGGCGCCGAAGGGATCGCGGTAGCGGGTTAGAAAAGCGGCGGAGCAGAGCGCCGGAATGAGAAGCTGCCCCAGGGTTCCGCCCAAGGTATGGAGAAAATCGCCAAAGAGGCTGAAGACCACATGCCCCGCCTCGTGGAACGGCAGGTTGATCCAGTGGAGAAACGATTCGCCGACATAGTTGTCGGAAACCGAAGAGAAGAGAAACCGGCAACCCCAAAGGATCAGGGCCGCGTAGAGCACCACCCGCCCCCAGAACCCGCCGGACCGAGCTTCGATTTCCTCTTCGAGCAGCAGGTCGCGCCAGAAGTTTTTGGGCTCGCTGGTCGGTACGGATAGAGGGGGAGGCAAAGGATAGAGCGTCTCCCCGCTCCGGGTCGAGAGTTCTTCGAGCCGGGCAAAGACGACGCCACACCTAGCGCATTCCGTACCGCCCTCCGCCTGCACGAAACGGCATTTGGGGCATTGCATCGTGAGCTCCATGGTAACGGCAACCGCTGCTGGGCGAGCCAGAACAGTGCGATCACCCAGAAGCTCAACAGCCAAGCAACGCCCTTGGGAATCAGTTCCAGCAGCGCTTTGCGCAACACCTCATCGGGGATCGAGTGCGGCAGTGCCGGAACCTTCAGCTCCAAGACCAGGGAGCAGAGAGCAGGCGAGCCGCTAGCCCGCTGATGCCCCAACCGCTGGCTTCATGAACGGTTCTGTCTTTGGGCGGGCCCACGCCGGAGGATCGAGATCCGCCAGCCCGCCAGGAGCAGGCCAAGCGCCAAGGCCGCGATTCCGGCGGGCGAGAGGGTGGGAACCTCGACCACGGAACCGGCGAGATCCGAGGCGTAGGTGATGTCGCCGACGTTTACGATCGGGGTGATGTTGGGATCGACCGGCGAGGAGATGGTGATCGTCTGCAAGCCGCTCAAGCCCGGACCAGTGGCGAAGCCGAGGAACGAAACCGGGAGACCGCTGTAGCTCGTGGCCTCGGTGCCGGACGCAAACGTCGCGGTCACGCTCACGGGAAAGGCCGAGACGATCTTCATTCCCGCGGCTTGGGTGCCGGCCGGAAACGTTATGACCACGTTATTCCCACCATCCTGCACGTCGGTCGAGAGAAAATTCGTGGTGAAGCCGAAGGGGCCGGGGCCTTGGATCGGAGTGCTTCCGGAATTCGTGAGTTGGACGCTCAACGCTCCCATCGCCAACGTCGTTTGCGGCAGGAAGCCCACGCTGAATTGGTTGAAGGACTCGGTGGTTGGGCCGGTCACCGCCGCCAGGAACGCGGCCTCATCGGTAAAAGTTCGGGCCTCGACAGCTGATGCCACCAGGCAGCCCAGCGCGAAGGTCATTAAAATTAGGCAAGTCTTCAATCGGGTGATCATTGTGATCTCCTCGGGCTCTCTCTCTAGGGTTCTGACAATCTACCTCATGGAGCCCGCGCGAGAGCGTCAACGTGCCCCGTCCCGCCGTCCTGCCTTCAGATCAATCCGCGCTCTGACAGCTCGGCCTTCAAGAACGCGTAGTAGATCGGCGCCGCGATCACCCCCGCGATTCCGAACGCGGACTCCATGAGTAGGATCGCGAGCAGCAGTTCCCAGGCGCTCGCCTTGATCTGGGTACCGACGATCCGGGCGTTCAAGAAATACTCGAGCTTGTGGATCAAGGCCAGAAAGCCGAGCGAGCCTAAGGCGGCGCCCAACGAGTAGGACAGGCTCACGACGACGATGAACGTGTTCGAGATCAGATTACCGACCACCGGCACAAGCCCGGCGATGAAGGTCACACCGATCAGCGTCTTGGTGAGCGGCAGGTGGACCCCGAACAACGGCAGGGCCACGGCCAGGTAGATCGCGGTGAGGGCGGTATTCAAGGCGGAGATTCGTACCTGGGCGAAGACGACGCGGCGGAACGCGTCGCCCAAATGGTCGGCCCGGTCGGTGAGCGCCTTGGCGAGGGGCGCTCGCTTGCCATGCTCCAGCGTCTCGTTCAGAGAAATCAAGGCGCCGAGGATCATTCCGATCAGCGCATGCAGGAACGTCTTGCCGAGATTGGCGCCGAGGGTCTTGACCTCGTCGGCATGTTCGCGCAGCCAGACGACCGCCGTGTGCTTCAGCTGGGCCGCATTGTCGGGGATCTGGGTCGCCAGCCAATCCGGCAGCTGCTCCTTCGACTTCTCCAGCACGTCGGCCATCTTCGCGAGCAGAGCGGCGAGGCTTCCCTGGTCGCTGCGAAAAAACGCGAACGTGCCAATCACGATCAGGGCCAGCATGGCGATCACGACCGCCGAAAGAAGCGTTACCGCCAGAGCCCGCCGCAGCCCGCGACCCTTCTGCAAAAACCTCAATTTTCCCGCGATTAGATGAACCAGCTCGTACACCGTCAGTCCGCCCAAGAGGGCCGCCAGCAGGTGAAGCCGGAGCACCAGGTACAGGCCGATCGCGGCCAGAATCCAAGCCGCGATCTCGATCGAGGTCGGGCGCGGTAGGGAGGCGGCCGGGGCGGTCGAAGGGGTGGGCGCGGCGGGGGTTTTCTTATTGAGGGTCATGGGCATGGGGGAGCATGGCACAGGTGGGCGGGCCAGTAGGTAGGTTCCAGTCCAGGCGGTGATATTGCGGCGGGTCCCGATTTGGGACTATTATCGGCGGGTGCGTGTACTCGCTCTCTCGACTCTCCGAGCTTTCTGGGAAGGGAGTCCGGGATTCGGAGATGCAAGGGAGCCCCTTCTGGCCTGGTACCGACATGCGCTCCGTGCAGATTGGGTCGCCCCCACGGAGGTGAAGGCGGACTTCGGCAAGGCGAGTATCCTCAAAGACGGTCGGGTGGTTTTCAACATAGCGGGTAACAAGTATCGGTTGGTGGTCTGGATCAACTACGAGCACAGGATCTTGTACGTCCGCTTCGTGGGAACGCATGCCCAATACGACAGGATCGATGCACAGACGATTTGAAGGAGGCCGAATATGGACATTCGACCCATTCGCAACCAGGCCGACTACCGCGCGACCTTGAAAGAGATCGAACTACTCATGACGGCCAAACTTGGGACACCTGAGGGCGAGAGGCTGGACGTTCTGGCTACTTTGGTCGAGGCTTGGGAGCGGAATCATTTCCCGATGGATCTACCCGATCCCATCGAAGCAATTCGGTTCGTGATGGACCAGCGCGATTTGACGGTCCAGGATCTCGAGCCTTTGATTGGCCGATCCAACCGCGTCTATGAAGTCCTAGCCCGCAAACGCCCCCTAACGCTCAAGATGATCCGGAGGCTCCACACGGAGCTTGGAATTCCTGCGGAGTCTTTGATCCGGCAATCCGACCAGTCGCGCGCGGCTTGAAGGAGGCTGGTGTCATGCCTTGGATCCTGATGGCTTATTGTCAGAGCAGGCATCGATCAAGAATACGTGCGAGTTGTTCTCCAGCTTCAGTCTCTTTAATATTGTGATTACGCGTTGATGTTGCTCGTCAGAGAAATACAGAATCGCCTTGAGGGTGGGCCGCAGCTTGAGCGTAACTTGGCGAAGCAAACCGCGATCTATGAAAAAGCCAGCGACTCCACAAGGCCAGGCTAGATCTTTGGTTAAAATATCCGCCCGCAACCAGATTCATCTCCCGCCGGATAGCTTTCGGGAGGACCAAGCTGCCCGCCTCATTGAGGGTGACGAGAGAACTCCTTTTCATTATCCAGGCATTATGCTTTGTTCGCGCGTTTAATTCCAGGAGCCTTCGCGGTCGCCTTGCAGTTCATCGCAACACCTCCAAGACCAGACGCGGCTTCACCACCCGCTCAATCCCCACGTCCTGGCCCCCCGCCTTGAGCCACAACGCCGCCACCACCTCCCGCCCGCTCACTTCGGGCAATCGGCGAGCCTTCTCTTCCACCTCCGCGATCAGCCGGCCGACGTCGCGCACCGCGGACCATTTCACTTCTCCCACCAGGACGCTCTTGTCGTCGCTGCTGTAGGCGAGCAGGTCGACTTCGAGCGGCTTCTTGTCGAGGCCTGCGCCCCACCAGCGACTGGCGGGTCCCCAGGTTTTTCCTCCTAGGTTGAGGTGCGGGACGCTTGCTCGGGCAAGCTCTTCCCAGATCCCGCCGATGTGGTGGGGGAGGCTCTTTTCGATGTCCGCGGCTACGGCGTTCAGTTGCCCGGCGCCGAGGCGGGAGCGGTCGATCTCGACGTAGCGGTACCAGAAGCGGAGGAAGGGGTCGGAGATTTTATAGAGCGTTCGCTTGCCGCCGCGGGACGCTTCGCCGAACGGCTGCTCGCGGTGGATGAGATCCATCTCCTGCAATCTCTGGATCGGTCGCGAGAGGGCGGTAACCGGTTTGCCCAGGCGCGCGGCGATCTCCGAGATGCGGTGGCAGCCCTGGCCGATCAAGCTCAAGATCGAGGCGGCCTGGGTTGTGTCGCGTAGATCGTCGAGCAGCAGACGGGACGGTTCCTCGTGGAGCACACCCATCGGGCTGAGGACGAGCGAGCGGGTCGCTTCGGACAGGTCGGAAAAGTCGCCGGCCAACTCCCAGTAGCGCGGGGTTCCTCCCCAGATCGAGTAGGCCTCGACGGCCTGTTCGGGGCTCTTCAAATGGAGCGCTTCTTCGATCCACCCCGCAGGAAGCGGCGAGATCTTGAGGATCTCCCGCGCCCGGCCGAACAGCGGCGCCGTGCGATCGAGCACGAGCCCCTGCATCATGCGCTGCGACGAGCCGCTCAAGAGAAGGTGAATGCCGGAGTCCGCCGCGCGATCGAGGTGCTTTTGCAGCAGGCTCGGCAGCTCGGGGGCGACCGCCACCATGGAGGGAAACTCATCCAGGGCCAGCACAGTCCCGGGGCGCGCCTCGCGCCACCAACGGGAGAACAGGACGTCCCAATCCGGGTAGGCGACCGCGTCGAATCCCGGGAGAAGCCGGCCGATCTCGGTCGCCAGACTCGCGCGCTGTAGACCGCCCTCGCGGTCGTCTCCGACGTAGTAGACCGCCCGGTCGGGCGGCAGGATCTCGCGCAACAGCCGCGACTTGCCGCACCGCCGACGCCCGTAGATGACCCCGAGCGAACCCTCGGCCTGGCCGAGAAGCTTTCGGAACCGGGCGGTCTCTTCGTGGCGATCAAGGAATGGCAGTTTCATAGCGAGGCTCGCGGCAAAGATTATGTAGCAGGAACATTATGTAGCTGCTACATAGTCTTCGGCAAGCTGCCGCGCCCGGCCTATTTCTTGGCGGGCAAAAGCTCCAGCGTCTTCTCGTCGAACGGGGGAGTGTCCTGTCCGGTGCGGACGAAGAGAACTTTCTGCACCCCGCTCTTCGGGTGCGTTTCCCAGTATTGGACCGAGTCGTACACGTCGCCCCATTCGCCGCAGGCGGGGTCGGGGATTTCGCCCGGCTGGTTCTTGGCCGCTTCTTCCTTGGCGTAGGCGGGGTTCGGTACGAAGGCGTAGCGGGCGACGCCGGCCGGTACTTTGTGCTCCCGGAAGGGGGCGAGAACGCATTTTTTGGCGAGGGCGGGTTCGGTGCGGGCCGCGTAAAGGCGACGCAGTCCGGCCTCGGGGGCCTCGCCGGGTAGCAGGTCGAACACCTCGACCACCCGATCGGGAGCGCCCGCGGGATCGGTGTAATGGACGGCAAGTGCACCCGGCACCTTGAGGAAATCGATCTTGGTGTATCCGAGATCGCACCGTTCCACCCACGCCGCCAACCCTAGGTCGGCGTCGGAGAAGCGCTCCCATTTGCACCCTTCCTGGGCGGGACGTGAGGGTTGGGTGACCGGCCGAGCCGGAAGGGCGAAAGCGGCCAGGGCGAGCGCGAGGGTTGCGGAACGTGTGAATCGAAGCATGGACATCCTTCCAGTGAGAAAAACTTCAGCCGGGAAGGAGCTTGCAGGAATCGATCCCGCGAAGCCAGCTCGCGTATGACTACGAAGCGTTCTCGGCCTCGGCCGCGGTCACCCCGGAGCGCCCCGGAGCCGCGGCGGTCGGGAAGCGGAGCCTGCGGCGACGGTCGACCAGGTCGACGAACGGCCCCGGCTGCTCGGGCGCCTGGCGGAGGATCGCGGCGAAAACCCGGATCAGCAGCACGCTGCCCGGGATAGGCACCGGGGCTGAAGCGAGGCGCCCGACTCGCGGGGCGAGGGGCGGAATCTCGTCGGCCCTTTGCAGGTAGAGCAACGCAAGGCCGAGCTCCAGATAAGCATCGGCAGCGAACAGCAGGTCGCCCGTCGTCTCGAACGTGATCGCGGCGCGCTCGAACAGGGAAACGGCGCGGGAGTGATCACCCTCCTCGGAGGCGCGCTCGCCGCGGAGCATGAGCCCTTCGGCGAAGCGTCGCGAGAGTGGTTCCGCCGCCGAGTCACTCGGCCGCGAACCGCTCGATAGCGAGGGACGAGTGTTCCCGACAAAGGGAAGCGGAGCATCGTCCATAGGGAGATGATAAATCACGTAACGTTCCGCTGTGACGCCAATCTGGCGAAAAGGGGTCACAGAGGGGTCTTTTCGGTGAAATTTGTTGCCGCCGAGGCGGAACCCAGGGGCTTGGGAAGGAACCCTGAGCTTGCCAGGCGTCACACAGGGTGTCTTGGCGCAAAATTTTGCGATGGCCCAGGGGGAGGGTCGTGGTTTCGTTTGTCCCGCAGCGACTGGCTGCTGCCGAAGGCGCCCGAAGGAGAAAGGAGGCAAGCGAAACCACGACCCGGGGGGGAGTTCTCAGCGTCCTCGGGCCGTCTTGATCGCCGCGGTGGCCTCCCGGTCCGCTTCCTTCTTTCGCTCGGTCTCGCGCTTGTCGTAGAGCTTCTTGCCCTGGGCGAGGACGACCTCCACCTTGATCCAATTTCCCTTCAGGTAGAACGAGAGCGGGATCACGGTGAGCCCCTGAAGCTGCGTCCTGCCGTACAGCTTGTCCAGCTCGCGGCGCGACATTAGCAGCCGGCGGGGCCGCTCGGGAGGGTGATTCTCCCGGTTGCCGTGGCTGTAGGGGCTGATGTGTGCGCCCACCAGGTACGCCTGGCCGTCGCGGAACTCGACGAAGCTGTCGCGCAGCTGGACCTTGCCGGCCCGCGCCGCTTTGACCTCCGTGCCGGTCAGCTCCAGGCCCGCCTCGAAGCTTTCGAGGATCTGATATTCGTGCGTTGCCCGCTTGTTCGAGGCGAGCGAACGGATCGCTTCCTTGGGGTTTGTCATGGCCGGCTCAGTCTACCAGGGGGGGCGAGCCTGCTAGAATCTGCCGACCGATGAGATCGAGATCGGCGCTTTGTTGCGCTCTCCTGTTCCTGCTTCCCGGATTGCTCGGCTCGCTCGCCCGGGCCCAAGGCCAGATCCGGGTGCTGCGGGCAACCGTCGAAGGCGATCAGGTGCTCGTCTCGTTCCGCCTCGACGGCGGGATCGACCGCAGCCTGCTCGAACGGATCGACACCGGCCTGCCGACCCAGATCGTCTACGAGCTGGAGTTGGCCCGGGACCGCAAACGCTGGTACGACCAGGGTTTGGAACGCAACACGCTCGAAATCACCGCCATGTACGACGCGGTCGCGCGGGAGACCAACCTCCATTTCCGCCTCGGCGGCGAGCTGATCGAGAGCAAGACCGTGCGCGATCGGCCGGCGCTGCTCGACGCGCTGCGAAAGATCGAGCGGGTCCCCGTGTTCCGCACCCGAGGGCTCACCCCCGGGGTTCGCTACCTGGTGCTCGCCCGGGCGATCCTCGGCTCGCGCATGGTGCTCGCGATCATTCCGACCGACGTGCGGACCGATTGGGCGGAATCAAACAAATTCCGGCCGCCGGCCGTCCCGTAAAGGTATATCCCTTTGAGTCTGCGCGATCGGCTCTACGAGCAGGGCAAGAACACGCGGACGCTGTTGTTCGGCCTGGTCGGGCTGTTGTTCATCTTCACCGCCATCTTTTACCTGTTGCAGCGCGACCGGGAGATGCCGGCCTACCTGGTGACCAACCGGGTGCTGCTGTTCGTTCTCTGGTACGTCAACGTCGTCCTGATCCTCGCGATCCTGTTCGTCCTGCTGCGCGATCTGTTCAAGCTGTTCCTCGAACGGCGCCACCGCATCCTCGGATCGAAGCTCAAGACCAAGCTGGTCGCCACCTATATCGGCCTCTCGCTGTTTCCGGTGCTGACCCTCTTCGTGATCGCCACCGAGCTGCTTCAGGGGTCGATCGACCGCTGGTTCGCCACACCGGTCCGTCCGGTGCTCGAACAGGGCAATGCCGTCGCCCAGGCGTTGATCGACCGGATTCAAGGATCGTGCGCCTCGGCGGCCCGTCGGGCGCTGGCCGATCTCGGTACGGTCGACCTGTCGCGCGATGCGGAGCGCGAGCGGCTCGCCGAGCGGCTGCGCTCGATGCTCACCGAGAACGACCTCGATTTCCTCGCGGTCTATGAAGGGACCGATTTCGTCCAGGGGGTGGTCGATTCGCGGTCGGGTATCTCGGACCTGCCCGAGCCGGGGCGCGATCTGCTCGGCGAGGCGGCGACCGAGGGGCGCGCGGTGCGCACCGTCGAGCCCCCCGGGGGGCGCGGCCGGCTGATCCTGGCGGCGGTCTCAGGTCTCCCCGCCGCCGATCCGGATGCAAGCGATGCCGGTACCGTCGTCGCTCCGGCGAAACCCGAGGCGACGAAGAAAGATCCGCTCGCCCCGGAACCCGCCGAACCGAAGCCGCGCATCGTGGTCGCCGGCTCGCTGCTCGATCCGGTCCTCGCCGAGCGCACCGAGCGGCTGATCGAGGCGTTCCAGACCTACCGCCAGCTTGAGGTGCAGAAGGAAGATCTGCGCGCAAGCCACCTGCTGATCTTCCTGATGGTGACGCTGCTGATTCTGCTCGCCTCGACCTGGACGGGGCTCTACCTCGCCCGACGGGTGACGGTGCCGATCTTGGCGCTCGCTGAAGGGACGCGGCGGATCAGCGACGGCGACCTAGACCATCGGGTGGAGGTGCCGGCCGACGACGAGCTCGGCGTCCTGGTCGCCTCGTTCAACCGGATGACCGAGGAGCTGCAGCGCAGCAACCGGGCGCTCCAGACCACCAACGAGCGGCTCGCCGAAGAGCGCGCCCTGGTCGCCGCGGTGCTCGAAAATGTCGCCGCCGGCATTGTCTCGATCGACGGGGCGGGCCGGATTTTCACCTGCAACGGCGCGGCGCTCCAGATGCTCCACCAGAGCGAGGACGAAGTCGTCGGGCGAACGGCCGCCGAGGCGTGGAGCGACCCCGAGCGGAGCAAGCTCGCGGCCCTGCTCGCGAGCCTTCCCGAGCCGCAGGCCGGCCGCGACCGGCGCTCGGCGCGCGAGGTGCAGATGGTGGTCGGCGGCGACTGGAAGACCTTCGACGTGAAGGTGACGCCGATCCGCGACGCCGCCGGCTCGCGCGGCCGGGTCTTGGTGCTCGAAGACCTGACCGAGCTGATCCAGGCGCAGCAGCTCGCGGCGTGGAACGAGGCGGCCCGGCGGGTTGCGCACGAGATCAAAAATCCGCTGACGCCGATCCGCCTGGGGGCCGAGCGCCTGCTCGAAAAGCACCGGCGCGGCGACCTGCAAATCGGCCCGGCGATCGAAGAGGCGGCCGACATCATCGTCCGCGAGGTGGAAAACCTCCAGGGCATGGTCGACGAATTTTCGCGCTACGCCCGCATGCCCCGGCCGCGCCCGGCGCAGCTCGACCTCGCCAAGCTAATCGACGAAACCTGCCACCTGTACCGCGACGTGAAGGTGGGGGTGCCGGTGGTGTGCGAGACCGGCGGCGAGCCGCTGCCCGCGGTCTGGCTGGATGGCGAACAGATCCGCCGCGCCCTGATCAACCTGATCGACAACGGGGTCGAAGCGACCGACCCGCCGGGCCAGGTGACCGTCTCGGTCGAAGTGACCGAGGGACATCTGGAGATCCGCGTCGCCGACACCGGCCGCGGAATACCGGCGGCAGCCAAGGACAAACTGTTCCTGCCCTATTTTTCGACCAAAGGGCGAGGCACCGGCATGGGCCTCGCGATCGTCCACCGGATCGTCACCGACCACCACGGGACGCTCCGGGTCGAAGACAACCGGCCGACGGGGAGCGTGTTTACGATCGAGTTGCCGCTGGGGTGATACCAGCCCTCACCCCCGGCCCCTCTCCCACCCGCACTCCCACCCACCCGGGAGAGGGGAGCCACCACCCGCACCTCCCGAAGAGGTCTGTTTCGGCAAGCCGTCTCGTCATCGTCCCCCCTCTCCCGGGCGGGAGGGAGTGCGGGTGGGAGAGGGGGTTAGGGGGTGAGGGCTGGTGACTTACGACGCGCCCCGGCCGAGCAGCACGACCGGGATCGTCTTCAACAGGATCTTCAAATCGAGCGAGGGCGACCAGGAGTCGATGTATTCGAGGTCGAGCTCCATCCAGCGGTCGAAATCGATGTTGTTCCGGCCGCTGATCTGCCACAGACAGGTAAGCCCCGGCTTCATCGACAGGCGCCTGCGCTGCCAGCGCTGGTAGCGGGCGACCTCGTCGGGGATTGGCGGGCGGGGACCCACCAGGCTCATGTCGCCGCGCAGCACGTTCCACAGCTGCGGCAGCTCGTCGAGGCTGAACTTCCTCAAGAAGCGACCGATCCAGGTGACCCGCGGATCGCTCTTGAGCTTGAATACCGGGCCGTTCATCTCGTTCAGGTGCATCAGCTCGCCCTGCTGCTCCTCCGCGCCCATCACCATGGTGCGGAACTTGTAGAGCGTAAACGCGCGGCCGTTCAAGCCGCAGCGGGTCTGGCGGAACAACACGGCGCCCCCGGAGGTGATCTTGATCAAGAGGGCCACGCCCACCGCGATCGGGATCGCGATTACCAGAAGGGAAGAGGCGACCACGATGTCGAGGGCGCGCTTGGTCATCAGCTGCAGCGGGTTGGTCGGCGCGGTGGCGAACGAGACCAGCGGCATGCCGTCCAGGTCTTCCAGTTCGACCCGTGCCCGTGTGTGAGGGAACAGGTTCATCGCGAACCGCGTGCGGATCCCCTGCTCTTGAAGCGACAGGAACAGATCCTCCAAGCGGTCCAGCTCGTTCCGATGGACCGCGAAGATCACGTCGTCGATCACCTGGGTCTCGACGATCCCGGGGATGTCCTCGATCCGGCCGACGATCCGATAGCGGCGCGGCCAGTCTGGCGGCAGCGGCTTGTTTTCGACGAAGCCGAGGATGCGATACCCCCAGAACCGGTGCTGGTCGAGCGAGTCGGCGATCTGGAGCGCGCTGTCGTTGGTGCCGACGATCAGCACAGTCCGGTAGTTGAAGCCGCGGCTCCGTACGTAGCGCGAGGTGAGCCGGACGGCGATCTTTTCCGAAAGCAGGAACAGCAGGGAGAACACCGCGAACAGCAGCACCCACGAGCGGCTGACCCGGTCGGAACCGAGGATCTCCTCGTCGATCCGCAGGGCGTAGAGCGAGAGGGTGAAGATCACCGATCCCGAAATGCAGATGCGGATGATCGCCCATGCCTCGTCGAGCAGCGGCACCGTGCGGTGCGACCGGTAGCGGCCGGAGGAGAGGAGAAGCACGCCCCAGATCAGCAGGGCGAGCGGCAGCAGCGGCAGATAGGCCGAAAGCGGGTAGAGCCGGCTGGGGAATGCGTGCGGCGCGATGTCGGGCAGGAGCCAGCTGCGAAATAGAAAAGCGCAGATGAACGCCCCGGCGACCAGGCCCAGATCGACCAGGAAAATGCCGACCGCGAGGATTCGTGCGCGTTCTTTGAGCATCTAGATTGGAGGGTCCCTTACCGACTCAGAAACGAACCTTTGGGGATTTTAACGGATTGGGACGAAAAAGCGTCCAAACGGCGAAGAACTGCCAATCCTGTTTTTTCAAGGCCGATCGAGGTTTAGTCCAACCGCCTGAGATTTCACTCGAGCTTTTGACCCGCCAACTTGGCGAACAGGGCGGCGTAGCGGTCGGCAACCGAGTCCCAGGAGAACCGCTCGGCCGCCCGGGCGGCGGCCTGCTCGCGGAGCGTCGCCACTTCTTTCGGGTGGGAGAGCGCCCACTCGATCTCGGCGGTCAACGTGAGCGGCCGATGGGCGTCAAACCGGCGCGCCACCCCGCCGGCCACCTCGCGGTTCTCCGGTGTGTCGTGGAGCAGGACGCAGTTGCCGTAGCCCATTGCCTCGACCAGCGCCGGGTGGGTGCCGCCCACCTCTGTCGCATGAATATAGGCGAACGCATTCGCCAACAGCTCGCGGTATCCCTCGCCGTAGATCGGGCCGGGAAAGACGATCCGCGGGTCGGCGTCGGTCGTAAAGCTGGCGATGAAGCCCTGAGCGTAGGGCGCGCCGCCGACCATCACGAGCGGCAGGTCGGTCCCTTGATGGACTTGCGCGTAGGCCGCGGCCACCCGGTGCGGGTTATTCTCCGGCTCGAACCGGCTGACGTAGAGAAAATACCGCCGGGGCGAAAGACCCAGCCTTCTGAGCACGCCGGTCTCTTTCGGCGGCCGGGGATCGACCCCGTAGGTAATGACGTCCGAGTCGGCGCCGTACCGGGCGAGATAGTGGGACCGGATGACCTCGGCGTCGGTGATCAACGCATCGGGCAAGAAACAGGCGAGCCGCTCCGACAGCGCGTAGACCGCCCGCCCGAACGCGCCCCATTTCGCCCGCCGTTTCTCGATCCCGTCGACGTTCAACGCGACCGGCGTTCCGGCGAGAAGCGGCAGAAACATCGCGTTGGCCGAGTTGACCATCAAGGCGGCATCGAACCCCTCGCGCCCGGCGTGCAGGCACGAGAGGAACGTATGGACGGGCGTGTCGAGGTGTTTCGAGCGGATCGTCGGCAACACCACCAACCGCGCGCCGAGGTGAGAGGAGAGCCCCTTCGGTATGTAATGGGACCGGCCATAGACTGTGACATCGAACCCGCGCGCAATCAGCCGGGGCGCCAGCTCCTCCATCAAAGTCTCATAGCCGCCATAGCTCGCGGGAATGCCGCGGCTGCCGAGCAGGGCGACCCGGAGCGGCCTCGATCGCGTCACAGCGGGACTCCTTCGATGCCGAACCAGCGGTCGAGCGCGCGCGGAGGAATCGTCCGCCGCCCTTGAATCTCCCGCCGCCGCGCGAGGATTTCCCGCCGATGGCGCCAGAGCCAGGAGTAGGCGGGAAGGGAGGTCCGCTCGCGCAGAATCGCGTAGCCCAAAGCCAGCAGATCGCGGCCCAGCGTGGGGAGAGCCGTGCGCAGGAAGTTTCCGCCCGTCTGGTGGTAGAGCCGCAGCAGATAGCGGTTCTTGAGCGAGTGGCGGTTCACCTGCGGAGGCATCGAGCTGCGCCGCTCCGGTAGATTGAAACGTCGATGCAAGGCCACCGCGGCGGGTTCGTAGAGAATTTCCCACCCTCGCTCGCGCAAACGAAAGCAAAGCTCCGCGTCCTCGCGGAACGAATGGAACGCCGGATCGAAGACCTCGCCGTCGATCGACACGTCATCGAGAGCCTCTCGGCGGAAAAGAGAAGCGGCGCCGGTCGCCCCGAACACCCGCTCGGCCCGAGAGTATTGGCCGGAATCGATCTCGCCCGACCCCCGGTCCAGATGGCGCCAGGTCCGGGTAAGCCGCATGCCGCAGGCATCGAGAATCGAGGGATGTTCTCCGGGATCCCCGGCGCGCACCAACCGGCCGGTCACCGCGCCAACCTGCAATTCCGGATGCATCGCGGCCCGTTCGAGCAGCCGGTCGAGATAGTCGGGGGAGGGGAGCGCATCCGCATTGAGCGTCAGCACCCAAGGCGCCGAGGTGCGCGAAAACGCCTCGTTCATCCCGCCGGCAAACCCTAGATTCTCCAACAGGGTAACGACCGTCGCGTGAATCTCGGAAGGCAGAGAGCGAGCCAGCCGCTCGGCCTCCGCCGAACTGCCGTCGCCGCTCGCGCAATCGACCACCACCACCTCGATCGGCCGATACGAAAGCCGCTCGATCGCCCGAAAACAAGCCGCGAGATCGCCCGCCGAATTGTGCGTGACGATCGCGATCGCGACCCGCAGATTTTCGGTCACGGCGCCGCCTCGTCGGGTTTCCATCCGTGCCAGATCTTGCCGAGCGCCGCGACTAGCCCAAGCGCCGCCTCGCGCCGGCTCTCGGCCCGGGCGGGCCGGCGGACCGGCACGAGAATCAGCCGCAGCAGAAGCCCGAACGCCAACGTCCCTCGCGCCACGCCGGCCCAGAGCCCACCATGATGCTTCCGCAGGTAGCGCTCCAGATTGCTGTAGTAGATCGACAGAAACGGCCCATACCCCAACCGCGGCACGCTGCTCCCCAACCCATGGCGAAACACCGAAGCCGGCCAATAGTGGAGCGCCAGCCCGGCTTGGTCCATCCGTTTCGCGAGATCCACGTCCTCGAACCAGGCGGGAAAGAACTGGGGGTCGAACCCGCCCACCCGCTCGAACGCCGAACGACGAATCGCCAGCGCCGCGGCGGCCGGCTGCTCGATCCGGGTGCCCGCAACCGGTTCCTCTTTCGGTCCTTTCCCCGCGGGTATCAAAAGCGTCTGGAGCAACAACGTGCCGGGAGAAGGAAGAGGCCGCAGCTGCCACCGATGCTGGGAGCCTCCGTCCTCACCCAAAAGCTTCGGAGCGAGCCCGGCGGCGTCCGGCAAACCCCTGAAGCCCTCGACCAACCGATCCAAAGCCCCCGGCTCCGGAGCAGCGTCCGGGTTCAAAAACAACAAGATCTCCCCGCGAGCCACCGCAGCCCCAGCGTTCGCGCCACCGCCAAACCCGAGATTCTCGCCCGGAGCCAAGAGCCGATACCTTCCGGTGGGCATCCCGCCCTCGGAGCCGTTGTCCACCACGATCAGCTCGAACCGAGGATCGTCCGGCCAAGCCGCGACCAGCTCGGCCAGCTCGGCTTCATTTCGCCAGTGGATGACGATGCCGGAAAGCAGGGGGCAGGAATCAGACGAGGAATCGGGCGACATGAGGGGAGGAAGGATCATAGCGCCGGGAGCGCTTTTCCCGGGACCGCCGAGCACCAGCTCGGCACCGAAGCGGCCGGTACCCGTGCCCGAGTTCCGCCTACCGGCCTTGGCGAATTGCCGAACGCCGCCCAAGAATGTCCTACATTGGGCGCCCTATGTGCGAAACAAGTTTCCGTTTGTGCGATGGTGGTGCGAAAGGGTCCCGTTCTCACCCCAGAATCCGCAATTCTCGGTCCGCATTGTGCGAAGCTAGACCACGATCGCACATATTTCATCCAGGAAATGGGTTTCTTGGAAGATCTTGTGCGAGATTTTTTTGATCCTGTGCGTCGCTGTTACTCCAACCGACCTCTCCGTCGCGAAAAGGGCCGCGCGCACCGGATACAGCGCTCCGCCGATGCAGACTTGTGCGCCAAACTGCATTTTTTGTGCGAACAGAGGACGAGACTCCCGGCTGAAGGCCTCAAGTTCGGGATTCTCGATTTGATTTCGCACAAAAACCAGTCGCATTCGCACACGATTTTCTTGGACGATCTATTTTCCGCCTCATCGTTGTGCGGACGTGACCAAGAGTCGCACAATCGTGGGCCGCGAAAGCGCATATCTGACCGCGGGCCATCGTTTCGGCGCTCCCTTGGAAGTCGGCCGGGTGTGCGACGGGGAATCTCAAGGCCTACGACCCCACCAGCTCAGACCGCCGGGACATCGGCTGAACGGCGCCCTCGCCTTCCGCCCGATCGGTCATCAAGACGCCGTCCAGGTGGTCGATCTCGTGCTGGACCAATTCGGACAGATCCGGCGGCAGGTCGCTCCACGTCTGCGGTTGAAACTGAGCATCGCGATAGGTGAGCGAGATCGATCGGTACCGGCGGACACGGACGAGAACGTCGGGGATGCTCAAGCAATCGTCCCAAACGAGGAACGTCTCGTCGCTTCGCCGGGTGATTTCGGGGTTGACGAGAACGAAAGGCCCGGACCCGAGATCCATGGCGACGAGCCTCCTCATCACCCCCACTTGAACCGCCGAGATCGCGCGGCCGAAGCCGCTCCGCGCCCTGAAATCACGCAGGGTGGCGATCAGAGCGGACGCCTCGGCGAACAGCTCCGGATCGACGGAGGTCACCTCGACGGACCGCTGGCGTAGCCGCGGGTCGCCCGCGAGCAGGATGGGGAGAGGATTCGCCTCTGGGTCTAAGTCGAAGGGGTTCATTCGGCGGTCGGCAACTCTCCACAAGTTAGCGAAGTCCATGCGGCAATTCTATGCAAGCCGGCCAGGAGCTTTTCCCTGGGAACGCCGAGCACCAGCTCGGCACCGAGGTGGCAAACATCACCTCAATGGCCGAGCGGGTGCTCGGCTGTCGCCATCCGGCGGCGCGGCAAGCCGCTGATCAGACGCCTCTATGACTCGGAGGGTGTCTCCTCCTCCTCCTCCTCCTCCTCCTCCTCCTCTTCCCCCCAATCCATCTCGTCCTCCATCTCTTCGAGATAGGGCAATCGAGGTACCCCAGCCTCGTCTGCCAGCTCGTCGAGCGTCACGACCGAACCGTCGTCGAGCAGCACGTCGCCCCGCACTATGAACTGTAGGCCCCAGCAGAGGGGCTCGGGGTAGCCCTCGCCGCCGGTCCGGGCGGCGGTCTCCAGGAGGACCTTATCGTCGGCGGTGCTCCGTCGCGCGATGTGCCGTGCGAGTGCCGGCCAGAGGAGATCGAGATCTCGGTGGGGTTTCAACAGCCCGCGGGTGGGGGAACGCTTCGGGTCGATCGAGCACCGGCAAGCTTCAGCAAGAAGACGGTCGAGAGGTGCCTTCGGTTTCTCTTTCGGCGCCAGAAAGCTTCGGGCACCCACACGGCCTATGGAACAGAACTCGACCATCGCGAAGTCTTCGATCCACTCAGACTTTGGATCGAGATCAAATTTCTCGGCCCAGTAATGAGCCAAAGCGCGAGGCAAGCCGTAAGGCAAGCCGCGAGGCAAGCCGCGAGCCAAGTCGCGAGCCCAGTCATCAGCTGGGCGCCTGTTCCAAATGTTACGCAAGTAACGAGCCCATTTGCGAGTCCATTCGCGAGCCCAGTAACGAGCCCATTCGCGAGCCCATTTTGGGGGCCATTCTCGGGCCAAGTTGCGAGCCGATTCGCGAACCTGTTCGTCTTCGAGAAGAGGCACGATGGCGACCCGCGAGACAGCGATCAGCGCCTCGCGCGAGGCACCTGCCGTGACAGCCGATTGCAGTCGTAGGCCTGCCCGGCGGCGATAGCCGGGCCAGACGTGAAGTGCTCCGATATCTTGATTAGCAGGCCAAAGCGGATCGGCGCCTACAAATAACCGCCCGGCTGCGACAGTGGAGCGGGAAACGCGATCTTCCCAATCTTCGCCTCGGATCGCCACTACGAGCGCATTCGCGGTGGCGCGAACGGGTAGACGCGTCAACTCTGCCCACCCCTCGCCGAATATCTCGCATCGCTGCCATCCGAGCCAGCTATTCCCTGCGGCGGCACTATCGAGCGCGGCTGCAAGATCCGTCTTTCTTTCCTCCTGCCGTGTCGCTTGCCACGCGCGCGCGCAGAGATCGGCGCCGTCCGGCCATGCCGAATCGAAAGGCGGCAAGTAGTGAGTGATCCAAGCTTCGAATTCCGAGTCGCCCCCGAGCCGGTCAGCGAAAACAGTCCCGACGAACGAGAGAGTTCTCTCCCCGGAAGGATTTTGAAGCAGCTCCGCCAGCACGGCGTCGAGCGTCGGCGGATGAGGTCCGTGGATTTGAGCCGCGAGAAGGCGGAGTGTCTCCCACCAGTCGAATTCGCGGAGCCGTTCGCGAAACGCATCGATCCGCAAGGTCTCGTTGCTCGCCGTCGCGGCGAGATGGTAGGCCGTCAGGTACTCCTGGAAGCTCAAGTGGGCAAAGCTGAGCGTACCGTTGGCGTAATCGACCAACAGTCCGGAGACCTCGACGATCCAGACGAGAAAGCCCTCCGGATCGGGGCACTCGACGGGGAGAAACTGACGCATCTCCTCTCTTTTCCGTACGATCGGCGCTCGGCCGCTCTTTTCGTACCCCTCGGTCTGGACCCGGAAGGCCAGCTCCGCCACCCAACGCCTTCTCGGCTCTAACTCTTCCGGACACCAAGCGAGATGACCGGTGAGCGCGCCCTCTTTAATTTTGGTCGCCGGCCGAGTATGCAAGAACGCCTTGATGCATTGCTCATACAGCAGGTGGCGCCGATCGGGGAGGGGTTCCGCCTCGCCGACCACTAGCATCATGGTCATCAGGATCGGAGTCCGCGCGAGGTCGCGCGCCTCGGGGCTTGCTTTTAGCGCTGCGCGGAAGTTTTCCGCGTCTCGCTCTGCGCTCTCGCTGCCGGAGAATCGACGGAAGTAGCGACCGGTCATCTCCTCAATATCGGCATCCGAAAGCGGCTGGACCTCCAGCGCCTCGAACGCGTCGTAGTGCCCAGGTCGCCCTTCGCCGTACGGCCGGCTGGTGACTATGGCGAGAACGCGACGATGAGTCTCCAAGAAGCCGGCTAGCTTGGCGCGAAAGTCTTCACCCAGCGGACCCAGCTCATCCCAGCCATCAACGAGAAGGATTGGACGGGGACCGGTCGTCTCCCGCAGCAGGGGCAAGACCCGCTCCTTCCAACCCGCTCCCATCTGCTCGCCAATCCAATGGCCGATCGCCGCTTCGATCGATCGCTCCTCGCCTTTCGCGTCCAAGCCCTGCCAGCGGCGTGCCACGTCGCGTAAGACGATCATCAGCGGCAACGCGCGGGGTTCGTCCAGGAACTTTCGGAAGGTGTAGCGCGCCCAAGTGGTCTTGCCCGCCCCGGCAACGCCCACGAGCACCAAGTGCTTCTTGCGGCCAAGTAGATTCTTCGCGCGAAGGGGTTTCCCTTTCTCGGTCTCACCAGGATCGAAGCTCTTTGCGAAGCGCAGCTCCTGGTACATCTCGTCGAGCTGTGCGTCTTTCGCCGCATGAATTCCTCCCGGCCTTATGGTGCCGAGAGAACCGAGGTCCCACCGGTCGAAGTGGCCCCGGAACGAACGGCGGAACTCCTCAACGAAATCCGGGTCCGAGCCGGCCGAGGCCGGAGTCACGGTGGCGGCGGGGACGGGTGTCTTGGCGTAGCCCTCAGGCAAGTCGAGCCGCTGAGGGAACCCTTCCGAGCCGGCGGGATCGAGCGTGAACGCGCCCCGTATGACCTCGCCCTCGGTCCGCGCCCACTCGGTGAAAACTAGCGACCAGACGTTAATGCTCTGCGTCTCGGGATCGAGCAGGATCAACCGTGCGGAGTTCGGCTCCAAGCTCGGCAACTTCGCTGGATTGAGCCAGAGACTGCCCGCTGAGAGAACGTACGCGTGTCCGTTCGACTTCCAGGGCCAGGGTTTCGCATCCTTCGCGTGGTGGTGTCCGTGGAGGAGCAGGTGGATCCGGGCGTCCGCGGCCAGGGCTTCGAGATGTTCATGCCCTTCGAGCCCCAGCACGTCCGCCTCGAAGCGCGTGAGCTCGTCGGCGTCGAGTTTGCTCTTCCGGAGGAGCTTGCGCCATTCGGGAAGGTTGTTCGGCGTTGTGACGACCGGATTGTGGTGAACCGCAACGACCTTGAGCCAAGTCGCCAGCTCTCCCTCGCGGAGTACCCGCATCGCAGCCTTCGCTTGTTCCGCGCTGACGTAGCCCACGTGATCGGAGTCCCGATGCGACTCCTTTTCGCAGGAGTTGAGCGCCGCGACCGCGAGGTGGAGATCCGGGAAGGGGTAGAGGTGAGCGCCTGGGAAGAGCGGCTGCCGCGGGTCGCGACCCTGATAAAAACGTCCGAGGAATTCGTCGTAGAACTCGAACTTGACCTTGTCGATAGCCGCGCGGACCTCCGCCTCTGCCGGGCGTCCTCGCTTGGTCAGAGCGAAGAACTCTTGCTGACACGAGCCCCAGTTGACGTCGTGGTTGCCCGGGACGAAGACAAATTGGTGGTGAGGGATGCCGAGGCCACCCGCGAGCCCAGTCAGAAACTTCTCGCCGGTCTCGAACTCATCCGGCAAGCCCATCTCCGCGATGTCCCCGGTGACGAACACGAGATCGACCTTTTTGTCGGCCATCCAGGGGAGCTTTGCCAGCTCAGCGATCTTCTGCTGCTCCTGGGCCACCGCCGCCTGGAAGCTCTCCCCAAGCGCCTTGGGGTCCTTGTCCTGAAAACGGCTGTGCGGACCGAAATGAAGATCGGACAGGTGGAGCAATAGGATCGGCGCCATGTCCCGGCCTTTCGGAATCAAGGGTCAAGAAAGTATGCGGCGATTCTATGGCCCCCAAGTCTCAAGAAGGACCCCTTGGCTCCCGGTCTCGGCGGGCCGAGGCTTCGAGCGATTTCACCCCTTCGCGGATCCGGGTTCGGGCGAGCGGCAGGCGGATGGAGTACCTGATGTTGATCACCAGCAATATGACCACGAGGAGGGCGAAGAAGCCGACCCCGAGCCGGTGCTGGAGGTCCATCGTGCCGGGGTGGAGCAGTGAGACCAGACAGAGTGCCAACACGATCACCGCGGCGATCGTCCGGAGCAGCAGGGGCGCTGGAAGAAAGTCGTCGTCCTCTAACTTGTCGGAGGTGCTGCGCGCACTCGTCAGGGATCGACGCAAATCCGCCATGTCCCGCCGCACTCGTTGGACGTCCGTCTTTAGCCCTTCGGTCTCTGCGCCGTGAAGCGCGGCCTTGCTCGCCACCTGCTCGAGGCGATCCTCGCTCTCGCGCAGCAGCTGGCCGTCCTGGGTTTCGAACGATCCAAAGTGGAAGGACATGGTCTCCGAATGCTAATTAAACTGAAGGCCGAGATCAACAGCCGAGCTGAGCTCCGCCGCCCTCGGGGAGAAGCCGCGTACAATCTACGCCCATGTTCCTCGTCGACCTCCTCGGCGCGCTGCTGACGCTTGCGGCGTTCTCGTTTCTTGGGCTTTCGGGTTACCTCGCGGCGACCGGTTTAATCGGGGAGCGCGCCCGGCGGGATCCTCTCTCGCTCGCCGTCGCCTGGGGGCTCTCCTCCCTGTCGATCGCGCTGCTGATCGGCCTGGTCCTTGGCGCGGTCGGGCAACTCCGGATCGACCTTGCGCTCTCCGGGCTTGCCCTGCTCACGATCGTGCAGCTCCAGCGCGCCAAGAAGACCGACGATCCTTGGGGTCCCGCGCGTTTGTTGGGTCGCCGCGCTTGGGCTCACCTCGCCGAGCGGCCGGCGCTCGCGATCCTCACGCTCCATGCGGCGGGAAGCGAGCTGCTGCGCGGGTTGCTCCGGCCGCCCTTGAGCTGGGACAGTTTGATGTACCACCTGCTGCTCTCGGCGACCTGGTTGCAGGAGAAGAACCTGGCTCCCGTGTTCGGGCCGGCTCCGACGAACTTCTATGGCTTTCAGCCGGGCAACGGCTCGCTCTGGTTCTGGTGGTGGATGGCACCTTCCCACAGCGAGTTCTGGGTCAACCTCGGTGGGGCTCTGCCGTGGCTGCTGCTGGGGCTCGCGGCGGGCGCCGTGGCGCGGCAGCTCGGGGCCGCCAAAAGCTGGCCGGTTGCGGCTTACCTCACGCTGCTCACCCCGTGCATCGTCCGCTTCATCGGCGCGCAGTACGTCGACCTGATTGTGGGCGCGGGGATCGCCGCCGCGGCGTACTTCGCGATGCTCTGGCTCGACGAGCCGCGTTGGGGCACCGCGCTGCTCGCCGGTGCCGGGCTCGGGATCGCGGCGGGGGCGAAGGTGCTGGCCCTTCCTTATGTCTTGGCGTTTGCCGGCGCTTTGCTGCTCGCCGCGGTGGTGCGTGGTGGCTGGCGGGTGCGGATCGGCCAGGTCCTTGCGGCGATCTTGATCGCGTCGCTCCTCGGCGGCTTTTGGTACGTCCGCAACCTCGCGTACGGCGCGGGGCCGCTCGGCCTGCGTTGCGAGGGGACGGCGGCGGGCGCCCAGGCCGACCGCGGCGAGGCGCCGACGATTCCGCGGCCGAACAGCGTGCTCGACCAGTTCGGCTCGTATTGGCGGTCGGGGCAGTTGATCGATGCGTCGCTCGGCTATATCCGCCCGCAGTCGCTCGAGTTGGGTTTCGGGCCGCAGGTCTTCCTGCTGCTGCCGCTCCTTGCCTTCCCCTTGGGGCTTCCCCGCGGCCGGCGGCGGGCGTCGTTCCTGATCTGGAGCCAGATCGCGGCGCAGGCGTTCGTCTGGGCGACCGTGCCGTACGCCGATCGAGGGACGATCTACGCCAACATCCGCTATCTGGACGGCGCGATCGCGCTCGCCTTGGCCGGTGGAATCGCGCTGCTCGAATTGCGCTCCGTCGCCTCGCGCTGGATCGAGGGGCTCGCGATCGTGCTCGCCGCCCAAGGGCTGCTGCAAATGCATTCCGAGATGCCGCGCGGCGTCCGGTTGGCGATGGCGGTGGTGGATCTCGCGGTCGTCGCCCTGGCGCTCTCGGCCGGCCTGCGGTCGAAAATCCGCGAGCGCGCTCCGGCCGTGGCTGTCGCGGGTGTCTTCCTGCTGCTCGTCGCCGCGCCGATCCTCACCGGTTTCCGGACCGCCGATCGGGGCCGGGCGATGGCGCAGGAGGTGACGGTCCACAAGACGCCGGTGGAGCTGTTCGCCCGCGCCTGGACCTGGCTGGACCGCTTCGGCGAGCGCGGGACGGTCGCGGTGGCGAGCAGCCCGCAGCATTTCTTCGTCTATCCCGCGATGGGGCCTCGGCTCGAACGCAAGGTGATCTTCGCCAACGTCAACGCGGCGGATTTTTCAAATGCCGCGGCCTACCCCGCCTGCGATCCTCGCGTCGATTTGAGCCCCGACGCCTGGCTCGCCAACCTTGCCAAGCACGAGGTGCGCTGGCTCCACTTGATGCGCTATCCCGGCACCGAATACCTGCCGGAACGCGCCTGGGCCGACGCCCGGCCGGATCGCTTCACGCTCCGCTACGAGGACGACGGGAACCGGATCTATGAGGTGAACCCGCCGCCCGTTTCGGGGCCTTAAACTCCTACTGCCAGGCGAGCGAGAGCATCTCGTCGAACGGCATGCCCGGCTTGCGCGAGCGGGCCATGACGAGGCGCCAGGCATCGGGCACCGGCGGCCCTTGCTGCATCATCTCGATGGATTCCTTGTCTCCCCCCCAAACCGAAAACGCGAGGCCCATGGCGACCGGTCCGCCGGTCGGAATCGGCGCCGGCACCAGGGCGAGCTTCTTTTCGAGGTCCAGCCGCAGGGTCAACGGCAGGCGCTTCGTGGCGGGAAACGCGAACCAGATCTTCGTCGGGCTGCCCGGCCGGACGGTCGAAATCAACACGCCCGAGCACCCTTCGCCACGCGGTGCCGCCGCGAGGATTTTCTTCGCCTCGTTCTCGATCTGCTTTAAGTAGAACGTGGCGATCAGGCCGTCGCCCCCGAGCCGCTCGCGCAGCAGAGCATCGGGCTGGAACAGGACCGCCTGATGCACCACGAACGCCGCGGGGGGTGTTGCGGGCTTCGAAGGTGCGGTGGCTTTCGGAGGTGCGGCAGCCTTCGGCGGGACCGGAGCCTGTGCGACGGCCGATAGGGCGATCATCGAGCCCAGGGCGAGGGCTGAAGGGAAAGCGAACTTTGAGCGAAATAGAGGGGGCTTCATCGTCTCAGTCTCTCCGTCGTCTGTTGGGAGTGCTCCACCTCGAAAGGGGACTAAGCCCCATCTTATGCCGTGAGGGATCTGAGGCTACGGCCGAGCAGGAACCAGTCGGGCATTGCCCAGGTGCTCTCCGTCAGCTTCCCGACCTCCAGCCCGCGGTGGATCACGAGCCCACCTCGGAAGCGGTCACCGAAAAAATGCCGAGCTTTCTCAATCCCACCAGCGTCCCGTGCAGAAACCGTTGCTCGCGACTTGATTTCGCAGGCGATCACGCCGTGCTCGGTCTCGAGGATCAAGTCGACCTCCAAACCACCGGTCGTCCGCAGGAATGACGGTCGGAATCGGACCCCAAGGCTCCAGAGGGTGGTGAGAATCTGGGCGACCACGCCGTTTTCGTATTGCTCGCCGTTCAGTCCCCCGGTCTGGCCGGAAAGAATGCGCTGGATGCCGAGATCGATCCAAACCATCTTGGGCGCTTTGATCAAGCGAGTTCCGGCATTGTCTGACCAGGGGGTAAGGTGGAAGGTCTGGTACGAAAGCTCCAGGTAGCGCAGGTAGCGCCGGGCGGTGGTGACGGGCAGCGAAGCATCGCGAGCGAGCTCCGAGAAAGATAAGAGTTTTCCGGCTCGGGCAGGGTCCCGCCGAAAAATGGCGCAAGCTCGGAAATCGTCAGAGGCCAGAGTTCGAACAGGAAAACACGCCCGGCGAGCGATTCGCGGACTCGATCGAGCAAGAGGATGCGTGACGAACCGAGCAGCACGGAGAAATCGAGCCGACCTTCGTCATAGGCCCATTTGACCTTCTCAAAGACCGCCGGTGCCTTCTGCGCCTCATCAAGGATGGCCGGTCCGACCGTCTCCGCCCAGGCTTCCGTGGGGACCGTGGCGATCCGATCGCGTTCGCCGGAAGAATCGAAGTTCAGGTAGCGGAGGTCCCGGCCGTATTGGTCGCGGGCCAAAGTGGTCTTGCCCACTTGGCGTGCTCCCGTGAGAACAACGATGCGTCGGCCCGCAGAAGGAGAAGGAAGACGAGATGCTTGAAGTCGATCGAGCATAAGGGCAAGCTAGCAAATCGACCATCCGATGGTCAAATTACCGTGCAAATCGACCATCCAATGGTCAATTTGCATGGCTGAATCACGTCTCAGGCCCCACCGCGCCGCGCTCGGGCCAACCAACGCCCCACGAACGGCAGGGCCAGCAGCCCGAGCACCACGGCGAACCAGAGTGTCGCGGCGCGGATGATCAGCGTGGCCGAAGCCGCCGCCGCGGTGTCGAGCCCTTGGCTGGCGAGCAGGCCGGTGAGCACTCCCTCCGCCGCCAGCAGGCCGCCCGGCAGCATCGACAGCGAGCCGGCGCAGGTGGACAAGCTGTAATTGAAGATCCCGGAGAGAAATCCCGCCTGCGGCGCGTATTGCCGCACCGCGAGGGCGAAGCCGATCCCCTCGGCGCCCCAGGCGACGACGCCGATCGCCAGACCGAGCGCCAGCAGACCGGGGGAGAGCAGGCCGCGCAGATCGTCGTAGATGCCGCGAATCAGGCCGACGCGGCGGCCGATCGCCGGGATCTTCGCGAACAGGCCGAACAGCATCTCGGCCCCGCGCTCCCAGGTGAGGACGGCCACCGCCGCGGCGACCGCGACAAAACAGGCGGCGGCGATCCAGATTCCACCCCGAAACGGCAGCGCCCCGAGCCCCAGAAGGACGAACACGCCGAGCAGGTCGGCCGCGCGCTCGGCGAGGACCGCGGGCACCACCCGGCGAGCCAGTCCTCCCCCCAGCTCGCGCACCAGCCAGGCCTTGCCCAGCTCGCCCGCCTTGCCCGGGGTTACGGAGAGCAAGAAGCCGACGAGGAACACCGCGAGGCTCTTGCCCCACGAGAGCGTCACGTCGAGGCGATCGAGATAGATCTGCCAGCGGACGAAGCGGAGCACGTAGTTGACCAGCGATAGCCCCAAGATCGGCAGCAGCAGGGCGAGATCGAACTCGCGGAGCCGTTCGGCGACCTTGCCTGCATCGGCGTACAAGGCCAGGCCGACGCAGGCGAGAACGCCCAAGAACGCCGGGATCAGCAGGCGGCGGCCCAGATGCTCGAAGCCGCGCCCGGCCTCGTCCATCTCCGCCGGGGTGGCGGAGTGGGGCGAAGGCGAGAGCGCGGCGGCGGGCGGTTTGGAGGATTTGGCGGAGCGGCTCAAGCGGCCTTCCGCTCGACCGGTGCTACCTCCGGATACTGCTCGAACAGGCGCATCCACTGGCTGTTCTTGGTGTACTCGGCGGTGCGCTTCTTGCCGATCGTCGGGTACCAGATGTAGTCGTGGTAGAAGTACGACCCGAATACGAACAGATTGACCAGCGGGGTGTGGAAGAACAGGTTCTGGAGCCCCTTAAACGGCCCGAACCAGATCGCGTCGCCGATCCGGGAGGCTGAGTTGTCGCCCACCGTGAACTTGAAGTTCATGTTCGAGATGTCCATGCCAACCACCTCGATGTCGCGCGGGTCGCCGCAGCCCAAACCCGCCTCGTGAGCCAGACGGATGTACTTGATCGACATCGGGTCAAAGCCCATCAGCTTGGCCGCCACGGCGTCGATCGCCACCTGATCGCCGGAAGCGAGCATCAGGTTCTTCTCGACCGGAATCATCGTCCGCGGTCCCGGGCCGTTGCCGCAGGTCGTCCCGTCTTTGACCGCGAAGATTCCGCTGTGGATCTCTTTCTGGATCGTCAGCAGATCGACCAGCGTCTCGTGAATCCAGCTATGGGTGTAGTGGCGCCGGGTGTTCAGCAGGCCGCCGAACGCGTTCTTCATCGCGCCGGTGGTCGTCGTGTAGATATGGCACTTGACGGTCGGCAGGTGGACGATGTTCTTGCCCAGGAAGAACTCGGGGATGGTGATCCCCTCGGGGTAGATCTTGGGCAGAACCAGCATCTTCCCCTTCGGCTTGTAGGTGATCCACTTCAAGTCGTCGGCGAAGCAGTTGTAGCGCACCGGCACGCCGTACTGGTCGAGAATCGGCAGGTAGCGGTTCAGCCGCTCGCCCTTTTTCGGGTCGGTCACCACCGTGTTGTTCTGGACGCAGACCAGGTCCGAGTAGCCGTCGGCCCGCAGCTTTTGGATCGTCCCTTCGAGCTGCCACGGGGTCGTGTTGGCGCCCGGGAACGGGAAGTGCCAGGAGATGTTGTCCTTGAGGATCGTCGTGGCCTTGGGATCGAGGTACTTCTTCACCTCGGCCAATTCCATCGTGCGTCCGACGTCTTCGAGGACCGTGTCCGGCTTCGTCTCGAGGATGGCGACGCGAGCTTTCGTAGGCATGGGGTTCTCCGGTGCGAGACCACGAAACGGCGCTCCCTCGAACCGTGGGGCGCCGGACAAAGGAACAGGGGACGGTGGCGGCTCGAAAATCCCGTCGAAACTTGAACGGGAGCCCGATTATAGCGGGTCTATGAGAAGCTCGACTCCAATGCCCCCCGCGCTGGCTGTTGAGAACGTGGTCAAGGTCTACCCCGAGGGTACCCGGGCGCTCGACGGGGTGTCGTTCGAAGTGGCGGCGGGGGAGACGGTAGCCCTGGTGGGCGAGAGCGGCTCGGGCAAGACGACGCTGCTGCGCCTGTTCAACCGGCGGCTGGAACCGACCTCCGGCAAGGTCTTGGTGGCCGGCGAGGACATTGCGGGAGTAGACCCCGTGGCGCTCCGGCGGCGGCTCGGCTATGTGCCGCAGGACGGCGGCCTCTTGCCGCACTGGACGGTCGAGAAAAACATCGAGACGGTTCCCCGGTTGCTCGGGTGGGAAGCGCCCCGGCGGCGCGAGCGCGCCCGCGAGCTGCTCGAGCTGGTGGGCCTCTCCGATTCGGCCTATCCCGGTCGCTATCCGAGCGAGCTGTCCGGCGGCCAGCGCCAGAGGGTGGCGTTTGCCCGGGCGCTCGCCGCCGATCCGCCGATCGTGCTGCTCGACGAGCCGTTCGGCGCGCTCGATGCGCTCACCCGGCGCGAGTTGCACCTGCAATTCTCCGCATGGACCGCGGCGCTAGGCAAAGCCGCCGTTCTGGTCACCCATGATCTCGGCGAGGCGTTCCGGCTCGCGGTCCGGACGGGGGTGCTGCGCGCCGGGCGGTTGCTCCAGATCGGCACGCCCGAGGAGCTGGAGCGGCGGCCGGCCGACCCGTACGTCGAGGCGCTGCTCGATCTCGCGCTCTCGCGGCGGAGCGCGCATGAGTCATGAGTAGAGCCGCCGAGAGAGAATTTCGTAGGGGGGCAGCTTGCCTCCGCCCGGGGGCAGGCACGCTGCCCCCCTACGTCTTCGCCTGGCTGTTGCTGGGTCTGTTCGCCGCTTTTCCCCTCGCCGCGCGGGACTCGATCATCGTCGGCTCCAAGAACTTCGAGGAGAGCCGCCTGCTCGGCGAGGTGTTCGCCCAGCTGATCGAGGCGCGGACGGGGCTTCGCGTCGAGCGGCGGTTGGGGATGGCCGGTACGCAGATCTGCTTCGAGGCGCTGCGCACCGGGGCGATCGACGTCTACCCTGAATACACCGGGACCGGCTTGGTCTCGATCCTGGGCGAAACCTCGACCGGTGGCCGGGCGGCGGCGCTCGTTCGGGTTCGCGCCGAGTTTCTCGATCGTTTCGACCTCCATTGGTTGGTACCGCTCGGCTTTGAAAACTCGTTCGAGATCGCGGTGCCCAAAGAGTTGGCCGAACGCGAGGGGATGCACACCCTCTCGGATCTCGCGAAGATCGCGCCGCGATTGAAGGCGGGGTTCGGCCAAGAATTCGTCGGCCGCGACGATGGGCTGCCGGGGCTTGAGAAGACCTACGGCCTGCACTTCGGCTCGGTCCGCTCGCTCGAACACGCGATCAAATACCAGGCGGCGGGCAGACGCGAGATCGACGCGCTCGATGTCTATACGACCGACGCCCGGCTGATCGAGCACCGCCTCGTGGTGCTCACCGACGATCGCGATTTCTTCCCACCGTACGAGGCGGCGGCGCTCGTCCGCGGCGAGACGCTCCAGAAACACCCGGAGGTCGGCGCGGTGCTCGGGCTGCTCGCCGGGGCGTTCGACGAGGAGCGCATGCGGGCGGTCAATTTTCGGCTCGAACACGGAGAGAGCGAAACGGCGGTCGCCCGCGACGTTCTCGCCGAACTCGGTCTAGGGGCCGATCCCTCCGCGGCGCGAGCGCGCCCGCCGGAAGAGGGAAAAGCGCGCGAGCGGGCGGGGTTTTTCGCTTATCTGGTGGAAGAGCGCGCGGCCCTCTGGCGGCGGACTCTGGAGCACCTCGGCCTCTCGGGCCTCGCGCTGCTGCTTGGCGTCTTGGTCGCCGTGCCGTTCGGTCTGCTGCTCGAACGCCGCCGCCGCCTGGCCGAGCCGGCGATCCGCCTGCTCGGCATCACCCAGACGATCCCCTCGCTCGCGCTGCTCGCCTTCATGCTCCCCTGGCTCGGAATAGGAGCCCGCCCGGCGATCGTGGCGCTCTGGATCTACTCGCTGTTCCCGATCGTCCGCAATACCTACTCGGGAGTGCGGGACGCCGATCCCCGGGCGGTCGAAGCGGCGCTCGCCCTCGGCATGACCGAGGGGCAGGTGCTCCGCCAGGTGCGGCTGCCGCTCGCTCTGCCGATCGTTCTCGCCGGAATCCGCACCGCGGCGGTCTTGACGGTCGGTACCGCGACACTGGCCGCTTTCGTCGGAGCCGGAGGCCTGGGCGAGCCGATCATCACCGGCCTCCAGCTCGCCGACAACCGCCGCATCCTCTCCGGCGCGCTCCCGGCCGCCCTCTTGGCCGTAGGAGTCGACGCCCTGTTGGGAGCGCTCGAACGGGCGCTCCGGCCGCGCGGGCTGTAACTGGCCTCGGCAAAGTCCTCGGCCGCCAGCGACTTTGGCAAGGCCGCGGGGGCTGTAGAGGCCGGCAGGGCGGATAGAAGGAGCGCCGCCGAAAGAAAGATCCGACGACTTATCAAGGCTCCGCCGAGCAGCTATTCACCGGTGCCGCCGCCCAATCGAATCCCTGGTTCCAGGCGCTGTCCCGCAGCAGGTCGGCCCAGTTCACGTCGGCTTCAAGGATGTTGAAGTCGCTTACGACATCATCTACGTTCAGGAATGCCGCTCGTCGAAACTCCGATTCGCCCTGTTGATCCACGCCCGGCCGGATAGGGGGAAGTACATAAACACCGAGATGCGGATTCTGAGATTGCGAGCACCCGATTTGATCTTCAATCGGGCCACCCGTGCAAAAGGGTAGGGCTTGAACGTCACCGATCGTGAGGCGCCCGGCCGAATCGACTTCGAGGTGGAACAGGAAGGCCGTATCCGCTTCGCCGTAGCTGCAATTGTCGTCATCGTCACAGGAAGCGAAGTAGGTAAAAAGGTTGATGCGATAGGAAAGGGGTTCTTCTCCACGGAAGATCACGCTCTTGTGGGGGAGGGGCCCAACCGGGCAACTGAACGGATCGCTCCAACACTCCGAAGCCCGTACGGTCCGGGCAAGGATCGAGAAGACGCGCAGATCGAACGGCGTGACCTCGTGGTGGCAGACCGACAAGAGGTCCGCGGTCACAAGGCCCCTGCCCGCGCGGTCGCTCTGCCCTTCGCCTGCGGCCTGGCGGCTGGTGATCGTGATCGGCAAAAGGAACTCTCCGGAGTCCGCGAGCACGGGCGCCAGATCGAAACCCACCCAGGTGTAAGGAATCGGAGCGTCGGCCGGGCTCAGATTCGATGCCGCATCCCGGCGAACGAGAGTCGCCTGAGGTAGGAGACGCCGCGATGGGTTGAGGAAATCTTCCTCCTGCTTAAGGATCAAGTCGAAGGCGACTTGCTCCTCGGTGCGTATCCTTTCTCCCAAGGTATCGTGGCGGAGAAAGCCAAAGCTCGCAAGGCCCGGATAGATCCCGCCGTTCTCCGCACCTCGCCAGAGGTAAAGGTTCGTATCAAACGCGGAGCCGCCGACGCTCATGCGGATCCGGCGGACCAAACGATTGAGCTGGCGTTCCTCGCAGGCGACCTCTCCGGGAGTCAAGGTTCGGCCGAAGGGCTGAGCGGCGGCCGGCAGGGCGGATAGAAGAAGCGCCCCAACGAGAAGGATCCTTTTTCGGTTCGTCATTGTCGGCCTCTCGCGGGGAGTCTAGGGTAGTTGCGCCACATCTAGGAGAATGTCGAAGTCGTAGGCTGGCGACTCGAGGGTGCAGTTGACTGCGCTATTGCAAACAATGCACGCGGGAGCGGTGCAGGTTGGGTCGGTCTTTTTCCAGACGACCTTCTGTTGCTTCAGTTGAAGCGTCGAAGCCGGGTCGATCCAGAGTACGACGAAGCTGCCGGGGCTGGCCCCGAGATTGACTGCGAAGGAGTCCTTGTAGCGCTTGGTGGCCTGGGTCCAGATGCGGCCGTCATAGCCACCGAAGGAGAGGAACCGCGGTAGGTCCGTAATGGCATCGCGGGGACATCCTGTCGAGATATAGTCCTGTTCCCCATTGACCGAATTGGCCTTGCGACATCTGGGCGTACTGTGGTGGCTGTAGAGAACGTATCGGCGGCCGTTGGTCCAGTCTGGTGTTTGGAGGCCCGCCCAATACCTGAACGAGCTGGTGTTCGATTCCCAAGGCACCCCATCCTTGGGATAGCGTGAGATGTTCGTCACCCAGGCGGTGGGAGGTTCGGGTGTCGTCAGCGTGAGTTTGTCGAGCGGCAAAGTGTCGAAATAGGCTTGAAGTTTGACGAGCTGGTCGCGGATCTGTTGGGTCACGGGAGAAACGAGACCGGTTTTCGAGTTGTAACTCCAGTTGTCGTAGGTACCTCCCTGGCCGAGGAGGAATTCCCATGCCTCGGCCCTCGACGAATCAGGGCGCGGAGTGGTGATGTTGTTCTGGAGTAAGCCGTTCAAGTGGCTACGGTCGCCCGCGCTGCCATCGACCGGGGTGATCTTCGTTTCGTTGAAGCCCAGAACTCTCATCTTGAAAGCGTAAGCGCGAGAGAGAAGGATCCCTCCGAGGTCCAGGGCTCGGCTCGTCCCGCTCGGTAGTGTCGCGAGCCGGTCGGTCACCACGGTCGTGTAGTGGCTGCTGACGATCGAGATCCGCGGGTCCTGAAAGGCCAGGGTTGCGCCGGTTGCTGTCCACGGCTGAACCGCGATCAGGTGGCGCCGCTGGAGCGAGCCGGTGGGGTTGGTACTCGTCTTGAGGTAATCTTTCTCGACCTTTTCAACCTGGTCGATCATCGTCTTCTGCCAGGCAGCGACGGCGATCGGATCGACCGTCTGATGTTCCTGCTCGTTGGCGATCTCGTACCAGATGTTTTCGAAGCACCAAAGTTCGCGGATCGTCCAGAGGATCACGTTGCGCTGATAGTCGCGCATTCGCAGATTGCGGGCCGCGGCGACGCTGTCGTCCGTCGGACCGGCGACCACGAAAAACTCTTTCTGGCTAAAGCCTACTCGATCGAGCATGCCCTGGGCATTCAGTGCCTTTGCATGCCCCCCCGCGAAGGACCAGGGGCCACCATCGAAAGGCTTGCCTTGAAACGGCGCGAAGAAGGTGATCTCGACGACCAGGTCGAGCTGCCGCGCTTTGTTGACCACGGTGCGCAGGCGGTCGAAATAGTCATGGTTGTAGCCCTGTCCATCGGCGCCTCCGTCGAGCCGCCAATAGCCGGTTGCGGTCGCCGGGTCGCCTACCGTCTGAAATGGCACGTTCGCGGGATTCGTATCCCCCGCCAAGCTGACCCAGAGGCGCAGCTTGCGTAGCTGCGGAGGGGCGGTAGATGCAACGGGGCCGCGCAACTTGGTGAGCAATTCGGAGTAGTTGGCGGGCACCGCCGCCTGGGGTGGTGTCGCCGCGGGGTTGGCGTCGATCGCGGCGTGGCAGAAGTCCGGGTTGTTGAGCTTGTGATGGCAGGCCGCGTCCGCGGACCAGCCGACGTAGACGTTCGACTTGCCGCGGAACGAGAGGTAGCGAGGGTTCGATGCCGAGAGGCCGATCGGGGTGACCGACCGGCCGGTGCGCTGGAAGGTCTTGCAGTCGGGAACCTGTGCGGCAGCGTCTTCGACGGTGAAGAGGCCGAACGAGGGCCCGGTGCCGACCATCTCGGGGGGGTAATTGTTGGGATCGTCGAGCAGCGAGGGGTCGCCGTCGTAGGATTCCTGCGGCTCGCCGAGCTGCGACGTGTATTCGAGGAACGTCGGATCGAGCGACGAGCCGGGGTCTTCTTGGGGCTCGCCGGGATAGGGATCGTAGGTCGGTGGATCTTCCTCGGGGCCGGGAGGGGGCTGAGCATTAGCAGCCGAAGCCACGGCAATGAGCACGAAGAAAACAAGATGGCGTGGATAAAGCATTGGCCTTCCTCTCTGGCGGGCTGGCTGGAGCGTCAGTGATTTTTGTTGATCAATAGTTCCTAAGTCGTAGCGTAGCACATTTTCCGTCGACTTCGCGCGGCCCTAGATCCGCGAGCTAAATTTCGACAGGGCTTGACTGCGAACGCAGCTTTTGCGTAATATCCTGGGAGAATCACTGAACAGAGGAGCCGTAGCCACGCTCAAATCCGTTCGCGGGTGAGTTGGTTCGTGGGCCTGGCTCCGCACCGAGGAGCAATGCCATGTTCAATCGGCGTTCGATTTTCGTAGTCCTTGCCTTCACTCTGGTTCTGTTGCCCTTCTGGGGCTGCCCCAAAAAGGGGCCGGTCCAAGACGAAGCGATGCAGGCCCACCGCACGGCGGAGACCTTCCCGGCGGCTGACGAAGATTATTTCCACGACATGGACGGCGGCGTGCCCTTGACCCCGGCCGAGGTCAAGGGGCGCAACAACTGGATCGTCTGGACCGGCGGCAACGATCGCTTCTGGGACACGATCTCGGGCGACAGCGTCGGCACGCTCGACCTGCTGAAGACGATCTCGTCCAAACCCGAGCTGGGCTACGGCCGCTCCAACCGTTGGCACTATCTGGGTCTGGTCAACGAGCCCTGCTTCGAGGAGGCGAAGGGACCCGATCCCGAACATCACGGCCTCTGGCTCGATCAGCGGCGTCCCGACTGTCCTCCGGATCCGTTCGAGAACGAGGCCAAATACGCCGGAGTGAAGCTCGGGGCGCGCGGCGATACCGTGCCGGTGGGCTCGTACTACGGCGAGCCGACCGGGATCGTCGGGCTCCGGCTCTTCCCCAATCCGGCCTTCGACGAGAAGGCGAAGGCGGCGTGGAAGCCCGAGGAGTACTACAGCGACTCAAAGTATTTCCTGCGCAAGGATCTGGTGAAGCCCTACCGGGTCGGCATGTCGTGCGGCTTCTGTCACGTCGGGCCGAACCCGGTCCATCCGCCGGCCGATCCGGAGAATCCGCAGTGGGCCGATCTCTCCTCGAACGTCGGCGCGCAGTATCTTTGGATCGACAACATCTTCAACTGGGACAAGACCGACCGGGATTCGAGCTTCGCCTACCAGCTCTTCCGCACCTCGCGGCCCGGCGCCCTCGATACCTCGCTGGTTTCCACCGACAACATCAACAACCCGCGCACCATGAACGCCGTCTACGGCGTGGCTTGGCGGCTGGCCAACGCCCAGCACCAGGGTAAGGAGACGCTGGCCGGCGGCGGCTTGAACAACCGGCAGTTCCACGAATTCCCGCAGACCACAGCGCTCAGCGCGTCGTTCCAGGCGCCGGACACCGTGTTCACCCCCCGGGTGCTGAAGGACGGTTCCGACTCGGTCGGCGCACTCGGCGCCTTGAACAGGGTGTTCTTGAACATCGGCCTGTTCAGCGAGGAATGGCTGCTGCACTTCAAGCCCTTGATCGGCGGCAAGCCGATCACGCCGATCGAGATCGCGGTGATGCGGAAGAATTCGAGCTATTGGCTGGCGACCGAGCAGCAGACGCCGGATCTCGCCCTCTTCTTCTTGAAGAGCACGGCGCCGCACCTGCTGAAGGACGCGCCGGGAGGAGCGGCCTACCTGAGCACGGACGCCAAGGTGCTCGATCGCGGCAAGGTCGTCTTCGCCGAAACTTGCGCGCGCTGCCATTCGAGCAAGCTGCCGGAGGGGGCACCGGTCGCCGATGTCGGGATCTGCGCCGGCCCGGGGTACCTCGACTGCTGGAACCGCTACTGGGAGTGGACCCAAACCGAGGAGTTCAAGGCCGCGATGAGGAAGATCGTAATGGAGCCGGACTTCCTCGACCAGAACTTCCTGTCGACCGAGCTGCGGGTGCCGGTGACGCTGTTACAGACCAACGCCTGCAGCCCGCTGGCCACCAACGCCATCGAGGGGAACATCTGGGACAACTTCTCCTCGCGGTCCTACAAGGATCTGCCGTCGGTCGGCACGATCACCGTGCATCATCCATACACCGGCGAGGAGCGCCAGTTCAAGATGCCGGCGGGCGGCCGCGGTTACACCCGTCCCGCTTCGCTGATCAGCCTCTGGTCTACCGCGCCCTTCCTGCTCAACAACACGGTCGGGCCGTTCGACCCCGAGCCCTCGGTCGAGGGGCGCATGCGCTCGTTCAACGCCTCGATCGAACAGATGCTCTGGCCCGAGAAGCGCGACAAGGACAAGGTGTTCGGCGATAGGGTGTTCGGCGTCATCGACCGCACGGAGGGCAGCAGCTATCTGCGGGTTCCTTCCGGCTTCGTCCCCGAGCGGCTCAGGAAGCTGCGCGGCGCGGTCGGGGCGATCGCCCCGGCGGTGATCGGCAAGGACGGCATCGAGATCGGACCGATCCCGGACGGCACACCGGTCAACCTGCTCACCAATCTCGACCTCTTGGGCGAGCCCCAGAATGCCGCGGAGCGGGTTAAGCGAGACGTAGCGATCCTAGATCTCCTGGTGCGCATCAAACACGATCTGAAGAGCCTGCCCAAGGGCGCCACCGACGAGCAGGCGCGAAAGGCCTTCGCCAACCTGGTCGAGCCGATGCTCAAGTTCAGCAAGTGTCCGGACTTCGAGGTCAACCGCGGCCACTATTTCGGTACCGGCAAGGTGCCGGGAGAACCGGCTCTGTCGGATGACGACAAGCGGGCGCTGATCGAGTTTTTGAAGACGCTCTAGGGGCGAGGAGGTTTAGGGGCGAGGGGGAGATCGGCATGGACGAGGAGTTCGACTACATCGTCGTGGGGTCGGGGGCCGGCGGCGGCCCCCTGGCCGCTAATCTCGCTCTCGCCGGGCACCGCGTGTTGGTGCTGGAGGCCGGGGGCGGTCCGCCGAGCGAAGGCTCGCAAGAGGCTTACAACTACCAGGTTCCGGCCTTCCACCCGAACGCCTCGGAAGAGCCGGGAATGTCCTGGCAGTTCTTCGTCCGTCACTACGCCGACGAGGCACAGCAGAGGAAAGACACCAAGTACGAGCACGAAAAGAAGGGGATCTTTTATCCCCGCGCCGGCACACTCGGCGGCTGCACGGCGCACAACGCGATGATTCTCGTCTACCCGCACAACAGCGACTGGGACGGGATCGCCGAGCTGACCGGCGATTCCTCGTGGAGCGCCGAGTCGATGCGGCGTTACTACGAGCGGCTGGAGAACTGTCAATACCGACCGATCGTACGCTTTTTCCATCGCCACTTCGGTTGGAACCCGAGCCGCCACGGCTTCTCCGGCTGGCTGTGCACCGAGGAGGCGGACATCAAACTCTTGTTGGCCGACAAGATTCTGAGCTGGGTGGTCGAGGGGTCGGTGGTGAGAAGCCTGTTCAGTTCGGGCGCCGGTCTCGGGCAGGTGATCAAGCACGTCGTCTTCTGGCTGTGTACGTTCGGCGATCCGAACAGCTGGCGGTCGGTGACGGGGCGCTCGGAGGGGTTCCGGCAGGTCCCTCTGTCACGCGCCAAGGGCCGGCGGACGGGAAGCCGGGAGCGACTGCTGGATGTCCAAAAGCAGCATCCGGATCGACTGACCCTGCGCACCGGCTGCCTTGTCACCCGCGTGGTGTTCGACAGCGACAAGCGGGCGACCGGTGTCGAGTACCTGGAAGGGGAGCATCTCTACAGTGCCGACGCGATGCACCAACCCGAGGCGCAGGCGACAACGCGGCAGGTTGGTGCTCGGCGCGAGGTGATCCTGGCTGGCGGCGCCTTCAATACGCCGCAGCTCCTGCAGCTCTCCGGCGTCGGCCCGGCCGAGCTGCTCAAACAAAAGGAGATCCCGGCCGTCTTAGATCTCCCCGGGGTCGGCGCCAATCTCCAGGACCGCTACGAGATCTCGGTCGTCCTGCGGATGAAGAAGCGGTTCTCCTCGTTCGAGCGCGCGACCCTGAAGCCGCCGGAGCCGGGTGAGGAGCCCGATCCGCAATTGAAAGAGTGGCAGGAGGGCCGTGGCGTTTACACCACCAACGGCGCCGCGATGGCCTTCATCCGCCGCTCCTCTCCCGACAAAGTCGACCCCGATCTCTTCCTGTTCGGCCTGGTGACCCATTTCTACGGCTATTTCCTCGGATACTCGAAAGTCATCCAGGAGGCGCGCGACTACTTCTCCTGGACCGTGCTCAAGGGTCATACCAACAATACCGGCGGCTGTGTCGCGATCCGCTCAAAAAACCCGCTCGAAACGCCGGAGATCAACTTCCACTATTTCGAGGAAGGGACCGATACCACCGGTGCCGATCTAGAAGCGGTGGTGGACGGGCTGGAATTCATCCTCGGCATCACCAAGACGTATCAATGCCTGGTCGAGAAAGAAGTGCTGCCGGGCGAAACGCTCCACAGACGAGAAGACCTCAAACAATACGTGCGCGACCAGGCCTGGGGGCACCACGCCTCCTGCACCTGCAAGATCGGTGCGGACGACGATCCGATGGCGGTTCTCGACAGCAAATTCCGCGTCCGCGGTACGAAGGGCTTGCGGGTGGTCGACGCCTCGGTCTTCCCGCGCATCCCGGGCCTGTTCATCGTGTCGGCGGTCTACATGATCGCCGAGAAGGCGAGCGACGTGATCCTCGCCGACGCCTGCGCGGCCCCATGAATCTCTGAAGCTCAAAGGCTGCCGCGAAAAGGAGGAGTCATCGTGTCGAAGCCCGCACCGGAAGGTCCGCAAGGTCCGATCCACTTCGTCCAGGTCCTCTGGGACGAGCTGCTGCACCTGAAGCGCCGGGAACCCGAGGAAGCGACTCCAGAGCTCAAGGATCTCTTCCATCGCATCGGCGGTTGGACGCGCGAGAAGGGTCTGAGCGCCCTCTGCTTTTCCGGTGGCGGCATTCGCAGCGCGACCTTCAACCTGGGGGTCATCCAGGCCTTCGCGAAGATGGGGCTCCTCTCGCGCTTCGACTATCTTTCCAGCGTCTCGGGAGGCGGTTACATCGCCGGCTGGCTCAAGGCCTGGCTGTACCGTCGGCCGATCGAAGAGGTGCAGAAGGAGCTGGTCGATCCGGCGGAGCGCAAAGGGTTCGATCCGCTCTGCCCGGAGGCGCCGTCGCTCACCCATTTGCGCGAGTACAGCAACTATCTCACCCCTCGGGTCGGCCTGTTTTCCGCCGACACCTGGACCGCCGGGGCGCTGATCGTGCGGAACCTGCTGCTCAACTGGTTGGTCTTGCTCCCCGCCCTGGCGGCCGTGATCAGCATTCCGCAGGTCGGTCTCATCGTGGCCAGCGGAGCGACCGAGTCGGTGGAATGGGCGCAGTGGGGGCTGTGGGCCGCCGCGGCATCCGCCCTGTTTTCGGGCACCATGATTTACCACTTCCGCAACCAGCGTCGGGTGCCGCCGGACGAGCGCCGGATCGTCCTCTTCGGGGTCGCCCCGCTCTGGCTGTCGAGCCTCTTCCTCGCTCTCGTCGGCCTGTGGTCGCCGCCCGTCGAGCCGGAGCCCCTCTTTCTCTTTTGCCTTTTTTGGTGCGTGGGTATCCCGCTCCTCGGCTGGGTTCTCGGCCGTCTGACGGCCGGCCGCCAGGAGGTCAGGGAACCCGCCTCCTCCGACCTGCTCGGCCTGGTCATTTCAGGAGTCGTCGCCGCGATCATCTTGCAGGGCATTACTCTCTCCTGGCTGCCCTGGCTGCGGCAGAAGCCCGGCTTCTTCGTCGTCTTGGCAGTCCCCATCCTGCTCGGACTCTACCTTTTGGCGCGCTCTCTCTTCGTCGCCTTCGCGAGCCTCGGGGAGGCCGACCAACCGGCCCAGCCGGGTGAGACGCCGCACAGCGAAATCGGGTACGCCGACAGGGAGTGGTGGGCTCGCCTCTCGGGGTGGGTCCTGCTGTTGGCCATCGGGTGGATGGGGGTCAGCGCACTGGTCGTTTTCGGGGGGTTCCTTGATGTGAGCGGGGCCAGTCTCGCGAGCTTAGGCAGTACGGGGCTCGTTTCGACCCTGGTCACCATATTCATGGGCGCCAGCCGCAAGACGGGAGGGCGGCCGACGGAAACCGCGAAGGAGCCACCGTCGCCGGGGAAAGAGTTGGCGCTCCGGCTGGCCGCGCCGCTCACCGCGGCCTTCCTCGTCGTCCTGCTCGCGCGGTTCAACGTCTTCGCGGCTGGAAAGTTGCTTTGGGGCACCCTTGGCCTCAGGCTCGAAAACCTCGCCAAACTGTGGGAGCCCGCGCCCGAGGCCAGGCTCCAGGAAGCTGGGACGCTGCTCGAGGTCTTCTTGGTCTTCCTCCTCGTCCCCTTCGGCTTCGCCGCCCTCTCCTGGCTGCTCGGCTGGGTGGTCAACGTCAACCGCTTCTCGGCCCAGGGGCTCTATCGCAACCGCCTCACGCGGGCCTATCTCGGCGCTTCGAACCTCGAGCGCAAACCCGATCCGTTCACCGGTTTCGACCCCAAGGACAACCTGCCGCTCCACGAACTCGCCAAGGGTGCGACCCCCTCTCCGCTGCCGGTGATCAACGTCACCTTGAACCTCGTGGGCAGTGCCAAGTTGGCCTGGCAGCAGCGGAAGGCCGAATCGTTCTCCATGACGCCTCTGTACTGCGGCAACTTTCAGGAAGGGTATCGCCGCTCGAAAGATTACGGCGGTCCCGACGGCATCTCGCTGGGAACCGCGATGACCATCTCCGGTGCGGCGGCGAACCCGAGCGCCGGGTACCACTCCTCGCCGTTCATCGCCTTCTTGCTCACGCTGTTCAACGTCCGTCTCGGCAGCTGGCTCGGCAATCCGAACGAATACGGAGCGAAGGTGTTCGGCCGCTCCGGTCCGCGGCACGCCTGGAAGCCGCTGTTCGCCGACCTGCTGGGGATGACCGACCGCAAGCACGCCTACGTCAGCCTTTCGGACGGCGGTCATTTCGACAACCTGGGAGTCTATGAGATGGTCTTGCGCCGCTGCCGTTTCATCGTGGCGAGCGATGCGGGGCAGGACCAGGACTACAACTTCGAAGAACTCGGTTCTTTGGTGCGCAAGGTGCGGACCGACTTCGGTATTCCGATCGATTTCTCGGACGAGATCCGCATCCTGTCGCGCAACGCGGACGGCTCGGGGCTCTTCTACGCCCTGGGCAAGATCCACTACGAATGCGTCGATGGCCCGACGGCTGAGCCCGGCTGGCTGCTCTACGTCAAGCCGACCTTACGCGCCGAAGGGGCGCCGCTGCCTCCGGATGTCCTCGGCTATTCGCGCTCTTCTCCGACCTTTCCGAATGAACCGACCTCGGACCAGTGGTTTACCGAGGCCCAGTTCGAGAGTTACCGCGCGCTCGGTTATCACCTGGTACACCAGCTTGGCGGTGCCGGGCCATTCCCGGACCTGCCGTCCCTTTTCGCGGCGATCGCGCCGTCGGCGCCGCAGCCAACCAGCGGCTAAAGGAGCGAAGCCATGGTCACCTTTTACGGCGAGGAAGGGCTCACCGCAGAGGATCTCGCGTTCCGTGGGTCCCGCTTTTCGGAGGTACACGAAGCGGCCTTCTCCAACCCCTATCAGAAGATTTGGGGGGCCGCCGGAGTGCCGGCTTTGCCGGTCCACAAGGTGGCTCTCGGCGGGGTCTTGCGCGGCATCCTTCCCGGGGGGCGGCCGTATACCTTCCGCCAGGCGGCCGTGCGCACGGTCTCGACCCGGAACGATCTGCGCTGGGGACCCGACGACAAAGGCTACCGGCGCCTGCTGCACACCAATGGGATCATCCTGTTCGGCGAGTGGGAGATCACCGAAGCCACCCCCTATTCCGGCTACTTTCGCGAGGGGAGCCGGGCGCTCCTCGCGGCGCGCTATTCCACCTGCTGCACCGAAACCCGGCGCGGCTCGGGCCGCTCGCTCTCGCTGGTGGCGCGCCTCTATCCCACCGCCGACCCGGAGCATGCCGCGCCGCTGCCCACCGCCGGTTTGATCACACAACAGGACATCGGCGGCGATTTCTCCACCCACATCAACGACGCCGAGCTGAGAAACGCGCCCGACGTGACTGCGCTGCGCCGCGGCGGTGGATTGCCGATCATCCTGATCACCGGCCTGCTGTTCGGCAAGGTGAACAAAGAAAGCTCCGTGCGCCAACTCTACGAAATCGCTGAGCTGGGCAAGAGCCCCGCCGAGCCCACCCTCTCACCGCTCTACATCCGCCTCTTGGTCGCCGATGAACAGCCGCGGATCCCCGGCGAGCGGCTCGATTTCCGCGACGAGGTGATGGCGCAGATCTACGACCCGGGCGATCCGGCGCCGAAGCGCAAGTTGGTTTTCCATATCGAAGTGACCGATCAGGCGAAGTTCGGCGGCTTCACCGACGCCTACCGTAGGGTGACTTTCGAGAACTGGCGGCGGATCGGCAAGATCACCTTCGACTGCGCGGTGGCCTCCTACAACGGGGACTTCGTCATCCACTTCCACCACCCCCGCTGGCGGACGGACGCCAACGACCCGAAGTCCGAGCTGCCGGTGAAGGGGGAGAAGGGCTGAGCCAAGGCTTTTTCGGCCTCCCTTTGGGAGGAACCCAAGAGCCCTCTCCCGCTTTCGGAAGAGGGCTCTTTGAAATTCAGAGCACTTTCACTTTGGGCAACTCGCCCGTGTTCGTCTCCCAGCTCTCCCACATCGGCAGCTCGCGAATGCGCGGCCCGCCCGCGGCGACGATCGCGTTGGCCAGTGCGGGGGCGACCGGGGGGACCGGGGGCTCGCCGACGCCCGTCGGCTGCGTTCGAGGATCGTCCGGCGGCAGCTTTTCGAGATCGTGCAGGATGATGTGGATGTTGATCTTCGGCGTCTGGTAGAGGCGCAGGACCGGGTAGTCGTCGAAGTTGTGCTGCTCGACCGCCCCATCCTTGACCGTGATCTCCCCGTGCAAGGCGAGGCTCAGGCCATAGACGATGCCCCCCTCCATCTGCGCGACGATCCGATCCGGGTTGACGGCGACGCCGCAGTCGATCGCGGCGTGGACCTCGTGGATGGTCAGCTCGTTCATGTCGTTGACCGAGACGTCGATCACCATGGCGACGTAGCTCAAGAAGCTCCGGTGGGCGGCGATGCCCAGGCCGCGGCCGGTGTCCTTGTACCTCTTGACCTTCTCATCCCAGCCCGCCTCCTGCGCCGCCCTTTCCACCACGGCACGGAGCCGTCGGGTGTCGGGCGGGTAACTTGACATCACCTTGACCGGTTCTCCACGAGGCACCACGGGAAAACCGTTGTTGTCGAAGTGCTCGACGCCCTCGGCTTTGAGGTCGAGAACCTTTCCTTCGCCGATCAAATCGAGCAGATAGTCCTTGGAATCGCGTCCGGCGGCGATCGCCAATTCGTCCGCGAAGGAGCCGATGGCGAAGGCGTGGTAGATGTTGCTGACCGAGCGCATCCAGCCGCAACGGATGTGGGAATCGGCCGGGCAGTTCTCGAGGCGCAGGTGGGGCACGTCGAAAGGCATGTCTTCGAGACCCTGCCCACGTTCGATGGCCGAGAGATAGGGGTACTCCCCGCCATTGTGAGTGAGGGCACGCGCTTGCGTGAAGAGCTCCCGGACGGCTTCGGGCAGACGGGGGTCCGGGGGCGGAAAAAGTGTCGCGAAGAACGAGGGAAAGGCGCTCCGCTGCAGCCAGGCTGTCGCATGCCCATCAAGGTCGAGAGCCGCCTTTAGATATTGCAGGCTGCACGCTTGGAAATAGCTGAACTGGATGTCGTCCTCGCGAGTCCACTGGACCCGGATCGGTACGCCGGGGAACTTCTTGGCGAGGAAGGCCGCTTCGATCGCGTAGTCGGGTTTCGACTTCCGCCCGAAGCCGCCACCGAGCAGCGTCACATGGACCTTGACCTTTTCTTCGATCTCCTTTTTGAGGTCTCTTCTAAACTTGAGCTCCGCGGCCTCATCCCAACCGAGCGCTCTTCGGAGCCCTTCTCTGAAGCTACGGTTGTCGACAAACTCGTAGGCCGGAAGATCGAAAACGTCGGGTTCTCCCCAAGCCAGCCATTCCAACGGATTGGGGTGCAGCATCGCCAGGCCTACGTACTGCTGCAAGATCTGGGGACCCTGGGAGGGAGCCCAGATCTCCCAGCGCCCGCCTTTATAGAGAGCGATGGCCACGGGGGGTTCCATCGGCGCTTGCGCGAGGTGAGGAACGTAGTAGCTCGCCTCCACGACGCGGTTCGGCAACGCGAAGGCCGCGTCGACCTCGTCTTCGCTCCCCCGGTGTCGCACGGTCTTGCCCGGTTGGGAGGTCGCTTGTTCGAGCTTCTCGCGAAAGGTATTCGAGTCATAGGCGACGTTCGGTCCGAGGTCCCACTCGACCTTGAGCTTCCGGCGCCCTTGCAATGCTGCCCAGCTATTCTTCGCCACCACGGCGACCCCTGCATGCGGCAGAAATCCAGCGCCCACCCCTCCCGCCGGCACGGTCATCGGCAGGCGGACGAGGACAACGTCCACGACGCCAGGCACCTTGCGCGCCGCGGTGTCGTCGAAACTCTTCACCTCGCCGTTGGCCACCGGACAGCGCTCGATCATCGCGGTCAGCATGCCGGGTAGATCGACGTCGGCGCCGTAGACCGCCTTGCCGCGGACCATGTCGGGGGCATCGACGAACGGCATCTTCTTGCCGATGAAGTTCCACTCCTTGGGCTGTTTGAGCGCGGCGAGGGATTCTTGGTAGGTCGGCAACGGCACCTTTTTGGCCAGGAGCAGCAAATCGACGAAGTCGAGGGTGCGACCGCTGACTTTGTTTCGCACCTTGTGCTCTTTCGTTTCGTAGTCGCCGACATCGCCGCCGAGCTTTTTCGCCGCGGCGCGGATCAGCACGAGGCGGATGCCGGCACCGAAGAGCCGCATAGGCAGGAAGTAGGCGGCCATGCTGCGGGAGCTGTCGGTGAACTGGGCGCCCTCCTCCGGAATCAGGAACGGCGGCGTCGCGTCGAGGGTCGTGACGGGGGTCGAACCTGGGACCGCGAAAGGGTTCTGTACCGCGAACTTGGAGGCGTCGGCGTCGGCCTGCTCGACCCGGACTCGACTCCAATCGGCCCCCAGCTCGTCGGCCAGCACGGCCGCCAGGCTCGAACGGATGCCCTGGCCCATCTCCGAGCGGTGGGACACGATGACGACCGTTCCGTCGAGCTGAATCGAGACGAAATTGTTGAGGGGGAATCGGTGACGGTAGACCTTGCCGACCGTCTTGGCGACCGCCAGAAAGAGCGACCCCGCCGAAGAGACGTTGGCACCGAACACCAAAGCTCCGGCGCCGACACCGGTGTAACGGAGGAAATCCCGGCGGCTGACACGGACGATGCCGCTCATGACGCACCCTCCTCGGCGAGTTCTTGAATCGCTTTCCGGATCCGAGGATAGGTGCCGCAGCGACAGATGTTGCCGCTCATCGCGTTGTCGATGTCGTCGTCAGTGACTTTGGTGTTCGCTTTCTTGTGCTCGGCCAGGAGCGCCGCGGCGGACATGATTTGCCCCGGCTGGCAATAACCGCACTGCGGTACGCCGAGTTCCACCCACGCCTTCTGGCACGGGTGGCTGCCGTCGAGTGACAGGCCCTCGATCGTGGTGATCTTGGAGAGGCAGGCCACTCCTACGTCGACGGCGCAGGAGCGCACGGCCCGGCCGTCGAGATGGACGGTGCAGGCGCCGCATTGCGCGATGCCGCAACCGAATTTGGTGCCCTTGAGCCCCAGGACGTCGCGCAGAGCCCATAGCAAGGGCATGTCGCCGTCCACGTCGACGGAGTACCGCTTGCCATTGACGTGGAGCTGAATGATGGACATCGAGAACCTCCTTCTCTGATCGCTTCGAGGCTAGATCACAATTTGCGTCGAATCTCCAGCCGCGCTCCGTAGACGTTTTTCTGCCCTTCCCGCCAGCCATGCATGGCATCGAGGCGCAGGATCCAGGCGTTGTTGAGCGGACGTTGATAGCGGGCTCCAAAGGCGTACTGGGTCCCCAACGGGTTGTCGCTCATCCGTTCGACCACCGACCCTTCGAAGACGATCTGGCGGTGGAGGTCGAACAGATACTCCACGCCGAAAGCCCCGCCGTAGGAGTCCTTCGCGCTAGCGTCGAGCGTCGGGTAACCGGTCAGGCCGTCGGACTCGAAGTTGATGCCGGTGTTTTTGAGTACGCCGCCGGAATCGGCTGCCCGCGCGAGCGGCTGCGGCGAATCAAAGCCGGCGAAGAAGTTGAAGTAGGGAACGAGATTGACCGCACCCGGAACGCCATTCAACGACCGCCGCGGGATCAGCGAATTTTCGACCAGAACCAGCACCCCGTCGGCCGTCTTGGTCGTTGCGTCCTGGCCGAAGTTACCGATCAGCCGGACGCTGTTGTTGATCCGTCCGCGGTACCGCTTGGTAAACGCGGCGGAGACGTTGTGGTAGCTGAATTCCTTGTAGTCAGCGTCGACGTAGCCGTAGCCGAGCTCGAAATATCCTCTCCGGACGTCGGCGAATCCCGCGAGGCCGAACACTTTGGCGTGGTCGTTGCTACCGGGAACGGCGGCGGTCGTCACCTGGTTGAAACCGGCGAACAAGGTGAGGTCGAAGTTGCTGATATCGAGCGACGGGCTGTTCTTCGCCGTGATGCTCAGGGCCGCGCCGTCGAAGGCGTCATCGAGCCAGATGCCGTTCTGGGTGAACAGTGGAACCCGACCGAAGGCGATCGGCAGATCGATCTTGTTGGTCTTGCCGGTCCAACCTTGCAGCATGGCGCCGAGGTCGCCTTCAAAGTAGAGGGTGTCGAGATTGAAGTCGAGTTGCTCGACGGACTCGTTGTCCTTCGCCCCTCCGCGGAACTGGTAGCGGGTAAACGAGCCGTTTTTATCGAGCGGGCGCGCGAAGGCGTGAATCCGCTCGGTGGCGGTGAGGGCGAAGTCCATGTCGAGGTTGAGACGGCTGGCGACCACCGATTGGTCGGTCTTGCCGTTTGCGCCAGGCTTGCCGTTGTCGTACGCGGCGGCGGCGACCCGCAGGTCGCCATACGCCATCAAGTGGGCGTTGATCGGGTTTTTCGCCCCGAACCAGATGGGGCGGGGCTCGTAGGCTCCCCGGTCGTAGAGGCGACGTCCCAACTCGACGGGCGGATTGGCCGTGGGGTTCATGTGCTTCTTGTCGTAAATGTCCAGCTGGGCCTGGGCGTCGTAGGGTCCCTCGTAGAGGGCGTCGGGAATGAACCAGCCCCCGGCCGGCACGTCGAGATCGTTGAGAGGACCGAGGATTTTGGCCTCTGGAGACATCTCGTGGTCCCCTCTCCTATCGACGCCGGGTTGGGGGGCGCCGGCCGGAGAATCGCCCGCGGTGTCGGCTTGGGGGGCGTCGGATTGAAGTGCATCGGCCGAAGGGGCCGGAGCGGCGTCTTCGGCGAAGGCTCGCGGGACGCCGAGGACGAGCAGGAGCAGTCCGACGATAAATCCGGAGAGAAGTCTGGTGAGGAGGGAGTTGGCAGTCCACGCTTTTCCGTTCATGTTCGCCCTCTCTCAGCGGACCACGAATTCGACGGCGTAGGCATGTGTGTCGGTGACCCATTCGTTCTCGGCCCGCTTCATGTCCCTCGTGGCGTCGACGAACGCCATGAAGTACATGGGCTCGGTTCGGCCCCGCAGGCGCACGGCAAGACGATAGGTGCCGACTTTCGCTAACAGCCTTCCCGGAACTGTGTATTTGGCGACCCGGGTGGCGAGAGGCGGGATGCTGCGCTTTTCCATCCGCGCGAACGGGGGATGATTGAGTATCGAGGTCGGCGCGCCCCCGGGCCGGATGAACGGCAGCTGGTCGAAGTCCAGGTTGATCGGCAGATACATCTCCCGATCGGTCCCCTTGAGGTTGGTGGTGATGAACTTGGCCTGCATGCTGAAGAGCTGGTGGTCGAGGGCGATCTTGCCCGCCTGGACGTCCGCGGACTGGAAATCGGCGACGTCGCCGTTGCTGTCGACGTAACCCGATTCCCAGACCCTACTGCCGTCGGGATCGATCAGCGAGACGTCGAGCCACAATTCGGGTTGCGCCCCGAGAGAGCCGGAGGGGAGGTTGTGCCCCCGGTTGAGATTGGTCAGCTTGTACCGGAACGAGAAGGGCTTGCCGGCTTGGGGACTGCCGTCGAAGAACGGGCCATCGAGGCGGGAGCCGTTCTCCAGGAGCTTGATGCGCATCTGCTTTCGCTCTTCCCACCGGTCGAAATTGGCCTCCACCGTCTGCCAGGCCGCCTTGCGGTCGTCGAGCTTCCGCCACTCCGGCGGGAAGGTGTAGGAACGGGGCGCTGCGGCGACCTTGGCCTCGAATTCGTCGCTCCCCCACTTGTCCCGGTAGTCGAATGTCAGCCACTGCTCGGGGGTGTAATCGGACTCCACCGGACTGAAAGGGAAGAGGCCGGGATGGCTGATCGGGTAGCCCGGGCCGACGAAAGTGTGATCGGTGAGATCTCGGTTCTCGTTGACGAACCGGCCGTTGACGATCGCGGCCCAGCCCTTGTCGTAACCGACGGGCAGCCCCGGATTTTTGCTCATGTGGCACTGCTGGCAGGTGATGCCGTCCTTGGCGGCGGGAGAGGCCCGGTACTCTTCCCAGACGGTTTCGAGCTTGATGCCGGGATGGACTTGCACCTGGTGACAGGTGGCACAGAACTCCGACTTCACGATCAGGTCGGATTGGATGGCCTGTTGGTGAATCTTGAGCCAGCCGGGCTTGTCGGTTTCGACGGGATTCACCTGGATCTGGAACTCCCGCGTATTTTCGATCGCCCGCAGGACGCCGCGGCTGTCGAACGGGCCGAACACGGGCTCGTTGATGTTGCCCGGCGTGATCCGCCGCGCGGCGTTGGTCTTGCCGTACGCCTCGCCGACCCGGTGGCAGGTGACGCAGGTGATGCCTTCGCGCGCCGCGCTGCTGCGGTTCCACCAGGCGATGTCGCGCCGCTCGGCCAGGGCCGTGCCGACGCTCGCGTGGCAGCGGACGCAGAACGAGTTGATGGTGCCTTGCGCCAGATCGTTGATTTTCTGCTCGAACTTATTGAACATCGGCGATAAGTTCGCGTAGGCGTGGGACGAGTTGCTCCACTGCTTGAACTGGTTGGGGTGACACTCGCCGCAGACCCGGGCGGACGGATATTGCTCATCGGCCACTGCCTTGGCGTGGGGATTGTCCTCGGGTAGGGGGTTGGGGAGCACCTGCCCTTTCGCAGCCCCCAGTCCCGCCAACAGGAGGATACTGAATGCTAAGCCGGCTTTGTGCATTGGCCAATTCTCCTCGCTCCAGGTGGCGGATCGAACCAAGTCATATTCTCTTGACAGGTCAGGGCGCTTCATCGCGCCATAGCGCTGAGACTAATTAGGGCTTATTAGTGAGTGTACCATAGTATGGCGCAGGGCGCCGCGTGAAATTTCGGCAATCTCCGGCCTTCCGGTCCATGAGACCGGGTGAGATTTTCGTTTCCGGTCGCGGACCAAGGGGGCCGGCATGAACCATTGGCAGGAAACCGGTGAGATCGTCGCTCGGATCTCCGAGCTTCAGGTGATCGGGAAGAGGGCCGCGATCGCCACGGTGGTCCACATCTCCGGCTCCGCCTACCGGCGGCCCGGGGCCAAGCTCCTGATCGAAGAATCGGGTGGCACTTTGGGCAGCGTGAGCGGCGGCTGCCTGGAGGCCGACGTGCGTGAGGTCGCCCGGGAGGTGCTCGCGACCGACATTCCGAGCCTCCGCCACTATCGCACCGGCAGCGACGAGGACATCGTCTGGGGTTTGGGCCTCGGCTGCAACGGACGGGTCGACGTGTTCATCCAGCCGGCTACCGAGGGCGCTTTCGCCGCGGCGGTCGGGGAACTGCGCGAGCGCCTGGCCGGCGAAACGCCGTTCGCGATCGTCACCGCCGTGAGCGGCGCCGACGCAGGGGCCGTCTACGTGACGGATGCCGGCCGAGTCGCAACCGCCGAAGGGCAGTTCGTCGAGGAGCTGCCGGCCCCGCCGTTCCTGCTCGTCTGCGGTGCCGGCGACGACGCAAGGCCACTCGTCTCGTACGCCTCGGAGGTCGGCTTTCGCGTGGCGGTCGTCGATCATCGCCCGGCGCTGCTCGAACCGGCCTGGTTTACTCGCGCCGCTCGCTTGCTCCACGGTCGGCCCGGGGAGGTGAAGATCGACCTGCCCGCGGGCGCGTTCGCCGTGGTCAAGACCCACTCGCTGGCGCACGACCGGGAGTGGGCGCGCCACCTGCTGGCGGCCGGGCTTCCGTATGTCGGTCTGCTTGGACCGAGGTGGCGGACCGCAGCGATCCTGGCCGAGATCGGTGCCGGGCCAGCGGACGCCGCGCGGGTCTTCGGTCCGGTTGGGCTCGATCTCGGGGCCGACGGCCCGTGCCAGGTCGCCCTGTCGATCGTCGCCGAGTTGCTCTCCCAGGTCGCCGGCCGCGAGCCGCGTCCTTTGCGAACCCTTGAGGAGCCGATCCATGCCCTCTGAACGAATCCGCCCGGTCTCCGGCATCCTGCTCGCCGCTGGCACCTCGAGCCGGATGGGATGTAACAAGCTGCTACTCCAAATCGCGGGCGAGAGCCTGCTCCACCGCTCGGCCCGCCGGGCGCTCGAAGCAGGGGTGGCTCCGCTCGTGGTCGTGCTCGGCTACGAGGCGGAACGGGCTGCCGCCGAACTCGCCGGGCTCGGCTGCCGGACCGTGATCAACCCGGACTACGAGAATGGGATCACCTCGTCCCTCCACGCCGGGATCACGGCGCTCCCGGGCGAGACTGGCGCGGTGGTGGTGATGCTCGCCGACATGCCGCATGTTGGACCCGAGATGATCGCCGCCTTGATCTCCCGGTATCGAAACGATCGGGTGTCGCTGGTGATCTCGGACTACGAGGGGGTCGACGCCCCGCCCATGCTGTACGACCGCTCCCTCTTTTCCGAACTCTTGACGATGACCGGAGGCGGCTGCGGCCGGCAGGTGGTCAAGCGGCATCGGGGCGACGCGGTATCGCTCGCCTGGCCGATTGCCGCTCTAGCCGACCTGGACGTTCCAGAAGACTACGAACGGTTCTCGACCGAAAGCGCGCAGATCCCGCCGTAGCTACCAGCTCCCGGAGGCCAGCCGCCAGCGCCCGATCCGCTCCTTCATCCGCGTGAAGCCCAGCCGATCGAACAGGGGATCGACGAGAGCGGGATCGGCGCCGCGGAATTCGAGATCGCGTCCGAAGTCGAACGGCTCTTCGATCGGCGCCTCGGTCGAGACGGTTGCCAGGCGTTTTGACAGGAACGCGAGATCCCGGCCGGCTTCGAGCTTGGCCGCGAGGGTGCGGGCGCCGCGCAGGTCGGTGCGCAGGGTGAGTTCGTCGAGCTTGGCGTAAAGGCCCTCGACGTTCGGGTAGCGAAGGAGCAACTCGGCGGCGCCTTTTTTACCGATGCCGGGTACCCCGGGGATGTTATCGACCGTATCGCCCGCGAGCGCCAGGAGGTCGGCGATTTGGCACGGGTTCACGCCGAACTTGGCGAGCACCTCGGCCGGGCCGAAGCGCTCCCCTTTGCCGAAGTCGTACCACGAGACGCCGGGACCCACCAGTTGGGCGAGATCCTTGTCCGAGGTGACGACCACCGCCGGAAGATCCACTCTTGCTTTCGGTTCGTGCCGGAACAGCAGCGTTGCGATCAGGTCGTCGGCCTCGTAGCGGTGGTCGGAGAAGGTGGCGCCGCCGAGCGCCCGGGCGGCCTCCTCGCAGGCGGCCAGTTGCGCTTCAAGCTCCGGTGGCGGCAACGGCCGCTGCGCCTTGTACGGCGGATAGAACTCGTTGCGAAAGCTGGTCGACAGGCTGCGGTCGAAGCAGACCGCGAGGTGGCTCGGGTTCTCCTCGGCGATCAGCTTGAGCAGGAAGGAGACGAAGCCGTGCACCGCCTGCACGGGTTGCCCCTCGGGGTCGCGGATCGAGTCGGGCAGCGAAAAATAGGCCCGGAAGATGTAGGGCGAGGCGTCGATCAGGTAGGCGGCGGGCATAGGTGGTCTCGTTGAAGCGGGCAAGTTTAAACGCATTCCTCCGATCGAGGGTCCGTGGTGTCAGAATCTGGACACCAAGATCGAAAACCAAGGCCTGAGGAAGCCCGGCAGGAGAGCAGCGTTTCCAAAATGGAGTTGGAGATGAGCGAGGCGAGCGCGTCTGTCGGAGCGGACGGCGACCGGAGAATGGCCGCCCGGGGATCGCTCCGCCCGGGCTACCGCCTGGCCGGGCGCTTCGAGGTGATCGAGCTGCTCGGCACCGGCGCCACCGGCGAGGTGTACGCAGCGGAGGATTCGGAGCTCGGCGAGCGGGTGGCGCTCAAGCTGCTGCGCCCCGAACTCACCGCCGAAGAGGCGCTGCTGCTGCGCTTCAAACGGGAGATTCACCTCGCCCGGCAGGTGACCCACCCAAACGTCTGCCGGCTCTATGACCTGGTGCTCGCCGCCCCGCCGCGCGGGCGGCGGGAGGGCGATCCCGAAGGGCTGGTCCTGGTCTCGATGGAGCTGCTCGCCGGTGAGTCGCTGGAGCAGCGGCTGGCGCGCTCGGGGCCAATGGCTGCCGACGAGGCGTTGGCCGTCGCGCGCCAGATGGCCGCGGGGCTCGACGCCGCCCACCGGGCGCGCGTGGTGCATCGCGATTTCAAGTCGGGCAACGTGATGCTGGTGCCGGAAGAGGGGGAGCTCCGCGCCGTGGTCACCGATTTCGGTCTCGCGCGCGGCGAAGGCTCCGGCGATCCGGGCAAGCTTTCGCTAGAGGGCGCGGAGACTCTCACCCAGATGGGCAGCGTTCTCGGCTCGCCCGCCTACATGGCGCCCGAGCAGGTGCGCGGCGAGGTGGCGACGGCCGCCTCCGATCTCTATGCCTTCGGTGTGGTGCTTTACGAGATGATGACCGGCCATCTGCCGTTTGAAGGGGGCGGCGCGTTTCAAACCGCCCTGCGGCGCCTCAACGAGGAGCCGAAACCCCCTTCGGTCTGGCGCCCGGATCTCGATCCGCGCTGGGAGCGGGCGATCCTCGCCTGCCTCGCGCGCGAACCGGCCGACCGGCCGAGCAGCGCCGAGGCGGTCGCCCGCTCGCTCGACGGGGAGGGGAGCCTTCCGGAGCGTTCGCCGACGGCGTCGGCCGCGCCGGTGGCGAACCGTTCAAGTCCTCTCCAGGCGAAGAGGCGGCGCTCCGCCCTGGCCGGGACGATTGCGGCGGTCCTGGTCGCCCTGGGTCTCGCGGCCGGCGTTTGGTGGGCCGGTCGCCCGCCGCGGGCGGCGGGCACGAGCGATACGGCGCTCGCCGAAGGGCTCGCCGATCTGCGCCGCTTCGACGCCCCGGCCGCGCGCCGGATCCTGGAACGCGCCGCGGCCGAAGATCCGCAAAACCCGCGCATACCCTGGGCGCTCGCCTCGGCGCTCTCTCTCCTCGGGCACGATCGCGAGGCGCGCGAGGCGGCGCGTCGGGCGTTCGAGCTGTCGTCCGATCTGCCCGATCCGGAGCGCTGGGAGATCGAGGCGCGCCACCGCGGCTTGACCCACGACGAGGCGGCCGAGATCGCGCTCTACCAACGCCTCTATCGCGCCTTTCCCGGCAACCTCGAATACGGGCTCGGCCTGGCCAACGCGCAGGTGGCCGGGGAACAGGCGGAGGGGGCCGTCGCGACGTTGATCACTCTTCGGCGGCTGCCGGCCCCTGGGGGCGAAGACCCGCGGATCGAGATTCTCGCGGCAAAGGCGGCGGGCGCAACCGGCAACCTGGACGAGCAACTTCGCACCGCGAATCTCGCCGCGGCGAAAGGCCGGGCGACGGGCGCTCCGCTGCTCGTCGCACGGGCGCAGTTCTTCGCGGCGAGCGCGCTACGCCAGCTGGGCCGGCTCGACCCGGCGCTTCAAGCCGCCGAAGCCTCGCGCGCGGGTTACGCCGCGGGCGCCAACCCGGCCGGCGAGGCGCTCGCCTGGAAGGAGATCGGCGCGCTGCGCACCGTACACGACGACCTGCCCGGGGCGCTCGCGGCGTTCGACCGGACGGCGGACCTCGCCGGCCAGGCGGGCTGGCAGGCCGGTGTCTCCTACGGCCTGAACGGCCGCGCGATCGTGCTGCGCAGACTCGGCCGGCTAGCCGAAGCGGTCGAGACGTTCGAGCAGCTACTGGAGCTGCAGCGCGAGACGTCCGACGCGCGCGGCGAGGCGGCGTCGCGCAACAACCAGGCGATGGTCCTGTTGGAGCTCGGCCGTCTGGACGAGGCAGAAGGCGGGCTCGACCGCGCGCGCCAGCTCTACCTCCAGCTGGGGGATCGGGGCGGGGAGGCGACCGTTCTGCTCGGGCGCTGCGGCCTGCTCGACCGGCGCAACCAGCTCGCCGCCGCGGGCCAGGCTTGCCGCTCGGCTCGTAAGCTGTTCGCCAAGGTCAAGGACGAAGGAGGGATGATCGATACCGATCTCACGCTCGCCCGCCTCGACCGCCGGGCCGGTCGGTTTGCCTCCGCGCGCGCGGGGCTCGAAGAGGGAGCGCGCCGCGCCCAGGCGCTGGGCGACGCGGATCTTCAGAAGATCGCCCGGCGGGAGTTGGCCGAGCTGGCGCGCGACGAGGCCCGTGTGGCCGGGCGACTCAAGCGCGCGGCTTCCCTTTAAACGCCCCCGGCTCGATTCCGTAGCGGGCCATCTTGGCGTAGAAGTTCTTGTAGTCGAGTCCCGAGGCGCGCGCCGCTTCGCTGATGTTGCCTGCCGCCGCTTTAAGCGCCGACTCGATCCAGCCCCGCTCGAACGGTTCGATCACCCGCTGCTTGGCGGCGCGGAAACTCGATGGAGAATCCCCGCCCGCAGCGATCGCGGGCAGCGCCGCCCTGCGTATCGCTTCGGGCAGGTCTTCGATACCGATCTCGGGGCCGCGGGCGATCAACACCGCGCGCTCGATCGCGTTTTGCAGTTCGCGGATGTTGCCCGGATAGCCGTAGGCATGGATCAACCGCTCGGCGCGTGGCGAGAAGCGGCGATCCCGGCCATGCTTCTCGTTCGACCGGTCGAGGAAGCTGCGGGCGAGCAGCGGCAGGTCGCTCGGCCGTTCGCGCAGCGGCGGCATTTCGATCTCGACCACGTTCAGGCGGTAGAGCAGGTCCTCGCGGAACTTCCCTTCCCGCACCAGGGCGCCGAGGTCGCGGTGGGTCGCCGCCACCACCCGCGCGTCGGTGCGCTTCACGGTGGTCGAGCCGACCCGCGCCAGCTCGCGATTCTCGAGCACCCGCAGCAGCTTCACCTGCAGGCTCGGCGGCATCTCGCCCGCCTCGTCGAGCAGGATCGTTCCCCCTTGCGCGCGTTCGAACCAGCCGGCGCGATCGGCGACCGCGCCGGTGAAGGCGCCGCGGACGTGGCCGAACAGCTCGGAGTCGAGCAGCGACTCAGGCAGCGCGCCGCAGTTGATCGCGACGAACGGTCGTTCGCGCCGCCGGCTGCCGAAATGGAGCGCTCTCGCGACCAGCTCTTTGCCGGTGCCGCTCTCGCCCGCGATCAGCACCGGCACGTCTGAATCCGCCACCTGAGAGACCCGTTCGAGCACCGCGAGCAGCTTCGGATCGTGGCCGAGGATCGCGTCGAACCGCTGCTCGGCGCGCAGCTTCCGGCCCAGTTCTTCGATCCCCGCGGCGAGCCGGCGGCGCTCGATCGCGTTCGCCGCGGCGAGCGAGATCAGGTCGGCGAAGCTCTCGACCAGACTTGCGGTCTCCGGGGTGAACACGCCGGTCGCCTTCCGGTTGTCGAGATAGATCAGCCCCAGCCGCTCGTCCTGACGGCGGATCGGCAGGCAGATGACCGAGAGAATGCGGAGCCGCAAGACGCTCTGCCGCTCGCCGACGCTCGGATCTTCAAGCACATTCGGGCTCCAGAACCCGACCCCTTCGGCGCGCACCTTGTCGAGCACGGTGCGCGAGACCTCGAACTCCGGCCGCTCGATGTCCTGCCGGTCGAGGTGGCGCGCCGCTTCGAAGCGCGTCTCGCCCCCCTCTTCGAGCACGATCATGCCGCGCTCTGCGCCGCACAGCTCGATCAACCCGTCGAGCGCGCGGGAGAGCACCGAATCGAGGTCCTGCTCCGCGAGTACCTGTTTGCCGATTTCGAGCAGTCGTTCGAGCATTTTCGTTTGTCCTCAGTGTGGCATCAGGATACCTCGGAACTTGGGGTGAAAGCACCCGAACTATGGCGATTCCACCCTAAAGAGACGCTCGGATCGATCGCGGGCGCACCACGCAAACTTCTGAATGCAAAGCACGAAGCTCATGGCGCCGCAGGTCGAACGCCCTGGCCCCCGCTTTGCGATCTCTCTCTGGCAGAACCGGCGGAACATCCAGAGCGCGACCGAGATCCTCTCAGCCCCGACTCCCGAGATGCTCCGCCTCGACCGGAAAAGGAACTTGCCATGAAGCGCTCTCGCCTTCTCGTCCCCGCACTCCTCCTCGCCGTTTTTGCGAGCGGCGCCACCGCATTTGCGCAGTGTCCCAATCCCGGCGGTTTCTTCGTCATCGACCTGAAGACCTGCGCGGTGGGTGTGACCACCGGATTTACCGGCGTGACGTTTCAGCCCGGCGGCGGCTGCGCCGCGGTGGCGGTTCCGGCCAGTTGCCCCGCCTCCCCCGGATGGAAGCAGGCGGCGCTCAAGATCGCCCTGCCCGCCGGCTGCACCCAGGCCAACGTGACGATCGAATACGAAGGCACACCCTGCGGCTTTACCGCCGATTTGGGCGATTCTTCGACCAACGACGGCTTCGGCGGAGGCGCGGGGGGCTCGACTCTCTCGTGCGCCGAGGTGCAGGTTCTGAGCAATCCGCTCGCGGCCGGCGTCGCCAATCCCGTAGGGACTTTGGGCGTCTATTCGAGCTGCCAGGGCGGCGTGGTCGACAACATGGCAAACGCGAGCCTCGCGCTCACCAACGGCTCGCTCAAATTCACGGTCAAGAACCAGTTCCTGAGCTGGGGCGAGCCGGCCACCCTCCTGCAGACGCCGAACACCAAGCGGCTGTTCCAGCTCCCCGACACGCTCGGACCGGCGGCGGACGGCTCGACCCTGTATCTCGGCCTGAACCGCGTGATCTCCGGGCCGGCCGGCCGCGTTGGCTACGGCGCTCGGCGGGCGATCGTCAGCTTCCAGTAACGGTTATTCCAGTGCGCCGCTTCGCGCGGCGATCTGGAGACCCGGCGGGCCCGTCACCTCCGAGGTGGCCCGCCGGGCCTTTTTGTTGGGTTTTCATCTCACGGCGCGTAGCCGGCCGGGGCTTTGATCTCCAACCCCGGCCGCTTCAACGTGACCTCCACCCGTCGGAACTTACCGTCGCTGGTCGATTGGGTGGATTGATACGAGAGCAGCCAGCGGGCGCGCAGATCGCGATCGATCGCCTGGTAGAGCTGGGCGAGTTCTTTGGCTTCGTCGGGGAAGAGCGCCAGTCCACCGGTTGCCTCGGCCAGTTTTTCCAAGTGGTGGCGGGCGGCCAGCTCGCTCCTCGGCAACGAAAGGCCGATCGCATAGATCACGACGCCGCTGCGCCGCGCGGCTTCTAGCGCCTGGTCGAAATCGAAGCGGCTCGACTTGTCGCCGCCGTCGGTCAATACCAGCAGGGCGCGCGGCCCGGAGAGCCCTTTCATATAATCGAGCGCGAAGATCAGGCTGTCGAGGAGAGCGGTGCTCCGTTCGGCCGACAGACCCGCGAGGCCCGCCACCAGCTTGTCGACCTCGGCGGTGAACGGCACTTCGATCACCGGTTTTTCCGAGAAGCGCAGCAACGCCGCCCGATCGCCGGGTTTGAGCGCCCCGCGCAGGAAACCTCCGGCCGCCTGCTGGACCTGGCCGAGCGCGGATTCCATCGAGGCCGAGGTGTCGAGCAGCAGGGCGGCGCGGATCGGCAGGTTTTCCACCCGGTCGCAGCGCAGCAGCTCCTGCGGCACGCCGTCCTCGGCGACCGAAAAATCGCTGGCGGAAAGGCCCGAGACCGCGTGCCCCGCAGCGTCGCGGACCTCCACCGGCAGCTCGACCAGGCGGACCTCGACGTGGCCGATCTCCCCCGGCGCATTCAGCACCACGAGATCCTCCGCGGAGCGGCCGTCGGCGAGATAGGCGAGCGCCCGAACTGAGACGATCGCGCCGCCCGCGGGCAGCTCGATCGGCTGGAGCCAGGGCGGCTGGTAGAGCGTCGCCACTCGCCGGTCGTCGACGAACAGCTCCAGCCGGTCGAGCGTCTCGCCGTCCGGCACCTTGATCTCCGCTTCGGCGCTTCGGCGGCCGCCGGGGTCCTGTCCCGGCCGGGGTTCGAGCAGGCGGACCGCGAAGCGTTGCGCGCCGGGATTGAGCGCCAACTCGTCGCTGCCGATCAAGGTTCCCGCCGCGTCGTAACCGAGGGCCCGGACCGTCCGGCTCGCCGGTAGCGAACCGAGATTCAACTCGACGCTGTAGGGCGGTTTACCCTTGGTCAAGATCGGCTTGTCTTCGAGCTGAAACGTGACTTTGGTGATTCGCGGATCGCCGATCTCGGTGTCGATCCTCACCGTGCCGGATTGAAGTTCGCCGGCCGGCCGCAGCAGGCGGATGGGAACGGTGGGAACCGACGGAGGAAGCGCTGCGACCCCGCTCGATGGGGTCTCCACACCGCCGGCCGGGGTCGCGACAGCCCCTCCCGAATCAGCTTCGACGTTCAAGTCGCGTTCGAAGCGGATTGCTTTCTTAGTCGCCAGCTCCTCGACTTTGAGCACGAGTTTGTACTGGCCGGGCCGAAGCTCGCGCTCGATCGCAAGCGGCAGGTCGAAAGGCGGCGCGCCCTCTTTGACCGGCAGGTCGAAGCGCGCCCGGAACGAATCGAACAGCTCGTTTTCCTTGATCACTTCGCCGGTGATCAGGAACTCGTAGCTCGGCGAGCCGGCGATCTCTGTCGGCGTGGCGTCGGCCGAAGGGACGGCGAGCCGGGCGAGGACGCGAACGTGCTGCGAGCGACCGGGCGAAAGGTCGATGCCGTCCAGCCGGGCGTTTAACTGAGGGTCGTTTTCGTCTACGTCGGTCGAAACGGTCTTGAAGCTCGCCAGCCACTCGTTGTCGCCGCGCCGTTCCGGCTTCGACTGGGCGATCTCCAACTCGCCGCCCTGGTCTTCCCGCTGCACTTCGTAGATCGCTCTCCGGATGGGAGCCGCGCTGGTAAGGCAGCGCTGGTTGACCAGCGTGATGAACCGATCCTCGTTGCCGAGATCCGCGTTGTCGCGAAACGCGGGCAGCAGCACGGCCCACCCTTCGCTCGGCCGCCAAAGGCGGTAGGGGCCGGAGGCCGCCGGCCGACGGAATAGAAAGGTGAAGGTGCTAACGCCGTTCTTCCCCGACGGATAGATCCAGATCTCGATCGGCAAAAGGAAGAGACCGCAATCGGTGTTGTAGATCGACAACGGCTCGCCCTTGAGTTGGTAGATTCGGCCCCGGTCGTCGACCTTTTCCGGGTAGCGAACCTTGCGCTCGTCCAGCCGGCGTCGCCATTCCACCTCGAATTCGGTGCGCAGGGTCTCCGGATACGGATCGCGCGCCTTCCAAAACGCACGGATGAACGCCTCGCGCTGGTAGTCCTTTTCGAGGGCCAAAAACGCCTTCTTCTCGACCTTGGTGATCAACAGATCGGCATCTTCGAGGAACTGGCGGAACGGCAGAGCGAGGTTAGGATCGTCCTTGGCTAGAGACACGCCTGGAGCCAAGAAGAGACAACCCAGAAGGACGAGGCCGCGGAAACCGCGGCTTGCGGCAAGCCGGCGAGGGCGCATGGCGAGTGAGGCTAGCAGGTTCAATGCCGAGGAAGCGGGCGACGGGCCGACTGTCGCCCGCGACCTCCTGTCAGTCTCGATCCACACCACCGTTCCACACTGTATCGGCCAGCAGGTCGGCCCAATCTACAGTGGCAGACTCGGCCAGACCTGCAAGCCCACGGCCCACGAAGACCGCGCTCGGTGGATCGCCACGCAGGCCGAAGTCGGGAAGGATTGGGGGATAGATGAAGATCCAAGCCGGGCCCTCCATGGTGGAGCAATCGCGAGCCTGGCCATCGATGCAGAGGGGCAACAGGCGTATCGATCCAGTGGTCCAGCGCCCCGCATCGTCCCAGCCGATCACCAGCTCATACGAGCTGCGCCCCACTGGCATTCCGCGGCCGGTCGCTGGGTCTTTGCCGATCGAATAAGCGTCTACTCGATAGGTATGGGGATCGATTCCGCGGAAAACCGCGACCTCTTGGTCAAAATAGCTGGCCGAGCCGTCGGAATCGACGAAGTAACCGTGAGGGCGGAGCATTCGTTCAAGCAAGGTGAAGGTCCGTCGATCCCAGCCGGTCAGGAGGTTGTGGCAGCGGTCGATCAATCCGGCAGTAGATAGATTCCGACTTGCGCCGCTCGCGGAAGCCACCGCCCCTTCCGACACTCGGCCGGCAGGAACCTGGACGACATTGTTAATTTCCAGGATCGACGCGAATGGCTGCACCTCAGGGCCGATCCCGAGCCGCAGGCGGTGATCGTCTGGCAGGAGGCACTGGATGGAAGTCGAGTTGGTCTGCGGCGCAATCCGGGCAAGCAAGAGCTGATCGAGGGGTGGTCTCTCCGGGTTCAACAGAAACTGGTTCTCTTGTAAGGAGAGCTGGAAGCCCATCATTCGCTCAGTGCTGTCGAGACAATCGCTGCGCGTGGGTGGGTTCGCTCTGAGCCCGGGAAAGTGGGATCGTGTTTCGGCGCGGACTTCTGAGCCTCGATAACCTCCTCCGGTACCGAAGGAAATAAAAAGAGTAGCATGGGATACTCTTCCGGTGACCGGGCCGTCCGGGAAAATCAGTTCCATCCGGTCTAGTAAGCTATTCAATTGGTCTTGGTTACAGGAGACCTGCTCAGAGAGAAGCGGGTTCGCCCGCTCTTGAGCGATCAGGGATGTCTCCAAGAGCACCAGAGAAAGAAGGGGCAGTATGAGACGCGCGTTCATCGCCGATTCTCAGGGGCAGACTACGCAGGAGGCCCCGGTTGGACCGACGGCTACATGGAAAAGCAATCCGGATGTCGGTATCGGGAAACGAACGATTTGAAGGGACTGACAGGTGAAGGCAGGATCTCCTGCCGTGCGGTTTGATGCCTCGATTTGGATCGGCGAGGAGTTGGTCGGCTGGAGTTTCCCGTACCCTCGAGTTAGTCCGCGCCGAATTCCTCCGTCCCAGGGGAAAAGAAAGCTAGCCTCTCCCTGGTTCTTGGGATCAAATTTCGTTGCGTAGAGCGCAGCGGTCTGTTTGCAGTTGCCATTTAAGCACGAGTTGCAGGTGTTCGGGTTCTCGGAGAGGACGGTTGCGCGAATGCCGCCACTCCAGCCGAGAAAGCGCATCTCACGGCTTAATCGTACGCTTAGTTCAGAGACGAACCAGCGTGCCAAATTTTGTTGACCGCGGATATGAGCTTTCAGATTCGCTCGAAGCGCATTATCGAGCGCGAAAACGGATTCGGTGCTCGAATTTATCTCGGGTCGATAATTGTCTTCCAAGAATTGTCTAAGATCCTTCTGCTCACGGTTCTCACCCGAGCGGGTGAAACCTTCCCACAACAGTCCTCGAGCAAATAGGGCGGCCCGATCATCAAGGCAACCGTCAGTAGGTTTTGAGCGGGCCCCCGCAAGGGCGAGGAAAGGACCGTCGTAGGAGTAGCGGTTGTTGGCTGACCACTGACAATTGGTGGCGATCGAGCCACCATTCTCGAAATAGCTGCGGGCCGGGCCATTGCCAGCGGCAAGTGCATAAAGGTACCAAGCGGAGCGGAGGAATCGGCGCGCCTTGTTGGCGAGTACCAAGTCTCGTGTCTGCTCTCGGGTGAACCAGAAGTTGACTACCATGGCAGCGAGCAGGGAATGCTCGTTGTAGTTGTTCGAGAGGATCTCGCCGCCGGAGTAGTAGACCAGGGTGCCGGGGTTCGCGATCGGGCAGGTTTGACCGAGTTGGCAATCGAAGAAATTTTTCCACCAGATCTTTGTGAGTGCAGGATCGGGCGTTCCCGTAACCAACGCGAGAGCCTGGGCAAGGAGGGGTAAGTTCTGGCTGCCGCCGTTTCTCCAATTGTTGAAAGTCCAATCGAGCTGAGTTTGCCATTTGAAGACCATGGGATCCGGGGTGATACCCAGTTTGAGCTTTTCCACCAGAGCCTTCTGATACGCACAGGGCTCCCCCGCGGCGTTTGGCGTATCGCAAGAGAGCGCTGGAATGATCGGATCTGATTCGCGAATCTCATAGGGCGGATCGATGACTTCGAGGGACGAGGACCAGAGGGCTTCCTGTGCTACCGGATCGGCACCGGCCGGATAGACATCGACCTGGTAAATTCCAGGCAGCTGGTGCTCCACCAACTTGATCAACGAGTTGGAGATGGCTTTGGCATTGTTGTCGGCACAGGGAGGCAGGGTAAAGACCAGCCGACCCGGAAGCGCTTCGACGTCGATCTGGTTCTCGTCGAATGCACAGGTCGAAGAAGCGAAAACTTCGATCTTGAAAGTGATCGCGTCGGCAAACGTCGGCGGATCGGGGGAGAAACTGACCTGAGTAACCGTGACTTGGGCTGCGAGTGCGGCAGGTAGAAGTGCGGTTGACAGAAGAGTTGCGACGACACCGAGCAAAGCTTTGATCATTAGGATCCTTGGTGGGGAGCGGAGAAATTCGCGGTGGGTTTACCCCGAACTTCGAATTTTACCTCACGCAAGCCCAACTTTGCGGAATCGGCCGAAGCTCCGTCGGCCTCGATGGAGCGGGGCCGACGGGAGCGTGAAGGTTCTTCCGGCCTACTTGCCCTCGCCCGGCGGAGCCAAGGTCAGCCGATGGACCGCCTTGCCGGGCAGGAACGGCGTCGGTTCGCCTTTTTCCCACGCCTCGTGGCCGGCCATGTAGTAGGGCGAGAGGGGATGGCCGCTCTCGCCGATCGGCATTTCGAAGATGCCTTTATCTTCTGCTCCGGGGGAAACCGCGATCCGCTCGGATGCGCCGAAGCCCGCCGATTGGACGCGAGGCATGTTGTGGTCGCCCGGCAGCGGATCGCGCGGTGCGTTCAGGTAGCGGCCGAGCGCGGGGATGGCGAGCGCGATCGGATGCTGGAATCGCGCCGTGTTGACCCGGCCCCAGGTCCGGTCGGCGAGATTGGGACCCAACCCTTTCGTGCTGCCGGGGAATGCGTCGATCGCGGCGAGGATCTGCTCGTCCCAGCTCTTGAACTTCGGATCGAGCAGATGCGCCGGCCGCTTCTGGACTATCTCCCAGAGGGGCCCTTCGAGCTGATTGAACTGCCAGAAATTGAAATTCGGGTCGGCGGCCTTGCAGCGGGCGGTGATGGCGGAAAAGACCTGGTCGAGCAGGTTGCTCCGGAAGTTTCGAACGATGAGGTAGGCCGCCGAATCGATCGACGCCTTGCCGGTCCAGGTAGTTTCGAGCAGCCGGCGCATCTCCGCGCGTTCGGGCTGTCCGGCGAGCGCCTGGGGCGTCAAGGCGGCCAGCTCGACGCCGCGCCAGCGGTCGAGGAAAAGCGCCCGGTCGTCGAGCTGGATCGCCAGAAAGTCCTTCGGCGCGGCTCTTTCCAGCTTCGCCAGGTCGTCGCGGATCTGCCTCGCGCGGGCGCCGAGATCGTGGCCGCCGTTGCCCAACTTCGCCAGAAACGCCCCATCGGTCGTACGGTTGTTCGCGGTCCAGAGGCGGCCGTCGGGCGGATCGATGATCGTCGGAACCTCGTCGTCGGCGAGCCAGCCGTTCCATCCGCGCGTGCCGTCGCCCCACGAGACGGGGGTCGCCCCGTCCCAGCCAAAGCGGCGAGGGATCGCGCCGATGATCGTCCAGCCGATGTGCCCTTCGGCGTCGACCACGGTGAAGTTCTGGGGCGGGATGCCGATCCGGTGCGCGGCATGAATCGCTTCGGCGACGTTGCCCGCGGTCTCCAGATCGAGACTGTTGAGGTTGATCGCCTCAGGATGGTGGGCGGTCCAGGCGAGTACCCGCGGGCGCTTGGCGTGGTCGCTGTCGATCACCGGTCCCCAAATCGTTTCGAGGACGGTCATCTCCACAGGCGGACGCCCTTTGACCCGGATCGTCTCTGGGAAGTGCTCAAACGGTTTCGGACCGGACGGAGTGCCGTAGACCGTCGGCCGGCTCGGATCGAAATCGAGTTCGACCAGGTCGGTCCAATCGCCATAGCTGTTGGTGAAGCCCCAGGCGACATGGCCGTTCGAGCCGACCGCCACCATCGGCGTGCCGGGGAGCGTGACCCCGGTGGTCCGTCGGCTAGTGCCGTTCGCGTCGTTCCAGATCAGCGAGGCGCGGTACCAGGTGTTCGGCACGGTGATTCCAAGGTGCATGTCGTTGCCCAGCATCCCGCGGCCGTCGGCGGTGTGGGCTCCCGACAGCGCCCAGTTGTTGCTGCCCACGGCGGCCCGGTCGGCGGGCGCCGGTTCGGAGAACGGGTCGAAGAGGGGAGCCAGTGCCGCGGCTTTCGCAGGGGCGGCGGCCGGCGGTTGATGGGAAAGGTCGAAGACCTCCGGGCCCGGCATGGCCGGCGGTAGGATCGGCCCGCCGACCAGCGGCGCATCCCACTCGGTGCCGTCCGTGGCGAGATAGGCGACCAGCTCCGGTGGCAGGAGGTCGCGCATCAGGCCGCGGTCGGAATCGCGTCGGCCGTTCTCGTCGTTCAGCTCGAAGAACATCGCGAAGACCGCGACCAGCGAGTCCTCCGGCCGCCAGGGCGCGGGGTTCATTCGAATCGCTAGGTATTCGGGCGGCCGCGCGCCGAGGCTCAGCAGGCCCGCGTTCACCCCCTGGGTGTAGGCTTCGAGCACCTGGCGCTGCTCTATGGGAAGGGTCTTAAAGCGGCTCTCGGCGCGGCTCCGGAAACGATGGACGCGGTGCTGTTTGTCCAGCTCGATCGCCGCCGGCCCGAACAGCTCGGCCAGCTCGCCCGCCCCCTGGCGGCGCATCAAGTCCATCTGGAAGAAGCGGTCCTGGCCATGCAGGAAACCCAAGCCCCGCGCGGCGTCCGCGCGATTGGCGGCCCGTACCGTCGGCACCCCCAAAGCATCGCGCTCGATCTCGACCGAAGCCGACAGCCCCGGCACCGACGCCCGGCCGTCGAGCTGCGGCAGGCTGGCGGTCATCTGAATCCAAAACCAGAGGGCAAACGCGATCACCAGCAGGAGCAGAACGCCCAAGCTTCCGGCGACGATCAAAAGCACCCGGCGCATGCGACCTCGGACACGCCGGCGGGAAGGGGGCGGGAGGGGAGAAATCGCTGGGCTCATCGCCAAAGTCCTCTATTCCCCGGACGGGGGCTCGTTGCTGGTTCGATCGAGAGAAGTGTCGCGCGGGAACTGTATCGCGCCGTCCACGCCTTACGCGCGGTAGGGGCGAAAGTTGCCCGAAGGACGAGTTTGGAGTGCGCCGACGCGTCGGCGCTTTCGGTGAGGGTGGTGAAGCGGCGAAACCGGTCAAAGCGGCGACCCGTCGCCGCACTCCAAACTCGATCCCCGGATAGACTCCCTCAACCCATGCGCGAACCTACCCTCCCCGACCTGCGGGCTTTTCTCGATCGACTGCGCCGCGAGGACGATCTCGTGGTCGTCGACGTTCCGGTCGATGCCCGCCTGGAGGTCCCCGAGATCCACCGGCGGGCGATCGCGGCGGGGGGGCCGGCGCTTCTGTTCACGAATGTTAGTGGGGCGGATTTTCCGCTGGTCACCAACCTGTTCGGGACGCCGAAGCGGGCCGAGATCGCGTTCGGTAAACGGCCGTTCGAGTTGATTCGCCGCTTGGTCTCGCTCGCGCAGGAGATCCTTCCTCCCACTCCTGCGAAGCTCTGGGCGGCGCGGGATGTCGCGTTGGAGGCCCTTCGCGTGGGCTTGAAGCGTGGGCGCTCCGGGCCGGTCTCCGAGGTGGTGACGAAGAGCCGGGACGAGGTACGGCTCGATCGCCTGCCCGTGCTCACCACCTGGCCGGAGGACGGCGGGCCGTTCGTCACCCTGCCGCTGGTCTATACCGAGCACCCCGACGGCCACGGTCATAACTTAGGGATGTACCGACTCCAAGTGCATGACGAGCGGACCACCGGGATGCATTGGCAGATCGGCAAGGGCGGAGGATTCCACTACGCCGTCGCAGAGGCTCGCGGCGAGGCGCTGCCGGTCACCGTCTTTTTGGGCGGGCCGCCCGCGCTGATCTTGTCGGCCATTGCGCCTCTGCCTGAAAACGTTCCCGAGCTGATGCTCGCTTCGCTGATCGCCGGGCAGAAGCTCGGGCTGATCGAGGGCGTCGGCCCGCACCCTCTGATCGCCAATGCGGAATTCGCCCTAATCGGCAAGGTGCCGCCTCGCGTCCGCCGGCCGGAAGGACCGTTCGGCGACCACTACGGCTACTACTCGCTGGAGCACGACTATCCCGTCTTCGAAGTCGAAAAGATCGCCCGGCGGAAAGACGCGATCTACCCAGCGACCGTGGTCGGCAAGCCGCGGCAAGAGGACTTTTTCCTCGGCGATCTCCTCCAGGAGCTGCTCTCTCCCCTCTTCCCGCTGGTCATGCCCGGAGTGCGCGACCTCTGGTCGTACGGCGAGACCGGCTACCACTCGCTCGCCGGAGCGGTGGTCCGCGAGCGCTACCGCCGCGAGGCGATGGCGAGCGCGTTTCGCATCCTGGGCGAAGGCCAGCTGTCGCTCACCAAGTTCCTGCTGGTCACCGACAAACCGGTCGATCTCAAAGACTTCCGCGCGACCCTGGTCCATCTGCTTGAACGGACGCGCCCGGAGACCGATCTCTATGTTTTCTCGAACCTGTCGATGGACACGCTCGACTATTCCGGGCCGAAAGTGAACGAAGGCTCGAAAGGCGTCTGGCTGGGGCTCGGCGACCCGGTCCGCGACCTGCCGCGCGAATTCCAAGCCGCGGAGCTGCCGATCGGTTGCACCGAGGTCCACGTCTTCTGCCCCGGCTGCCTGGTGGTGGGCGGCCCGTCGTTCGAAGCCGAGCCGGGTGCCGCGGCCCGGTTGGCGAAGCATCCGGCATTCGCTGACTGGCCGCTCGTGATCCTCTCCGACGAACCGAAACGTGCGGCGGCGAGTGCGATGAACTTCCTCTGGACGACCTTTACCCGGTTCGAGCCGGCGGCCGACATCTACGCCGCCGCAACCGACATCGTGCGGCACCATCTGTCGTACAAACCGCCGGTCACAATCGACGCCCGCACCAAGCCCTGGTACCCCAAAGAGCTGTTCGCCGATCCGGAAACCGCGGCGACCGTCACACGCCGCTGGCGCGAGTATTTCCCCGCCGGCAACGTCGAGATGGGCGACTCGGATCGCGGACATCTCGATCCGGAGTCCGGTCCTTAGAAGCCGCAATCTCGGGCCCGAGGATTGTGCAGGTTGGAGCAAACTTAGTGCGAAACGGCGTTCGAGAGGACTCCTTCTACCGCTCCTGCCGCTTCACTCCAGGTTGAAGTTGGTTCAGGCCTCAGGATGGAGAAGGAAGCCGCAGACGTGTTAGCCTATGCGATGCATAGGCTGTTTCCTTGCTTCAAGGAGGTATCGTGCAGCCCGAACGAGTCGTGCGCCTGTTTCGAAATGGAAGCAACCAAGCCGTCCGCATACCGCGGGACCTAGAACTTCCTGGCCATGAGGCGATCCTCCGTAAGGAGGGCAGCCGGTTGATCGTCGAACCGATGCCCCGGCCGTCATTGCTCGAGCTGTTGGCGACCTGGGAACCACTTGACGAGGAGTTCCCACAGATCGACGACCTCGAGCCTCTCGAGGACGTGAATCTCTGAGATGGCCGAGTTTCGGTATCTCCTCGACACCAACATCCTGTCGGATCTGCTGCGAAATCCCAGCGGCCGTGTGGCCCAACGGGTCGCCTCCTCGGGCGTGGCTACGATTTGCACGAGCATCATCGTCGCCTGTGAGCTTCGCTTCGGCGCCGCCAAGAAGGGCTCCACCCGGCTTTCGGAGCGCATCGAAAGTCTCCTGGAGAGTTTAGAAGTCTTTCCGCTGGACAAGGAATCCGATCGTCGATATGCCGAGATTCGGCTGCACCTCGACCAGAGGGGTAGGCCGATTGGTCCCAACGATCTCCTGATCGCCGCCCATACGTTGGCTCTCGACTTGATACTGGTAACGGCGAACGTCGAGGAATTCTCTCGCGTGCCGGACCTCCGGCTCGAAAACTGGCTGGATTCCTGAGCCCGAGGCGTCAGGACGGGGACTTGCCGGATCCAGGAGGCTATTGAGAGATGGGCCGAGGGAGTTCAGCATTGCGGAGTTGAATCCGAGCCGGATTTATTTGGAGACCCCTGTGTTCAATCTAGAAGACACCCCTTATCTGCTCGACCCACAGGCGGCAACGCAGGTAAAAACACGACTTGACGCCATTGAGGAGCGCGTGGCGCTTCTTCGCCGCAACGGAACGCTTACAGAACAGACCGTCAAAGACTACTACGGCGAGAAACGCTTTGAACAAGTTGCAGAGTCAAACGCCTTAGAAGGAAGCACCCTGTCTGCCGGCGAAACAGAACTTGCTGTGCTCAAGGGCATAACGATTACCGGACATGACCCCGCATATACGAAGGATGCGATGGCGCTCGATCACGCGCTAACTCGCATCACCGAGCTTGCAAGGAACACAAAGCATGCAACCGACATACCGCAACTGCACGAAGTTCATGCCCTGCTTCTTGGAGATCGGCCAGGAGCTGGAATATTTCGGACAGAGCGGGTCACGATACGTGGCGCAAAGCACACGCCTCCGAGGACATTGGGACAAATCTTGGACATGATGAGCGGGTGGCAATCTTGGTCCGCGGAGAACGTCACGCTGCCAGCGCCTGTCCGCTCTGCGGTCCTGCACGCATGGCTTACGCACGTGCATCCGTTTATCGACGGCAATGGAAGAATTTCAAGAGCAATAGGCAACCTTGAACTAATTCGCGCCGGTTATCCACCAATAATCATCAAAAAGAAAGAACGTGATCGTTACATAGAAGCCCTGGCCGAGTCCGATGAGGGTGGTGACATTCGTAGTTTCTTGGAGTTAATCTTTGATCGGATTGAAGGAGGCCTTGCCGGACTTGAACTGTCTGCCAAGCGAAAGCAGGGCTTCAATCCAGTTGTCGAAAAGATTCGCCAGATGCAAGAGAAGCAACTCTACATCTGGGAAACAGGAGTCAAACTACTCGGCTCGATTATTGGACATCGCTTAACACAGCTTCTTGAACCTGTGGGAGGAAGTGCAAGCATTCGGTTGTATGACTCGCCCCTAGACTTGGACGACTACCAAGAAGTGTGCGGAGGAAGAAGCGTCACCAGAAGTTGGGCATTCACAGTCAGGATAGAGATCCCTGGCGTTTCGCGCCTTGAGAAGCTTGCATATGTTGGTCATCGTAGCCATCGAATGCACCAGGCGATGAGCTTCGAGGGTGGACCCTCTCTGTATTGGTCTTCGAAGAACCCTGCGAACTTTCCAAAATGGCTGACCGATGGTGAAACGTCCCCATATGCCATGGAACTGACCTCAAAGGCCGGAAACGGTGACGAGTGGATTGCTCGACTCGCCGACGACTCTATTCAGAAGGTCCAAACGACAGAACTCGCCAGTAGAATTGCTGATGCGCTCGCTAACCAGGTGAAGGTCTAGCTCAAAACTCGTGCCGCAGCCGCGGCGACTTCACCGACACCTTCCACGCGGCCAGCGGGCTTGAGCTGCACGGGCACGTCCAAGGTAGCACGGTCCTCCTCTACGCCACCTACCCGGCCGGCGACGGATCGCTGGACTGGTGCGCCGAGAACCTACCCGCATGGCTCGGCTATGGCCCGGCGGTTTGAATATACGCAGGCAGATGCGTATGGACAGAACGAAGATTGACTCCGCCCACGTGATTGCACACAAGCCACAGCCTGCTATCATCCTTCCGTGAACGGAACTCACCGCAAGACACTGGAGAGGCTACTCACCGATCCTGTCAACGGGAATATCGAGTGGTCACGTATCGAGTCCTTACTGAAGGCAGTAGGCTGTAGGGTCGCTGAGGGCGCGGGTTCATCGGTCACGTTTGAGTTCGGCGGCAGGAAGATGACGCTCCATCGACCTCACCCAGGTAAGGAAGCGCTGCGCTACAGGGTCCTTGCCGTTCGAGAGTTCATCGAGAGAATGGGGATCAAGCCATGACGAATGCCATGTCCTACAAGGGCTACAAGACGAGCATGGTCTTCGACGCAGAAGACAAGATTATTGTTGGGCGCGTCCTAGACATTGACGACATCATTTCCTTCCACGGCGAGTCGGTAGCTGAGTTTGAGTCCACCTTTCACGCAGTCATCGAAGACTATCTGGCAGCGTCCAAAGAACTCGGTTCTGCCCCAGAGAAGCCTGCAAGCGGCAAAGTCATGCTGCGCATCGCACCTGAGGTGCATGCCGCGGCGCTGAAAGCGGCGGCGAGAAGCGGCACCAGCCTTAACAAATGGGCTGAAGGCGCACTGGGCAAGGCGGCGCGCAGGCCATCCACTCGGGCTACTGCGCGCAGCGGAGCCTAACCCCTCGCTCAAGCCGGTGCTCGACGACGAGCCGTATCGCTCCTTCGAAACGACAGCCAAGTACCGCGCCTGGTTTGCCGAAAACCTACCGCATGGCTCGGCTATGGCCCGGCGGTTTGAATAAACCTAGGCCGAGGAAATCCGGGACGCTTTCGCGGCCAGAGTTAGAATTGTCGGGTCGGCGCCCTAGGGTTCGCTGCGCCAGCTCATCACACCAGTCTCGAAGTCATAAAGCACCTCGATCTCGTGCCGCAGCGCGCCGCGCCAAGTTTCGGTGCGCGGCGCGGCAAGCCACTCTCGGAGTTCGGGTATGCCGCTAGCCCCGAGGGCGGCGCGGACGGTCGCCTTGAGCCCGCTCGGCACGGGGTAGACGGTAAGCCCCCAGCGCTCTCCAAATTCCGCGCTCTGCAGGTTCGGGCTGCTTGAGACACCGGGGTGGCGGTTTGTGAACCAGGCGGAGAGGATTGGCTGTGGATCTCTCTCAACCTCGCCCAACTTGGCGGGACGCGTATCCGCCCAGAGATTGGGTACCCCGGAGAACGAGACGCTGAGCGCGTCGAACTGGGGGACTCCCGCGAGCGCCTCGCTTAGCTGCTCTGCGCCGATCGGGTGCGAGAGGTCGCGGGCGATCGGCTGGCGGTAGCGGGTCGGGATCAGCGGCGGAGCCGGTTCTAACTCTTGCGTCCTCGCCATGCCCTACAGCCCCATCTCCCTCTCAACCACAACCATCGACTCCTCCAACGCCGCCAAGAACCGGTCCATCTGCTCCCGCGAGATAACCAACGGCGGCTCCACGCGGAGGACGCGGGAGTTGATGTAAGTGCCGGAGATCAGGATCTGGCGGGCGAAGAGGTTTTTGGAGACGGCGTAGCCGATCTCGTCGCTCATGAACTCCATGCCGAGCATCAGCCCGCGACCGCGACCGCAGAGCATGACTTTCGGGTGCTGGGCTGCCAGCTCGTTCATCCGGCCGAGCAGGTAGTTGCCCTTCTCGGCCGCCTGGTCGAGGAGGCCCTCTTCGAGCAGGACGTGGATCGTGGCGATCGCTGCGGCGCAGCAGACCGGGTTTCCTCCGAAGGTGGTGGTGTGGAGGAACGGGTTTTCGATGTAGCGCGCCCAGGTCTTCGGGGTGCCGACGCAGGCTCCGATCGGCATCACTCCGCCGCCGAAGCCCTTGCCCAGCGCCAGCAGGTCGGGAGTGATGCCGTCGTGCTCGCAGCAGAACATCTTGCCCGTGCGACCCATGCCGGACTGGACCTCGTCCAAGATCAGCATCGCGCCATAGCGGTCGCACAGCTCGCGCGCTCCGGGGAGGAAGCCCGGCGGGGAGACGTTGATCCCCCCTTCGCCTTGGATCGGTTCGATCACCACGCCCGCGATCCGGTCCCCCGAGAAATCGCACGTCTTCATGAACTGAGCGAGCGCGTCGAGATCGCCGAACGGCACGTGCGACCAGTGGAGCAGCGGCAGGAACGGCTCGCGGAACACCGCTTTCGAAGTGCCGCCGAGGCTGCCCAGGGTCTTGCCGTGGAATCCTCCCACCATGCCGATGAAATGCTTCCGGCCGGTGGTGAGCATCGCCATCTTCAGGCACCCTTCGATCGACTCGGTCCCGGAGTTGGTGAAGAACGCGTATTGCAGATCGCCCGGCGTAATCTGGGACACCAGATGCGCGAGATAGGTGCGCAGCGGGTCGATCAGCTCTTGGGAGTGGATCGCCTGGCGGCCGAGCTGATCGGTCACGGCTTTCAAGACCTTCGGGTGCCGGTGGCCGACGACGTAGATGCCGAATCCGCCCAGGCAGTCGATGAACTCCTTGCCGTTGATGTCGCGGAAGACCGCCCCCTCGTCGTCCCACTCGACCGCCGTGTAGTCGGTCGAGACCGACTTACGGTACTGGAGGAACCCAGGGTTCACGTGGTCGGTCCAGTACTGCACCGATTCGCGGATCACCCGCGCGCGTTCGTCCGCGTCGAGCGTCTTCTTCGCGATCAGGTCCAGGACGTCGGCGGAGGTGTCGAGAGCGGCTTTGAGGTTTTGCGCCATGATCGAAAGTCGGGCTCCGTGGGAAGTTGAAGAACGGCGACTCTACCAGCGATCCAGAGGTGCCTCAGTGGTGCTTTTCCAGTTCTCGGGCGCTGCGGCGGTCGGCTGGGCCTGAATTGCTCCAGAGCCATTTGGTATAGGTCGGGCCGCCGATCACCAGCCCGTTCTGCTGGGCGGTTGCGGCGCCTGCCGGGGCCACTGCGAGCGCGAGCAGCACCCCTCCGTGCGCAAAGCGATTCATGATTTTCCAGCCTCCCTGCCGCTTTTCTGGTCTCTTCGAACGGTTGCGTCAGGCGGCCCGGAGCGACATCTCGGTCTCTGCGTCGAAGATGTGAAGGCCTGCGAGTTCTATTTCGAGCGCCAGCTCGTCGCCCACCTGAGGCGCGTGGTGCGGCTCGGTCTTGGCGACCAGCAGGTCGTCGCCGATCCGGCCGTGGATGATCACCTCGTGGCCGAGCGGCTCGACGAACTCGATTGCAACCTTGATCGGTATCTTCGGACCCTGCGATCTCCGGCCGCCATAGCCGTTATCGCCGCCCGCTTCTCGGATGTTTTCCGGTCGGATACCGAGCACCACTTTGCTCCCATCTTTGCGGGATGCGGCGCCGCGTCGCGCTTCCGGAACCGGCAGCTCGAAGCCTGAGGTCTTGAGCGTCGCGCCGTTGCCGAAGATCGTGCCCGAGAGGAAGTTCATCGGCGGCGTGCCGATGAAGCTCGCGACGAACAGGTTGGTCGGCTGCTCGTAGACCTCCAGCGGCGTACCCACCTGCTGCAGCTTGCCATCCTTCATGATCGCGATCCGATGGCCCATGGTCATCGCTTCGACTTGATCGTGGGTGACGTAGACCGTAGTGGTCTGGAGATTCCGCTGGAGCTTCGAGATCTCGGCGCGCATCTGGACGCGCAGCTTGGCGTCGAGGTTCGACAGCGGCTCGTCGAACAGGAAGACCGAGGGCTTGCGGACGATCGCCCGGCCGAGCGCTACGCGCTGGCGCTGGCCGCCGGAGAGCTGCTTCGGTTTCCGATCGAGCAACTGGGCGATGCCGAGAGTGTTGGCTGCCTCGGAGACCAGTTTGTCCATTTCCGGCTTCGGCGTCTTGCGGATCTTGAGCCCGAACTCCAGGTTCTCCTTGACCGTCATGTGCGGGTAGAGCGCGTAGCTCTGGAAGACCATCGCGATGTCGCGATCTTTCGGCGGCAGCTCGTTGACCCGCCGGTCGCCGATCCGGATTTCGCCATCGGTGACCTCTTCGAGGCCCGCGATCATGCGCAGAGCCGTCGACTTTCCGCAGCCCGAGGGGCCGACCAGCACCATGAACTCCTTGTCGTGGATGTCGAGGTTGAAGCTCTCGATCACCGTCACCGGTCCGTACGCTTTCTTGACTCTGTCGAAGACGACCTCCGCCATGTTTCGCTAGCCTCCGGTGGGTAGGAGAGTGAGAATCCGCGCCTTCCTTGTAGCAGATTCGGCCAACGAGGAGACTACCCGCGCGGTCAGGGCATTTCCAGGTCGGGCTAGTCGCTTGGGGTGAAGGCCGAGATCTCAGCCGCGATCCGATCGGCGTTCCTGATGCAATCGGGAACCGAGACGCCGCTTTGGAAGTTGCCGGCCAGCCGCAGGCCAGGCAGCTCGTGCTCGATCTCCTGGGCCAACGCGACGAACCGGCCGTGGCCGACTTCGTACTGCGGGATCGCCCGCGGCCAACGCCTGATGATCGCCACCTTGGGACGACCGGATAACCCGAGCGCTCTTCCCAGCTCCTTCTGAACCAGGCCGAGCAGCCGGTCGTCGCTCCAGATCGAGGGGTCGACGATCCCCGGATCGGTACGGCCCCCGAGGAACGCGGAGAGGGCCACATGACCCGCCGGAGCGCGTTCGGGGAAGATCGTCGAAGGGAACAGGCAGCCGAGCAGCCGCAGGTTTTCGCGCCGCGGGGCGAGGAAACCGAAGCCGTCGAGCGGATGGGCGATCTGCTCGCGGGCGACCCCCAAGGCGACGACCGCGACCGGGGCGTAGGGGATTTCGGCGAAGGTGCGGCTCTTGCCCTCGGTCGCTTCGTCCAGCAGCCTTGCCGTCACGTCGGCGGGGACCGCGAGCACTACCCGTCGGGCGCGCATCGGCCCGTCGCTCGTCTCGACGAGAAAGCCCTTTTCGTTACGGGCTACCGACATTGCCGACACTCCTGTCCGCACACCGCCGATCTCCTGGGCCAGGCGCCGTGGCAGGGTCTCCAAGCCGTCCCGGAAGGAGAACATCGCCCCGCCGGGCGACGGGCCTTTCCGCTGGGCGAGAGCGCCGCGGATCAGGCTGCCGTGATCCTGTTCGAGAGCGCAGATCTTCGGCACCGCCCAGCGCACCGCGAGCCGCTCGGGATCTCCGGCATAAACGCCCGAGACGAACGGCCCCACGGCGTAATCGAGCAGCTCTCCCCCCAGTCGGCGGCGGACGAAAGCAGCGACCGTCTCGTCGGGCTCGGCCGCGATCTCAGCCGCCGAACGGCGGCGAATCCAGGGCTCGCGGAGCAGGCGAAGCTTTCCACCGAGCGAAAACAGACGGGTGAGCAGGAGCCCCGGCGGCCCGCCCGGGAGCGGCTCCAGGTGGTCGCCCTTCCATAGATAGCGGCGTTTGGCGGCGGGAGAGGCGACGACCTTCTCGCGGTTCGCCTCATCATCAAGGCCGGCGTCGCGAAGCAGCTCGGAGACCGCGGGGTGGTTTTCGAGCACTGTGTTCGGTCCCAGCTCGAAGCGGAAACCGGCCTCGGAATGGGTTTCGATCGCGCCGCCGACGCGCCCGCTCGCCTCGATCACTTCGACGGAAAGGCCGGCCCGCCTCAGGCGGAACGCCGCGGTCAGGCCCGAGATCCCGGCGCCGATGACCAGGACATCCAACGCTTCGGCGGATTCGGGCATCGATGAGTCAGACCGTCCGCGAGTAGCGGGCGGCCGGTTCGGATTCGAGATAGGCGTCGAATACCATGGCGACGTTGCGCACCATCAGCCGGCCGGTCGCGGTGACCTCGATCCGCCGGTCGTCGATCTCGACCAGACCATCGTCCACCAGCGGCGCGAGGCATTTGAGTTCGGCGCCGAAATGGCGGTCGAAATCGAGATCCCAGCGCTCCGCAAAATCCTGCCGATCGAGCCGGAAATGGCACATCAGTCCGAGAATCGCCTCGCGGCGCAGGAGATCTTCGGCAGAGAGCGCCAAGCCGCGTTGGGTGGCAAGAGTGCCCCCTTCAATCGTCCGCCGATACTCCTCCAGGCTCTTGACGTTCTGGGCGTAGCCGTTGCCCACCTGGCTGATCGAAGAGACGCCGAGCGCCACGATGTCGGTCTCATCGCAGGTCGAATAGCCCTGAAAGTTGCGCGTGAGCGTCCGATCGCGTAGCGCCCGGGCGAGCGGATCGTCGGGCTTGGCGAAATGGTCCATGCCGATGAACACGTACCCTGCGTCGATGAATGCCGCGACCGTCTCTTCGAGCAGCGAGAGCTTGGTCTCCGGATCGGGGAGGGCGGCAGGGTCGATCGCCCGCTGGTGCGGAAACATCTGCGGCAGATAGGCAAAATTGAACAGCGCCAGACGGTCAGGCGACATGCGGAGCGCTTCTGCCACGGTTTCGGCGAAGCTTTCGCGGCTCTGGTGCGGCAGGCCGTAGATCAGGTCGACGTTCACGCTGTCGCCGATTCCCCGCCGCCGCGCGCCGTCGATCACCTCCCAGGTTTCCTCGGCGCTCTGCTCCCGGCGGACGGCACGCTGCACCTGGGCGTCGAGATCTTGAAGGCCGAGGCTCAAGCGATTGACGCCGGAAGCGGCGAGAGCATCGAGGTGCTCGGGGGAGCATTCTCGCGGGTCGATCTCGACCCCGATCTCGCACTCTTCGGCGAAGCGGAAATGGCGGCGAAGGATCGTCATCAGGGCGGTGAGATCCTCAGGCGGCAGAAAGGTCGGCGTGCCGCCGCCCCAATGCACCTGGACCACCCGCCGCCGTTCCGCGTCGAGCCGGCCGGCCAGGAGTGCCGCCTCCCGTTCGAGCAGCGGCAGATAGCGCCGTCCCCAGGTTCGATCCCGGGCGATCGTTACGTTGCAGCCGCAGAACAGGCAGCGCGTGGTGCAAAAAGGGATATGGACGTAGAGCGACAGCGGCCGATTGATCTCGGCGCTCCGGGAAAGCAGCGCCTCATGCTCCGGGGCGCCGAAGTCGGCGCGAAATTGTGGCGCGGTCGGATACGAGGTGTACCGCGGCCCGGGACGGTCGTACTTCGCCACCAGGTCGCGATCGAAACGGATCGGCTGCCACAGATCGTCCATCTGGAGCGCAACCTTAACGCGTTCCACGGCCGTTCGAGCACCTCCCGGGGAGAGGGACGACCGGCGCAATCCCCACCCGAACAGGTAGGGTGCCGATCAGGTCCCGGTCGGCGGTCCGTCGATCACCTGGCGGACGGCGCGAGCGAGAACTCCGGCGGAGAAAGGTTTCTGCAGGCAGAGCGGCCCCTCTTTTCGGGCCGACACGGCGCTGCTACGGTAGCCCGACATGTAGAGGACCCGCAGCTCCGGCCGGTCCGCCGAAAGGAGGGCCGCGATCTCGATTCCCTTGAGGCCGGGCATGGTCAGATCGGTCAGCAGTAGGTCGATCGGCTCGGTCGAGCCGGCAGCGATCTCGATGGCCTCCGTCCCCGAACCCGCGACGAGCACGCGATAACCGCGACCTTCGAGGATTCGGCGCAGGACATCGCGGACCTTGTCTTCGTCTTCGACCAGCAGGATCGTCTCGTCGCCGGGTTCCAAGGGCTCTTCCTGGGCCACCGCCGGCTCGATCTCGGGATCGAGATGAGCGGGAAGATAGAGGCTGAACCGGGCGCCTTCTCCCGGCGCGCTGTCGACGAAAATGAAGCCGCCGCTCTGCTGGACGAAACCATAGCTGGTCGCCAGCCCCAAGCCGGTTCCTTCGCCCACCTCGCGCGTGCTGAAGAACGGCTCGAAGATCCTTCCTTGCGTTTCGGCATCCATGCCGATTCCGGTATCGGAAATGGCGACCAGCGCCCAGACGCCCGGCGGAACGTCGTGCTCGGCGGGCGCTTCGTCGGCGACGGTCACCGGTTCGGTCCGCAGGGTGAGCACGCCGCCTTCGGGCATGGCGTGGCGGGCGTTGACCGCGAGGTTCACCAGAACGTGTTCCAAGCGGTTCGGATCGAGTCGGACCGCGGGCAGATCGGGATGGAGAGAGGTGCGGACCTCCACGTCGTTGCCCAGCAGCCGATGGACCATGCGCAGGAGGCCGGTGATCGACTCGTTCAGATCGACCACTCGCTGTTCCACCGCCTGGCGCCGGGCAAATGCCAAAAGCTGGCGGGTGAGCGCGGCGGCCTTTTCGCTCGCCTCGCGCAGTCCGAGCAAGTTTTGTTGCAGGAAGTCGTCGTCCCGGTAAATCTCCGTCAGGATGTCGGTGTAGCCAAAGATCGCGAGCAGGCAATTGTTGAAGTCGTGGGCCACGCCGGCCGAAAGCCGGCCGATCGCCTCCATCTTCTCCGCCAGCAGGAGCTGGCGTTGAAGGCGGTCCTTCTCCTCCTCGTCGCGCTTGCGCCGGTCGATGTCGCGAACCGCGACCACGGTCGCTTCCTCGCCCTGGAACAGGATCTGCTTGCCGGCAATTTCGAGGTTCACCCGCGAGCCGTCCCGGCGCCGGCCGGTCGTTTCGCTCGGCTCGCTCGACAGCTGGCCCTCGCCCAAGTCGCCGAGCTCGACCCACTCGGCGAGTGCCAGGCCCTGAAGCTCCAGCGCGGGAACCCCGAAGATCGCGGTCATCGCGCCGTTGACCGCCAAGACGGTACCGTCGCGAACGATCGCGATCCCTTCGAGGGTCGCTTCGAACAGCGCGCGGAAGCGCTGCTCGCTCTGCCGGATTTCCAGCTCGATCGCCCGCCGCTGCTCGATTTCGAGCTGCGCCTGCTCGTACAGGCGGATGTTTTCGAGCATCGGGGCGACTTGATTCGCTACCGTCGACAAAAGCTGGATGTCGCTTGCGGGATAGAAGTCGTCAGGATCGCGCCGACCCATCAGCCAGACGCCGAGGGTCTGTTCCTTGACTTCGAGCGGAAGAGCCAAGCGTACCCAGGAGCGGGGTCGCCCTTCCTGTGCCGACAGGGGTCGCAAATAACGTCGTCCGCGGGCGAGCCAGGCACCGATCTCTGTTCGGTCAGGCGTCGGCTCGCCGCTTGGGAGCCCCTGAGAATAGAGCGTTTCGACGCCTTCCTCGGCGAACAGGTAAAGTGCGGACTGGCGGACCAACAGGGTGGGTAAGATCTCGTCGACAAGGGTCGTTCCCAGCACCGATCGATCGAACGCGCGGGGGATCTTTTCGGCGACCAGGCTGACGACGTCCTCCTGGGTGTGGCGAATGCCGAAGACGTGCCGGTCGACCAGCGACTGAAAGCGGTCGTGCAAGCCGGGGGCGAGGATCACCAGGGCGAGCGCGGTGGCGAGGAGCGCCGCGAGAGTGCGCGGCTGTCCGGCGTAGCCGCGGGCTCCGATTGAGAGCAGCAAGCCGATCGCCAGGGTGAGGTAAAGCGCCCAAAAGGTATAGGCGCCGATCAGCCGATTGGCCCGGAACTCCAGCGCGCCGAGCGTGTGTTTGTAGATGGCGTAGATGTAGCTGGCCGGGGGGATGGGAGTGGCGATCAGGGCGATCGCGATCGCCCAGGAAAACCAGGTGCGCACCGACCCCGCCACGCCGAGCCGGTTGGCGAGCAAGGGAAGCGCGACGAACAGGGCAGCGATCGGCGCGAAGCCGAATGCGATTCCGAACAGCATGATCCGTGTCGCCTGGCGTGCCGCGGGCGACGAGGGGACGAGGAAGCGCACCAGAAGGAAGCTGAGCGACACGACCAGCCCCAGGAGAAAATACAGAACGCTGAGTTTGGGCAGGCCATTGAGCAGGCGCGCGGCGTCAAGGCCGGCCAGCAGCAAGGAGACGAAATAGAGGGGCTCCAGCACCCACCGGGTGTAGCGGCCGAACAGCGGCCCGGGCAACAAGGCGTGTAGGTGGGCACCCAGAGGCAGGAACAGCCAGATGACGACGTGGAACACGACCGCGGAGCCGGCCGTCTGGCGCGCCGACGCGAGGCCGGCGGAGAACAGCAGCGCCGTGTTGTAGGAAAACAGGACCAGCACCAGCCAGCGTTCGTCTCGCGGCCGCAGGAACAGGACGATCGCGGTGCCGAAGAGCCAGAAGATCAGGGGAAGAAAAGCTTGAAGGACTTCCTCTTTGAGGAGCGCTCGAGAGCCATCCTCCCAATGCTGCCTAATCTTGATTTTCTCGCCGTCGCGCAGCACCGTGAGCGTGGTTTCGCCGTCGGCCGAAAATCCCTTGAAAATCTGGAGACTGCGATCGGCGAGAAAGCGCTCGTGGTCGAGGTCGCCGAAAGCAAGGATCTGATCTCCGATGCGGACGCAGTCGCGGGAAGCCGGGCATAAAGGGGCGCTCGCCACGTCCCAGCCGGACCCGATCTGGAAGCCGAAGCCAGGATAGAAGGCGACGTAGGAGTAGTAAAGCGTCGGAGCGAGGACCAGAAGGGAGACCCCAATCCAGACCAGATCGACGATTCGGCGAGGTTGCGCCGTCCTGGGGGTCAACCCTGCTCCGGTATTCCCTGGAGCTTGTCGCCGGTATTGATCGCTAGCAGGTGCTCCAGGGGGCGCACCATGCGATCGACCAGACGGTCGAGCGGGGCTCGCGACGCCACGACGAGCTGTCGGACCTGCCGACGCGACTCGCTCGAAAAGTGGTTCATCTGGTGCGCACAGTAACTCACTGCCCCTGATTTGAAAAGAATCCTTTGAGCCGCCGCCAACGAGCCCGGTTCCTTGGTTCTCTCGGCGAGGCGGACGAAATCGTCGCGTTCGGGGTAGGCGGCGCTCAAGGCATAGTGCAGCGCCAGGTTGTTGCGCGGCCGGCTCCAGTCGGCGCCGGCCGGAGTGCCTAGTGCGTCGGCGAGGTCGTCGCTCACCTGGATGAAGCGGCCGAGGCTCCGTCCGAGGTGTTCCAATCCGGAGATGGCCTGTCCGGTGACCCCCGCGAGCAGGCCACCGATCGCGAAGGAGGCGGCGAACAGGGGGGGCGTCTTCGCCTCGACTCGGCGCCAATAGTCTTCTTCCGTCACCGATTCGAAGCTGTCCAATTCCTGGCCCCGTGCCGTCGCGAGAAATGCGCGGGAGAGCTGTTGCCGGACGGCCGAGGATCGACCCGGCGAGGTCGCGGTCTCTTCGATGATCCGGTACGCGGTCGCCTGAAAGGCCGAAGCCAAATTCGCGACGCGCCCGACCCCCAGGAGGTGGAAGTCTCCCTTAGGGTCGTCGTCCAGCAGGTCATCGATCAGATGGATGGCGGTGAGCGCGCAAAAGATCGCCGCGGCGCCAGGCAGCGCCTGCTCTTCCGTACCGCCCGAGGCAAGGCACGCGGCTACGGGATATTCCCAGACGGAAATTCCGTCACGGTGTTGCGCGCGGTAGACGAGATCGATCATCTCGGGCCAGCGATGGACCTCCGGCAGATGAACGACAAGCTCTTTCAACCGTTCGAACCGCGAGTTGGATGCGCGGATGGGTACTGCAAATTGCATTTAGGTCAATTTCTCGAACACATTGTAAAAGACGACTGGGTGAACCATGCGGGGCGAAGCGGCGCGGCGCCGTTTCGCCCCGCCAAGAATGCTTACGAAAGTCCGGTGCTCGATGCTGACGACGAGTTCCACTCGGCCCAATTGCCCAGCATGGATTCTTCACCAGCCTCGAGCATCAGCGCGGGGTCTTCGATTTTCGTGATCGCGCGAAGTTTGATCAACAGGGGCTCAGAATCGACCGAGCCATGCAAAGAACGATGAAAGCTCTCAATGGACATCAAGTACTCCTCCACAAACAAGTTAGTTGTAGTGTAGTGTTTCAGTCTCAATCGCGACCCGCGCGAGCCCTCTCATCGAGCAATCTCGATGTAAAAAAGACTTTCGTGCAGACGGAATTTCCGCGACCAAGCGTCCGTAACCGTTCCAATGGTGGGGGGAAAGCGATAAACCGGGACACGATTGTGCAATCCCGGCGAAAAAAATTTCAAACGCTGGGTGGAATGTGCAAACTTTCGTCGGCCGCGAGGTCTCGGCCCGTGCGGGGGAATGAAAAAAAGTGACCTTGGCCGAAGTCGATGCCCAGCCTGCGGATCTCTTCGGCTTCTGCCGCGGTCTCTACCGCTTCCATCACCGTTTTGGCGCCGGTTCGCGCGGCCATCTCGGCGGTGGAGCGGACCAAGGCTTGTTTAAACGGATCTTGCTCGACGCCGCGGCAGAAGGCGGACGAGATCTTAAGGAACTCCGGGCGAAGATCTAGAAACAGATTCAAATTTGATGAACCTTCGCCAAAATCATCCAAAGCGATTCTTAATCCAAGATCGCGCAACTTCGCCAGAGTCGCTGCGAAGGCGCGCGGATTCAAGATCGTGTGTTGTTCGGTCAGCTCCAAAACCACTCGTTGGTGATCGACTTCCGCCGTGCGCAGCGCTTCGACCAGACGCGGCGTGAACTCAGGGTGGGTGAGGGATCGCGGTTGGACGTTCAAAAACGCGGTCAAACGTCCTGGCAGGTGGCGAAATTCGGCGAGAGCGGCGCGGATACAAAGTAAATCGACCTCGAACGCCAGCTCTTTCTTTGCCGCATAAGCGAACAATAGAGCCGGCATGCCGAGCAGGGAACCCGCAGGACCGCGGGCGAGACCTTCGACGCCGAAAACCTCGAACGGTGGGCCGCCGTCGAACAGCGGTACCACGGGCTGAAGCAGAGCATGCAGCGGACCGGCGGACAGGAAGCTTTCGAGCAGCGGAACCTTCTCGACCGTCGGCGGCTGCGGCGGACTCTTCGGCGTTTCCGGATCGGCTGAAGCTGCCGCTTGACGCGCTTGCTCGGCGAGCAGCAGGCGGCGCAGCTCGCCCAAGCCGCCCGGTTTATCGAGGACGGCCGCGACCCCCATCAGATGGCAGATCGAGCGGACGCTCTCGTCCAAGAAACCCGAGAGGACGTAAAGCGCGGTGTCCGGGAAGTGTGTGGCGACGAAGCGGATCAGCCGTACCCCTTCGAGTCCGCCGAGCGGCGACACCGAAAGATCGGTGACCACGGCGTCGAAGGGATATTGGCTGAGCAATGCCTCCGCAGCCTCAATTTCCAGGCAGGTGGTCAAGGCAACGTCGGGCGCTCGTAGGGCGAGCGCGAGCATGTCGACCACCATCGACTCGTCATCGAGCACCAAGACTCTAAACATTGGGTGAGCAGTATAAGCGCCGACTGCTTGGGAGCCAAGGAACGAGGACGGAAAAGCGCCTCTTTGTCCTCTCGGGGTGGCATTCGCCGGTCGAAACGCCGGGCCGGATTCTCGCGGTGGCGCCCTCCGATCGCGAGAGGAGCTTGATTCCAGGGACCTTAGCGCCCTCGCGCGCCTTCTGGCACCTGTGTTGCTCTGATGAAGAAGCGAACATCGATCGCCCCCCCTTCTCGGGGCGCTGGAGGATTTCGCACCATGTCGAAGCACATCACCCTCGCCATCGCCCTGCTCGGCACCGCGCTGGTCGCGGCTAACGCCCAGGCTCAAGTCCCGAGCGGTCCGATCGAGCAATCCGTCCGCCTTCGTCTCGGCAGTTTCCGGCCCGAAGGCAACTCCCAGTACTGGCACGATAAGGCGATCCAATTCAACGGCAAAGCCTCCGACCTGGAGGATGCGATTGGCGGCATCGATTACCAGCTGGCGCTCAACCCCCATTTCGCGCTGCTGTTTTCGGGCTCCTCCTACCGGGGGCAGACCGACCCGTCCTATCGGAATTTTGTCGATTCGAGGGGTGGCGAGGTCTCGCACACCGCGACGCTCGAAATCGCCTCGCTCACCGCCGGCCTGGTGTTTCATCTGGCCGGGCCGAACGCTCCGATCCGTCCGTACCTGGGCGGCGGGGGGGGCGTCTACGCCTACCGATTGGAAGAGGACGGGCGGTTCATCGACTTTACGCCGCCGCCCCCGACCGTCTTCCGCGCCGACTCGGTCGCCGAGGGCAATTCCTTCGGCTATTACTGGCTGGCCGGTTTTGAAGTGCCGGTCGGCCGCAGCTGGGGCTTTTTCGCCGAGGGGCGCTGGAGTAAGGTCGACGACGAGCTGGGTGACGACTTCGCCGGCTTCGGCAAGATCGACCTTTCAGGCCGTGACGTCTCGGCGGGCGTCTCCTACCGGTTCTGATCCTTCCAGGGTCCGCCCGCGTGGCCCCGCGCGGGCGGACCTGTTACGCTTCCCGCCGTTCGATGCCCTCCACTCTTCGCACCCCCACGCCGGAAGCCGGTACGCCCAGTCGTTGGCGTAAGAAGCGCCTGCTGTGGATCGGCTTGGGGTTGTTGGTGGTCGTGCTGCTCGCGTTCCTGCCGTTCTGGCAGATCGTCGGCCGGTTCGGGGACATGATTTTCCGTCAGCCCTCGCGGCTCTACGCGCGGATCGATCGGCTGGAAAAAGGCGGTCTGTGCAGCATGGATCGGGCGGTCGCCGAGTTGCGCGCTTCGGGCTACCGTTCGGTCGGCGGAGACGGCCCGCTCCTTTCGGGGCGCTACCGCCGGGCGGGGGATCGGCTCGAAGTTCACCTGCGCTATTTCACGACCCCCGAAGGCGAGCGCGGCGGAGCGCGGTTCGATCTGCGCACCGCCCAGTCGCGCGTGGTCTCGATCACCCGCGACGGCCGGCCGGTCGACGAGATGGTCCTCGAACCGCCGTTAGTCGCGTCGTACTACGGACCGAAGCTCGAAGAGCGCCGGCCGCTCCGCCTGGAGCAGGTGCCCCAGGACCTGGTCAACGCGGTGCTCGCGGCGGAGGACGACAGCTTCTTCGAGCACTCGGGGATCTCGGTGCGCGGCGTCGCCCGAGCGGCGTGGGTCAACCTTCGCGGTCACGGCATCCGCCAGGGCGGCAGCACGCTCACCCAGCAGCTGGTCAAGAACATCTTTCTCACCCAGAAGCGTTCGCTGGGGAGAAAAGCGCAGGAGGCGATCCTCGCGGTGCTGATGGAGGTGCGGTACGGCAAGAAGGAGATCCTGGAGTCGTACCTGAACGAGATCTACCTCGGATCGAGCGGCGGCGTCTCGGTGCTCGGCGTAGGAGCCGCGGCGCGCGCTTTTTTCGGCAAGGACGCGCGGGATCTCGATCTCGCCGAGGCGGCAACTTTGGCCGGAATGATTCAGTCTCCCGCCCCCTATTCGCCGGTCGCCCATCCGGAGCGCTGCAAACAGCGGCGCGACTGGGTTTTGTCTCGGCTCAAAGAGCTGGGCCTCGCCGAGCCAGACCGCGTGGCGCGGGCCCTTGCGACGCCGGTCCTCGCCGAGCCGGAGGCCCCGACCCGCCGCCGCGCGCCCTACTTCAGCGACGCGATGACCCACGAGGTGGAACGCCGTTTCCGCATCGCCGATCTTGCCGATGCCGGCTTTGTCCTCTATTCGACCCTCGATCTCACCGATCAGCGCGCGGCGCAGGCGGCGGTCGAGAACGGCCTCGCCGACCTTGAAAAGAAGGGACCGCAGGGCGACAGCAAGGATCCGCTGGAGTCCGCCCTGGTCTCGGTCGATCCGGCGACCGGCGGCCTGCTCGCCTACGTCGGGGGACGAAGCTATACCCGCAGCCAGTTCGACCGGGCGAGCCAGGCGAAGCGCCAGCCGGGCAGCGCGTTCAAGCCGATCGTCTACGCCCAATTGTTCGAGTCGGGCAAGGGAACGCCCGCGTCGTTCGTCGAGGATTCGCCGCTCACGATCGACATGGCCGGCAAACCCTGGAGCCCGAAAAACGACGACGGCAGCTTTCACGGCTGGGTCACCGTCCGCCGGGCGCTGGAGCACAGCTACAACCCGGCGACGACGCGCATCGCACTCCAGGTCGGCATGGACCATGTCGTAACGCTCGCCCACAAGATGGGAGTCGAAGCGGACATGGACCCGTTCCCCGCGGTGGCGCTCGGCGCCACGTCCGTTTCGCCGATCGAGCTGTTGCGGGTCTACGCGACGCTCGCCGCGGGCGGCGTCCGTCCGGAGGTCCATGGCATCGACGCGGTGTTCGACCGCTTCGGCAAGCCGGTCGAGGGCGAGGCGCTGCCGGTGCCCGAGCGGGTCCTCACGCCGCAGTCGGCGTATCTGGTGACCACTCTGCTCCAAGGCGTGATCGATCGAGGAACCGGTTTTGGGGTTCGGGCGCAGGGGATCGAAGGAGCGCTCGCCGGGAAAACCGGCACCACGAACGACCGGCGCGACGCCTGGTTCGGCGGCTATTCGGTCAACCGCGCGACGGTCGTCTGGGTCGGGTTCGACGACAACTCTCCCACCCGCCTGTCGGGCGCCCGTGGCGCCCTGCCGATCTGGGCGCGGTTCACCTCGCAGGTCCGCGCTCCGGCGGGATTCCCGGCGTTCAAGCAGCCTCCCGGCCTGCGCACGGCGATGATCGATCCGACCACCGGGGCGCTCGCCACCGAGTATTGTCCGGCGGTCATTGCCGAGGTCTTCCCCGAAGGGAAGGTCCCAACCCAGCTGTGCGATCGCCACACCGGGTTTGACTCCACAAGCGGCTACGACGAGGACGGCCAGCCACTCGACGGCGAGGATGCGGGAGGAGTCGAGCCGCAGCGGCATCCCTTCCGCCGTTGGCTGAACCAGATCTTCGGCAAGCACGAACCCAACGCGCCGCCGCCGCGGAATCCGGGCGACGGTTCGCCGCCTCCTTTGGTGCCACCTCCAGACCCCCATCGCTAGACCTATTCGGCGGCCGCAGCGCGGTGCCGCGAGAGAGGCTTCATGCCCGACATCCGCCGCTTTTACCTGGTTCCCGCCTGGCTCGAAGAGCTGTTCGCCGCCGAGCTGTGGGCCGCCGGAACTCTCGGTCTGGAGATCAAGCCGCACGACGGCGAGCGGGTACGGATCGAAGCGTACTTCGACGAGACGGCGCCGGAACCTGATCTCGCGGCAATGGGGCTTTCCGGGACCGAAGAGATCGAGACGGTGGGCGTTGAGCCCGTGCCCCAAGTCGACTGGCTGGCCCGCTACCGCGAAAACGCCCGGCCGTTCTTAGTTGGCCGGCGGCTGCTGCTCGATCCCCGCGAACCGGGCGAGCCGCCTTGCGAGGTTCCGCCGGGGCGCGTTCTCCTCCGCCTGCCGGCACGTTCGGCGTTCGGCGTCGGCAGTCACGAATCGACCCGTTTGGCGCTGGAGCTGCTCGAAGATCTGGCGGACGAAGGAGGGCTCGCCGGCCGCACCGCGCTGGAGATCGGCGCCGGTACGGCGGTCCTGTCGTTCGCCGCGCTCCGCTTCGGCGCCCGCTCGGCGATCGCGTTCGATCTCGATCCGGGAGCGCCGATCCACGCCCGCGACAACAGCCGGCTGAACGACTTGTATCCGCGCCATTTCGCCGGCCGGCTCGCGGCGCTGGCCGCCCCGCCTCACCCGAAATCGCGGTTCGATCTCCTGCTGCTCAACGTCCTTCCCGAGGAGATCCTTACCGAGCTTCCCGATCTGGCCGAGCGCCTCGCGCCGGGGGGCGAGCTGATCTTTTCCGGCATCCTCGCCGAGCGTGGCGACGAGATCTTGGGACGGGTGGCCGCCCTCGGCCTGGTCGAGCGCGGTCGGCGGATCGCCAACGAGTGGATCGGTTTCCGGCTGGTGCGGGCCGCCCCCGGCACGTGATCACCCTGCTCGTCTCCCCGGAAGAATTCGCCGCCGCGACGGAAATCGCGGTCGAAGGGGAGGTCTATCGTCATCTGTTCCGCGCCCGCCGCGCCGAAGTGGGCGATCCCGTTCGCCTGGTCGACGGCCGGGGGTCGGCGCGCGCCGGGCGGATCGTCCGGATCGACCGCAAGGCGGGCTGGATCGCGCCGATCGAACCGATCGAGGAGCTTGCCGCCAATGAGCCCTTGCTCCGCCTCACCCTCCTGGTGCCGACCCTGCGCCCCGAACGGGCCGCCTGGCTGGTCGAAAAAGCGACCGAGCTGGGGGCCGCCGCGATCCGCTTCCTGCATACCGAGCGCGCCCCGCGCGATTTCGGTACCGGCACGCTCGACCGGCTCCGCCGCGTGGCGGTCTCGGCGCTCGAACAGTGCCACGGCTCCCTGCTGCCCTTAATCGATGGCCCTCACGGCTGGAACGATCTGGCGAAACTCGCGGAGGGAATGGAGGCGCGATGGGTGCTCGATCCGGGCGGTGATTCGGGGCTGGGCGTCGACCGGGAGATGCGCACGACGCGCAACGCGGCGCTGCTCGTCGGCCCCGAAGGGGGGCTCTCGGATCAGGAGCTTGCCGCCGCACGCTCGTTGGATTTTCGTCCCGTGGCTCTCGGTCCGCGAATTTTGCTGATCGAAACCGCCGCGGTGGCCGGAGCCTCCCTGGCGCTTCTGGCCTTAACGCCCGGGCCGGGAAGAGAATAGGATGACGTTGCTCCCCCTGAAAGAGAGGACCGACATGTCTGAGCCTTCGACCCCTTCCCCTTCAACTCCGGCCTCCGCGCCCCCCCGCCGATTGGGACGGCGTCTCGGTTGTGGAGCAGCCCTCGTCCTGCTGCTCGCCGCGGGAGGCTTCGCGCTCTACGTCTGGGCGGCGCTCAAGTTCAACTTCTCGGAAGGGGAGAGGGCCGGGTACGTCCAGAAGTTCTCGAAGAAGGGCTGGGTGTGCAAGAGCTGGGAAGGGGAGCTCGCGATGGTGAGCCTTCCGGGTACCCTCGCCGAGACGTTCCGGTTTTCGGTGCGTGACGACAAGGTGGCCGAGGTGATCAACGCCTCCGTCGGCAAGCGGGTGGCGCTCTCCTACGAGCAGCACAAGGGGATTCCCACCGATTGTTTCGGCGAGACCGAGTACTTCGTGACGGGTGCCAAGTTGGTCGAGCCGTAGAAACGGGTGGGTGACATCTCATAGACACCCTCCCCCCCATCGGCTACGATCGCCCGCTCAGGACCTCTGAACGCCATCCCAAGGGAGGCCCCGCCGTGGCGAACCATCCGTTCGAAGGAATCCGCTGGGTTTGGATGAACGGCCGATTGGTGGAGTTCGAAAAAGCCACCGTCCCGGTCATGACCCATGCTCTGCATTACGGCACCGGAGTGTTCGAAGGCATCCGGTGCTATCAGACGCAGCAGGGTTCGGCGGTGTTCCGACTGGCGGAGCACGTTCAGCGGTTGCTCCACTCGGCCAAAATCTGCCGCATGGAGCTGCCGTTTACCGCGGCCGAGCTGGCGGCGGCGGTCGATGAGACGATCCGCGCCAACGAGCTGAACGCCTGCTACATCCGGCCGATCGCGTTCCGCGGTTTCGGGCCGATGGGCGTCAATCCGCTCAAATCGCCGGTTGAGGTCGCGATCGGCGTCTGGCCCTGGGGGACCTATCTGGGCGAGGAAGCGTTAGAGAAAGGCGTCGACGTCTGCGTCTCCTCGTGGCGCCGTCCGGCCCAGGACGCGGTGCCCTCGATCTCCAAAGCGACCGGCAACTATATGAACGGCGGCTTGATCAAGATGGAAGCGGTCCTCGGCGGCTTCCACGAGGCGATCGCTCTCGACACCGCGGGCCACGTCAGCGAAGGTTCAGGCGAGAACCTGTTCCTGGTGCAGGGCGGCGTGCTCTATACGCCGCCGGTCGCGTCGTCGATCCTCGCCGGCATCACCCGCGACACGGTGTTGACCCTCGCCCGAGACCTCGGAATCGCGATCCGGGAAGAGACCCTTCCGCGAAGCCTGCTCTACATCTGCGACGAGCTTTTCTTCACCGGCACCGCGGCCGAGATCACGCCGATCCGCTCCGTCGATCGAATCACCGTCGGCCCCGGACGGCCCGGCGAGATCACCCGCCGGCTGATGGCCGAATTCCGGCGCGTCGTCACGGGCGAGACCCCCGATCGCCATGGTTGGCTCCACCCGGTCGCCGTCGAGGCGGCGGCTTCGTTGGCTTCGGTCGCTTCGGTCGCTTGACGCGATGGGTGTCTCCTAAATGAACATCAACGACCTGCTCAAGATCGCGGTCGAACGCAAGGCCTCCGACCTTCACCTGAAGGTCGGCAGCCATCCGGTCATCCGCGTCGACGGCGAGCTGATCGGCCTTGCCGATTTGAAGCGCCTGCTCCAAGAGGACACCATCGCGATGGCGTTCTCGATCATGAACGCGCGCCAGAAGCAGCGCTTCAAGGAAGAGTACGAGCTCGACATCGCGTATTCCGTGCCCGGCCTCGGCCGTTTCCGCTGCAACGTCTTCCAACAGCGCGGCGCGGTCGGCCTGGTGCTCCGCGTCATCCCGGCGCGCATCCAGACCATGCGCGAGCTGATGCTGCCTCCCGTGCTCGAAAAGATCTGCGAGGAGCGCCGCGGTCTGATCCTCTGCACGGGAACCACCGGCTCAGGCAAATCGACGACGCTCGCCGCGATGCTCGACTCGATCAACTCCGGTCGCTCCGAGCACATCATGACGATCGAGGATCCGATCGAATTCCTCCACCGCGACAAGAAATCGATCGTCAACCAGCGCGAGATCGACGTCGACACACGGGCCTTTTCGCCCGCCCTGCGCGCCGCCCTGCGCCAAGATCCGGACGTCATTCTGGTCGGCGAAATGCGCGACTACGAGACGATCGAGACCGCGCTGCTCGCGGCCGAGACGGGCCATTTGGTCTTCTCGACGCTCCACACCCTGGACGCCACCGAGACGATCAACCGCATCATCTCGGTCTTCCCGCCGCACCATCAAAAGCAGATCCGCATTCAGCTTTCCGCGGTCTTGAAGGCGGTCGTCTCGCTCCGCCTGATACCCCGCGCCGACGGCATCGGCCGGGTTCCGGCGGTCGAGGTGATGATCTCGACCCCGTACATCCGCGACTGCATCGAGAACAAAGAGAAGACCAAGTTCATCCGCGAGCAGATCGCCGGGGGCACCAGCCAGTACGGCATGCAGACGTTCGACCAATCGCTGTTCCAGCTCTACAAAGGCGGCCTGATCTCGCTCGAAGAGGCGCTCCGCCGCGCTACGAACCCGGACGAGTTCAAACTCAAGATCCAGGGCGTGCAGTTCACCTCGGACGCCGCGCGCGAGCAGATGGAAGAGTCGATCGAGCTGGCGCCCGAAAACGACCTGCTCGGTTCGGCCTCACCGTTCGAGATCGAGCACAACTGACCTTAGGCCGAGGCCCTGTGACCCGGGAAAAACCGCCCGCCTACGAGCAGGCGGTTCGCCTGCTCGGAACCCGGCCCCACTTTCGCCGCGAGCTGGAACAGAAGCTCGCGGCCCGCGCCTACGAAGACGCCGAGGTCGCCCCGGCGCTCGACCGCCTGGCGGGAGCCGGCTACCTCGACGACCTGGGGACCGCCCGCTCCTTCGTGGCCCAGCGGCTCGCTCGCGGCGCCGAAGGAAAGCTCAAACTAAAAGCCGAGCTGGAACGTCGGGGGGCCTCGTCCGCAGCGGTCGCCGCAGTCCTGGCCGAGATCCCCGACGACGACCTGGAACCCGCGCGGCAAGCCGCCGCGAAGTGGTCCCGCCGCGGCAAGACCGATCCCGCGGCGCTCGCCCGCCATCTGGCGGCCAAGGGGTTCTCGCGCCGGGCGATCGGGGCGGTGATCGCAGCAGGCGGCTGGGACGAAACCTTCGATCTCGATTCGTAACCGGGGACCGCTTCGCAGCAGCCGAGACGCACTTCGCGGCTTCCCGCAAGCGCCTCCCCGCTTCGCAAACCCGCCGGGCAGGCGCCGGAAACCGCCGGGCAGGCGCCGAAATCCGCCGGGCAGGTGCCGAAACCCGCCGGGCAGGTGCCGGAATCCGCCGGGCAGGTGCCGGAACCCGCCGGGCAGGCGCCGGAACCCGCCGGGCAGGAAGCGGAGAGTGCTGAGCGGCAACCCGAACCCACCGGATCGGGCCCGAGCACCGCTACGCAAGGTGCCGGAAGCGGCGGATGGGCGCCGAGCACCGGTTTGCGCCCGCCGCGAAGCGCTTCTCGGGACCGGGCCACCGGTGCGCTGACGCGATCCACTGGTATCCGCTTCCCATCCGCCGCTTTCGGGCAGCCGTGAAGCGGTCTCGGGTTTTCACCCACCGCTTCTGGGAACCTGCGAAGCGGTGTTCGGACTCGGCCCACCACTTTGGGGACTCTGTCCAGCACCACGGTGCATCGAGGAAGCGGTGCTGCGCACCCAGCAAGCGGGGCTCGCGCGCGAGATTGCAGGCGTATAATTCAGATTCCATGTCCGTCGCCCTCTTCGATGCCCCGCCGCTGACCCTCCCCGAGGACCCAGGTCCTTACCGGGTCGCGGATTACGCGAACCTTCCCGACGAGCCCCGGTGTGAGCTGATTTTCGGAGACTTCTACGTGACGCCCAGCCCGCTGATCCCTCACCAATTCGTGGCCACTAAGATCTGGCAACACCTGGAAGGGATCGCCGAGACGAACGGCGGTTACGCGCTCCTGGCTCCCCTCGACGTCCACCTCGCGGCACACTCCATCGTGCAGCCGGACGTGATCTATGTCTCTGCCGACCGGCTATCGATTCTCGGTGACAAAAAGGGATGGATCCAGGGCGCTCCGGATCTTCTGGTCGAGATCCTATCGCCGGGCACAGCCCGCCGAGACCGCATTTTCAAACTCGACCTCTACGCCCGTTCCGGCGTCGGCGAATACTGGATCGTCGATCCCGCCGAACGACAGATCGAGTTTCTGGTCAACGAGAACAGTCGCTTCGTCGTAGCGCTCCCCACCGGGTCCGCCTATCGCTCCGCCGTGCGACCTGAGATCTCGCTCGACCTCGAAGCGTTCTGGGGAAAGGTGGAGCGGCGGCTGGGGTAGGAAACTGCTCCCGCCTCTCGTCATCCCGAGCGAGAGCGAGGGATCTGGGGGGCGGGCGGCCTTGAATTCCGGTCGGCAATTACTCGTCCATCGTTGGACCGCGCCGAGGGTTCAGAGCAGGTCAGGAGCGAGGGGGGAAGAAGCCGCATAATCTGAACCGCGACGGTGACCGCCGTACTTCCGCGCCGACGGACCGCTTAGGAGGCTTTCGCCAGCGAAAAAACCAGGCGCTGACCCACAGCCTCCGCATAGCGCACGAGAGTCTCAAACGTGGGATTGAGCCGTTGTCCGGTTTCGAGCTTTGAGAGGGCGGATCGATCCATCCCGGTCAACCGGGTCAGGTCGGCGAGACTGAGGCCCTGCGCCTCGCGCGCCGCCTTCAACTGTTTGACGAGATCGGCCATCTGGTCGTTGGCCGCCATCCGTTCGTGGTGCCGGGCGATCAATTCCGGTAGTTCCTCGGCGATCTGCGCCCGGATCTCGCGATACTTCGCGGCCTCTTCGGGCGACAGGCGTCGATCTCGTGTGATTTCGTGCAAGCTCATCGTCGATGCCTCCTGCGAACCTCGTAAGCCGTCACCGGGTACACTGTATGGGAGTCCACTTCGTCATAGACCACTATTAGATGCCGGCCGCGAAGGGTGTATCCAAAAATCACCGGCCGTCCAGAGGATCGGCTGATGTCGGCGCCCATCGCATTCGTCAACGCTTCTTTGACCTCGCCTTTCGAGACCCCATGGTCGGCGCAGTGTTGGACGTTGCCGTCCGGATCGTCGTCCAAGTCCCACAGGATCGTGTCGAAGGGCACAGGGACGCCTCCATGTTGACTTAAAATACCACAATGGCTGCCTGCGAGCCACTCCCCGAGCCGAGTGGCCGTTGGGCGTAGACTCCTGGTCTGTCGGAGAATTCTTGATAGGAGAACTGAATGCAGATGAGCTTTACGTTCTCACCAGACGGTTCTATCCTTGTAGAATCAATTTCTCTTCTTGAAGATCTGTGGCACGACTACTTAGCGGTCAGGGAAATAGCCTTGACTCATGAAGGTTTGACGACTCGAACGGACCGCTTGCTGGCGAAGCGGTATCTTAGAATCGCGGTATTATTGCTGAATGCCTATCTTGAAGGAGTCGTTAATAGCTGGCTGAAGGCATTGTTGGATGAACCATCTTGGGAAGCTGTTTCTAGGCTGGTTCTCGCCAGCAAGATAGGGGAATTGAAGAAGAAGGGCTCAAGGCAGCCGAAGTGTAAGATGGACATCTCCAGCGCAAGGGTGATGCGAAAAAATATCGCCCATGGGAATCCGGGTGTCGACCTAGAGTTGTATAACTCTGTTACCAGTTCGTGGGTTTTTGGTTTCGAAGCAGACATTTCCAATTGGCTGACAGAGATGGAGAGCATCTTGGGGATGTGCCGGCATCCGGACACGCGAAAAGCTTCAGAGGAGATTGCGACTGAACTAGGGACGGCGATTGATCCCAAGACCGAAGGCTACACAGGTTGAAGATTTTCGACGAGTGCAATAACGGATCCGGCCCTCTGATTGCAGAGTTTGAGACGACTGATGCTGTATAGGCCGGTCCTATCGAGATTCGCACACTGGACACTACGCGAGGTCTTGGAGCGCTCTGCCATACTTCCGGGCTGCTCGTGCGGCGTGCTCCAGCCCGTCCGCGACCGTCGGGTCATAGGGGGTCAGCAAGATCCCGGCGTCCACCTCGACCGCGAAGAGGCGATCTCCGACTTCCAGATTCAGCCGGTCGGCCATGTCCTTCGGAATCGTCGCTCCGATGGAGCCGCCAACCTGCCGGAGCGTGATCTCTCGTGTCATCTGGCCTCCTTCGAGAATCTGAAACAGAGTAGCACGGCGATGCTACGGCAAGGAGGCCGCTTACGTCTTTCGTCAAGGTCTCGTCATAGTCCGCGCCTGCTCAGCCCCTCGGTCCTCTCCCATCCGCACTCCCGCCCGAGGTGCGCGCCGATATCGACCGCGAGGAGACGGCACCGGCAATCAAAAAATCCGGCCCAACGGGCCGGGAGAACCCAGCCCAGGGCTGAGGCCGAAGGCCGATGCCCTGGGGGAAGGATCACCACCTCCTGGCGGCCTGAAAGGCCGCGAGAACTTAAGGCTCGACAGATCCGCAGACTCCGTGCGTTCCTGGAGGCCTAGAAAAGCGAATTTGACGAGCGCTACGCGTGGGCCTGAGAGTTCTCGCGGCCTTTCAGGCCGCCTTTCTGTGGGGTCTTTCATCCCAGGGCATCGGCCTTCGGCCTCAGCCCTGGGCTAGGTTCTCCCGGCCCGTTGGGCCGGACCCGCTTCCGACTTTGACGAGGCCCTGAGGCGACAGCGCGCCGCCCCTACACAAGATGGCGATTCGCGAGTTTTTTCTAGCGGTTGATCGGGTCCGCGTGCAGGGCCAGCACCTCATGGAGGGTCAGAAGAACCGGGTGCATCCGGCGAGTCGCGCGAAGATGCCTGCGTACCGACGGTTACTCCGGAGGAGTTATCCCCAGCTCGTCCCAAAGGAAGCGAAAGCTGGCCGGTTCGTGGCCTTGGCGGCGGGCGCTGCTTTCTTCTTGCTGCTCATACTCCTTGAGCAGATCGACCACTTGCTGGCGGCCGGAGTGAGTGCTAAGGGCCTCGCGCGGCGTAAAATCGCCGAGGGCCGGGATGGGCTGATCCGGCCAGTTCCGGTAGAGCTCTCGGTGAAGCTCCGGCGGAACCGGCATCGACGCAGGCTTCGCTTCGCCGGAAGGTCGCTGCCGCATCGAGGCGATAGGGTCGACGATCTCGCGCGTACGGTAGGTGAGCGCGGTGCCGGCGACCTGCCGCAGCCAAACCGCGCCCTCCTCGGCCCGGCGCAGGGTGCGAGCGAAAACCTCCAGGCGATTCCCTTTGCCGGGGTTAAGGGCGAGCTTCGAGCGCTCAAACGACTGGCCCTCGACCTCTTCGAGCCAGCCCCATCCGTTTTTTCGGTCGCCATCGACGTCCGGTTGCCGGGCGAGCGCAGCGATTAGCGCCTTCCAGTCGGTGACGTCGTAATGATCGGTGACCAGCAGGAGCGGCTCGCCAGAGCCGGCGTCGACCAACTGCGGCAGTGGGGGAGGTGGCGCGGTGATATGCCGGAGCCAACAGGCGATGATCGGCGCGCTCGGTCGGCCGCCGTCGCGCTTCGTAGCGCGCAGGGCGGCCTTGAGGCCCGGCAGCTCGTTGCGGGGGAAGGGATAGACGGCCCCACTGATCTGCCACTCCTCCCCCACGAGGACGAGCCGCGCGCCCAAGATGTCCCACCGATTCAGGCTCTTCGACCCCGAGCGTTCGGAGACCCACAGGCGCCGCGCCTTGGAGGTGGCGACGTCCTTGACCCACAGGCCCTCGCCCGGCACCGCCTCCTGGATCTCGTAAACCCTCATGGGGTGGTCGGCCAGGCCTTGGATCCACTGTCGAACTTCCACCGCGAGAGGAGGCCCTCCCGGCCCGAGAACCAAATCGGCAATCCGGCGGCGCTCGCCGCGGATCTCTATCTCGCTCTCGGCGAGGCACCACTCGGCTGCATTGGCGGAAGCCATGTCCTGCAGCTCCTCGGGCAGCTGCAAAAACCGGTCGCTCTGTTCCTCGTCGAGACCCGCGCCATCGTAAAACTCGGCGACCGCTCGGTCGAAACTTTTCGGATTCTGCTGTTGGAGCCAAGCGAGGGGGTCAAGGGGCTCGTCTCCCTTTGGCACCGAACGGGCGCGCGCGAGACAACAGTTCTTGTGCTTCTTGCCGCTGCCGCAGGGGCAGGGATCGTTCCGACCAACCTTCATATGTGGGGGCTCCCTGGACGAGTCGCCGACGGTTGCGCAGGACCGCCGCCCAGATGGTATCGCGAACGGCCGGCCGGTAGAGAACTCACTGGCACCCAAAATGCAGCCCCGCCTCCCCCGAAAAGGAGGGGGACCGATGAACGACTTTTTCCGCAAAGCGGCGCGTAAGGCCTCGACGGTCCTGGGCTCGCCATGGGCCTTCATCAGCGCGTTGGCTATCGTCGTAGTTTGGGCTGTCTCGGGGCCGGTGTTCAAATACTCGGAGACCTGGCAGCTGGTGATCAACACCGGGACGACCATCATCACCTTTCTGATGGTCTTCCTGATCCAAAACACCCAGAACCACGACTCGCGGGCTCTTCATTTGAAGATCGACGAGCTGTTGGTCGCAGTCCAGGAGGCCCGCTCGGGACTGGTGGATTTGGACGAGATGTCGGAGGAGGAGCTGGATAAATTAGAGAGCGCCTTCCGGCAGGTCGGGCGGGCCGATTTCTCCGAGAAGTCAGCCCCTGCGAAGAAGGCGGCTCCCGCAAAGAAAGCGGCTCCTCCCGCGAAGAAGCCGGCTCCCGCAAAGAAAGGCGCGGACTCCAAGGGGACCGCGAAGCGCCCCTAAGCCGCCTTGTTCTGCTCCACCCGGTGGAACGACTTCGCGAGCAGGTAGGCGGCGAAGGCGATGAAGACGAAGGTGATCAGCGAGTTGACGAACAGGCCGAGGTTCATCGTCACCGCGCCGGCTTCTTTGGCAGCGGCGAGGGTGGCGTAGGGACCGGCGGTCGTTCCTTCCTTGAGAGTCAGGAACAGATTGCCGAAGTCGACCCCGCCGAGCAGCAGGCCGATCGGCGGCATGATCACGTCATCGACCAGCGACTTGGCGATCGGACCGAAGGCGTTGGCGATCATCAGGCCGATCGCCAGGTCGAGCACGTTGCCCCTCTGGATAAACTCCCGGAAGCCTTTGAACATGATCGGTCTCCTCTTTCGTGGGGTTCAGGTCTTTTCAGCCTGCATTTCGAGCACGATCTTGCCCAACACTCCCCCGGCGGCGAGCGCCGCGTAGCCTTCGGCGACCTGAGCGAACGGCAGGATGCGATCGACCACCGGCCGCAGACGGCCGTCGGCGAGGCGCGGCAGGGAAAACTCGGCGAAGCCGGCCACCAGTTGGGATTTCTCTTCTCGCGATCGGGGCCGCAGGGTGGAGCCGATAAGCCGCAGCCGGCGGGAGAGGACGACGCTCAAATCGAGCTGGACGCCCGAGCCCGCGGTGACTCCTACCAACACCAGTCGCCCTCTCTTGCGCAGCAGGTTCACCCGTTCGGCGAAGCGCGGTCCGGCGACGAAATCGACGACCAGATCCGCGCCCTGGCCGCCCGACAGCTCGCGCACCGCCGTTGCCAGCTCGTCGTCGATCGAGACCGTGTCGATTCCCAGCTCCAAAGCGCGCAGCCGCGCCAGGCGCTCGGGATCGCGGCCGACCGCCACCACCCGGCCGCCCAATTCACGGGCGAGCTGCGCGGCGAAGCTTCCCATGCCGCCGGTCGCCCCGGTGACCACCACCGTCTCGCCCGGATGAAGCTTGCCTTCCACCACCAGGTTGGTCCAGGCGGTGAGCGCCGCTTCGGGGATTGCCGCCGCTTCGAGCAGGGTGAGGTTTTCCGGCACCGGCATGAGCTGGCCGACCGGCACCGCGGCGCGCTCGCCGTGTCCGCCTCCGGCGACCAGCGCCATCACCCGGGCGCCCACCCGCCAGGGACCTTCCGGATCGACTCCCGGACCGAGGGCGGCGACCGTGCCGGCCAATTCTAGCCCCGGCACTTCGCTTTCGCCCGGCGGCGGCGGGTAGGTCCCGTGGAGCTGATGCAGGTCGGCGTGATTGAGGGCGGTGGCGGCGACCGCCACCAGCACTTCGCCCGCCGCCGGTACCGGATCGGCACACTCCACAAGGCGGGGCACAGCATCGGAACCGGGAAGATACGGGGCGACCGCGAGCATGCTCCCTCCCTAGCGGTACTCAAAACGAAAATCGGGGCGACCGGAATGGCCGCCCCGATTATATGTCGGAATGCTGTGGTGGCCGGCTACCGCCCGACCGGCTGCGCCACGCGGCGCGGCGCTTCGGCCGGCGCAGCCTGGTCGGCCTTCAGGGCGCGCTTCGCCTCGAGCGTTTTGAACACTCCGATGCCGCCCTCTTCGAGCCAGGCGTGACGGCCGTCGAGGACCGCGAGAGCCAGCTTGTACTTCCGGACGTCGTCGTTCGACCAGAGGTCGCGCAGCAGGCGGGTCACCTTGCGGCGGGCGCCGCGGCAGAACAGATCGGCCAGCTCGACCGCGCTCTCGCCTTGAGGGAGGTTCGCTTCGCGCATCGCGTGCGCCCGGGCGATCGAAGCGGTCATGGCGAACATTTCGTTCGCGATGTCGACGATCCGGAACAGGAACCCTTGCTTATGCTGGAGCTTGCCCTGATGGACCATCATGCCGTGGAAGATCTGGCGCGACAGACGGCGGGTGTTGCGTTCGATGAAGCGCACGTGGGTCGCCAGCTCGCCGAATTCGCCGAAGCGCGGCCAGAGACCCCAGCCGAGCCAGCGGGTCGGGTACCAGCCGGCGTAGAAGCCGGCGATCTTCGGTAGCTCGGCAAGCTTTTCGGCCGTCTTCTTTTCCGGATCGATCATCGCGCCCGCGACTTCGAGGTGCTTGTCCACCGCCTCGCGGGCCATGAACAGATGCATGATCTCGCTGGACCCTTCGAAGATCTTGTTGATCCGGTAGTCGCGCATGACGCGCTCGACCGGGATCGGCTCCTCACCGCGATCGCTGAGCGACTGCTCGGTCTCGTAGCCCCGGCCGCCGCGGATCTGCATCGTTTCGTCGACGATCTCCCAGGTGCGACAGGAGTTCCACTCCTTGCAGGCCGCCGCTTCGAGGCGGATGTCGTAGCCCCCCTGGTCGGTCATCTGGGTGGCGAGGGTCGCGATCGATTCCATCGCGAACGTCACCGACGCCATGTCGGCGATCTTGTGCGAGATCGCCTCGTGCTTGCCGATCGGTTTGCCCCACTGGACGCGCTCATTGCCCCACTTGCGGACGATTTCGAGGCACGCCTTCGCGGTGCCGACGGAGCCGTTGGGGATCGACAGACGGCCGTCGTTGAGCGTGGTGAGGGCGATCTTCAATCCCTTACCCTCGGCGCCGATCAGGTTTTCGGCCGGGACCTGGACATCGGTAAACGAGATCACCGCGTTGGCGAGCGCCCGAAGGCCCATGAAGTGGCAGCGGTGCTCGACTTTCACGCCCGGCCAATCGGCTTCGACGACGAAGGCGCTGATCTTCTTGGTTTTCGGATCGACCGCCATCACCACCAAGAGCTTGGCGATGGTGCCGTTGGTACACCAGAGCTTTTCGCCGTTGATCACGTAATGTGAACCGTCGGCGGATTTGACCGCCGTCGTTCCCACGCGGGCCGGGTCGGAGCCGACGTTCGGCTCGGTGAGCGCAAAGGCGGAGATTTCGCCCGCTGCGCAGCGCGGCAGATATTTCTCTTTGAGCGCCTCGGTGCCGAAGGTCTTGAGCGGCTGCGGCACGCCGATCGACTGGTGGGCCGAGAGCAGCGCCGAGAGATTGCCGTCGACGCTGCCGAACAGCTGCATCACCCGCTGATATTCGAGGTTCGAGAAGCCGAGGCCGCCGTATTTCTTCGGGATCTTCATGCCGAACGCGCCGAGCTTGCGCAGAGCGTCGACCACGTGATCCGGATATTCGCCGGTGGCGTCGATCTGGACCGAGTCGACCTCGGTACGGATCAGCTCTTCGAGCGCGCCGTAAAACGCCGCGAATTCCGGGCGCTCCGGCGCGGGCAGCGGGTAGGGATGGACCAGGTCGAGGCGAAAGTTGCCGAGGAACATTTCCTTCATGAAGCTCGGCCGGTCCCACTGCTCACGGGACGCCTCGGCGACCTTGCGGGATTCTTGCTCGCTGACGTGGGGGTGTTTGGGGTCCTGGGTAGACATGGCGTTCTCCCGTGGGGCGACGAAACCGGGCGGCTCGGCGGCGGCAATGCCGCACTGCGACGTGAGTTTACCAGAGCGGCGACAGGGATCAAGAGGGGAATTGGGTCGAATTTTGCCGCAGAGCGGCAGAAAGGGCGCCGCGGTGCGCCGAAAGGGCACCCTCCGGCGGAAGAGGAGCCTCGACCTCGCGGTCTACCCCTTCAACCATTCGAACATCTCATAGTGCTCGCGGCTCATGCCGGCCCGCTCGTAGACCGCGGCCGCCCCTCGGTTGCGGCGGTCGACGTAAAGTCGCAGTCCGCAAAGCTCAGGATCGGCCTCCACCCGCGCCTTCTGGTGGGCGTACAGATCGGCGAAGACGCCGGTCCCGCGCACCGCGGGAATCACGTAAACCGACTGAATCCAGAGCACCCAAGCCGCGCGCCAGTCGCTCCACTCGGGCGTCGTGAGCAGCATGCCGACGATCCGCCCGGCCTCTTCGGCCACCCAGTAGCCACCGCGGAGAGGATCGTCGAACACCGCGCGGACTCCCCGGGAGATCCGCTCCGGTTCGAGCGCCAGCCCCTCGGTCTCCTCCGCCATGCGGAGCTGAAAATCGATCAAAGTGCCCGCCTCCTCCGGCCGCGCCAGGCGTACCTGCCGGACGGATCGAACGGTTTCGTCGTGTTGAATCATCAAAGAAGCCGCCTTCCTGGAAGTAAAAACCACCCGGTCCTCCGGTACGAAACCACCCAAAAGAGAAGCCACGGAGGCTCAATGATAAGATTTGGACTGATTCTTTCAGGCAGGCTTCTTGCAGTTCCTGCGTCGGTTTCCCATATCGAAGGAGAGGAATGAGCGACAGCCCCACCCCGCCCGAGGTCGCCGCCTCCCCGGCACCTGCTACGGTCCCACCGCGGCGACGCATTCGGGACCGCTTGGTGCTGGAGTCGATCCTGTGGCTGATCGTCCTGTTCGCGCTTCTGCTCGGCAGCATCGTCCTGATCATGAACACCTACGGCAAACGCCTGGTGATCGCGGAGACGAAGCGCCGGATCGAAGAGGCGGGGAACCGCCGGGTGGCCGAGCTGGAACGCCGCTCCCACGAGATCTCGACCCTGGCGCGGACGATCGCCACGGTGGCCGAAGAGCTGCCCAAAGACGAGGCGACGTTTAGCCAGAGCCTGCCGCCGCTGCTCAACCTGGGGGGCGACCGAGGCATCGCGGGGGGCGGCTACTGGCCCGAACCGCAGACGTTTACCCCGGGGATCGATCGCCGGAGCTTCTTTTGGGGGCGCAACGGACGGGGGCAGCTTCAACCCAGCAACGGATACAACGAGACGTTCGGCCCCGGGTACCACAACGAGGAATGGTACGTGCCGCTCAAGTTTCGGGCGCCGGGCAGCGTCTTTTGGAGCGGCGCCTACACCGACCCCTACACCTTGACGCCCAAGGTCACCTGCTCTTCGGGCGTCTTTGAAGGGGGGCAATTCGTCGGTGCGGCGACCGTCGACCTGGAACTTTCCGGGCTCTCCGACCTGGTGGCGACCCGGCAGCAATCGGATGGCGGCTACGTCTTCCTGCTCGACCGGAACAACAAATTTTTGACTTTCCCGAAGCTCGAAATGGTCACCACCCGCAGCATCGACGAGAAGGGCAACCGGCCGGAGAACTTCATCACCGGCGACGCTCTGGCGAAGAAAAGCCCCGGCTTCCTGCCTATCGCGAACGCTCTGGCGGCGATGGATCAAGACATCCTCACCCGCGCCAAGACCACGCGGGGATTCGATCCGTCGGCCGCTGCGAAGATGGACCAGGGGAGCTACGCGATCGAGCGGCCGGAAGCCGAAACCATCTCGGCGATCCAAGTCGACCCGCTCGCCCGCCAGCGCCAGGACCGGGGCAACCTCTACTCGACCGTCGAGATGGCGGAAGATCCGGTCGGCGGCCAGCGCTCCTTGGCGTTTCTGTTCCACGTTCCCGACTCCTACTGGAAGCTGGTCTACGTCATCCCGGTCGCCGCGGCCGAAGGGGTCGCGACCACCATTTCGCGGCTCCTCGTGCTGGCTCTCGCCGGCATCATCCTGCCGGTGCTCGCCCTAGCCTACCTGTTCCTCCGCCGCCGGTTGATCCGGCCGGTCACCGACCTGTCCGCCACCGCCACGAGGGTCCGGGACGGCGATCTCCTCGCCCGGGCTCCGGTTTCCGGGCGCGACGAGCTGGGCGTGCTCGCCGATTCGTTCAACCAGATGGTCGGGCGGCTGCGCGACAACGCGATGAACCTCACGGCGAGCAACGCCGAGCTGGCCCGCAGTCTCCAGATGACCGACACCATCATGGGCAGTGTCGCCGAGGGCCTGTTCCTGCTCGATCCGGACCTCAAGATCGCCCCCAAGTACTCTGCCGCGCTGCGCGGGATTCTGGGCGAGTCGGAACTCGGCGGCGGCGATTTCCTGGAGCTGCTCAGACGAATCACGCCGGCCAAGACCCACGACCTCACGGTGCGCTTCTTGAGGCTCCTGTTCAATCCGAGCAAGACCGACAGCGTGGTCGGCAAAATCAACCCGCTGAAGGAGATCGAAGCGGCGTTCCCGGACGAGCACGGCCAGCTCCAGCCGAAGTTTCTCGCCTTCTCGTTCGAACGCGTCCGCGAGGGGGACGAGGTGCGCCAGGCGATGGTGACCGTCTCGGACGTCACAACGAAAGTGGAGCTGGCCCAAGAGCTCGCCGAGTCCAAACAGCGGATGGAGCGCCAGGCCGAGCTGCTGCTGTCGATCATGCACGTCGAGCCCGAGATGCTGCGCGATTTCATCGAAGGCGCCCACTCCGAGCTGGAACGGGCCAACGCGATCCTGCGCGAGGGGCGCGCCGAGGGGCAAGGGCCGACGGAGCGCCAGGCGGTCTACCGGCGCCTGGCCGATCAGGTCTTTCAAAGCGTCCACACGATCAAGGGCACCGCGGCGATGCTGCGGATCGACTACTTCGCCCAGAGCGCCCACCGCTTCGAGGGCAAGCTCGCCGAACTGCGCCGCCGGCCGATGCTCGAAGGCAACGACTTCCTGCCGGTGGTGCTCGATCTCTCTGAGCTGGTCGACAGCCTGGCCGAGGTCCGCGGCGTGATCCAACGGTTCAGCGAGGTACAGAAGACCGGCGAGCCGGGCAAGAGCGATGGCGAGGCGCTCGCCGGAGTGGTCGAGCGGTTCATCGCCGAGCTGGCGAAGAAAGAGGGAAAGAAGGTCGCACTTCACGCCGAGACCGACGGCGTGCGCATGCCGTTCCGGGTGAAGGCGGGGCTCAAAAACGTGCTCGCCCAGCTGGTGCGCAATTCGCTCGTCCATGGCCTGGAGACCCCGGCCGAACGCCTGGCGGCCGGCAAGCCCGAGGAAGGGGAGATCAAGCTCACCACCAAGGCGCTCCCGGACGGCAAGATCGAAGTCGTCTTCCGGGACGACGGCCGCGGGTTCGACTACCGGAAGATCGCCGACAAGGCCAAGGAACTTGCGAAGGCCGAGCCCGGCCTGCTCGACCGGCTGATCGACCGCGAGCAGAACCGCTGGAAGGCAGACGAGCTGGATGCGCTGGTCTTTTATCCCGGGTTTTCGACCGCACAACAAGTTACCGAGGACGCGGGCCGCGGCTTCGGACTTTCCGCCGTCAAGAGTCAGATCGAGGGCCTCGGCGGCGAAATCCATATTCGCCAGCGTCCCGGGCATTTCTGCGAGATGCGGATCGTTGTTCCGACCTCATGAACGACGTCGCCACGGAGGCACTACCCTTGAAACTATTGATCGTGGACGACTCAAGCGTGGTCCGCCGATCGATCGAGCGGCAACTCAAAATGCCGAAAATCTCGACGATCTTGCAGGCCGCCAACGGTCGCGAGGCGATCGAGATGTTTCTCGAGCATCGCCCCGACTTCGTCACCATGGACATCACGATGCCCGAAATGGACGGCCTCACCTGCGTCTCGAAGATCATGGCGATCCAACCCGAAACCCGGATCATGGTGATCTCGGCCCTGGGCGACGCCGAAACCGCGATCGAAGCGGTCGAACGCGGAGCGAACGAGTACGTGTTCAAGCCGTTTTCGGAATCGGAGCTGAATCAGGCGCTGCGCAATCTGATCGAGGCCCCGCAATGACCGACGAGGAGATCAAGGTCTTCATCGAAGGGGCGTTGCACTATTTCGAACGGGTCACCGGCTCGGCCGCCGCGGTCGACGCACCCTACCTGAAAGGCGACGAGTCGGTGGCGCTCGAATACACCGGTGTGATCGGCATCTCGGGTCGCCACCGGGGGGCGGTCTACTTCACCTCCGCGAGCGAACCGCTGGTCGGCCTACTGCAAAGCTTCGGCGAAACCGACCACGGCACCCCCAACCAAGCCGACCTGGTGGGCGAAATCGCCAACACCATCGCCGGAAACGCCCGTAAATTCTTCGGCTCCGAGTTCCTGATCTCCGTCCCGATCGTCCTGCGCGGCCAGCTCGACGAGATCACCCTCCCCCGCCACATGAAGACGGTGGTCATCCCGATCCAATGGCGCAGCTGGCGGTGCTACCTGCTGGTTTCGCTGCACAAGAATCCAGGGCTGCTGGATGAGGTGCTGCACCGACGGCGGGGGTGAATTGGAGAAGTAGGCCTCACGGCGAACGGTCGCCCCTATCGCCAGCTCCTCTACTTTTTCGTTCCCACAATCTCCGCCCAGTACTTCTCCAGCTTCGCCGTGTCCGCTCCCAGGTACTTGATGACGTGGAAAGTTCGATCCTCCGGCAGCTGGTAGGAGGGGCTGTTGAGCACCGCCGGGTCGATCATCGGACGGGCGGCGGGGATCGTGGTGGGGTTGCGGTTCGAGTTGGTGAGCTTTGCCGAGACCTCCGGCCGGAGGAGGAAGTTGATCAGCACCGCCGCGGTCTCTTTTTTCGTGCTGCCGGCAGGGATGGCCAGGTTGTCGACCCAGAGCATGAAGCCCTCTTTGGGCAAGGCGTAGCCTTTGGTCGGGTCTTCGGCGACGATCTGCGAAAGGTCGCCACTCCAGCCGTGGGTGAGGGCGACTTTGCCAGCTCCGAGGTTGTCTTCGTAGGTTTCGCTGTCAAAACCGGAAAGCGCCGGTTTGGTGGCGATCAGCAGGTCGCGGGCTTTGAGCAGCGCGGTGGGGTCGGTGGTGTTCGGGTCGTAGCCCAAATAGATCAGGGCGATCGAGAACGCTTCGCGCATGTCGTCGAGCATGCTGATCCGGCCGGCGACCTTGGCCCGCTTCTTGGGATCGAAGATGTACCCCCAGCTCTCGGGCGGCGTCGGGTAGACCGTCTTGTCGTAGCCGAGCCCCGTGGTGCCCCAATAGAATGGCACCGAGAAGCGGAATTGCTGGTCGTAGATCGCGTTCTGGAAACGCCGGCCGACGTTGGTCAGGTTGGGGATCGCCGCCTTGTCGAGCGGCGCGAGCAGGTTCTTCTCCGCCGCCGCCTGGACCGCGTAGTCGCTCGGCGTCCAGACATCCCACACCTCCCCCTTCTGCAACCGGTCGAGCACCTCTTCGGTGTTGTTGACGAACTCGATGTCGAGCCGGACGCCGAATTCTTTCTGGAAGTCCTGGCCGACGGCCGGGGTGATGTAGTCGTCCCAGCAAACGACCTTCAAGGAATCGGCGAGCTTCGCCGCAGCGGGCGCCGGGGCGATAGCGGCGGCGTTCGGGGGAGGCGGCGGCTCCTTGGGGCCGCAGGAGGCGGCGAGGAGAACCAAGGCCGGTGCGGCCAAAATGCGGCCGAGAACGAATCTGCGCACGGCGGACCTCCTTCTGGACGGGATCGACATGAGAGAGGCTAGCAGGAAACGCGCCTGGAGCGAGGAGGCAACCGAAAAACACTACCCGAAGGAGCGAGGAGGCTTGCCTGAGCCACGAATGATCGCCGGCCGCGCAGGAATCCGCCAGGTCGCGGGTTCCTCCCCTGTCGATCCCGCAACGGACGAGACATCGGAGGACAGACTCATGGCTCTAGAAGAGGTTTCCCGCAGAGGGCTCTTGGCTACCGCGGGTGCAGGCGCGGCGCTCTCGCTCCTCGGAGTACGTCCCGGTGCGGGAGGTTTCCTCGGCCAGGCCGCCACCGCCCCGGCTCCGCCGCCGAGCCCTTCGCGCGAGCTGCTATTCCTTACCCGCACCAGCTTCGGTCCACGCCCGGAGGATCTCGCGCGGGTTTCCGCGATCGGTATCGAGGCCTACCTGGACGAGCAGCTCCAACCCGAACGGATCGACGATTCGGCCGTCGATCGCGAGGTGGCACGCGCTTTTCCTACGGTCGTCCGCCTACCCGCCGGGCCGTTCGAAGGCGACGCGCGGCACGAGATCGCGATCGACCTCAAATCGGCGACCCTGTACCGGGCGGTCGCAAGCCGCCGCCAACTGTTCGAGGTGCTGGTCGATTTCTGGTCGAACCACTTCAACATCTACCACCAGGACGGTCCGACCTCGGTGCTCAAAACCGCCGACGACCGCGAGGTCATCCGGCGTCACGCGCTCGGCCGGTTTCGCGATCTGCTGGGCGCTTCGGCCAGGAGTCCGGCGATGCTCGTTTTCCTGGACAACTTTACCAACATCGCGGGCGGCCCGAACGAGAACTACGCCCGCGAGCTGATGGAGCTCCACACCTTGGGGGTCGAGGGGGGTTATACCCAGGCTGACGTCCAGGACGTGGCCCGGGCGTTCACCGGTTGGACGATCGAGCGCCGAGACGGACGGCAATTTCGCTTCGATGCGCGCAGCCACGATCAAGGCGCCAAGAGGGTGCTCGGCGTGGCGATCCCGGCCGGCGGGGGCCAGCGCGACGGCGAAATCGTCCTCGACCGGCTCGCCACCCATCCCTCGACCGCCCGGTTCATTGCGACCAAGCTCTGTCGTCGCTTCCTGGCCGACACCCCGCCGGCCGCGGCGGTCGATGCCGCGGCGCTCACGTTCACCACGACCGGCGGCGACCTGCGCGAAACGGTGCGGACGGTTCTCCATTCGGCCCAGTTGTTCGAGTCCGCCGACGCGAAGGTGCGGCGACCGATCGAGGTGCTCGCCGCGGCGGTCCGCGCGCTGCCGGCCTCCGCCTCGACTGATGCCGCGCGCCTCCTCCTCCACGGCACCAAGCTGCTCGGCCAGGCACCCTTCAACTGGCCGGCGCCGAACGGTTACCCGGATGCCGCTGGCGCCTGGATCAATACCAACGGCCTGCTCGGGCGCTGGAATCTCATGCTCCGGCTGGCCGGAGGCCGCGCGCCCGGCGTGCGCATCGATTGGCCGGCCTGGGTCCGCGCCTCGGCCGCGGCGACCCCCACCCAGCTGGTCGACGCCCTGACCGACCGGCTGCTTCACCGCGCGCTCCTCGCCGCCGATCGAAACGCTCTGATCGCCCACGCGGCGGCGGGCGGACCGGGCGGCGCGCACCTTCCGGTCCCGACCCTCGCCGCCCGCGCGCCCGAGATTGCGGCGCTCCTCCTCGATTCCCCCTATTTCCAGTGGCGCTGACTTTCCGGAGATCGCAACCATGCCCGCCACGACCCGACGCTCCTTCCTCCGCACCTTGAGCGGCGCGCTTGCGCTCCCCGCCGTTTTGCCGAACGGCCTCGCCCGGATGGCGTTCGCCGCCCACCCGGAAAACCGGGCCACCACCGGCGACGTCCTGGTCTGCCTGTTCCAGCGCGGCGGTTCCGACGGTCTTCATTTGATCGTTCCTTATGGCGACGCGCACTACCGCTCCCTGCGTCCCACTCTCGCGCTCGGCGAGCCGGGCTCGACGAAAGGGGCGCTCGACCTCGACGGTTTCTTCGGGCTTCATCCGGCGCTCGCGCCGCTTGCCGAACTCTGGCAGGACGGGCTGCTCGCTCCTGTGCATGCGATCGGCTCGCCCGAAGCGAGCCATTCCCATTTTGACGCCATGGCTTCGATCGAGCGGGGCACGCCGGGCAACAAGACCCAGCCGGACGGCTGGATCGGCCGCCATCTCCAATCTCTGGTCAACCACAACGACTCGCCGTTTCGCGGCGTGGGCATCGGCCCGATTCTGCAGGCCTCCCTGCGCGGCTCAGTGCCGGCCACCGCGCTCGCTTCGATCGCCGACTTCCACCTGGAGGGCCGGCCCGGCCAGGGCGCCGCGGAGGTCGCCCGCTTCCAGGCCTCCCTCGCCAAACTCTACGACGGCGACGGTTTCCTCGACCGCCAGGGTCAGCTCACCTTCGAGGCGATCGCCCGGCTCGCCGCAGCCGACCCGGGGAAGAATCCACCCGCCAACGGTGCCAAGTACCCGGCATCCGAGTTGGGGCTCGCGCTTCAACAGGTGGGGCAGATGATCAAGGCCGACCTGGGGATGGAGGTGGCCTGCATCGACGCGGGCGGCTGGGACACCCACGCCTCCCAAGGGGGCTCCGAGGGGCAGATGGCCGGTCTGCTAGGCGACCTTGCCTCAAGCCTCCAGGCGTTCGCGACCGACCTCGCCGACCGGATCGGGCGAATCACGGTCGTGGTGATGAGCGAGTTCGGTCGCCGGGCGAAAGAGAACGGCTCTGGCGGAACCGATCACGGCGACGGCAACTGCATGCTGCTGTTGGGCGGCGGCATCGTCGGCGGCAGGGTCCATGGGCGTTGGCCGGGGCTCGCGCCGGCCGCCCTCTCGGGACCGGGCGATCTGGCGGCGACCACCGATTTCCGCACCGTTCTCGCCGAGATCGTCGAGCGCCGCCTGGGCAACCCGGCGATCGGCGAGATTTTCCCCGGGTTTACCCCTCCCGAGTACCTAGGGGTCGCTCACGCCTGAGGCCGTCTCTCCTGTGCTGCGATAGAATCGAGGTCGTTCTCTAGGCCGGGCGCTCCACTTGGGGCCGCCCGGCCTCGGTCGATTCACAACCTGCCAAATTTGGGGATTCGGATGGGCCTACTCTATGGTGCCGTTGCCTGCACCCGTTTCAATGCCGCCGTGCCGCCGGAGGGGCCGGATTTCGACGCCGCGCCGTTTCGTGAGATCGAGCCGGGTTCAGAGGTGCGCGAACGGATCGGCTTCGTGCCGTTCGAGCCCGACGCGCCGTACGAGGTCGGGGTTCGACGCTGGGCGTTCCGCGTACGGATCGACAAACGCACCCCGGACGCGACGGCGGTGCGCGAGCGGGTGGCCGGCCTGGTGAAAACTGAGATCGAGCTGACCGGCCGGCCCTATGTCGGCGGCAAACGGCGGAAAGAGCTACGCGCCTTGGCCGAGCATGAGCTGCTGATCGGCCAACGCCCACGGACGCGAATCCTCGAATGCGTGTTGGACAACTCGCTGCTCTTCGTGGGCAGCGCCACCAAGACCGCTCTCGGCATAGTGCTCGCTCTGCTGCGCCAAGCGGGGGTGGCGACCGAGTTCAAAGCTCCCTGGCTCGATCACGCGCCGGAGGCCGACGAGTCGAGCGACATCGTGATCCCGAAGGAGCCCGGCCAGTCGGTGCTCGGCTGCCGGTTCCTGCGCGCGCTGCTCGAAGATCCAGAGGTCTTGATCGAGCCCGAGACCGGCTCGGTCCGGCTCGCCACCCGCGAGGCGAAAGTTAACCTCGCTGGCGGCGTGTTGAACGAGCTGCACCGCCTGGTGGCCGACGGCGCAGAGATGCTCGCCGCGAAAATCCTGGTCGGCACCGTGCCGCTCAAATTCGACGCCCTGTCGTACCGCCTCTCAGGCGTGAAGCTCGAAGCGGTCAAGGCCGAGCACTGGACCGAGGAGCTGGGCCTGCGCCTCGATCAGATCGCGGCGCTCTGGGACACCCTCGACACCAAATACGCGGCGGTCGCCTCCCGCCTCGGCCCGGTCGCCGCGGGAAGCGAGGCGGAGAGCGCCGAGAGCATCGCGCGCCCCGAGGACGCCCAGCGCGCAGGAGCTTGAGGCGCCTTTCCGCGGCGCTCGAAGCTCTCGGGCAGGTCGCCCGAATGGGCGATCTGCTGCACCTGCGACGGCGTGAGCCCGAACTCCTGGCCAAAGCTAGCCGAGAAGTGGCTGTGGCTTGAAAAGCCGAGGTCGAAGGCGAGGCTGGTGAGGTCGCGGCCGCACTCCGGCAGCTCCTCCAAAGCGCAGCGAAGACGGAGGCGGTTCAGATAACGATGGATCGGCAGGCCGGTCTCGCGCTTGAATAGGCGCGACAGATGGCAGGCCGAAACGTTGAGCTTTAACGCCAGGTCTTCGAGCCGGAGTGGCTCGCGGAAACGCTCCACCAGCAATCCCTTGGCCGCCTCGACGCACTCGCGGTGCTGGCGCACGGTCGCCGCCCGCGCCTGCCTCTCGGAGGGCACGACCCGACGGAAGCACTCGCGGATCGCGGATTCCGCGAGCGACAGGCCGGTCTCTTCAATCCGCATCAAATCTGCACCGGTCGGCCGGGAGAGCAGCTCAAACAGCAGGCGCTGTAGCAGGTAGCCTTTCGGGGGACAGATTGCGTGAGCGGCCGGGAAGCGAAACGTCTCGGGATCGCTCTCGACCCGCGCCGGGTCGTAACGGCAGACGATCTCGCGCAGCACCCCCGGCCGAAGCACCAGCGAGCTGCCGCGATCGCCACCGCCGAACGGATGGGCCGTGCGGTAGGGGATTCCCGGGCTGTGCAACATCACGGTATTGGCATCGACCACGATGTCGCGCCCCTCGGCCTGCATCACGAAGGCCCCGACGTGAGTGAAACCTAGAACGTGCCAGGGCTGGCTCCGATCGCCGGAAAGCTCTGGGTTCTGTGCGAGGCAGCGCCAGCTGGAGACCCGCAAACTGCTGGAAACAAATAGCCAATCGATATCGATACCGGGTACGGAACGGGCGGTCTCGCGAGGCTCGGAAGGAAGATCACTCATGCTGCGAAAGCATAACGTCACAAAATGCCCCCCCACTATCAAAATCCTGATCATTTGGCGTCGTACGGGGTGAAAGCCGATCAAGCAGGGAGGAAGCGCCGGTTTCGAGGGTCGGGCCATGAACAGTCTACGCAGCGGAAATGCCAACGTTTCGGCAACAAAAAACGCCCCCGGCGAAAAGGATCGCCGGGGGCGGAGAGAGGACGGAGGGAAGTGGGCGGCCGGGCTACTCGACCGAGAACCCGGTCAACGCGACCGGCATGGCGCAGACACTCGCCGTTCCGGCGTTGGTCAGAACCACAGAGTCAACGAACCAGCCGATCCGGGCAACGCTGCTGTCATCCCCTTCGCGCCAACGCAGCTTCATCGTCTGGCCCGCGAACGCGGCGAGGTTGACCGTCACCTGGCTGAAGGGACCGATCGTCGTGTTGCCGCACCAGGCCTTCTTGCCGGCGATCGGGCTACCGAACGAGGCGGAGACCGTGCCGATGAACGGACCGGCAGTGATCGCCGCATCTGGAATGACGACCCAGGTCATCCCGCCGTCGACCGAGGTTTCGAGCGTGCCGCCGTCGAAACAGGTGGTCGGCGTGGCGCTCTGCTCCAGAGCGAATGTGTGCCAGAACGACAGCGTCGTGGTGGCTGCGGCGATGAATGCCGGCGAGACCAAAACGCGATCCGAGACCGTGGCGATGCTGGTCGAGTTCCACGAGTGGGTCGGGGTCTGGGACTGCGCGGTCGAGAGGGTCCAATCCGGGGCGCCGGACAGAGCAGCGTGCGTCCAGCCCACGTTGTCGAAGCCCATCGGCCCTTCGAACGTCTCGGTGAAGGTGCCCACAGCGATCGGCCCGCTCGGCACGGCGCTCTTCTCGACCGTGTTGGTGTCTTCCGAGCTGTTGCCTGCATCGACCGCCCGCACCTTGTAGTAGTAGGTGGTGCCGTTCATGAGCATGCCCGGCGTGTTGTCGTTGAACGACGTGCCGGAGACGCCTGAGGCGATCCGGTTGCCGACCATCGGGGTGAAGCCCATGGTGGTCGACCGGTAGACGTTGTAGCTGACCGGTCCCGCGCACTGCGCGGTTCCGGCGGCCCAGGAGACGCCGACCGAGCAGAGCGACGTGGCACCGTTGGATGCCGAAGCGATGCCCGCGAACGTCGGCGGCAAGGTGCAGACGCCCGTAGCGGTGGCCTGGACGCAGGTGGTCTGGGGCGATTCACAAACGCCCGTCGTCTCGGTTCCTGAGATCTTGTATGCGTAGGTCGTGCTACCCGAAACGGTGTTGTCGATGTAAGGGCTTCCCGCCAACATGTTCGCAACCTGGGTGAACGGTCCCGGCGAGGCACAGGTGCCGACCGCCCGGTAGACGTTGAAGAAGTCCGAAGCCGGCGCACCGTTGGACCAGGTCACCGTGATCTGGTTGGGCGCCGAAGCGGTCTCCGTGCCGACCGTCGGCGAGGAGGGAGCGGTACAGGGCAGCGGAGCTGCCGTGGCGCAGTTGGACGGCGGCGCGCCGCAGGCCTCGGTGCCGGTCGGGTGGGCGATGATCTGGTAGTTGTAGTTGAAGAAGTTCGCGGCGTTCGGGTCGTTGAAGCTGGTCGTCGCGACGTCGTTGGCAATCTTGATGAAGCCCGCGTTGCAGTCGAGCTCGTTCTTATAGACGTCGTAGACGATCCCGGCGCCCGACGAGGTCCACGAAAGTTGCATCGTGTTGTTCGACGGGGTGAGCGAAAGCGTCGGCGAGGTGGGAATCGTGCAGGCCGCAAACGTCGTGTTCGACCCCGGATCGGAGGCGCAAGCGATGTTGTGGCGGTCGAACGCCGCGAAGATCGAGCCGCCGTGCGGCGTGCCGTTCGCCAGGTTGCCGTCGTCGTCGTCGGCCACCCGGAAGGTGCGGAACAGGGTGCCGGCCGCGCAACCGTCGGAGGTCCAGGTGGTGGGCACCGTGTTGCAGGTAAAGAAGCTGGTGGTGGTCGCCCGGGTCAGGTACCAGAGCCGGTCGGAGATCGACCAGGCGCCGCCGGTGCCGGGGCTCGGCAGGTCGCGGTTCGCGAGGTCCCAGAGCGCCTGCGACGAGATGTACGACTCGCAGTGCCCTTCACGCTTCTTGGTGAGAGTGGCGTTGGCGATCGCGTTGGCGCCGCAGGGGCCGACGTAGTTCGGGTTGTTGGCGTTGGGCTGCGGGCAGGTGGTCTGGGTGAAGTTCGCCGGGGTCGAGGCCACATTTGCGGTGTGCTTCGCCCAGTCGATGTCGCGGACTCCCGTGCAGGAGGTGCAGGCGTTGCCGTAACCGCCGCAGTTGGAAGCCAGGAAGCCCGAGCCGATGCAGGAGAGGTGGGTGGCGAGCGAGGCGGTCCAGTCGCCGACCGTTTCGCCGCTGCCGTTCTCCGGCGGGGCGCCCGTGCCGTCGTTGCTGTCCAGGCCGTGGCCGTATTCATGCAACGAAACGCTCGGCAGCTCGCCGGTGTTGCCGCAACCGCCGCCCGACTTGAAGAAGTTGAGCGTCGAGCCGTTCCAGTAGGCGTTGCAGGTCTGGTTCAGGTTGACGTTCGTGGTCAGCTGGGCCGAGAGCCAGGCGACCGCCGGGAGCCAGCCGCGGCCGACTTCCTTCACCCGGTTGACCCAATAGAACTGGGTGCGCGACGAACGGGTGTTGCCCGCGCCGCCGAAGCCCGGGGTCGAGCAGTCGCTCGCCGCCGAGGAACCAAAATCGAAGTTGTTCATGCCGTCCGCGGCGAGCGAGATCGCGCCGCAGCTGTCGACCGGACGGACGTACTGGCCGTTCAAGCTCGAGGTCGCCGCCCCGGCGGGCGTATAGACGCCGGCCGAGTTGGTGAAGCCGCCGGTCGAGATGTTGGTGAAGGGAACCGGCTTGCTGGTCTCGCCGAGAGAAGGCTGGACGAGCACGACGCCGCCCTTGGCTTGGGCATACTCGTTGACGTCGCCGAACTCGATGATCTGGCCGGTGATCGCATCGACCCGGGCGCGCCAGGTGCCGACCACCTCTTTGCGCCGGAACGAGAGTTCCCAGACCGGCAGCAGGCCGTAGCCATCGCCGAGCCGGAAGTGGTCCGTGGCGGTGGAATCGATCTTGGCGCGAGTCATCATCTTGAGCGAGCCGGTATCGACCAGACCGTCCCTCGTGGTGAATCCGCCGATGTAGCTCGCAACCGCCTGGACCGCCTCTTCGCGCGAAAGGCGCGGGAAGGGGGCGGAGATTCCCGGCGGCGGCACGCCCTCGGAACCGAACTGCACCACGTTGCCATGGTTGATCCGGAACATCACTCGGGCGCCTTCGATCTTCCATCCGCCGCGGTAGACGTCGTAATCGACGTACCAGAGGTAGTCCGACATCCGTCCCGACCGGCCGGCGGAAAGCTTCAGGTCGGCGTCAGCCACCCCGAGCAGCGGAGCGACCGTTGGCAGGTTGGCGCGCGCGATCCGGTCGAGCGTTGCGATGTCGACCTGATCGGCACCGGCCAGGTACTGCGCGATGTCCGCCTTGGCGAGGTTGTTGCCGTTGCCCGGAACCCAGGGCCAGCCGGAACCTTCCGCGAACTCCAGGTAGCCGCTCCGTTTGTCGACGTAGCCGACCCAGGTACCGCCGACCTCACCCAGGAAGCTGCCCCAGGTGCTGGTGACGTTCGCGGCGAGGCCGACCGAAGTCTGATCGAGCAGCGCGGTAGAAGCGGGCGGACTCAAGGCTTCTTTGAGCGTCGCGAGACGCCCGAGCGGACCGGGATCATTGCGCTGCATCATCTGGGCTGAGGCGGTGGTCGCGAGCAACGCTGCGACGGAGACCACCAGCCCGGCGGACAACCGGGTGATTCGGTTCATGGCTTCCCCTATTGGCTACGGAGCGAGTTTGACCTCGCGCTTTTATCAGCTCGGGCGCGAGCCGTCAAACCTCTCGGAACAGTTCCCGACGAAAAACGCCCCCCGGCGATGCATCTCGCCGGGGGGCGCGGAACCGAAGCCAACGAAGCGTTCGCTTACTCGATCGAAAATCCAGTCAGCGACACCGGCATCGCGCAGACGCTCGCCGTGCCGACGTTGTTGAGATTGACCGAGTCGACGAACCAGCCGGTGGCGATCGCGCTCGAATCGTCTCCCTCATGCCAGCGGAGCTTGAAGCTCATGCCGGAGAGCGAAGCGAGGTTCGCCGTCACCTGGGTCATCGCGCCGATCGTGCCGTTGCACCAGGCACGCTTGCCGCCGATCGGGTTGGAGAAGCTCGCCGAGACGGTGCCGGTGAAACCGCCGGCCGTGAAGTTCGCATCCGGCAGGACCGTCCAGGTCATTCCGCCGTCGGTCGAAAACTCCAGGGTGCCGGCGTCGAAGCAGGACGTGGCGCTTTCGAACGCGAAGGTGTGGAAGAACGACAGTGTACTTCCCGCCTGGCCGACGAAGCCCGGCGATACCAGCACGCGGTCGGAGACCGACGGCTGGCTCACCGAGTTCCAGGAATGGGTGGGGGTCTGGCTCTGCGAGGTGACCAGGGTCCAGTCGTTCGCTCCGGAAAGCGCCGCATGCGACCAACCCGCGTTGTCGAAACCGCCCGCCCCTTCGAACGTCTCGGTGAAGTTCGCCACCGCGATCGGGCCGGTCGGCTGCGCGCTCTTCTCCACCGTGTTGGTGTCCTCGGCGCTGTTGCCCGCGTCGACCGACCGCACCTTGTAGTAGTAGGTGGTGCCGTTCATCAACATGCCTGGGGTGTTGTCGTTGAACGACGTGCCGGAGACGCCGGCCGCGATCCGGTTGGCGACCATCGGGGCGAAACCCGGTGTGGTCGAGCGATAGACGTTGTAGGTGACCGGACCCGCGCATTGCGCGGTGGCCGCCGCCCAGGCGACGCCGATCGAACAGAGAGAGGTGGCGCCATTGGTCACCGAGGCAACCCCCGCGAAGGTCGGCGGCAGGGTGCAAACGCCGGTCGCGGTCGCCTGAACACAGCCGGATTGCGCCGACTCGCAGGTGTTCGTGGCATCCGCTCCCGCCACTTTGTAGGCGTAGGTGACGGAACCGGAAACGGTGCTGTCGAGGTAGGGGCTCCCCGCGATGCCGGAGGCGATGCGCGAGAACGTTCCCGGCGAGGCGCAGGTGCCGACCGCGCGGTAGACGTTGAACACCGAGGAGGGCGGAGCGCCGTTGCCGAACGTCACCGTGATCTGGTTCGGAGCCGTCGGGGTGGCGGTGCCGATGGTCGGCGACCCGGGGAAGGCGCAGGCGCCGTCCGCGACCTTGGCGGTCCAGATTTCCTCGCGGGCTCCCGCGCGGCGATCGGTCCAGGAAGGCCAGAAAGTGCCGCCGATGCCGGACAGGGAGTTGTAGTCGCCGAACTGGTTGCCGCTGTCCTGGCCGCCGGTCGTCTCGTCGGTCTGCGCCGATGTGACCTTGACCGCGGGGTTCCAAGAAACGCCATCGGTGAACGACGACTGGTACCAGACGTCGACCTTCTTGCGCGTGGCGTCGCCCACCGTGTCGTAGTACATCAGGCCGAGCGCGCCGGTCGTCTCGTCGACCACCAGCCATTGGTTGAACTGGTCGTTCAAGCTCGCCTGGTTGTTGATCATCTTCTTCGCTTCCCAGGTCGCCCCGCCGTCGGTCGAGCGGGCGAACCAGATGCGGATCTTGCAGGTCGAAGCGGCGTTGGCGCCCGGCTCGTTGGCCGGCGCGGTGCAGCCGGCTTCACCCGACAGGTCGTTCCAGGTGGCGTAGACCAGGTTCTTGGTCGCCGTCCGATAGGCGCCGCCGGAGATGTAGATCAGCGCGCGCCGGTTGTTGAACGACGGGCAGCCGATGTCGAAGGTGTCGAACGTGGTCGCCACCTGGACCGGCGTGCCCCACGAGGTCCCGCCGGTGGTCGACTTGACCACGAACACCCGGGCGTTCGTGGTGGTCGGCCAGAAGCCAAACGCGTCACCGAACGAGTTGGTCTTGGCATCGCCGCCGATCGCCGTGCCGGTCGATTCCGCGCCGCTTACCTGGATCGGCGCGCCCCAAGTGTTGGTGACCGCGTTCCGGGTGCTCATGAAGGCCGGGGTGCCGTTGTGCCAGATCGCATACTGGTTGTCTTTAAACGGCGAGGTCGCGCTGTGATCCGCCCACACCATCTGCTTGTCGACGTTGGTCTGCGCCGCCGAGGGGGTCGCCTCGAAGGTCCAACTGGCGCCGTTGTCGGTCGAGACGTAAGTGCGGAATTTGAGCACGCTGCCGACGATGCCGAGCGTGGTCGACCAGGCCCGGCCGTCGGAGGTCCACTCGACGGTCGGATCGGAGTGCGAGGCGTCGGTCGCGGTGAACGGCAGCGTCGTCTGACCCCAGGTCATACCGCTGTCGGTCGAGAAGAACACCGCTTGGTGTCCGCCGCCTACGATGCTGTTGCTGGCGCTGATGATCTTGGTCGGATCGAAGTAGTTGACCCGGATGTCGGATTCGCTGCGCGGCGTGGTCTGCGAGCCGGAGGTCCGAATCTCGCCGCTCACCATCGCGGCGTCGCTTTCCAGCTCCTCTTCCGATGCGCCGGGAGCCCGATCCGCCTCGGCCGTGCCGGGCAGGAGATCCTGATGATGCAGCATCCACTCCCAGATTTCCTTCAGCACCAGTGGATAGCCGCCGGTCGGATCTTCCTTCGTGTAGGCAACCTCCGGATGTTCCTTCCGCCACCAGACGCGAAGCCACGGCGGCAGGCCGCGCAGGTCCTTCGCTTCGTCAGCGCGGAGCATCGAGAAGTCCTGGTTCTCTTGGATCAATCGCGCAAGCGCGCTGCCGGCTTGGATCGGTACCGGCGAGTTCGTAAACTGCAGGTCGAGAGTCGGCCAGGAAGCCGCGGCATGTGCCGGACCCGACGCGAAAAGAAAGACCGCGCAGAGACCAGCGACGAGAGAGAGGGAAAGCTTGCGCATGTGTACCTCCAGGGGGATTCCGAGCTAAAAGTGGTGGGAGAATACCATGGAGCGACCGGCGGTTGATCTAGGGTGGACGACACGCCGGGCCGGACGATAGAGTCCGGCAACTACTCTACGAGAGACCCGGACGCCGGAATGCCTGTCAACTGCCAGCTCAAACGACGCTACGGCAAAGAATTCTGCATCACCGACTGCCCCGCGCGCGGCTCGGAGTCGGGCTATCGCTACGCCCGGGTCGAAGGAAACGCGCCCGTTCCCGCAGCGGAACCCAAGACGATCGACGTCGCCGTGCTCGACATGAACCACGGCTGGCCGAACCTCGGCCACGATTCGCTGGTCGCGTCTCTGGTCGACGCCTGCTGCGACCTGTCGCCCGAGCTGCTGCGCCTCGGCCTTCAGGTTCGGGCGATCTCGTTCGACGTGCGCGGCAGCGCCAGGCTGCCGGATCCGCCCGGCGGACGGTTTTCGCTCTACCTTGGAACGGGAGGCCCGGGTCATATCGATCCGCGCCAGAACGACGGCCTGGTCGAGCATAGCCAGGGTCTGCGCGAAGATCCCTCCTGGCGCGCGCCGGCTTTCGATCTGTTCGACAGCATCCTCGCCGACCGGTCGGCCGCGATGCTCGCCGTCTGCCACACGTTCGGCGTCCTGTGCGACTGGTCGGGCATCGCCCGGCCGGTGCTTCGGTCGGTCGAAAAGGGCGGCAAGAGCACGGGGGTGCTCGAAAACATGCTGACCCCCGAAGCGATCGAGCACCCCTGGTTTCGCCGCTTCTACAACCAGCTCGGCGGCCCGCGCCTGCGAATTCTGGATAACCGGCTGTTCGACCTGATCCCGGACCCCGAAAACTTCCCCGCGTCGGGCACGGCGATCGGCTACGAGACGGAAAGCGTCGGCGGGCCGCAGGGCGATGCGCTCACGATGTACGAATTCGACCGCGACGACGCCGGGGTGATGCCGCGGATCTTCGGGGTCAACCATCATCCCGAGATCATCAATCGCGCCCGCCAGATGCTGATCCTCGAACGGCGGGTCGAACGCGGCGAGGTCTCCCGCCAGTGGGCGACGGAGCGGCGCGAAATCCTCACCCGGGTCTACTCCGGCGAAGACAGCGATCACCTGCTCCAGCTCACCTCGAACTTCACGCTGCTTGCACCATTGCGCTATCACCTCTATCGCCAGATCCGGCTGCGAGCCGAAAGCCTGGGCCAGGCGATCGACGTACACGAGGACCGGGCGCTGAACCCGATCTCTTTTCCCGCCTGCGATCTGGAATTCCCCATCGTCGGCCCGGGTGCCGCCGTAGGACAGCTGGTATGACGCGAGCGACACGGCCTCCAGGGAGCGGAGCGGTGGAGCAGGGAGGACCCCGGTGATTCCAAAGCCGCCATTTCTGTCCGATCTGAACCTCGATCTCGAACGCGAGATGTTCCGGGATCTCCAGCCTCGCCTCTTGGAGGTCTGGGAAGCTCTGACCATGCGCGACGAGGAGCCCCACACCTCGGTCGTCGTGCCGTCGCTCACGCTCGACCAGAGCGAGCTGAAAAAACTGGCCGGCGCGAACTTCTACGAAGAGCGGCTGCTGTTCCTCCTGATCCGCCTGCGCAACCCCCGGGCCCGAGTGGTCTATGTGACGTCGGAACCGATCCACCCGATGATCCTGGACTATTACTTCCACCTGCTCGCGGGCATCCCGGCGAGCCACGCCCGCTCGCGCCTGACGCTGCTCTGCGCCTATGACGCCTCGCCCCGCTCGCTCACCGAGAAGATTCTCGAACGTCCTCGGTTGATCGAGCGGATTCGCGAGGGCATTCAAGACTCCTCGCGCGCCTATCTCACGGTTTTCAACTCGACGCCCTTCGAGCGCCGCCTGGCGGTGCTGCTCGGCATCCCGATGAACGGCGCCGACCCCGATCTTGCCCACTTGGGAACGAAATCGGGCAGCCGCAAGGTGTTTCGTGAAGCGGGCGTGGCGCTGCCCTTCGGCAAAGAAGACCTGCGCGACGAGGTGGATGTCGCCGAGGCGCTGGTCGATCTCGACCGCGAGCGGCCAGGAATTCGCCGCGCGGTGGTCAAGCTGAACGACAGCTTCTCGGGCGAAGGCAACGCGGTCTTTCGCTACCCGGAGGATCGCGGCCTTTCCTCGGTCCGGCGCGAGCTGGCGAACCTCGAATTCTCGGTCCCTTCCGAAAATGTCGATAGCTATTTCGACAAGTACCGCCGGATGCAGGGGATCGTCGAGGAGTGGATCGAGGGGAAGGACAAGATGTCCCCCTCCGCCCAGCTGCGGATCAGCCCGCACGGCGAGGTGCTGCCGATCTCCACCCACGACCAGATCCTCGGCGGCCCGAGCAACCAGGTGTTCCTCGGCTGCAAGTTCCCGGCGCACGACGACTACCGGCGCTACATCCAGGAGCAGGCGATCAAAATCGGCGAGGTTCTGGCGAGAAACGGCGTGGTCAGCCGCTTCGCGGTCGACTTCCTGGTCTGGCGCGACGCGCAGACCGACAACTGGGACTGCTCGGCGCTCGAAATCAACCTACGAATGGGCGGCACGACCCACCCGTTCCTCGCCCTCCAGTTCCTCACCGGCGGCACCCTCGACCCCGAAAGCGGCCTGTTCATCTCCCCCACCGGAGCCCAAAAGTTCTACCGCGCGACCGACAACCTCCAGTCCGAGGCCTACCGCGGCCTGATCCCCGAGGACCTGATCGAGATCCTCACCGAGAACCGCCTCCACTACAGCCACGCCAAAGACTCCGGAGTCCTGTTCCACCTGATCGGAGCCGTCTCCGAATTCGGCAAGCTGGGAGTGACGGCAATAGCCAACAGCCACGCCGAAGCCGACGCGCTGTACTTCCAGACCCTGGACGTGTTGGATCGCGAGACCAACTACGAGCGGAAGGCTCGGGCTAAGGGGTTGGTGCCGGAGTAGGGGTGGGCTGAAGGCCAATAGGACGAAACGTCGGCACTTGCGACCAAGTGCCAACATTTTGCACTGTTGACCTGGGCAATTGAGCGAGTCACAATTCATAGGTAGTTGTGCGGAAGTACCTAGGATTTGTGACCATGAACTCCTCACACGACATCGACTCCCGCATCCGGCTCCTTGCCAAAGACCTCGGAGTCCTGCGCCCGAGAGACCTCCTGGCACATGGCATACCCCGGGAGTACGCCCAGCGTCTCTCGGCCAGGGGCGACCTGATCCGAGTCGGGCGCGGCCTCTATACCCTCCCCGATTCGACCGGCTCCACCTACAGGTCTCTGGCTGAGGTGTCCAAGGCAGTCCCGCAGGGAGTGATCTGCCTCCTGTCGGCACTCCGATTTCACGGCCTGACCACCCAGAATCCTCCGGAGGTTTGGATCGCCCTACCGAACAACGCCTGGCGACCGAGCGCACCGCCGTTCCGGGTCCACGTGATTCACCTCTCGGGCTCGGGCTGGATCGAAGGGGTTGAGACCCACACGATCGATGGCGTGCCCGTTCGGATCTACTCTCCGGCCAAGACCGTCGCGGACTGCTTTAAGTTCCGCAACAAAATCGGGATCGACGTCGCCGTCGAGGCCCTACGCGACTACCTTCGAATGAACCGAGGCGGCGCCGACGACCTCTGGCGCTTCGCGCAGATGAATCGCGTGGGCCGGGTGATTCAGCCCTATCTTGAGTCGGTTCTGTGACTCGACCGGCAGATCCCCGCATCGCTCAGTCGGTGCATCAGCGGCTGCTCAACCATGCCAGAGCCAAGGGTGAGGACTTCCAACTCGTCCTTCAGGGCTATCTCCTGGAGCGATTCCTTTACCGACTTGGAAGATCCGAACTCCGCGAGAGATTCGCGCTCAAAGGAGCCGTTCTCCTCCGCCTGTGGGCCGACCAGCCGTACCGGGCAACAGTCGACCTCGATCTTCTGTGGCAATCGAAGCAGACCTCCCTTCAGTCGATCGAGAGCGGCATCCGGCAAGTCGCAGCCACCGAAGTCGAGGACGATGGCGTCACGTTTGACGCGCGGGACCTTCACCTCGCTCCAATACGAGCGGACCTGGAGGAAGCAGGGTTCAGAGCTAGTCTTATTTGCCGCCTCGGCCAAGCGAGGCTACCTCTCCAGATCGACATCGGAACGGGCGAGGCTTGGCCTTTTCCACAGCAAGCCACCTATCCAACCCTCCTCGATCAACCGGCGCCACAAATCCTCGCCTACGCCCCGGAAACGGTGATCGCGGAGAAGGTCGAAGCGATGATCGTGCATGGTATCGCCAACAGCCGAATCAAAGACTTCTTCGATCTACACTATCTCTCGCGACGTTTCGCCTTCGAAGGCGACCGGCTGGTGCAGGCCATCAACAAAACCTTCGAACAACGAGGCACGCGCGTACCGCCCGGGATTCCGATCGGCCTGACCGACGAGTTCTGGCAGACGGAGAATCGCATCGCGCACCTGCGAGCTTTCGCACGGCGAGCACACTTGGAAGCCAACGTAGAGACCGCCCGCGCTCTGCTCCCCGAGCTTCGGACGTTTCTTCTCCTTCCACTCGACGCGGTTCGACAGCGCACCGCTTTTCTTCAAAGCTGGCCGCCTGGCGGCCCCTGGAACCTGTGACCAGGGGCCAGCAAATCTTGGTAGCCGAACTCAGTGGCCATTCTGGGCGCGGATGCGGAGGACGGTGTTCATAAAATCCTGGGCGGCCTTCAGGCGCTCCGTCGGTGTCAGCTTGAGCTTGTCGCGGATCTGGCTGATGTCGCCCCAGTCCAAACCCCACTCCGACACTTCCAATGGGTCGTAGTCGGTGGGGATTCCTTCCATCTCCGCCCTGTCGTCCCATCCGTTCATGACCGGATCATAACCGGATCATGCTACCAAGGTTCCGGCGACCGGCACCGGCGTCTTGCGCTTTGTCGGGTTCCGAGTAGCACCAGTGGCCACCGACGAAGCGGCACGGCCTCATCCGAGACCGCGGAAGGGATTCTCCACTCGAAGTCCGCGAACCTCCCATCCATCTTGGAGGTCCTCCGTGAATACCGTGCTGCAGCCGCAACCGGCCGCCGCTTCGAGGATCAACCCATCCCAGAACGAAATCTGGTGCTTCTGGCTCAATCGAGCGGCGGCCACGACCAGAGGAAAATCCACCTGGACGGTCGGTAGCTCGGCCAGATCGGCAAGTGCGCCCAGGGCATCTTCCACGGACAGTGGAGGCTTGAGCTTGCGAGTCGCGGCTACGAAGAACTCCTGGAGAACTTGGGTGCTGAGGTGAAGCTCCAGGTCGAAACCTTGGCGCTCGAGAATCTCTCGCGAGATTGCCTGTTTGGCAGGCTGCCCGGCGTCGAACAGGTACACCAAGACGTTGGTGTCTAGAAAGGCTTTAACGCTCATGCAACTCGTCGCGCGAGATCCGCCGTCCTCCACTACTGCTTCGGGCGCGGGCGGATCGCTCGAGAAGCGATCGGATCGCCGCCTCCTGCGCGGTACGTGCGCCCGCGAAGCCCTGGAGATAGTTCCGCAAGAGCGCGTTCACCGAGGTCCCTTGAGCCACGGCGCGGGCGCGGGCGCGACGAAGTACCTCGTCATCGATCGCAACGGTCAGATTGGCCATGGTTGAGTACCTTCTCGCAAGAAGAACCAGTGTAGCACGGGGTTGGGCGCGATTAGCGGGCGGTGAGACCCGCAGCCCCCAAAAGTTCGCTCTTTAGCTCTTGAAGTTCGCTCGTGAGCGCCTCAAGTTCGCTTCCAAACGGTTCGAGTTCACTTTTGGGCGCTCAAGTTCGCTTCCAAACTCCTCGAGAACGTTCTCGGGCTGCTCAAGTTCGATCTTTTTTCAAAAAAGTTCGCTTGCAAACCGTTCGAGTTCACTTTTGAGGCGTTCGAGTTCACTTTTGAGGCGTTCGAGTTCACTTTTGAGGCGTTCGAGTTCACTCTTTTTTCGAAAAAGTTCGATCTTTTTCCCGCCTTCGAGACAGATCAGCGGTGCCTGCCACCCGCGGTGCCCTGTGTCGACCCGGAAACTTTCCAGCCCCCTGCGGCAAAGTCAGGAAGGCGGCGGCGCCTGGGCTAGAACTTTGGCTGTGCGCCGCTCCGGAGCGGAACCTGCGGTCAGAGAACTGAAATAGAAGAGAGCGAGGAGAATTCGAGATGGAAAGTTCTGTCCCCGTCCGCCTCACGCGCGCAGCGCTTTTGTCCTTGACGATGATCGCACTCGGCCTTTCCGCTTGCGGCGGAGGGGGTGGAGGCGGCACACCCACCTCCCCTGTGCCTCCCGTCGTCACCCCGACGCCTCCCGCTCCGCCTCCCGCCACCGGGGCAGTGATCCTTCGCCGTGCCGCATTTCGCGACGTAGGGGGCCACCACGCGCGCGGCGAGGCGGCGATCGTGACGGAGAACGGCGCGGTTCGTCTGGAGCTGGCGGCCAACTTCCAGACCGATTCCGGCAGCGTCGTCGACCTTCGGCTTTGCAAGCGCTCCGACCGATGCACCGCGACCGATCTCGATCTCGGGCCGCTCCAGAGCCGGCGCGGCGCGCAGACCTACTCCCTGCCTGACGCCGCGGCGCAATTTCCTTTCGTCGTGGTCTGGTGCCGCCCGTTCCAAGTACCTTTCGGCTTTGGAGAGCTGCAATGAAACGCCACGTGATTTCGCTCGCAACGACGTGGGTCCTCTTCGCCGCTTCGGCCGCCTCGGCCGGGCCGTGGAAAGTGGAGCCGGGCGAGGCGTACCTACAGCTCGGTTGGGCGCGCTTGGTAGCCGATCGATTGGCGGACGCCGATGGCCGCGACGTAAAGATCCCTGACTTTACCCAGGACGAACTGGCGTTCTACGGCGCGTTCGGCTTTGGGAATCGTTGGACTGGAATCGTCCGAGCCCCCCTCGTTCGGCGCTCCGAAATCGACGGTTTTGGCTCGGCAAGCGGCACCGGCGACCTTCAGCTGGGTCTCCAAGCGCAGATCTGGGAAAGCGGCCCCTGGCGCCTCGCCGCGCGCGGGTTGGTCCAGGCGCCGACCGGAGACGAGAATGCGGGCGATGGCGCTCTGCCGACCGGCACGGGGGTGTGGGAAATTGAAGCCTGGGCCTCACTCGGCCGATCGTTCGGAACCGACGGCCGGGGCTACGGTTTCTTCGAGCTGGGCCACCAGACGCGCGGCGGGGGTTTGGTCGACGGTATCGTCTACCGCGCCGAGCTGGGCCGCCGATTCGGACGGAAAGGGCGCTGGCTCGCAGCCGCGCGCGTTTGGGGCGTAGAGCCCTATCAAAACCCTGCCGACCAACCGACCGCCTCGGCGGCCGGCCTGGGCGACGACGTCGCCTATCTCGCCCTCGGTCCTAGCCTCTCGTGGGAATGCTCGAAAGGCTGGGCGTTCCAAGCCGCGATCGACGGGGCCGCGTCGGCGCGAAACGTCGCGCTCGGACCGACGATTCGGTTGGGAGTGGTCTACTCGGGGACGTGGCGCGGCTCGCGTTAGGAATCTGTCGCTTCGGAGAACACAGAGGAGCGACTTCGATCGCTCATGCCTTCGACTCCTTTCCGCCCACCACCCAAGCGTAGACGCTCGGCAGGACGAGCAGGGTAAAAAGCGTCGAGGTGACCAGCCCACCGACCATGACGATCGCTAGCGGACGTTCCAGCTCCGAGCCTCCGAAGCCGATCAGCATTGGGGCTAGGCCGAGGATCGCCGCTCCGGCGGTCATCAGTTTGGGCCGGACGCGGCCGATCGAGGCTTCGCGGAGCGCCTCGCGGAACGGCAGGCCGGCGGCGATCAGCTCCTTGGTTTGGGAGATCAGCACCAGGCTGTTTTGGACCGCGACGCCGAACAGGCCGATCACGCCGACGATCGACGAGGCGTTCCAGGTCTCACCGGTAAAGGCCAGAGCGTAGAGGCCGCCGGCAAAGGCGACCGGCAGCGTACCGAGGACCACCAGGACCTCGCGCGGCCGACCGAGGGCTAGAAACAGAAGCAAGATCACCAGGGCGAGGGCCACGGCGCTCGCGACCAGCAGGCGCTTCTGCGTTTCGCGCGCCTCTTCGATCTGGCCGGAGAGCGCAACGAGAGTCCCCTTCGGCAGATCGAGCTTGGACAATGCGCGCTCGACCGCCTGGGCGGTGCCGCCGAGATCCCCTTCGGTTCGGAGGTTCCAGCCGAGCCGGCGCTGACCGTTCTTCCGCCGGATCAGCGAGGCCATGGTGTCCTCTTCGATCTTCGCCACCTGACCCAGCTCGACGATCCGCCCCTCTTCGACGACGATCGGCAGCCGTTCCATCTTGGTCGGCGTAAGGCGGCCGTCCGCCGGAAAGCGCACCGTCCTTTCGATCCGCTGAGGGCCGTCGAACCGGGGAGCCAGGACGATCCCCTGGAGCGCCGCTTCGAGCGTCTGGAGCAGCGCCTTCCTCGGCACGTCGAGCCGGCGGAGCGCATCGTCGTCCGGCACGATCCGCCAGCGCGGCAGCGGGGCTCCCGAATCGGGTGTGACGCCCGCCACACCGGGAACTCGGGCCAGGAGTTGCGCGATGTCGTTGGCTCGACGCTCCAGGACGGACAGGTCGGGATGGAACAGCTCGACCTGAATGTCGGCCGGCGTGCCGCCGATCCCTTCCGAGATCCGCATTTTCATCGGAGTCGTCAGCTCGACGCCGAACGGCATACGTTCGGCCAATTCTTCCAGCTCGGATTCGACCTGCCGCACATCGGTCCGCGGCTCAAGGACGATCAGGACGTCCGACAGGTAGCTCGGCATCGGATCTTCCGTGACCTCGCCGCGACCGGTGCGGCGATACGCGGCGCGGACGCCGGGGATCTTCCCCACCTCCTGTTCGAATTGACCGTTCGCCTCGTCGATCGCGGCGAGGCTCGTGTCCGACGGAAGAAACGTCTGCACCAGAAGCGCCCCCTCGTCGAGCGCCGGAAGGAAGTTCGTGCCCAGCCGGGTCGCGAGAAAGATCGCCGGGAGGGCAAGGGCGAGCGCCGCGATTTGCACCAGGGCGCCGTGGCGGAGCGCCCAATCGAGCACCGGCCGATAGACGCGTTTGATCGCCCGGATCACCCCCGGCTCTTCGAGGCGCGTGCCGGGCGGCAGGAAGCGATCGACCAGCACCGGCACCAGGGTGAAAGAGAGGACCAGAGCGATGGTCATCGCCGAGGCGACCGCGACGGCGAGTGGGGCATACAGCTCGCCGGCCACTCCGCCAATCGCGAGCAGCGGAATGAACACCGCGAGAATCACCAGGACCGCCGTGGCGATCGGCACGCCGACCTCCGCTGCGGAATTGGCGATCACCCGCCGCCGGGCCTCGGGGTCCGAACCTTCGAGGTCGTGCAGCCGGTGGACGATGTTTTCGACCATGATCACGCCCGCATCGACCAGCAGTCCGACGGCGATCGCGAGTCCCCCCAACGTCATCGCGTTCAATCCGAGCCCAAGGGCGAACAGCGGGATCGCGGCGCCAAGAGTCGCGAGCGGCAGGAGGACGATCACGAACAGAGCGCCGCGCAGGTTGCCCAAGAGAACAATCAACACCAGCCCCACGAACAAAGCGCCGAGGGCGAGCGCCTGAGATACGCCGCCCAGCGCATGGGAGACCAGGTCGCCTTGGTCGTAGAACAGATCGAGCGACATCCCGGCAGGCAGCGAACGCTGGAGCTCGGGCAGCAGGTCGCGGACGCCCCGGCTGGTGGAAAGGGTGTCCGCGGTCGGCTGCTTGATCACCCGAAACGACACCACCTCGAAGCCCTTGAACCGCGCGAGGCCCAAGCGAAACTCCGGCGCCTCGCGCACCTCGGCGAGATCGCCCAGGGCGACCACGCCGCGCGTCGTATGCACCGGCAGGCGCCGCACCTGCTCGACCTCCGCGGCGAGCGAAGCGACGGAGACGAACCACTGCTTGTCGCGGATCTCCAGAATGCCCGCCGAGACGTCCTTTTCGCTGCCTTCGAGCGCCTCGACGATTTGATCGAGGGAGACACCCATCAAACGCATCGTCTCGGGCGAGATCGACACCTGCAACTGGCGCCCTTCTCCCCCCAGCAGCTCGATGCGCGCCACCCCGGGAACCGCCTGCAAGCGGGGGATCAGCACCTTGACCGCGTGATCGCGCAGCTTCATCGGATCGACCGCCGGACCTTGGAGCACCAGCTCCTGGATTTCTTGAAGCCTTCCCGCGGCAGAGGTGAGCAGCGGCGCCGAGGTGCCCTCGGGAAAGCCGGCCATTACCCCGGCGAGCTTTTCTCCCACCAACTGGCGCGCCCGCCAAGGATCGGTGCCGGGTTCGAAGGCGACGACGATCTGCGTCACTCCCGCCTGGATCGTGCTCGTCACCCGGCGCACTCCCGGCAGCCCGGTGAGCACCTGCTCGACCGGCTGGGCCACCGTCAACTCCAGCTCCGCCGGATCGCGGCCGGGGCTTTGGATCAGCAGTTGGATCGATGGGAGCGCCAAGTTCGGGAAAAGATCGCGCGGCAGACGCAAGAAGGTGAAGAACCCCGCGACGCCCCAAAGCAAGGCGAGCGCCAGAATCCAACCCCTTGCGGCGAGGGCGCCGGCAAACCAGCGCTGCAGGAGCGCGCGGCCAGCGGGCGGAGCGGCCGATCGATCGGCGAGCGGTGCATTCTTTTCCTCAGTGGTCATGCTCGTCACCCCCGCCGCCCGCGAGCTTCAAGTAGAGCGATTTGAGGAGATAGGCGCCTTCGGTCGCGATCGTTTCGCCCGGCTTGATCCCATCGAGCACGAGCACCTCGGCGCCCAGCTCGGCCCCTTTGCGCACCGGCCGCAGCTCCGCCCGGCCGGCGTTCTTCACGAACACGCCCCAGCTCCCCTCGATCAGCTGCAATGCCGCCTGCGGCAAGACGACGGCACTCGCCAGGGGAACCCGCACTTCGAGCGGCGTCCCGGCGAGCGGCCACGTCGTTTGCTCGCCCGCGAGACGCAATCGATAGGTCAATCGGCGAGTCGCATCCGAAAGCGACGCGGGCACTCCTTCGACCGTCGCCTGCCAGCGCTGGCCGGTCGCGCGGCGCACCTCGGTCTTTGCCCCCAGCCCCCAAGTCTCGGGACCCGGCAGGGGGATCTCGACCCGCACCCGCGACGCGCCGGGGGCGATCAATCGGCCGAGATCGCCACCGGCTTCGACCCCCTGGCCCACCGCCACGGCGAACGACTCGACCACCCCGCCGCGCGATGCGCGCACCCGGTAGGTCGTCCCGGCGCTCGCCGGATCGACGCCGCGCGCCTCAAGCGCCAGGCGGGCGGACGTCTCTTCCACCGCGGCGACTTCCGCCCCGGCCTGCGCCGCTTCGACGTCTCGCTCTGAGGTGGCTCCCGCTTCGAGCAGCCGGCGCTCGCGCGCCACTTCGCGGTCGGCCTGAGCCCTACGGGAACGGGCGGCGAGCCAAGCGGCTTTCTTCTCCGCCAGCTCGGGACTGCGGATCTCGACCAGCGCCGCGCCGCGCGAAACCGACCGGCCCGGCTCGACCAACAGCGCGATGACGATGCCGCCGACCGGTGCCGAAAACGTCGCCGCGGACCCCATCTCGGAAATCGCCTCCGCGGCAAACCAGGCTCCCTCCTCGCGCGGGGGACCGACCACCGAGAAAGAAACCCCGCGCACCCCAGAAAGATCGATCGACCGCGGTACGTCGCTTTTCTGCTCGTGCTCGCCCCCTACGGCCTCTTCGGCTTCGATGGGATCGTGCTTAGAACTCTTCTCGGCGGAAGGGTCGGCGGCCTTGCCGCAGGCCAAGGAGAAAAGCAGCACGGGGAAGAGGAAATGGCAAGGAACCCGGCAGGTCATGGCAACACCTCGGCGGTCAGAGCGGCAAGCTCCCAAGCAGCGGACAGGAGGGAAGCACGTCGTTGGATTCGGGCAAGCTCCGCCGCGAGCACGGAGCGGCGCAGCAGTAGGGCCTCGGAAGAGCGAGATTTCCCTTCGGTGAGCCGCAGCTCGATCGCAGCGAGGGTGCGCTCCGGCGAAGGGTCGGTCGGGGACGACGCCGAAGGATGAAGGGCGAGGTAGCGGGCACGGGCCGCGGCGAAGCGCACGCCGAGTTCGGCCAGGCGTTGGCCGGCCTCTCGTTCGGCCGCCGCGATCGCCGCGGTGAGCGCCTGATCCGCCGTGGGCCGCTCGGCCGCGAGCGGAAATCGATAGGCGAGTCCGAACCGCGCGACGCTCTCCTCCGCTTCGCGAGCCAAGCTCGAACGGAGCACCCAGCGGGATTGCGACCGGCCCAAGTCAAACCGCGCCAGGGCCACCGCGAGATCGCGCCGGGCGGCAAAGGCCAAACCGAGAGGACTCGACTCGAACCGGGCGATGAGATCCACATCGGCCGGCAGATCGGGCGGCGCCGGCTCGGCGATTCCTTCGCCGTTCCCCGCCGCGGGTAAATCTTGGAGCGGTGGCTCAACCCAAACCGCGAGCTGACCCCAGGCCACCGCCCGGGCGGCGAGTGCCTCGGCCCTCGCGGCGCGCGCCTGCTCCAAATCGAAAGCGACCAGATCGACCTCGAACGCCGCCTCGGCTCCCTGGTCCAAACGGTGCTTCGCGATCTGCAACCAGCGCTCGACCGTCGAGACATCCTCGCCGCGCAAGAGGACCTCCCTCTCGGCGGCCCAGGCCGCGACGAACGCTGCGGTAATCCGGCCGCGGGTTTCAATCCGGGCCGCGACCGGCAGCCGCACACCCGCCCGTTCCAGAGCCGCGAGGGCTTCCTCTCGACCGTTTCCCTTGCCGAGCAGCGGCAGATCGAGGTCGATCGCAACATCTGCGTCGGTCGAGCCGTTCGTTCGCCGAGGGCCGGTCTCGATCCCGAGGGTCGGTCCCGCGGCAAAGCGCGCCGAGGTGCCGCCCAGCTCGCGCCGAGCGGCGGCCAGCTCGGAGGAAGCGGCCAGTTCCTCCGCGCTCGGCTTGGCTCGCGCGAGGAGATCTTCGAGCCGAGGGGGCACCTGCCCGTCCGCCGACCGGGCGAGCACCAGAGTGCACAACAAGAAACAAGCGGTCGAACCGACCGCGGAACGGATGAGCATGAGCCAAGACCTCGCCGCTTCAGACGTGCGAAGACGCACGCCGGGTTGGAGACTTCAGCGGAAAGCGGAGGTCAAGCGAAGAGCGGGACGTGCAGGACTGCGCGGGATACGCCGGGGAGCGGCTCGCCTCGAACCACAGCCATCGAAGCGACGTGAGGCCGCTCCGCCCCGGGCAGCAAAACGCCAAGGGGAGCCGGTACCACCGGGTTGCAGCTACAAGAAGCGCAAGCCTCGCGGCACGGCGCGCCGCGGTCGCAATCGTCCGAGCAGCCCAAATCGAGCCCGACCGCCGAACCGGCGGTGAGGATCACGAAAAGGGCGAGCAGGGCGACGGCGAGGGGCTTCATGCGGCGGGTACTCTACTGGAAGTGGATCTGATCCGAGGGATCGCGACAAGCCATGCTCGAATAGCTCCATCTTGCCGCATGGGTGGTTACTGGATATATTACCGGCAATAAGGTGGAGGGCATCATGGTCGACACATCTCAGACGCGCGCCATTAAGAACTACCGGAGCCGATTGGTCGAACGCGGAATGTCCCGCTTCGAGGTCCTGGGGCGCGACGCCGACCGCGAACTGATCCGTTCCCTCGCCAAACGCTTGGCGGAGGAGGGCCCCGACGCGGATCGCCTGCGCACAGTGGTCAGCCAAGGCATCGTCGGCGAACCGCAAAAGAAAGGAGGGATCCTCGAAGCCCTGCGGCGTTCGCCGCTCGTCGGTGCGGACGCCATTCCCGATCGTCCGTTTGAACCAGGTCGCAAGGTTGACCTGTGAGTCGTTTCCTGCTCGACACCAACATCATCAGCAACATCACCAAACCCGCTCCCTCGGAGTTGCTGGTCGCCTGGATGGCGGAGCAGGCGGATGACGATCTTTTCATTTCCTCTTTGACCGTCGCCGAGGTCTGGCGCGGGGTGCTGGAGAAGCCCTTCGGCCGGAAGCGGGACCAACTGGAGGCCTGGTTCACCGGGCCGGAAGGTCCCTCGGCTCTTTTCGCCGGCCGCGTCCTAACCTTCGACGAAAAGGCTGGCCTCGCTTGGGCGAGACTGATGGCGGAAGGCAAGGCAAAAGGCCGTTCCCGCAGCGCGCTAGACACCATTATTGCCGCGACCGCTGAGGCGAACAACTGTATCGTCGTCACGGACAACGAAGACGACTTCTATGGCGTGGAGATCTTCAATCCGCTTCGACGCCAGCGGCAATGAACCGAGGTCGCCGCGATCACATTCGTCGTAGCATCCTTCGAGCCCGGACCCCGAACCGGCCGTGGTCGAAGGCGAGAGTCTTCATGCACATGAATTTCCACGATCGAATGGTCCATGACCCAGCCATCTGCAGCGGGAAGCCGGTTCGGGGAACCCGCGTTCTCGTTCGGGTCATTCCCGGATACTTGGCGCAGGGAGAGCCGACTGAAGTGATCCTGCGCGAACTCCCAAGCTTCACGGACGACGACGTCATCCCCTCGCCTCCGCCTAGGCGATCGAGGATCTGCCGGCAACCGTCACCCACAATCCCAGGAACCTGCGTTGTCTCAATCCACTCCAAAAAGAGCAACGCCGTAACCCTGGATATCCCAGAGGCCATATTCTCCCGGCGGCAGATCGGAGGTCGCCGTCAACCGCCAGATTCCTTGCCCATCTTGCACGCTAGAAAAGGGAAGAGTCCAGCCTTGGTCGGGAGCCAAATCGCCCCCGCCGGTAACGGCACTCTTTAAAAGGCTACCGGCCGAGCCCACTTTGATGGAGCGTTTGTCGCCTTTAGGTTCGCAACGAACTAGCAGATAGGTCTCGTTAGGGTGGTTCGCCGAACGGACGAGAAGGGACGGCCTTCGATTCCCGGATCGAATCTCGGCCCTTGTCCCCGCGAAGTCGAAGTAAAGGAGCATCACAGGCCCAAATCCACCTTTCCGGAACTCACCTACCGCCACTGGTAGCGGTACATCTTTTTCTCCGACCCGCAGCGCGATTCCCGAGGAATCCGCACCTGACGCGGACCGTTGGGCTTCTGAGAGGGCTGGTTCGACAGCGCCACACAAGGCTTCTCGTACGGCGGCGCTTGGTGAGCGAAGGCCCTGAGCGAGGTGAAACGTCGCCTCAACCCGAATTGACCCAGTCGATTCAGTGACCACCACAGTCATCGTTGACTTCTTGCCGCTGTTTTCCTGGTACGCGGAAACGACTCCGATTTCCTTGTTGCTCGAAAGTCCGAGGAGGCCTGCCGTCGCCAATTCACGGGCCACGGCAAGAAACGCCTTGTCATACGTCGTTTCCTTCGCCTCAACGAACGTCTTGAAAGATTTCCCGCTCGACCAATCCCCCGACTCCGTGAAGTTGTCCAGGCACGCTCGTTGGGCATTCAGCGCTCCCCCAAAGGTGACAAAGGCTCCAAACGTAAGTAGGGCTACCAGGTCTCGGTGCATCCTCCAAAACATCTTTCCCACTCCTCTCGAAGGCAAGCTCGCCTTTTTCGTCGGACCACCTATATCTTGGTAACGCGAGAACGGAGACCAGAAAGGATGCCTCGGTGGTATGTGGCTGAAAAAATGCCACCCGGTCAATTCCCCTCGGAGCACGCCCCCACCCGGTAGCGCCGGACGATCACCGTCGGCCGATAAGGCTCTGGGGCTGTCTCGACCCCGGCGACCACGACTTCGCCGGGACTTGAGATCACGACGGGAAAGTAATCTTGGGGGAGATCGGCGGTGATGCGGCTCGCTGCGCCGCAACGCCGCACGAGCGAGGGATCGAGTTCTACGCCGTTCACTATTCCGCCATCGAAGACGATGAGCGCCGTCCGCGCTTTTTGATCGACCGCCGCGGTGGGAATAGCCACCTGCCCGCTGGCCGCGTAGACGGTCCGCACCGGCGAGCTCTCCCGGAGGTTTCGATCGAATCGTTGCGCCTTGAGGGTGCGGCGGAGATCGGCCTCGCGGAGGGCCCAGATCACTTCGAACCCCGATTGCGTTCCGGCGGTCAAGGCGCTCAAATCCCGCACGTCAGTGGCCACCAAAACAGACCTGCCCATCGGTTTCCCTTCGCTCGCCGCTCGTCGGGGCGTTCAGGACGGGGATATCTCCGAGGGCCAGCGGCTCACAGGAAGGACTCCTCTTTCCAGAATGATCGTCAGGTCCTTGTCTCGGGCCAGCAGCGCGCAGCCGTGCTCTTCGGCCAGGAGCGCGATCAGGCAGTCGATGGTCGAGCGGCGTGGCCGTTGAGGAAGTCGACCCAGACCGAAGTATCGACCAGGACTTTCAAGCCAGGCGGTCTCGTTTGCGAATCGCACCGCCGAGGGCCTCGTCGTCGACATTGAGGGTGGTTCGCATTTCTGGCGCCTCCGATGCAGATGGTAGCCTGGCCTCGTCTGCATCAACAACTACCGAGAATCGACATCGGCAGGGAACTGGCGGCCATCGAGCGCGCCCTTCGACCCTCGCCGCTCGTCGGCGCGGGGCAAGCTTCACCCCAACTTCGGCGCGAGCGCCCTTTTCTCCAGCGTCGCGCGCGCCACGCTCAAGAACGCCTCGACCACCGGCCGCGAGGCCCCCTTCCTCCGAGCCGCGGCGATGCGGGTCTTGCCTTGGCGGCCGGGAATCGGCAGCGAACGGACGTTTTCCCAGTCCAGGCGCTCAACGGAGGCAGGGAGGATCGAAACTCCCACTCCCGCTTCAACCAGGCTCATCGTGGTATCGAGCTCGCGGCTGGTCTGGACGACCCGGGGGGTGAAGCCGGCGTCGCGGCAGATCTTCGTCACCTGGTCGTAGAGCCCGGGGGCGATCTCGCGCGGGAAGAGGACGAACGGCTCTTCTGCCAGGTCGGCGACCGCGACTCGTTTCTTGGCGGCGAGCCGGTGGGTGGCATCGACGACGATCATTAGCGCTTCGGTCTTGACCGTGATCGATTCGATCTCCGGATCGGGCTCCGGTTCGCGGACGAAGCCGATGTCCAGATCGCCCGAGCGAAGCGCGGCGAGTTGGGCTCCCGTCGCCATTTCGCGGAGGTCGAGGTAGACGTCCGGGAAGCGCTCACGAAACGCCCGGATGATGCCCGGGAGCGCGTCGAACAGCACCGTCGCAGCAAAAGCGACTTTGATCTCTCCGGCCTGTCCGAGCGCCGTGCGCCGGGCGGTCGCCGCGGCGCTCTCAACACGCCGGAGGATTTCCCGCGCCTCGCCGAGGAAGACCCGGCCGGCATCGGTGAGCTGGACCCGTCGTTGGGTGCGCTCCAAGAGCTGCGCCCCCACCGCTTCTTCCAGCTGACGGATCTGCTGCGAAAGGGGGGGCTGGGCGATCCGCAGCCGCAGCGCCGCGCGGGTGAAGTGCAACTCTTCGGCGACCGCCACGAAGGCGCGGAGGTGACGAAGCTCGAAGGATGGATTCATATCGGCAGCCTCTCAATCGGACGGCTCGATTGTATTGGACATATCACTCCGCCGGGTCTTACCCTGTCAGGGCGCGCCGCGAGCAACTTCGCGGCGTCTCTTCCCCGGAGCCAAACCCCATGATCGCCGAAGTCCTACTCGAAGCTACTCCCAAGGCCGCAGCGCCTTCTGCCGATCCGTTTCCGATCAATGGCACCGACTACGTCGAGATCTACTGCGGCAACGCCAAGCAGGCGAGCCACTATTACCGGAGCGCCTTCGGCTTCCGCCTTGAGGGATACCGTGGCCCCGAGACGGGTGTTCGCGACCGGGCGAGCTACCTGCTCACGCAAGGCAAAGTGCGCTTCGTCCTCACCTCGCCCCTCGGACCCGATTCCCCGATCGCCGAGCACCACTTGAAGCACGGCGACGGCGTGCGCGATCTCGCCTTCTGGGTGGACGACTGCCGCCAGGCGTTCGAGATCTCGGTCTCCCGCGGAGCGATCGCGGTCCAGGAGCCGACCGTGCTGTCCGACGCGGACGGCGAGGTGGTGATTGCCGCAATCCGCACCTACGGCGACACGATCCACACCCTGGTCGAGCGGAAGAACTACTTCGGGCTCTTCCTGCCCGGCTTCGTTCCCGTCTCGCCGCGCTATCAGCCGGAGCCCGTGGGGCTGCGCTACATTGACCATGCCGTGGGCAACGTCGAGCTGGGCAAGATGGACGAATGGGTCGGCTTTTACGAGCGGGTGATGGGCTTCATCAACCTGGTGTCGTTCGACGACGCGGACATCTCGACCGAATATTCGGCCCTGATGTCCAAAGTGATGGCGAGCGGCAACGAGCGGATCAAGCTGCCGATCAACGAGCCTGCGGTCGCCAAGAAGAAATCGCAGATCGATGAATACCTCCAGTTCTACGGCGGTCCCGGCGTGCAGCACCTGGCGATTGCCACCGACGACATCGTGGAAACCGTCCGCGCGCTGCGCGACCGTGGGGTCGAGTTCCTGAGCGTCCCGGGGAGCTACTACGACGAATTGCTCGACCGCGTCGGTTCGATCGACGAAGACTTGGGCCCGCTGCGCGAGCTGGGCATTCTGGTCGATCGCGACGACGAGGGATATCTGCTCCAAATCTTCACCAAACCGGTCGAAGATCGCCCCACGATGTTCTATGAAATCATCCAGAGGAAAGGCGCCCGCTCGTTCGGCAAGGGCAACTTCAAGGCGCTCTTCGAGTCGATCGAGCGCGAGCAGGCGCTACGCGGCAACCTCTGATCCCGGACCGCCGTGAAACCACTACCCGAACTCTCGACGGAGTAGCCAAGAGATGCCGATCTACCACTCGCTGGGTAAATTCCCCAAGAAACGCCACACGGCGTTCCGACGCCCGGACGGCGGCCTTTACGCCGAAGAGCTGATGGGGCACGAAGGGTTCGTCGGCACCTCGTCTCTGCTCTACCACGTCCACCCGCCAACGGCGGTGCTTTCGGCCCGGAAGATCGCGCCGGTCGTCTGGCAGGCGGACGAGGAGACCTCGCTCCGCCATCGCCATTTCCGTACGGCGGCGGCGAAGAAGGGCGGCAGCCCGACGCTCGACCGGACACCGGTCGTATTCAACGCCGAAGTCGCAATGCTGGTGGCTGAGCCCGACCGGAATGACGAGGCGTTTTATCGCAACTCGCAGGGCGACGAGTGCGTCTACGTGGTGGAAGGAACCGGCGTGCTCGAATCGGCGTTCGGAACGCTCCCTGTCGGACCGGGCGATTACGTGGTGCTCCATCGCAACATCCTCCACCGCTGGCGTTTCGATTTCGCGGCCGGTCCGGTCAAACTGCTGGTGATCGAAAGCCGTGGCCACATCCGCTTTCCGAAACGGTATCGGAACAAAGTCGGCCAGCTGCTCGAAGGGGCACCCTACTGCGAGCGCGACATCCGCCGGCCGAAAGAGCTGATCACCCACGACGAGAAGGGCGAATTTCCGATCCTCGTCAAGCAAAACCAGGCGCTCCACGAGCTGGTGCTCGATCATCACCCGTTCGACGCGGTCGGCTGGGATGGCTACTTCTATCCGTGGGCGTTCAACATCCACGATTTCGAGCCGATCGTCGGCCGCATCCATCAGCCGCCGCCGGTGCATCAGACGTTCGAGGGGGACGGCTTCGTCATCTGCTCGTTCTGTCCTCGACCCTACGATTTTGACCCCCAGGCGGTGCCTGCGCCGTACAACCACAGCAACGTCGATTCGGACGAGGTGCTGTTCTATGCCTCGGCTGAATTCATGAGCCGCAAGGGAATCGAATACGGTTCGATCACCCACCATCCGGACGGTCTGCCGCACGGTCCGCACCCCGGCCGCGCCGAGGCGTCGATCGGTGCCAAATGGACGAACGAGCTGGCGGTGATGATGGACTCGTTCCGGCCGCTGCACGTGGCGAGAGCCGCGATGAGTTTCGAAGATCCGGGCTATTTCCGCAGCTGGATCGAATGACCGAAGGACCGATCTGGACCCCCAGCCCTGAACGGGCGGCCGCAGCGAATCTGTCGCGATTCGCCGCGCGTTATCTGCCCGGAGCGGGTATGGCCGAGCTTTGGCGATGGTCGGTTGATTTCCCCGAGAAGTTCTGGCCGGCGATCTGGGAATTTGGCGAGGTGATCGGCGAGGAACCCCTCTCAAATCTGAACTTTGCCGAAAACCTCCTACGCTTCCGCGACGACCGTCCCGCCCTGATCGCCTGGAACGAGCAGGGGCGCCAAAGCGAGCTGAGCTTCGCCGATCTCGCCACGCAGGTCGCCCGCTATCAGACCGCTCTCGCGGCGTCCGGCGTCGTCCCGGGTGATCGCGTCGGGGGCTACCTGCCGAATGTGCCCGAAACCGTGATCGCCGCCCTCGCCGCCGCTTCGATCGGCGCGATCTGGACCTCGGTGAGCCCCGATTTCGGCGAAAGCGCGGTCCTCGACCGCTTCGGCCAGACGCGACCGAAAGTGCTGTTCGCCGCCACGTCCACGCGCTACGGGGGCAAGCTCATCGATCTCACCGAACGGCTCTCCTCGATCGTCGCCGAGCTTCCCGAGACCGAGCGGATCGTGCTCGTGGGAGAAGAATCGCCCGGCGCCGCGCGGATTCCGCGCACGGTGCCCCTCGCCGCCTGGCTCGAAGCGGTCAACGCTCCCGAAGAGCCCACATTCCTGCGCCTGCCGTTCGACCATCCGCTCTACGTCGTCTATTCGAGCGGCACGACGGGGCTGCCGAAGGGGATCGTCCACGGCGCGGGGGGCACGCTCCTGCAGCATCTCAAAGAGCTGATCCTCCACACCGACTTGTCGCGCGACGACCGGATCTTCTACTTCACGACCTGCGGCTGGATGATGTGGAACTGGCTGATTTCGAGCCTCGCGGTCGGCGCCACGGTCGTGCTCTACGACGGCGCGCCGCTCTCGCCACGAAGCGACATCCTCTGGGAGATGGCCGAGGCGGAACGGATCACGATCTTCGGCACCAGCGCCAAGTATCTGGCCCTCTGCGAGCAGGAAAACCTCGCCCCTGGCTCCACCCGAGATCTCACTTCCCTCCGCACGATTCTTTCGACCGGCAGCCCGCTCGCTCCAGAGAGCTACGACTACGTCTACACCCGGATCAAGTCAGACGTTCACCTGGCGAGCATCAGAGGCGGCACCGATTTGCTCTCCTGCTTCGCGCTCGGCGATCCGACCGGCCCGGTCTGGCGCGGCGAGCTGCAATGCCGCGGCCTGGGGATGGCGGTGGAGGTCTGGAGCCCCGAGGGCGAGAGCCTGGAAGACGAACCGGGCGAGCTGGTCTGCACCCGCCCCTTCCCCAGCATGCCGGTCGGATTCTGGAACGACCCCGACGGCGCAAAGTACCGCGCCGCCTATTTCGATCACTTCCCCGGCCGCGGCGTCTGGCGCCACGGCGATTGGGCGCGGTTGGCCCGACACGGCACCGAGCACGTCGGCCTGGTGATCTCCGGCCGGAGCGACGCGACGCTCAACCCCGGCGGAGTGCGCATCGGAACCGCCGAGATCTACCGCCAGGTCGAGCGCCTGCCCGAGATCCTCGAAAGCCTCGCGGTCGGCCAGGAGTGGCAGGGGGACGTCCGCATCGTCCTCTTCGTCCGATTGGCGGCGGGCATCGCGCTCGACTACGCTCTGATCGAGCGAATCCGCCAAGAAATCCGCCAACACGCGAGCCCGCACCACGTGCCGAAGAAGATTCTCGCCGTCCCCGACCTGCCGCGGACGATCAGCGGCAAGCTCTCCGAGCTGGCGGTTCACGCCGCGATCCACGGCAAGACCTTGGGCAACGCGGACGCCCTCGCGAACCCCGCGGCGCTCGATGTCTTCCGCGACCTACCGGAGCTTTCCACATGAGCCACGCGATCCACGCTTTGATGACCGGTCTGATCGACTACGCGGGGCTTTTCCCTCCCGCGGGATTGCCGATGCGTGAGGCGGTCTGGAACTACGCTCAGTATCGCCTCCCTGGAAACGAAATGCTCGGCCGCTTCGTCGTCACCGCCCAACGCCTCGCGGAATTCGGCGAGGCCTTCGACGAGCTTTCCGCCGAGGATCGCGACGGGCGCTGGTCTCTCTCCGTGCTGCTCGGCCATGAGACGGCGGAAGAGGATCTGGCGATCGCCCAAGCCTTCGCGGCGGACCGAACGGCGATCGAGATCGGCGCCTTCGAAACACCGGCCGACACAACCGAAACGATCGAGCGCCTTCGCGCCCTCGTGCCGGCTGGGCGGGAGATCTATTTCGAGCTGCCGATCCAGGCGCCGAACCTCGATCAACTCGTCGCCACCCTTGCTCGAATCGGCGCCTGCGCCAAAGTTCGAACCGGCGGTCTCGAAGCCAAAGCTTTTCCCTCGCCAGACGCTGTACTCACTTTCCTTACAACCTGCGCGGAAGCCCGTGCCCCGTGGAAGGCGACCGCCGGCCTCCATCACGCGCTCCGCGGCAACGCAGCGCTAACTTACAAACCGTCAAGCCCCAGCGCCAAGATGCACGGCTTCCTGAACGTTTTTCTCGCCGCCACCGCTCTCTGGGCTGGCCGACCGCAGTGCGAGGCGCTCGCTCTGCTTTCGGGTGAAGGTCGAGGAGATCTAAAGATCGAAGACGACGCGATCACCTGGCGAGGGGTGCGGTTGACCGCTTCCGAGATCACCGAGGCGCGCCGTTCGTTCTGCCGCTCGATCGGCTCCTGCTCGTTTACCGAGCCGGTGGACGAGATCCGTGACATCGATATCCCCTTTTGAAGGAGTGCCCGTGAGCGATTCCCGCCTCGACGAAACCCACGATCCGGCGGCGCGGAGCTTCGTCGCTTCGGCGAACGTAGCCGGTGCCGGCTTTCCGCTCCAGAATCTGCCGTTCGGCGTGTTCCAGATCACCGGCGAATCGCCGCGGATCGGCGTCGCGATCGGTGACCAGGTGCTCGATCTCTGCGCCGCGATCGAATCCGGCCGGCTCAGCGTGGCTCCCGATCTTGCGAACGCCTGCTCGGGCACCTCGCTCAATGCCCTGATGCGCCTCGGCGCCGCGCCGCGCCGCGCCCTCCGGCGGCAGCTGTTCACACTGCTCCGGACAGACAATCCGCTCGGGGAAGATTCCGCGGCGGGAGAGGCGATGCTCTTTCCTCTCTCTCAAGTCGAGATGCTGCTCCCCGCCGAGATCGGCGACTACTCGGATTTCTACGCCTCGATCGATCACGCCACGAACGTCGGTTCGATGTTCCGGCCGGATAACCCCCTGCTTCCGAACTACAAATGGGTGCCGATCGGCTACCACGGCCGCGCCTCCTCGATCGTACCGAGCGGCACCGTGATCCGTAGGCCGAGCGGTCAGCGCAAAGCGCCGGACGCGGACGCGCCGACGTTCGGTCCCTCGCGCCAGCTCGACTACGAGCTGGAAGTCGGCGCCTGGATCGCGACCGGCAACCCGCTCGGCGAGCCGATCGGAATCGAGCAGGCAGAAGATCACCTGTTTGGGCTCTCGCTCTTAGACGACTGGTCCGCGCGCGACCTGCAAGCCTGGGAGTACCAGCCGCTCGGACCGTTCCTGGGCAAGAGCTTCGCGACCACCGTCTCGCCCTGGATCGTGACGCTCGAAGCGCTCGAACCGTTTCGCGTTCCCGCGGCAACGCGCCCCGAGGGCGATCCCGCGCCGCTGCCCTATCTGGATTCGGAGCGCAACCGGAAGGAAGGCGCGTTTTCGATCCAGCTCGAAGTCCACCTGCAAAGCCAGGCGATGCGCGAGCAGAACCTTGCGCCCCTGCGCGTCAGCCGGTCCGATTTCCGCTCTCTCTACTGGACATTTCCCCAGATGATCGCCCACCACGCGAGCAATGGCTGCAACCTTCGGCCGGGGGATCTGCTCGGCAGCGGCACGGTCTCGGGGCCGGAGCCGGAAAATCGCGGTTGCCTGCTCGAACGGACCTGGCGGGGCAAGGAGCCGCTGGAATTGCCTTCGGGAGAAGCGCGTGCGTTTCTGGAGGCGGGTGACGAAGTGAGCTTTACCGGGCGATGCGAGCGGGAGGGATACGTCTCGATCGGGTTCGGCGGGTGCTCGGGGCGGGTGAAAAACTAGGTCGCCCCTTCAGGGCTCAGTGGTTTCATGTGACCCTTCGTACCCAGGGCGTTGCCCTGGGCTGGCATGGTCCGCCCCGTTGGGGCTCAAAAACAACCAGGACAAGCCTCGGGAAGGAAACGCCTCGGACGGTGCTCTAGGGATACGATCAGGGCAAGATTCTCTGGAGACGCCCGCCATGTCGATCGCTCGCCGCGCCGTCTTACTCCTGGTAGCTCTGTTCGCCGTAGCGCTCCGCTCCCAAGCCGCCCAGCCCGCGGATCTGGTGCTTCGCCATGGGGCGATCTACACGATGTCCGCCTCTCGCGGGTGGGCCGAGGCGGTGGCGATATCCGGGTCGCGGCTGGTGTTCGTGGGCGCCGATCGGGATGTTGCACCGTTTGTCGGGCCGCAGACGCGGGTGGTCGATCTGTCCGGGCGATTCGTGCTGCCGGGGTTTCATGATTCGCATGTGCATCTGGTTTCGGGCGGGATCGAGCTGGGGCAGTGCGATCTGAACGGCTCGAAGACGGGCGACGAGGTTCTCGCTCGGGTTAGAGCTTGCGCCGCGGCGAAACCGTACGCGCCTTGGATCCTCGGCGGCGGTTGGGACCTGCCGCTGTTTCCCCAGGCGAATCCGCATAAGCGGCAGTTGGACGAGATCGTGCCCGACCGGCCGGTCTACCTTTCGGCGGCGGACGGGCATTCGACCTGGGTGAATTCGCAGGCTTTGGCCATCGCCGGGATCACGCGCGAGACCCCCGATCCTCCGCGTGGGCGGATCGAGCGCGACGCGGAGGGGAATCCGACCGGCACGCTCCGGGAATCTGCGGCGGATCTGGTGGACGAGCATCTGCCCGAGACCACGGCGGCCGACCGCACCGAGGGCTTGCGGCGGGGAGTGGAGCGCGCTCACGGTTTCGGGATCGTCTCGGTTCAGGAGGCTTCAGCGGGGGCGGAGAGCCTCGCGACGTTTCGCGCGCTCGACGCCGCGGGGGAGTTGAACCTGCGGGTCGTCGTCGCGAACTACGTCGATCCGGAAAAAGGTACGGCCCAGGTGGCCGAGTTCGTGAAGCGGCGGGACGATCCTTCGGGCAAAACCGCGCCGCACGTCCGAGCCTCGGCCGCGAAGATCTTCGCCGACGGGGTGATCGAAGCGGGGACCGCGGCTCTGCTCGCCCCGTATCTCGGTGAGCGGGGCAAGAACGGCTGGCGCGGCGAGCTGGAAATCGCGCCCGACCGTTTCGCGCAGATCGCCATCGCGCTCGATGCCGCGGGGTTTCAGATCCACGTTCACGCGATCGGCGACCGGGCGATCCGGACCGCGCTCGATGCCCTTGAAGCGGCCAGGAAGGCGAACGGACCGCGCGACGCCCGACCGCTGCTCGCGCATATCCAACTGTTCGATCCGGCGGACATTCCGCGCTTTCGCCGGCTCGGCGTGATCGCCGATTTTCAGCCGCTCTGGGCCTACGCCGATCCCTACATCGTCGATTTGACCGAGCCGCAGTTGGGGCCGGAGCGCTCGCGTTGGCTCTACCCCATGGGCTCGATGTTTCGCTCCGGCGCGGTGCTTGCGGCGGGGAGCGACTGGTCGGTCTCGTCACTTGATCCTTTGCAGGCGATCGAGGTCGCGGTGACCCGCTGCGATCCCGATCTCGTCGCCCCGTGCGCCAGCTCGTGGATTCCCGAGGAGCGGCTCGATCTACCGACGATTCTGGCGGCCTATACGATCGGCGGCGCGTTCGCGAATTTCGAGGAGAAGGAGAGCGGCTCGCTCGAAGCGGGCAAGCTCGCCGATTTGATCGTCCTCGATCGCAATCTGTTCGAGATCCTGCCGAGCGAAATCTCCGAGGCGAAGGTGCTGGCTACGATGTTCGAAGGGCGGATCGTCTACGGGAATCTTCCGGCCGCGCCGACCGGAGCGAGGCCATGAGAATCCGTCGCGCGTTTCTGCTCCTTCCCCTACTCGCCCTGGTTACGGCCTGTTTCGACGGCCCGGTGCGCGAGACCTGGACGCTGCGGTTCCTCTCCGGCGGCTGGGTGGTCGCGGGGCGGACGATCGTGATCTCGTCGGCAGAAGATTCGAACCCCGCCGTGGCGAAGCGGCTGGCCGCCGTGCGGCGCGACCTGCTGGAAGGGACTGACGCGTGGTCCGAACGGCTCGGCGAGATGGGGCCGATCGCCGAGAAGATCGAGCAGGAACGGTTCACCGGGTCGATTGCCAAAGCCACGCACCGGGCCGTGCTCACCGAAACCGACCAAGTGCGACAGCTGTTCGCGGCGACGCCGGTTAACGCCTCCTACACGATCGTCTCGGGCCTCGCCGAGCTGCGCTTTGCCCCCGGACCGGCCGACCGGGCGACGCGGGCCGACCGCCAGAAGGTCCAGCGCGCTTTCAGCCCCTGGTCGGCCGATGTCGCCGCGTACTTTTCGGCCGGTTCGGCGCTCTGGAAGTATCTCGACGAGCACCCCGGGCGCGCCTGGGCCTGTTTCGGCCGGTTGTTTCGCCAAGTCCGGCAGGACGGGGCACCGGAGCCGCCGCCGCTCTCCCCGGGAAAGGAAACTCAACTCGTCGAGGCGTTGCAGGCGGCGATGAAGAAGGTCTGGCAGCCGCTCGAAGTCGCCGACGGGGAGGCGTTCACGCTCGATGAGCTCTCCCACCTGGTGTGGGATCCGTTCCCCGCGCCGATCGAGATCCAGCTTCCCGGTCCGGCGATCGAGGTCGAAGGATTCGAGACGGAAGCGGGCCACCTGGTCGCCCGCGGCCCGGGGTTCTGGCACGCGCTCGAACATCTGGAAGGCCGGTGGCTCACGCCCGATCCGGTCCTCGCCTTCGTCCGCGAGAGCCGTAAACAGAAACCCGCATTCGATCTCGAAACCTTCCTCAACCAGCCGCGCCGGGCCAAAGCGCCCCCCTCCGGCGGCGACGTCCAGAAGGCGATGCAGACCGAGCTTTCCGGCGCGCCGGAATTCCGCGCGACCTGGAGAGTCGCCACCGACGGCGACGAGCCGGCCGAGCCGGGGGACGATTTCGATCCCTGGAAGGAATGACCGATGGGCGGACAGACGAAGGCCCGCCCCTACAGCCAGCGTCTCACCTTCCGCCGGTAGTCGTCGTACGCGGCGCCGAATTCCGCGGCGAGGTAGCGCTCTTCCCGCCGGATCACCCACCGGTAGAGGGCGCCCAAGACGACCGGAAGGAGGAGCATCGGCCAGAGGCTGTCGATCAGCGTAGAAACCCCAAGATAGACGCCGGTGAGGCCGACGTACATCGGATTGCGAGTGAACTTGTATGGCCCGGCATAGACCAGGCGCGAGGCCGGATGGTGCGGCAAGATCGCCGTCCGGGCGAGCAGAAAGGTGATGAACCCCCAGGCGCCAAGCGCCAGCCCGAGGGCAACGAGCGCCCAGCCCAATCCGAAGCGAGGGATACCGCCAGGCACCCAAGGCAGCGGCCAGCTCCGATGCACGAGGTACCCAAGGCCGAGCCCCCCGGCGAACAGGAACGGCGGCGGGAACTTGACGCCGGGATGTTTCGGCGCGGGGTCGGCGGGCGTGGCTGGGGGCATTGTCGGGCTCCTGGATGAGGGGAACGGCTTGGCGCATGCTACTTTCATGTCGACCATGCTTCCCACTCCCTCACGCGATGCACCCCTCACCCCCGTCCACGTCATCGGTGCCGGTTTTGCCGGGTCGGAATGCGCCTGGCAGCTGGCGCAGCGGGGGATCCCCGTGGTGCTCCACGAGATGCGGCCGGTACGCCAGACCCCCGCGCACAAGACGCCCGATTTCGCCGAACTGGTGTGCAGCAATTCGCTGCGCAGCGACGATCCACTCCACGCCGCCGGGTTGCTCAAGCGGGAGATGGAGGCGTTCGGCTCGCTGATCATCGGTTCGGCCCGTGAAGCGGCGGTCCCGGCGGGGAGCGCCTTGGCGGTCGATCGCGATCGGTTCGCGGCAATCGTGACGGCCGCGCTTTCGACTCATCCGAACATCGAGATCCGTCGCGAGGAGGTGCTCACCCTCCCCGTAGACGGCCCGACCACGGTGATCGCGACCGGGCCGCTCACGTCGGACGCGTTGACCGCGGCGCTTCAAGGGCTGCTGGGGAAAGACGAGCTGTATTTCTACGATGCGATCGCGCCGATCGTCGAAGCCGAAAGCCTGGATCTGAACAAACTGTTCTGGCAATCGCGCTACGGCAAGGGGGACGGCGACGACTATCTGAACGCGCCGATGAATGAAGAGGAGTACGTGGCCTTTCACCGCGCGGTCTCCGAGGCCGAAGTTTTGGTGCCGCACGACTTCGAGAAGGCGGTGTTCTTCGAGGGGTGCCTGCCGATTGAAGAAATCGCCGCCCGCGGCCTGGACACCCTGCGCTTCGGGCCGATGAAGCCGGTGGGGCTCACCGCGCCGGACGGCCGACGGCCCTGGGCGGTGGTGCAGCTGCGGCAGGAGAATCTGGCGAAGAGCCAGTTCAACCTGGTCGGCTTCCAGTCGCGCATGAAGTGGGGCGATCAGGACCGGGTGCTGCGCACGATTCCGGGGCTCGAAAACGCGAAGTTCGTCCGCTTCGGCCAGATCCATCGAAACACGTTCCTCAACTCCCCCACCCACCTCGACCGCTGGTATCGCCTGAAGGCCGCGCCGCATCTGCACCTCGCCGGCCAGATCACCGGCGTCGAGGGGTATCTCGAATCGGCCGCGACGGGCCTGGCGATCGGGCTCTATCTCGCCTTGGAGCGCGCGGCCGGTTCTCCCGCCGAACCGTTCCCCGCGACCACCGCGCTCGGCGCCTTGATCCGCCATCTGGTCGAATCCGATCCTCGGCACTTCCAGCCCGCGAACATCAATTACGGCCTGTTCGAGGAGTTGCCCCGCCGGGTGAAGAAGGTGGACAAGCGGGCGGCGTTGGCCAATCGGGCGCACGAGGCGCTGGTCGATTGGGCGGCGCGGCACGGGGTGGCGATCGACCGGAAAAAGCTCGAAGGAGCGCCGGTTCCATGCGCCCCCTGATCCAAAGCTGGCTCGAACATCTGGACGGCGAAAGGGCGCTCTCGCCGCACACGCTGCGGGCCTACGAAGGGGATCTGGTCGGCTTTCTCGCTTTTCTATCCGAAGACTTTCTCGCCAAGGACCCGAAGACGATCGATCCGACCGAAATCGATCCGCTCACGATCCGCTCGTTTCTCGCCGCCCAGACCAAGCGCGGCCTGTCGCGCAGAAGCCAAGGGCGGGCGCTCGCCGCGGTGCGGGGCTTCTTCCGCTGGCTGGCCCGTGAGGGGATCGTCAAGGCTAATCCGGCCCAAGGGGTGCGCACGCCGAAAGCACCGAAGACCCTCCCCCGCCACCTGCGCCCGGGAGAGATCGAGAGCCTGCTCGCGGCCCCCGACGTCAATGAAACCTTCGGACACCGCGACCGGGCGATCCTGGAGCTGCTCTACGCCACCGGCCTCCGCGTGGGCGAGCTGGTGAGCCTCGATTGGAGCGACCTCGATCTTTCCGCCCGCACCCTGCGGGTGATCGGCAAGGGGAACAAAGAGCGGATGGTCCCCTTCAACCGAGCCGCAGAAAGCGCGCTCCGCGACTGGCTCGCCCGCTGGGAACCGCTCGCCGACCCCGCCCGGCTCGCGGTCGACCCGTCCGAAGCCGAGCCGGTGTTTTTAAGCTCCAAAGGCCGCAGGCTCTCCGACCGCTCCGTCCGCCGCATCCTCGACCGCCACGTCGCGGCAGCCTCGCTCGCGGCCGGAGTCCACCCCCACACCCTGCGCCACACCTTCGCCACCCACCTCCTGGAAAACGGCGCCGACCTCCGCGCCATCCAGGAGTTGTTGGGGCACAGCTCGTTGTCCACGACCCAGAAATACACCCACGTCGAGATCGACCGGTTGTTGAACGTCTACCGCGAGTCGCACCCCCGGGCGCGGAAGGTGTGAGGGAGAGCGAGCCACCTCTTCCGGCGCCTCTCCCAGCTCTCACTTTCGCCGAACGACAGGTCTCTCCCCTCTGCGTCGCGGTTCGCGCGATGCAGACACCGGTCTGCCCGACCGAGGAAGCGCTGAGCGGGAGGAAATCACCACTCCCCCAACTCCGCGGAGTGCTGTGCTGAAACTCAGGAGTACTCCTCCAGACCAACGGAATGTTTCTCCCAACGCCAAGAATGCTCCTCGGTACTTCAGGAATGCTCCCCGGTACTTCAGGAATTTTACTCGGAACCTCAGGAATCTTTCTTTGGACCTCAGGAACATTCCTTCGTAGGCCCGGAATGTTCCTTCAGATGGCAGGAGTACTCCTTTGGACACCAGGAGCATTCCTCCTGAACTCAGGAGTACTCCTCTGGGTCACAGGAGCATTCCGCGGCGTCTCAGGAGTTTTCCTCTAAACGTCTGGAATGCTCCGATGAATTTCAGGAGCATTCCTTTTGACCTCAGGAATTTTCCGCTGAACCTCAGGAGCATTCCGCTGGCGCTCAGGAGTATTCCTGGAAACCCCAGGAACGTTCCGTGTAACCTCAGGAACATTCCTCTGCGCCGGCGGAGGGGTGTTCTGGATCGGGAAACCAATCCTGTCGGAGGCCGGACGGGTGTTCGGGTGCGTCCTATGGCTCATTTCGATCCGCGGACCGGTGTGAGGAAGCCCGGAAGGAGCGATCCCCTCCATCCCGTCGGTATCCGGCGGTCGAACCGCGCGTTTTTCTTCCGGCCGATCCCTTCTGCCCAGCCTAACAGTCCTCGCGGGACCGGATGCAGAGGTGGCAGAACCGCGAACAGCCCTAAAGCGCACCGCTTTCGGCCCGCGCCTCGACAGTGCCGAGCTGGTGCTCGGCGGTCCCAGGGAAAGGCCCGCAGGAGTGCAGGGTGAGGTGGAATTGGGCCGGGGTTCAGGCCAATCTCCCTTCCGACCCGAAGCCCCGGCGCGAGGGCTGCTACAATAGCGGCCTCGATATGGATACCTTCCTTTCTACCACCGTCCTCCTCGTGCGACGGAACGGCCGCGTCTGCTTGGCGAGCGACGGGCAGGTGACGATGAACAACAGCACCATCGTCAAATCCGGCGCTAAGAAAATCCGCCGCACGGGCAAGGGCCAGGTGCTGGTCGGCTTTGCCGGCGGCACGGCCGATGCCCTCGCTCTGTTTTTTCGCCTGGAAGAAAAGCTTGACGAACATGGCGCCAACCTGGAGCGCGCGGTCGTCGAGCTGGCCAAGGATTGGCGCACCGATCGGGCCATGCGCCAGCTGCAGGCCGTGATGATCGTCACCGACAAGGACAAGAGCTTCCTGATCTCAGGGACAGGCGAGCTGCTTTCGCCGGACGACGAGGATGGGATTTTGTCCATCGGCTCCGGCGCCAACTTCGCTTTGGCCGCGGCCCGAGCGTTGGTCCGCATGACCGACCTTTCGGCCACCGAAATCGTCCGCGAATCGATGCGAATCGCGAGCGAGATCTGCGTGTACACCAATGACCGGCTCACGCTCGAAGAGCTCTAGGACTCCCAAGATGGCGACTCCCCAGACCCCCGACGGGCTGCTTGCCCAGTCGCTCGAAAACCTCACGCCGCAGCAGATCGTCGTGGAGCTGGACAAATACGTGGTCGGCCAGCGGGCCGCCAAGCGCTCCGTGGCGATCGCCTTGCGCAATCGCTGGCGACGCCAGCAGCTGGCGCCCGAGATTGCCGACGAGATCGCGCCGAAGAACATTCTGATGATCGGCCCGACCGGCGTAGGCAAGACCGAGATCGCCCGGCGGTTGGCGAAGCTCGCCAAGGCGCCCTTCTTGAAAGTCGAGGCGAGCAAGTTCACCGAGGTGGGCTACGTCGGCCGCGATGTCGAGTCGATGGTGCGCGACCTGGTGGAGATCGCCGTCGGCATGGTCCGCGAGGAACGGCGCGAGGCCGTGCGCGAGCTGGCGATCGTGCGGGCCGAGGATCGCCTGCTGCAACTGCTGGTGCCGCCTCGGCCGGTCTCGTCCTATCTCCATCCGCGCGAGAATGAGGACGAAGACGACGAGATGGCCAAGACGCGCGAGAAGTTCCGCGTCAAGCTGCGCGCCGGCAAGCTCGACGCCCGAACGGTCGAGGTCGAGGTGGAAGAATCGACCTATCCAAGCATGGATATGTTCAACCCCCAGGGAGCGGAAGACGTCGGCACAAACTTGAAGGACATGCTGCCCGGGCTGTTCGGCCGCAAGCGCCGCACCCAGCTCGTGGTGCCCGAAGCGCGGGTGATCTTGGAGCAGCAGGAGTCCGAAAAGCTGATCGATCGCGCCGCGGTCTCTCGCGAGGCGCGCAACCGGGTCGAGCAGGGCGGCATCATCTTCCTCGACGAGATCGACAAGATCGCCGGCCGCGAAGGCGGTCGGGGGCCGGATATCTCACGCGAAGGGGTGCAGCGCGATCTGCTGCCGATCGTCGAAGGGACGACCGTCTCGTCGAAATACGGCATGGTGAAGACCGACCACATTCTGTTCATCGCGGCGGGGGCGTTTCACGTCAGCAAGCCGTCGGACCTGATCCCAGAGCTGCAAGGCCGCTTCCCTATCCGGGTCGAGCTGCACGCTCTTTCCGAGAACGATTTCGTCCGCATTTTGACCGAGCCCGAAGCCGCGCTCACCAAGCAGTACATCGCACTGCTTTCGGCCGAAGGTCTCACGGTCAGTTTCACCGAAGACGCGGTGGCCGAGATCGCCCGGATGGCGGTCGAGGTCAACGCCAGTACCGAAAACATCGGTGCCCGCCGCCTGGCGACCCTGATGGAGCGTCTGCTCGACGAGATCTCCTTCGAGGCTCCCGGCATGTCGGGTCAGCAGCTCACTTTAGACGGCGGGAACGTGCGCACGACGCTCTCCGACATCGTCAAGAACCAGGATCTCTCGCGCTATGTCCTCTAGCCGGTTCTCTTTTCGGTTCTCCGCTCGGCTCGCGCTGCCTGCCGTGGCGCTGGGTCTCGCGGTGGTTTTGACCCTGTCGGCCTGCGGCAAGAAGGGTCCGCCGCTGCCGCCGCTGCGCTCGCTTCCCGCGACCACCGCGGATCTCTCGGTCCGCCAGCGCGGTGCCCAGCTGCTGCTCGAATTCACGTACCCGACCGCGACGCCCGGAGGCCAGGCGCTGGGCGGCATCACGAGCGTGGAGGTATGGGAGGCAGATCGTCCGGCTGTCGCGACCCCGGCAACTTCGGTGGCCCCTGTGACCCCGACGACCGGAACGACGGGAGCGGTGGCCGCTCCGACTCCTACCGAAGCGCCCACGACGGAGGCTCCCACGGAAGGAGTTCAAGCGCCGATCGGGACCGCGGGGACTGCAACGACGGAACCGACGACTACGCCTGAAACCGTCGCCGAGCCGATCGTGGCTCCCGGATCGGTGGGATCGACGGTCCCTCCCGGACCGGCCGCAACCGTTCCGCCCGCTCCGGCCGCACCGGCCGCGCCGGTCGTCGAGCCGGGACCTCCGGCGCTCGATCCTCGGGAGTTTGCCCTCGCGGGCAAGAAGATCTTGACCCTCGCGACGGCGGACATCGGGGCGGCGACGCTGGGCGACAAGGTCGTCCTGATGTTGCCGATCGCCGAGTCCGAAGCGGAGATCACGGTACGTCATTTCCAGATTCGGACGGTAGGCCCGCTGGGTGACCGATCCGAGCCCTCGAACATGACCCGGATCGTGCCGCGAAAAGTGCCGACCCCACCGGCCGAAATCGTCGCGACGCCCAAGGCGACCGGCATCGACCTGTCGTGGCAGCCGGTCCAAGGCGCCATCGGCTATCTGGTCTACCGGCGCGACGCGGCGGCCAAGAACTACGGCAAGCCGCTCCAGGCGGTGGTCGCTCCGGCGGTGAGCGTGACCGACGCCACGGCGCAGCTCGGGGCGAGCTATATCTACGCGGTGACCACCGTGAGCCGCCGGGCGCCGCTGGTGGAAAGCGCGATCCAGAGCGAGCGCGAGGTGCGCTACGCAGACCGCTATCCGCCGCCTCCCGTCACGGATCTGGTGGCGCTCGCCGAGCAGAGCCAGGTGCGGTTGATCTGGACCGGCAGCGACGCGGCGGACCTCGCGGGGTACCGGATCTATCGTCGCGAAGGGGGCGATCTGCGCCGTTTGAACGTCGAGCCGGTGGCCACCACGGAGTTCACCGATACGAGCGTTGCCGCCGGCCGGACCTACGTCTACCGGGTGGTCTCAATCGACAAGACGGGCAACGAGAGCACACCGCAAGAGGTTCCGGCGACCACCCGTTAAGGGCCGGCCGCCGAGCAGGGCGATGAGGTTTTACAAGCTTTCGGGCAGCGGCAACGATTTTCTTGCCCTGCCCGAGCCGGAGGCCGTGCCCAGCCCTGAGGAGATCCGCGCCTGGTGCCGGCGCGGCGTCTCGCTCGGCGCGGACGGGTTGATCGTGATCCGGCCCGGGAACGAGATCGAAATGACCTACTGGAACGCCGACGGTTACCCGGCCGATCTCTGCCTGAACGGCACCCGTTGCGCGGCGCGACTGGCGTTCGATCTCGGCTGGGGGGATTCCGCGTCCGACTCTCCGCTCGCGATTCGCACCGACGCGGGAACCTGGACGGCCCGGCTGCTGCCCGGCTCCCGGATCGCACTCGACTTGCCGTTTCCGCAAGCCCCACCGCAGGCGCTCCCCCTCGAAGCGCTCGGCGCCTCCTATGAAGCCTGGTCGATCACGGTCGGCGTGCCTCACCTCGTGCTCCTCTGGCCGGAGAGCCTAGCAACCGTGCCGATCGAAACGCTGGGTCCGCCGCTGCGGCGTCATCCGGCGCTGGGAGCCCCCGGTGCGAACGTCGATTTCGTCCGCTTTCCCGCGGGAGGGAACCGCCGCCGAATGGAGATCCGGACGTTCGAGCGCGGTGTTGAAGGAGAGACTCTCTCTTGCGGCACCGGGGTGCTCGCTTCGGCCGCCGTGGGCCTGGCCCTCGGACTCGCCGAGCTGCCGCTCACCGTCGCCACAGAGAGCGGTTTCGAGCTTGAAGTGAGCGGCATCCCCCAGGCAGGCACCGCCGCGGGTGCCCCTCCGAGCCGCTGGTCGCTGATCGGCGATGCGCGCATCGTCGCCTCGGGCGAGCTGCTGCCCGATGCCCTCGCCTCGCCTCCCGCTCCTCCGTGGAAAGCTTCGTGATGACCGAGACCGCCCTCCCTCCCCAGATCTTCCTGCCGGTCGACGAGCAGATGGAGTTGCTGCAACGCGGCACCGTCGATCTGATCGACGAGGCGCAACTGCGCTCGAAGCTCGAACGGTCGCGCAAATCGGGCAAGCCCCTGACGATCAAGGCGGGTTTCAATCCATCCTCCCCGGATCTCCATCTCGGCCATACCGTGCTGCTCCGGAAGATGCGCCACTTTCAGCGGCTCGGCCACCGGGTGGTGTTTTTGATCGGAACGTTCACCGCCCGGATCGGCGACCCAACGGGCAAGAAGGTCACCCGGCCGCAGCTCACATCCGAACAGGTGGCGGCCAACGCCCAGACCTACCTCGAACAGGTCTACCGCATTCTGGATCGCGATCTCACCGTGGTCGATGAGAACGGCCGCTGGCTCGACGCGCTCGGCGCCGACGGGATGGTTCGCCTGGCCGGCCGCTACACGCTGGCCCGAATGATGGAGCGCGACGACTTCCGCACCCGCTATCAGAACCGCCAGCCGATCTACCTGCACGAGCTGCTCTACCCTCTCGCCCAGGGGTACGACTCGGTGGCGCTCAAGGCCGACGTCGAGCTCGGCGGCCACGATCAGATCTTCAACCTGCTGGTCGGCCGCGACCTGATGAAGGAAGAGGGGATGGAGCCGCAGGTGGCGCTCACCGTGCCGCTTTTGGTCGGCACGGACGGTGCAGAGAAAATGTCGAAAAGCTTGGGCAACGCGATCGCCCTTGAGGATTCGGCACGAGACATGTACGGCAAGACGATGTCGCTCCCCGACGGCCCTATGTGGGACTGGTACCTGCTGCTCACCGATCTGGGCGTGGCCGAGATCGAGCAGAGAAAACGCGAAGTCCTGGCCGGCACGCTCCATCCGAAGGCCGCGAAACAGGAGCTGGCGCGCCGGATCACCGCGGAATTTCACGGCGAAGCGGCGGCGGTCGAGGCGGAAGCGGAATTCGCCAAGGTCCACGGCGGCGGCGGAGTGCCCGACGAGATCGAAGAACGGGAGCTGGCGGGAGCCTGGGGCCTGGGCAAGCTGCTCGCCGCGGCCGGACTGGCCGAGAGCAACGCCGAGGCACGCCGGTTGATCCAACAAGGGGCGGTCGCGATCGACGGAGAGCGCGCGAGCGATCCGAATCGCGAGCTGCCGCCGCGCGCCGAACCGTATCTGTTCAAGGTCGGCAAACGGCGTTTCGCCCGCGTCCGGCTGTCCTGATCCGGAAACCCGCGCGCTGCCCCACCGCGAGCGAGACCTCTGGCCAGCCGAGACGCGCGCACCCATGTTCGATCTGCAACCGAAGATGGCCCGCATCCTCGCGCGTTACCGGATTCCGGTGGACGCCGCCGAGGACATCGTGGAAGAGCTGTTCTCGACCCTGCTGCTCAAACGCGAGCTGATCTCGCAACCGGAACGCTGGCTTCTCACCTCGCTCCAGAACCGCTGCCTGCTCTACTGGCGCAGTCAGCGCGAGCAGTTGTGCCGCTCGCTCGACGCCGGCCTGCTTAGCGTTTTCGCTGGCGACGACGTCCCGGTCTTGGAAAAGGAGAGCGTCCGCTCCCGCCTCGGGGCACTCGCCTCGCGCCTCTCCGCGCCGTGCCGAGAGAGAATCTCGCAACGCTACGGCTTAGCACCGGCGAAGCTCACCGGGCCTGGCACCGGTTCCGATACCGCGGCGGACGGCCTGGAAGAATGCGCGCGGCTCGACGACGAAACGATGCGCTGTCTCACCGCCCTCTCTCGGCGTATGCTGCGCGATGGCCTGACCTTCGAGACCTCCGATGCCTGAGCGAAAGGACCCGCCGTCCCCGAGCTACCTCGCCGATCTGGTCCGCCAGATCCTCGGCCCGAGCCTTGCGGAGCGCCCGGCCGGCCCGGGCAGGGTGGTTTCGGCCGACAGCGAGGATTTCCTTTCCCCCAACCGCCTGGCAAAAGGCGCATGGGCGCATCTGGCGCGGCTCGAACAGGAGCGCGGCGAAGCGGTCTTTCGGGTTGAGGAGTTGCGCGACCTGCCGGCCGAGGAGCGGCGCCTGCGCTTCACGCACGATCCGGGGCTCCACCTCTGGGCGGTCGCCGAAAGACTGCTCGCCGAAAGCAACGAATGCCGCGAGGTCCAGGACGAAGCGGCTCGCACGCCGAGCGCAATGCTCTCCCCGCCGCTTCCAAGCGGACCGGCCGAACCGATGGCTGCGGATCCGGTGGGCAGCCTGGGAGGGGCGACCACCGCGACGCTCGTCCAACCAAAAATCGCGCCCCCGAGCCCCGCCGCAATTCTCGCCGCCGAAGCGCTCCTGGTGCTCGACCGGATCGACCCGGCAGTCTACGGCGCCTCCTGCGTCGAGGATCTCTACGCCCAGTGCCATACCGCACTCGGGCTCGCCCGGCTGGCAGAGGGGGATCTCGCCGACGGCGAGCAGGAGCTGTCCCAGGCCTATGAGCATCTCGAAGCGGGCTCGGGCGACATTCTCACCCGCGCCCAGATCCTCGATTTCGAGGCCGCATTACGCCTCGCCCAGCGCCGTTTCAGCGAGGCGCTGACCGCGATCGACCGGGCCAGCCGCTCGTTCCGCACCGCCCGCGACCGGCATTTCGAGGGCCTGGCCCAACTGCGTCGCGCCGAAATCCTGCGTGCCGCCGGCCGACGGACCGACGCGATCGTCACTTGCCAGAAGGGTCTCGCCCTAGTCGATCCCGATCGCGCCGCGGTCGAAGCGCGGCGCGCACGGCGTTCTTTGGTCCGCGACCTGGCCGCTCTGGGCCGCCACGACGAGGCCGCGGCGGAAGCCGCCCGCCCGCCGGCTCTTCTGCCCGAGGTGAGCTGATGATCGCCAACCTTTGCCCCACTCCCGCCCAAACCTCGGCAGCGCAGAGGATGGGAATGGCGATGGGTATCGCGCTCTGGCTCGCCCTGCTTGGCGTCCCAGTCCGAGCCGATTCGCGGGTCCTCGCCCTGACGTTTCAGGCGCTCGGTGCCGAAGGCGAGATCCGAACCGTGGTGCACGATCTCGCCCCCGGCGCGGACCCGAAGTCCCAAGCGCCCGCCCTCGACGCGGGCCTGGCGGCGATCCGCGACTTCGAAGCCCAGTTGGCGAAGGTGCCGCCGGGCGATGGCACGCCCCATCCGTTCGACGAGCGAATGCTCTCCCTGCTCGATCGCGCCCAAGGCGCCTGCTTTTGGTCCGAAGGAATCCTCGCCCCGTTCGGCCGAGGCCCGGCACTCCCCGCCAAAGGGCCGCAGCCGGAAGGACCGGCGGCCTGTTTCCGCATCGCGATCGATCGCAAAAAAGCGACGGCCACTCTCGCCGAAGGAGCGATCCTCGATCTCCGCGAGCTGGCCGCCGGTTATGCGATTGATCTGGCGGTCGCCGCGATCCGTTCCGGAGCGGCGGCCGGAACGGCGGGAGGAACCGCGCCGCCGGACAACGGCTGGGTGCGGCTCGGCGCGATCCAACGCTCGTTCGGAATCGACCTCAAGCCCAAGGTCGGCAAATGGGTCGATCCGCCCGAACCGATACGCCGCCTGGACCCCGAATTCCGCGGCTTCTACCTCTCCGACCGCGCGCTCGCCGTGGCCGCCTCGACCGATGAACCGCCGCACCTCGATCAGCGTTCGGCAACCGCGCCGACCGCCGCGATCACGGTCCTCGCGGTTACCGACCTCGCCGTCGATGCCCAGCTCCTGGCCGCCACGATGCTCATCACCGGCAGTCGCTCCGGAGAGCTACGCCTCGGCTCGGTCCAACCCAACCCGAGCATCCTCTGGGTCTACGGCTCCGGCAACGGCCTGCCGCTCTACATCGAGCACAGCTGGTCGGCATTGCAGAGGCGGGCGCCGTAGGGCTCTCGATCGAAATTCATCGCCCAAAAGTATCGAGACTCGGCCCTCCCATTTACGTCTTTTAGGTCTGAACCAAGGTTTCGCGGAAGCGAGGCCCTTCGGGAGGACCTGGGATGGCGGGTGGTCACGATCAACTTTGGAAGGAT
>JBBSBW010000007.1:0-167316 GCA_038250865.1 Thermoanaerobaculia bacterium | reverse complement strand
GGCGATCGAAGCACTGCCGGGCAAGGCGGCGGCGATCCTCCATGCCGCTCCCGATCCGGGGGGCGCGGCGTTCGCGCGGGCGCTCGCCGGCCTGCTCCATCCGGGGCGGGTGCGGCACGAGGGGCTCGATTCGACGTTCGTGAACCTGCCGGCGCTGGGGCAAAAGCTGGCCACCGAGGGGTTCGACGGCGCGATCCACCTCACCCGCAGCGCCGCGCGGGCCACCCTTCTGTTCGCCGGGGGAACGTGCATCCTTCAAATGTTTTCCCCCGGCTGGGACGGACTGCCGATCGATCGCCCCTGGGCGGAGCTGGTGGCGGCGGTCGCGGTACAGGCGCGGGTTGAGGATCTGGCACCGGTCCCCTCGTTATCGAGCTTCCGGCGCGAGCTGCGCAACTTCGAGCTGCAAATCTCCTCGAAAGGCGGCCTGGACAGCGGCCGGACGCAGGTCGGCTCACGCACCAAGACCACCGCGCGGGTCAAATTCTCGCTCGACCCGGCGATCGCCCAGACCGGCCGGACCACCGCCGCCGTGCGTGTGGAGGACGATCCGGTCCACCGCTTCCTCGCCTGGAGCCTGGAAGAGCTGCCCCCTTACTTCCGCGAGCGCGACCGGGCCGCGCGCTGGAAGTATCTGGTCGAGTGGCTCGGCGAGGTGCGCTCGGCGAAGCTGCATGTCGATCTTCCCCGGCCGGACGGCACGGGGACCGACTTCTTCGACCTTGCAACTTTCGGCGAGGGCGGCAGGGCGCTCCACGTCGCGCGCCGGGTCGCCCGCGCCTGCCCACAGGCGCTCGCCGACTTCCGCGACGCGGTGATTCAGGCCAAGGGCGCGCGGGTCAAAACCGGCGACATCGGCGGCGCGTTCCTGATCGCGCCCGACATCGAAGACGCGACCGTCGAGGCGCTCGCCGCGCTGGCCGCGCCGGAAAAATCGGGCCGCTGGTTCGGGGTCGAAGAGAGCTTCACCGGCTATGAAGGGTTCGTCCGGATCGGCCCGAGGCGCGGCTTTCACCTACTGCTGGTCCGCGAGACGGCGACGGGCTTCGAGCCGCTGCTGCCGTAATTCACGACGAAGAATCAAGCAGCTCTTCGACCAGCTTGCCCACCGAAAGCGGCGCGCACCCTTCCGCGGTGTTGTTGATCGTCACCACCGACTCGCGCCCCTCGGCCACCGCCTCCTGCACGAGCGCGGCGATCGCCTTTCTCTCCTCCGGGTCTTCGCGGTGCAGGCGATCGAACGGCTGGAAGCCGGTTCCCGCCTCTTCGTAGGACAACCCGCGGCCGACTACCCAGCGAACGACCGTCTTCGGGCCGGGCGCCACCAGCCGGCGCTGCGCGGCGACCTCCGGCATGCGGGGGTGGACGTTGAAGCAGTGGCTGGCGCCGGAGGCGGCAAGCGCCGCGGCGTACTCCTTCCCCAGCATCTCGCGGTTGCGCAGCTCGACGGCGTAGGTCGCCTCTCCCGGCAGTTCCGAGAGGAACGCCGCCAGATCCGCCGCGAAGTACTCCGGCTTCCCCAGATCCTGCGGCGCGAACTCGAACAGGATCGCGCCGAGCTTGCCGCCCAGCCCTTCGACCGCGGGACCCACCACCCGCTCGGTCGCGTAGGCCGGATCGAGAAAGAGAGGATTGCCCTGGCCCCGCCGGGCGCCGTAGCGCGGCCGGTCGGGAAAGCGCCAGAGAGTGCAGTCCTCGTGCGCCTTGACGAGGAAGCGGAACTCGTCCGGGACCTGGGACGCGTACGCCGCAAAGTCCTCAACCGGCAGCGGTTGGTAGTGCGTCCGGTCGATCCCGATCGCTTTGAGCAGCGGGTGCCTGGCGTAGGCGCCGAGCCCCTCGCGGGCGAGCTTCGATTCCGAATACTCGCGGTCGTAGACCAGCCCGGCCCAGCCAGGGTACGACCAGGTCGAGCCGCCGAGGAACACGTTTCGGGGTATCTGCTCCGCGAGCCGCTCCAGAGAGGGATCGGGAGGCTGCGCCGCGACGCCCGAGGGGGCGGGCGCCTTCGCGGGCGGGTCGCCGAACAGTCCGAGCTGAGAAGCAGGAGCGCGCGCCATGGCGCCTTTAGCTTATCTTCTCTCCGGAAACCGCTACAGCCGCGGTCGGGTTGCGACAAAAAGCGCCGCGAGCGAGCCGGCCTCGCGCGCCCGGGCGAGCGGGATCTCCTCGACTCGAAAGTCGGCGGCGGACAGGCGCGACGGCGACGAATCTGCAAGATTGATCGACGTTCCCGGCGGCCCCTCCAGCCGGAACAGCGCCAGATCCTGAAAATGCCGCTTGAAGAGCGTCTCCCAATCCCAAAGGTAGAGGCTCGACCGGTGGTCGCCGGCCGCGCGGTGCGTCTCCATCGCGCGGTCGTCGGCGATCGGCGGCACCGAGGCGATCAGCGAGCCCTCGGGCTGGAGATGGCGCGCAGCCTGGTCGATCGCGAGCGCCGGCTTCTCCAGATGGGGCAAAACGTTGCCCGCGACCACCGTATCGAACAGGCCGAGATCCCCCGGCAGGCCTTCGGCCCGCGCGTCGACGAAGCGCACCGAGGGGCCGGCGAACTTTTTGCGCGCATAGCGGATCAGCCGCTCGTCGCGATCGACACCCACGACGGAAGCCGCGCCCGACTCGATCAACCGCGCCGCGCCATACCCTGTGCCGCAGCCGAGATCGAGCACGCGCCGGCCCGTTGAATATCGCGCGGCGAAGACATAGAGCGCCAGGTGCGCCTGGTACAGATCGTCGGCCACTTCGGGGGACACCACGCCGCGGGCTGGAAGGCCGGCGGTCAGGCGGGACAGGGCATTTAGGGCACGGCGCGGCAGCGAGGCGGGCATTCTTCCAGGCTACAGACTTCGGCCCAAAGGCTCAAGCAGCTCGACACTCCAGACAGAGCCTCCACGCCCTGATAAACTATAGACAAACCGCTCGCGGGCCATCGCAGGCTTTTTGGGGGAGTGTAACCGGTTGCGTGATGTCGAAGAGGCGTTGCTCGATGAGTTGTCGTTCGCCGAAGAGGCGGGCGCGGAAACCGATCGGCTCGAAGCGGAAACGCCGGTTTCCCCGCTTCCCCTGGCCCCCGGCGCGGACTGGCCGGAGCTGACTCCGGGAAAAATCCAGGTGCTGGGGCCGTATGCCACGCCGGGCCTCGTGCCGCGCCTTGTGCGCCTCTACCTACCGATCGATTTCAAGCCGGAGGTCCCTCGCTTCACCCTTTTCCTGTTCGACGGCCAGAACGTCTTCGACGACGAGCCCTCGTACGCCGGAGGCTGGTATGCCCACGAGGCCGCCGAGCGGCTCGCGCGCGCGGGCAGGCTCGCGCCGATCCTGGTCGGCATCGACCACGGCGGCCCGGAGCGGATTCGCGAGCTGTCGCCGTTCCCGGTACAGGGGGCCGAAGGACAGCTCGATCTCCTGCTCGATTGGCTGCTCGGCACCCTGAGGCCCGCTTTGGCGGAACTCCTGCCGCTAATCGAAGGCCCAGCAGGATCGGCGGTCGCCGGATCGTCGATGGGCGGCCTGGCCGCCATCTACGCCCATTTCCGCCGTCCTCTGGAGCTGGGCGGCGCGCTCGTGATGTCGCCCTCCTTCTGGATCGACGACGGCGCGATCCTCGACTGGGTCGGCGATCAGCCGCGTCCACCGTTCTCGCGCGTGTACCTCGACTCCGGCATGCGCGAAGGGCGTGGCACCCTCCTCCCCCTGGTCGCCCAAATGGCCGGCCACCTCGCCGCCCGCGGCTACGGCGACCTGAATCTGCGTTTCCGCACCGATCCCAAGGGGCTCCACAGCGAGCAGAGCTGGCGCAGGCGGCTACCGGCGGCATTGCGGTTTCTCTATCGGTGATGGGGGCGTGCCTGTCGACGTGGTGTTAGGATCACCCTCTGATCCTGAGGGCAGTCTCCACAGCCCGGGAGCGAAAATGACTAGCGTGACTCTGGCGCTTTCCGATGAGCTGGCCCAACGCCTTCGGCCTTTGGAGCCCTTCCTTTCGACCGTCCTGGAGCTCAGCCTCGTCGGCTTCCAGACCGCCGCAGCCGCGACGGCGACCGAGGTGATCCAGTTCCTCTCGGGCGATCCTTCACCCAAAGACATTCTTGCCTACCACGCATCCGAGCGAACGCAGGAGCGCACCCGTCGCCTGTTGGCGCTCAACCAAGCGGGCCTCTTGTCGGAGGAAGAACGGCGTAAGCTGGACGAGTTCGAGAAAATCGAGCACTTCGTGAGGCTTCTCAAGGCCCAGGCGGCTGTAGCGCCCAAGGCTGCCTGATGGGCATACCGGCACGACTGCGCCGCCTCGTCCGGCAGCGGGCCGGCGCACACTGTGAGTACTGCCTCCTCCCCGAAGAGCTGGCTTTCCAGGAGCACGAGCCGGACCACATCGTCGCTGTCCAGCATGACGGCAAGACCGAAGCGAGCAACCTCGCCCTCGCCTGCTTTCTATGCAACCGTCACAAGGGACCGAACATCGGCTCGTTCGATCCAAGCACGGGAAAACTGACGTCGTTCTTCAATCCTCGAAAAGATATCTGGTCAGAGCACTTCGAGTGGGACGGTCCGATCATCCGGCCATTGACGCCTGAAGGTCGGGTCACGGTCAAGATCTTCCGCTTCAACGATCCGGACCGAGTTGAGGAACGGCGAACAGCAACGCCATGAATGGCAGATCGCCGACTCCCCCTTCGCCTGCTACTCCACCTTCGCCTGCTACTCCACCGGCGGATGCAGCCCGATACTCGCGCCGACCCAGGTTTTGTCTTTGTTGAAGTCGACGCCGACCATCGCGCCTTTGGTCATGCGCACCAGGTTATTGACCAGGCGCGGGCCTTCGGGGAGCCAGAGGTACATCATTCGCACTTCGCAGCGGGCGGGAATATCGAGGGTCTCGACGATTCCCGCGTACTCGACCTTCTTCTGGAGAATGTAGTCCTCCGGATGTTCGAGCTGTGACAGGCGCTCGCGGGTGACGTTCAGCTCGACACCCAAGCCGGCGAACGAGCGGAGCGGCTTCAGGACATAGTTTTCGAGGTCGACCGGTGGCTCGGGAAAGTCCGAAACGAAACCGCAGTGGGGTGAGTATTCGCTCTTCAAGAACGGCAGAGAGAACTTGCTGATCCGGAAGAACCAGTCGGGATGTCCCAGCCACTCGACGTCGAGCGGCTGCCGGAAGACCGGCGGCAGGTCGAGCCCGAGCCGTTCGGCTTCGTCGAAGATCGCCCGGTTGTAGATCCGGCGGATCGGCGTCTCGCGTCCACCTTGGCGCGCGTCGGAATAGTAGGCCCGGTCGCCGCGGACGATCACGTCCTTGACGTCGACGGTCGCCACCCCGGTGAGCTTTTCGGTCCAGACGAAATCGACCCGCGTCTTCTGGCTCTCCGGATCGATTTCGAGCAAGACGGTCTCGGCCGGATCGCCGTCGCCGATCAAGACGCGGCGAAGAAGCTCGGCGTAGCTCGCTTCGTCCAGGCCGCCGAAGTAGGGGACCCAGCCGTCGGGAATGGCATCCTGCTCGTGGTAGACGCGAGAGAGCAACGACTGAAAGCCGTAGAGCGAAGGGAACCCTTGCAGCTCGATCAACCGCGGCACGATCCGGCCGTCCTCGGCGCGGACCAGGGCAAAATCGAACTGGATGAAGACCGGCGGACCGGCAAATCCGGGCACCGACGACCCGTCCGGCACCGCGCGCGCCGACGCCGCGATGTACTCGGGGGTGCTCACCTGCGCCAGGATCTCACGGCTCGCGTGAGCCAGCTCGCGGGCGGTCTCCGCCGAGAGAAACAGCGGGGTCTCGCAGATGCGGAAGGGGATGTGATGGCCGGCGGCCTCGTCGAGGGCGGCGCAGACGCGGGCGTACCGTTCGGGGGAAAACTGCGCGTTGAAGGCGCGCCTCAGTTCAGGGACCATGGTGGCGCGGGATTGTAACGTAGCCGGCGGTACAATCCGCCCCGATGAAACGCCCGAGCGAAAAAAGTGCAATGCCGATCGACTTCGAAGAGGTCTATGCCGCCCTGCCGTTGCTCCACCCGACGCCGCGCTCCTGGGCGGAGCTGGCTGCCGCGAACCTCCCCGAGCTGCTCGCCGATCACGCGGTCTGCGAACAGCAGGTGGCGATGTACGCGCTGTCGCTCGCCGGCTTCTACCCCGACGACGCAGAGCTGGTCGAGCACGCCGCGTCGCTCGCGGCCGAAGAGGTGCAGCACTTCCGGCGGGTGGTAGGCATCCTCACCCGCCGCGGCTGGCCGCTCGGGGGCCGGAGGAAGAACCGCTGGGCGCAGAGCCTGCGCGAACGGATCGTGCTGGGGCGTGAGCCCTGGACCAAGGTCGATCGCCTTCTGTTCGGCGCCCTGGTCGAGGCGCGCAGCTGCGAGCGCTTCACCCGCCTCGCGGAGGTGGTCGAGGACCGGGAGGTCATCCGCCTGCTCGCCGACCTCGGCCCCGCAGAGCGCCGCCATTGGGAGCTGTTCTACCGCCTGGCCGGAAGAAATGTCGATCCCGACACCCTCGCCGAGCGTTTCCTGGGCTGGCGCGAATTCGAAGCCGAGCTCGCCCGAGGTTTAGGGGTGGCTCCGGCGATCCATGGGTGAGGCGGTCGGTTGGCCCAGCGCTTATCGCACCACTCGAAACGCTTCGATCTTCTGGCGCAAGCCCTTCAACTGAACTTCGCCGAGCGAATCCATCGGAATCTCGCCATTCAACAGGCGCGCGGTCTCGGGACCGAAGACGACATCGCCCGGCTGGGCGACCAGCGCTTCGAGCCGGGACGCAACGTTCACCGTATTGCCGAGCACGGTGTAATCGACCCGCCTGCGGCTGCCGATGTCGCCCACCAGGACCAAACCGCTGTTGACCGCGATCCGCACCGCGAGCGTCGGCAGGTTTGAGCGGGTGCGCTCGGAGTTCCACTCGGCGAGCCGGCGCTGGATGTCGATACCCGCCTTCACTGCGCGGAGCGCGTGGTCCTCCTGCTCGACCGGCGCGCCGAAGAACGCCATCACGCAGTCGCCGATGAACTTGTCGAGAGTCCCCCCGGCATCGAACACCGCCTCGACCGCCAGGTCCAGAAAGGCGTCGAGCAGGTAGACGACTTCCTCCGGCGGCGAGTTCTCGGCGATCGGGGTAAAGCCGACCAGGTCGGCGAACAGCACCGACGCCTCGGCCGTGCGGACACGCCGCCCGGCGCCCTCTTCGGCGCGCAAGACCTCTTCGATCACGCTCGGGCTGTGGTAGCGCTCCAGACGGTTGCGCATCGCGCGCTCGTGCTGGGCGCGTTCGGCGTTTCGCGCGCTTTCGATCGCCACCGCAGCGAAGTTCGAGAGGGTGGTCAGGAAATCGAGGTCGCGCTCGGCGAAGGAGCCGACCTGAAACGGCGAATCGACCTGCATGACGCCGACGATCCGCTCGGAGGACCAGAGCGGCGCGCACATCGCGGCGCGGATCTGGTGCATGCGGATCGACTCTCCCCCGGCCAGCCGGCCGTCCGACATCGCGTCGTAAGTGACCAGGGCGACCCGCTCGCGCATCACCGCTTCGAGCATGGTTTTGGAGACCGGCACCTCCGCGCTCGGCCGCAGCTCCACCCGGTCGCCGAAACGCGCGATCTCGCAGGCGAGGTGCCCTTCCTCGTCGGAAAGCAAAAGGAACCCGCGATCGATCGGCAGGGCATCGAAGGCGATCGCCACCACCCGTTCGAGCACCTGGTCGACCGAGTCGGCCGAGATCAGCTCGCGCGCAAGGCGGGCGAGCGAGCCGAACATCACTTTGGCGAATCGCCCTTCGCCGTCCGCCGAGGGGCGTCGGTCCCCTTCGAGCCCATAATCGGCGACGAAGTCCGAGATCGGCCGCAGAATCGTCGCGTCCGGCAGCCCGCCGATCGAGCCGGAGGGAAGCTCGGGCTCAGGAAGAGGGGCCTCGACTTCGATCTCGAACAGGCCGATGGTCAGCCGATCCCCCGCCTGGAGCCGCGCTTCGAGCACCGGTGCACGATTGAGCTGGATGCCGTTCGTGCTTTTGAGGTCGCGGGCGATCCACGCTCCCCCCTGGTGGACCAGCTCGGCGTGTTGGCGCGAGACCGAAGAGTCGGGCAGCACGATGTCGTTGTCGACCTCGCGCCCGATGCGTAGGCGCGTGCCCGACAACGGCAACGTCCGTTCCTGGCTTTCGATCGAATAACGCAGTCGCAGCATCGCCCGGCTCCCAGAGGCATGATACCCCGGGCTCGGGCGAGCCTACTCGCCGTGGTCGGGAAACTTCGCGGCGACCAGGGCGAGCGCCCGGTCGAGGTAGAACTCATCGCGGGCGTAGAGAGCACGGAAAGCCGCGACGACGTGCGGGCAGAACTGGGTCCCCGCTCCCGCCTCGATTTCGGCCGCGGCGCGCGCCGGGTCGAGAGCCTGCCGGTACGGCCGCGAGGTGGTGATCGCGTCGAACGTGTCGGCCACCGCGATGATCTTCGCCACGCGGGCGATTTCGTCGCCCGCCAGGCCGTCCGGATAGCCCTGGCCGTCGAGCCGCTCGTGATGGTGGCGGACCCCGGGGAGCACCGGGCGCAGCTCGCGGATCCGCCCGACGATGTCCGCGCCGTCCGCCGCGTGGCGGCGCATTACGGCGGCCTCCTGCTCGTCGAGCGGCGCGGGCTTCCGGAGCACCGCGTCGGGGGTGGCGATCTTGCCCACGTCGTGGAGCGTCGCTGCGAGGTAGATCTCTTCCAGCTCCGCCGGGTTGAGTCCCATTTCGGTGCCGAGCAGCACCGAGTAGGCGACCACCCGGCGGACGTGGCCGCCGGTATAGGGATCGCGCTTTTCGATCGCCTCGGCAATCGCCGTCACGGTATCGAGGAACTGGCGCCTCTGGAGCGCGTAGAGGCGGGCATTTTCGATTGCGGGCGCGAGCACCCCGGCGAACTGCTCCATCCGACGCAGGTCCTCGTCCGAAAAGCTCGGCCCATCGAGTGGGTTCAAGAGCTGAAGGACGCCCACCACCCGGCCGTGCGCCTTGAGCGGCACGGCGAGGATCGCCCGGGCATGGAACGAGTCATTGGGGTCTCCCCTCCAGCGCGGATCGGCGAGCACGTCGTTGACCACTTCCGCGCGACCCGAAGCGGCGACGCTGCCCGCGATCCCCTCACCCACCGCGACGCGCAGATCGCGAATCTTTCTCGCGGCAGTACCCCGGACGACGCGGAAAAACAGCTCGTTCTTCACTTCGTCCAGCTCCCAGATCGAGCTGGTTTCGGCGCTGCAAACTACTTCGGCCTGGACCAGCGCGAGATCGAGCACCCGCGACAGATCGAGCGTGCTCGACAGCGCGTGGGAGATGCCGAGCAGGGTCTCGTATTCCTGCAGTTTGCGCAGTAGATCGACTCCCGCACCGGCCGCGGAATCGGCTGCCGTAATACTCTCGGTGTCCATCGGTCGATACGCCGTTCGCGAGCTCATGCGGTAAGCCCTTCGAGCACCCGGGCCAAGCTGTCGACGTTAGGGAACCGCTCCGCCGGGTCTTTTTTGAGGCAGCGAAGGATCGCGGCCGCCAGCGCCGGATCGAGATCGCCGCTCGGACCGCGCGGCGGCAGAGGCTCGTCCTTGATCTGCTTGAGCATGATCTCGATCGGCGTCGATCCGGAAAACGGCGGTTTGCCGGTGAAGATTTCATACAGAAGGACGCCCACGGCGTAGAGGTCGCCGCGCACGTCGGCCTCGCGCCCTTGGAGCACTTCAGGCGCCATGTACATCGGGGTGCCGACCACCCAGCCGGCTTGGGTCTCCCCCGGCGCCATCCGATCGATCGGCCGGGCGATACCGAAATCCATCAGCTTGGCGTTACCGGCCGCCTCAATGATCAGATTCTCCGGCTTGATGTCGCGGTGGAGCACCCCTTGGGCGTGCGCCGCGCTCAAACCCGCACACAATTGACGGGCCAGACGCAGGGCGGCCGAATACGGTAGGGATTGGGTCTGGTCGAGCAGGTAGCGCAGGGTGACGCCGCGCACGAACTCCATCGAGATGTAGGGCACGCCGTCGATCTCACCGAAGTCGTGGGTGCGCAGGACGTTGGGGTGGGTGATCTTCCTCGCCAGCTTGATCTCGCTCTTCAACCGATCGAGCTGGGTCCGGTCGCCCCACAGCTCGCGCTTGAGCATCTTGAGCGCCACCAGGTCGTCCAGCTCGCGGTCGCGCGCCTTGTAAACGACGCCCATGCCACCGGCTCCGAGCACCGCGAGGATCTCGAACCGAGCCCCGAGCAGGCTCCCCGGCGAGATCCCCGAAAGCGTCGGCGCGGCGCTGGAATACGCTCCGGTCGCCGCGCGGCCCGCCGCCGCTGCGGTTTCGGCGGCCTCTACCAACGCCACCCCGCGCGCGCCGGTGACCCGGGCCGCAACGTTGGCGCTAAGCGCATAAAACGGCTGGGTGGTGAGCACTCCCTTCCGCGGCGCCAGGCGGTAGCCGGCCGCCTCCAGCGTCGCGGCCAGCTCGTCATGGACCTCGCGCGTGAGCAGCAGGTCGCCCGGCGCCGCCTCGCGCAACAATCCTTCCAGGCGCTGCACCGGCAGGCCGATCAGAGCGTTGTCGGCCCCCTCGCGCCAGCTGATCGGCCCGGTCACCACCGCCCCTGAGGCGAGGGCGAGCGAGGGTGCGTCCGAGCTGCCGTCCGGCTCCAGCCCCAAGATGTCGGCCGCCGCGGCGAGCGCGCGCGGCCCACGCCCCTCGCCGTCGAAGCGTGCGAGCAGCCGGTGGCCCGAGACCGATTCGACCCATCCGCGACGGGAGGAGATCGCCCCGGCGATCCGCTTCCAGTCCGAGGCGAGCCGCTGGAGGACCTCCTCCGGATCGCCGTCCGTCCGCGCGTAGCGCTTGAGCTCGATCGCGAGGACGATCAGATCGCGCGCCTTGGCCGTACCGATCATCGGCCGCGCCGACGCCGGTTCCGGCAGGCTGCGCGAGAGGTCGGCGACGTAGGCCTCCATGTCGCGCTTCTCGCGGAGATCGGTGAGCAGCTGATCGAACGAGCGCGCCAGCTCCCCCACCTCGTCGCGGCGCCCGGTGTCGATCTTCTGGTCGTAATTGCCCTGCCTCGCGGCGCCGGCCGCCAGAGCCAGCTGCCGCACCGGCGCGAGCATCCGCCGCGCAAGGCCGAAAGACAGGAACAGCGCGAGTAAGGCGGCGACCAGGCCGGAGGCGATCAACGCGTTTTGGATCTCCCGATAGCTGGTCAGCTCGCGCGCCAGCGAGGCAAACCCCACCGTGGCGCCGACCGCCTTACCCCCGGCGTCCTTGAGCGGCACCACCGAGGCGATCCACGGCTCGCCGCGGAGGGAGAGCTGGACACGGTTGACCTCGCGCCCCTCTTCCATCACCTCGCCCATCGTGTGCTGCGAGGCGGCGAGCGCCTGCGCGAGAACAGGGGCGAGCTGCGGCATCGTCGAGGCGACGACCACCGGACCTTGGGGACCGGCCGAAACGTAGGCCACCTCGCTGCCGCTCACCTTCTGCACTTCGAGCGCCGAGGCGTCGGTGATCGCGAACCCGGCGACGAAGAAACCGAGCAGATTGAACTCGCGCTGGAGCGGCACCGCGACCGCGTCGTAGAGCCGGCCGTCCTCGATCCATACGCCGGCCGCCTCGAAGTCGGTGATCGACTTGGCAATCAGCGGCCGGTTCGCCAGATCCTCACCCGCGCCGTTCGGCCGGTCGGTGCGCGCGAGCACCTTGCCGGTCGAGTCGAGCACGATCGCGAAATCGAATCCGACGTCGCGCTGCCGTTCGTTGAGCAGATCGAGGATCGACGAGCTGTCGCGGGTCGCCGCCGCCTCGGCGACATAGGCGTTGAGCGACGGATCGCTCGCGAACAACCGCGCGGTCGCGAGCAGCCTCTTGCCGCGCTCGTCTTGAAACGCGGTCTGCGCCGCCGAGGTCTGCGCGAGCGTCTCGTCGATCGCCTGCAGCGCGATGCGCCGCACCAGGATCGTCGTCACGGCGACCGCGGCGCCGACCGCGAGAGCGATCAGCAGGGAGGTCGCGAGAAAGATCTTGACCCCGAGCGGCAGGCCCTTCTGCCTATCCCCCGTATTTTTCACGGCTGTTGCGGAAGTAGGAGCGCCCCGTCTTGTCGACGTGGGGCGGAATGCGCGGCCGGGTGACTTCCAGGCGCGCGGCGACCGTACCGGGGGCGGGGACCGAAAGATCGATCGACCAGGGCTCCGCCTGCTCGTGCCAGACGGTCAACTTGCCCGGCCCTTTGGGCAACCCCGAGAGCGTGAACGATCCGTCGTCCGCGGGGGACGCCGAGTAGGGGGTGCCGAGCACCCAGATGTAGGCCACCATCGAGTGGTGGACGTTACAGAACACCCGCACCAGGCCGGGCGCGTCGAACCGGCGCGTCTGGCCCGGCCCCTTGCGGCTGAGCCCGAAATCGAAGCTGTTGGCACCCGAGACTGAAAAGACGTTGTGCAGGATCGGATCGGAATTGGGAAAGCGGACCTTGCTGCCGCGCGGGATCGCCAGCACGCGGGGGAGAAACTCCTTGTCCTCGGTGATGATCTCGAACGGCTTTTCGGGCGCCCGGGTCGGCCGGGGCTCCTTCGGTTCGAAGAAGACCACCGCCTGGCGCACGTCGCTCCCCCTGGCCAGCCCCTTGCCGCCGCGGGCGAGCAGCTCGATCTTGCCGCGCAGGTCTTCCGCTCGGGCCGCCGCGGCGCCGCAGGCGAAGATCGCCAGCGCGGCAAACAGCGGCCCAAGGATCGGCCTCTCGACCCGGGTACCGGCTTTGCCAATCCCGGTCAAATGCGCCACCTCAAAGTAACCAAGGTCTCGTTGTTGTCGCGCTTGGCGCCGGACAAGAGGACGAAGTCGTTCTTCGCGTACTCGGCGGTCACGTCGAGGCCGGAGATCACCGTTAGACGTACGCCGAAATCCAACTTCTCCCACTGCCACGCAAAGCTCGGGCTCGGCGACTTGGGCGCAGGGCGAAAGTCGGGGTCGAGCTTCGAATAGCGGAAGACCGGCTGGATCGAAGGGAACAGCTGGCGCCCGGCGAACGACGCGGCGAGCGGCAGGTCGAAGCGCCAGGCAAACTCCCCTTCGTAGCCGATCCTTCCGAGGCCTCCGAGATCCTGATCGACGTACTGGCCGAAGAACGAGCCACCGCCGAAATAGATCCAGACATTGCCGCCGACCTCCTGCTTGCGGTCGGAGGTGAGGGGAAACGTGACGTCCTCCCGCTTGAGAAAAGGGACCTCCGGACCGTTCAACAAGTCGATGTCGGCGCCGTAGAAGCTGCCTTTGAAATCGACGTGATCCGCCAGCGTGCGCCGCCGGCCGAACACCAGCACGTCAACGCCGTTCGCGCCGTCCTCGCTCGCGAAGCGGACCCCGAGCCCCAGTCCCTTCTGGAGGTTGCCGTCCACGTCGACGTCCTGAGTCGCCGCGTCGTACGGGATGACGATGCCGTTCTTCAAATCCGGATTCGGATCTTCTTTTCGGAACTCCGGGGTGCCGTTGTCGCCCGCCAGAGCGTTGGGGTCGCGCAGGAAAACCGGGTTGCCCTGGGTGAGCGAGCCCTTCAAGTAGACATGGCGGCCGAGGTCGAGCCCCAGCTCCAAGCCGACGTCCTCGATTCGGTTGAAGGCGGTCGAAACGATGCCGTAGCTCTCCAGGTGGCGATCGTTCTGGCGCTCGAACTTGCCGAACTTGCCGATCTTGAAATAGCCGCCGGTGCCCGCGGGGAGAGCGGCGGGCTGCGAGTCGTGGCCGAACCGAAGCCACAGCTCGTCGACGTCTACCTTATCGGCCGTGGAGGTCGGGTTGCGCTCGTAGAGGTCGATGAAATCGATCTTCGCGTGGGCGACCAGATGTTCGCTCCAGGTCGCGTCGGCAAACAGCGAAAGGTTTGACAGCTCGAAGTGGCTGCCGGAGTTGACGGTCTCCAAGAACCGCTGCTTCATGGGCGGCTGGAACGTCCGGATCGGAAACCGGTTCTCGTCGCTCTGGCGGAAGTTCGCTTTGGCCTCCAGCCCGAATTCGAACTTCGGGCGCAGGGAAGCCGTTTCGTCGGCCGGCTCACCGTCCGGATCGGTTCTCGGGTTCTTGTCCGCCTCGCCGGCCTGAGCCAGGAGCGGCAGCGCAGAGAATGCGACGGCGAGCAGGGTTGCCGCCCACGCACGACCTTGGATGGTCATCGTTCGAAATTCCTCCCGGGAGCTACGTCGGCAGGGGAAGAGTAGATGAGAATGGAGGCTCGTGTAAACGGCGCCCCGCAAACGCTTTTTCGACTCTCGGCGCCCACCTTGGTAGGATTCGACGGATCGCGCAAACGACTCTTCGGGAGAACTCATGCCAGTCAGCTCCGAACAGTTCCGCCTGGCCCTCGCCCATTTCCCGGCAGGGGTCACGATCGTGACCGTCCGCTCGGGCGATCGGACCCACGGCCTCACCGTATCTGCGTTCAACTCGGTCTCGACCGATCCGCCGCTGGTCGCCGTGATCATCGACCAGCGCCACCGCGCGGCGGAAATGTTCAACGCCCCGGACGCGAGCTTCGCGGTCAACATCTTGTCCGAGGATCAATCCGAGCTGTCCAACCGCTTCGCCTGGGTGAAAGACGAGGACCGCTTCGCCCAAGGCAACTGGGGTACCGCGGAAACCGGAGCGCCGGTCCTCCTGGACGCCCTCTCCTGGCTCGACTGCTCGATCGAAGCCCGCCACGAAGCGGGAACCCACCGCATCTACTTAGGACTGGTCCAAGCGAGCGGCGTACCGAACGAAACCAAGCCGCCGCTGATCTACTGGCACCGCGGCTACAGAAAGCTGCGGCTGCACGAGGGAGGAGAAGGGGAGGACGGAGATTAGAGATCAGGCCCGCACCATCCGCCGGGCCAGCACTTCGAATCCGATCCATAACACCACGCCCGCGACGCCACAGGCGTACCAGAGGGTGTCCGGGCCGAAGCGCTCGTAGACCCACGCTCCGATCGGCGGGCCGCCCATGTAGGCGATCGAGAACGCGAAGCTGAGCAGGCCGAGATAGGTCCCCCGCCGCTTCGCGTCGGCGCGCTCGGCGACCACCCCTTGAAGGAAGGGTAGCGACAGCATCTCGCCGATCGTCCAGACGAAGATCGTCGCGCAGACGTAGGCGAAGCTCCGGCCGAGCGGCAGCAGCGCCAGGCCGACACCGAACAGCAGCGAGCCCCAAGCGACCAGGCGCAGATGGGGCGCGTCACGCAACGCGTGGGCGAGCACCATCTCGAACAGCACGATCACCACCGTGTTCACCGCGAGCGCCAGGCCGATCGCCGCCTCGGAGAACCCATAGACCCGGTTGAGAGCGAGCGGGTAGGTGCTTTGGATCTGGAAGAAAACCATCGCCAGCAGCACCGCGAGGCCCAACAGGGCGACGAACGGCCCGTCGCGCCAGGGCGAGCGGCCGACCCTCGCGCTTCCGTCCGAGTTCTCGGCCGGGCCGCTGTGCGGCACCGGGTCGCGGAACAGAATCCCGAGCATGGCCGCCGCCGCGAGGCAGGTCCCTCCGTCGACCCGGAACAGCCAGCGATAGTCGTACTCGGCGAGGAAGCCGCCGATCACCGGACCGATGCTCATGCCGAGGTTGATCGCCAGGCGATAGAGGGTGAAGGCGCGCACCCGGTTCGCCGGGCCGGCCATCGCCGAGAGCGCGGTGGCGTTGGCCGGCCGGAAGGCCTCGGAAAACATCCCCAGGGCGACCAGAAACCAACAGATCGCGCTCCGCGCTTGCAGATGCTCGAGCAGGAAGAAACCGATGCCGTTGAACGCCAGGCTGGTCACCAAGACAAGCCGGACCGAGATCCGGTCGGCGAGCCAGCCGCCGGAAAACGAACCGATCATCGCCCCCGCGCCATAGAACGACAGCGCGAGCCCCGCCTCCTGCACCGTCCATCCCAACTCTTTGGTCAAATAGAGCGTCGCGAACGGCAGCACCATGGTGCCGCATCGGTTGATCAACGCCGAGATCGCAAGCAGCCAGACCGGTCGCGGCAAGCCGACGAACGCGGCACGGTAGGCGGAGAGGATACGGCGCATGGGGGCGGATCGTATGCGAATCGGAGACCCGTTCACCGACCTTTCGCCGCGACACCGGCCCTGTCAGCGATTCGGCGCGACCCCTTCCTAGGGCGCCGTCGGCAGCTCCCTCAAGTGCTCCTTCTTCCACCGCATCGCCATCAAAATCCGGCTCCGGCCGCTCGGGTGGTCGAAGAAGATCCACTCTTCGAGCGGCGTCGGTTCGAGCTTGCGGTATTCGCCGAGCAGGAGGGCGACTTCGGCGAAGCCGTCGGGTTGGCGGCTGGCGTTCAGGCCGAAGATGTCGGCCTCGGCTTCGTTGGTTCGAATCTCGGTGTTGATGATCGGCGTGAGGACGAAGAAGTAGACCGACAGGAGGGCGGCGAGAAGCGGCAGTCCCGCCAGGTCGGAGATTCCACGGATGCCCCAGCGGGTGCCATAGCGGGAGAGAACGCGATCGAAGCTCCAGCGCAAGAAGCCGAAGCCGACCAGAATGATGAGCGCGAAAACCGGGATGAATTCGTAGACGTGGTTGAGCACGTAATGCCCCATCTCGTGCCCCATCACCGCTTGAATGCCGTTGGGTTTGACCCGCGCGAGCAGGTTGTCGTTGAGCGTGATCCGGAGCGTCGAGCCGAGACCGCTGACGTTTGCGCTCACCCGCTTCGACTGCTTACTCGCATCGACTTCGTAGACGTTGTCGGCGGGGATGCCGTTCGCCCGCGCGAGCGACAGGATGTCGGCCTTGATCGGCCCTTCGGCGAGGGGGGTGTATTTGTTGAACAAGGGCGCGATGAACACCGGGCCGATCAGCGCGACGAAAACCAGGCCGACTAGGGAGACCGCGGTTCCCCAGATCCACCAGGTGCGCGGCGCCTTGCGGAAGACCCAGTAGAGAAGAACCATAAACAGGCCGCCGAGGATCACCGAAACGCCGAGTCCGACCGCGGCATCGCGGAACCACCCGCCGAACGTCATGTTCGAGAGGCCGTAGGAGTGCTCGCGCCAGTAATCGGAGTAGATCGTGAGCGGTAGCGTAAGGACCGCCGCAGCAATGAAATAGCCCGCTGCGTAGAGGAACGTCTGGATCGCTCGAATGCGGCTGGCCCGCTCCACCGCATCGCGCAAGCGGGTAGAGATCCCTCGCGAGAGCAAGAGCCAGGATACCCCCAGGCCGTACAGCAAGCCCCAGAGCTGGAGCCAGTAGCCCCCTTCGAAATAGGAGTCGGAGCGCTCCTTCTCGGCGGGCGAGACCCGCGAAAGATAGGCCCGGGTGGCCGCTTCCACGTCGAAATCCGCGGGGGCCGACGCAGATGGCGAGGCAACCGTCGCCGGAGCGCTGGCCGCAGAAGTCGCAGGAACCGCGGGAGCGGGCTCGGCCGCGCGAAGGGCACTTCCCCACAGAACCGGAACCGCCAAGACCAGAATCAACGAACGGAGCGCGCGCATCGGCCGAACCTCCCAGGTTGCCGCCGGGCGCGAGGTCTTCGCACTCGGGAATTGCCTTCTCTGAACGAATCGAGGAGGGAAAGGTTTCACCTGCGGGCGCCCTAAGGCAAGAGCCGGGGGACGCTTCGGCTCGCTACTCGGCCTCCGACACTTCGGCTTTAATGAGGAGCGACAGTATCTCGGCGAGATAGACCGGCAGGGCACGCGCCGTCTCGAACCCTCCGCCGAAGGTATAAAGCGCGAGACCCACATCCAACGGCAGCAGCTTCGAAGCCGAGCGGGTCCGCTCGCGTAAGGGAAGGGCCAAGGAGCTGGTCGGAAGGACCCGATGGATGAGGAGCGCCGCCTCGAGCTTTGCAAGGGCGTTCTTCATCAGTTGGCTCTTGTACCCCGGAGCGAAATTCTCGTATCGGAAACGCAAGCCGACGTGGTGGCGGAGATTCTCGAAGGCGGCTTCGAGGTAGCCCACTTCGCGCAGGTTGCCGAAGCGTTGAAGGTCTTCGGCGAGCGCCTGGACGAGATCGCGATGGACGCTGCGCACGGCGACCGGATTACGCTCGGCCACCCAACGCGCAACCGCCTCGGGCATGCCGCCGACCAGAAGGTAGTCACGCAGCAGGTCGAGCGCCTGGTCGTGGAGTGCCGGAGGGATCGGCCGCCCTTCGCTCACCGCGGCGGCCAGGTGGTCCGCCAGTACGTCTCGCCCGTTCGCCGCCAGGAACTCGAAGTAGGTGAACGGCCGCAGAACGCGAAACGTGACCCGGCCGACCGGGAACGAAAACCCCCGCTCCTGGAGCCGGACTTCGAGAAGCGAGCCGGCCGCTACGACGAAGAGCTCCGGATGATCCTCGCGGAAGAACCGCAGCCAACCGACCGCTTCGGGGCTATCCTGGATCTCGTCGAGAAACAGCAGCGTCCGCGCCGGAAAGCGCTCCAGGTTGTGCCGGGCCGCAAGCGCGGTCAAAAGCTCTTCGGCCGAGCGGCAGGAGCGCACCAGCGCCAGATCCTCAAAACGCTCCAGGTTCAGCTCAAGGAAGAGATCGAAATGCTCTGCGAGGCGCCGAACTGCGGCGGTCTTGCCGGTTTGCCGCGCTCCGCGCAGAACGAGCGGCTTGCGATCGTCTTCAGCCGCCCAGGACCTCAGCGTCGCGTCGATATGCCGGGGAAAATACACTCCAAGATCTTAAACACCCCCCTGTTTCGCGTCAAATGGAGGTGAAACAAGAGGGTGTTTCGCCAAAACTTCGATGAAACAGGGGGGTGTTTCACTCGCCGATGCGGTTCAACAGCCTTTGGAGGTCGTCCGGAAGCGGCGCTTCGAGCGTCAACGGAACGCGAGTGATGGGGTGGACAAAGCGCAGCCGAAACGCGTGAAGCGCCTGATGCGGCAGGTCGCGACAGAGCGCCGACAGATCCGGATCGCGGAGTGCGCTCCAGCCGGGCTCGCCGTAGAGCGGATCGCCGACGATCGGCACCCCGAGCGCCGCGAGGTGAACGCGGATCTGGTGGGTCCGGCCGGTGCGCAGGATGCAGCTCAGAACCGAAAGGCCCGCACCCCGGGCCACCGTGTCGAACAGCGTGAGGCTCTCCTGGCCGAGCCCCGAGTCGGCCGGATGGGCAACGCGCAGACCGCGCGCGATCGGATGGCGATCGATCCGTAGGTTGATCCGACCGGTCGTTCGCGGCGGCCGGCCGTAGCAGACGGCGAGGTATTCCTTCTCGGCCCGTTCCGCGCGCAACGCCTTCGCGAGCGCCGCATGCATCGCCGGGCGTTTGGCGACCAGCAGCAGGCCGGAGGTACCGCGGTCGAGCCGCTGCACCAGATGCGGGTTCCCGGGCTCCCCCGCCGCCTTGAATCGCCAGACCAAGGCGTTGAGCAAAGTGCCCTTCGCTTCGCTCCGGTTGGGATGGACGACCAGGCCAGGCGGTTTGTTGAGCGCCAGGAAATGCTCGTCGTCGTAGAGGATGTCGAGCGCCCTCTCTTCCGCCTCGGGCGGGCGCCGCGGGGCGAGAACCGGAAGAAGAACCGATATCCGCGCCCCGGCCAGAACGCGATCGGAGGGCTTACCCGCGGGCGCGCCGTTGATCTCGACGCTTCCGGCTTCGATCCAATGCTGGATCCGGTTACGCGAGATCTCCGGCCGATCGGCCAGATGCCGCACCAGAACGAGATCGAGCCTTTCCCCCGCGTCGCCGCGGTCGGCGCGAAAGGTGCGGGTTTCGAGCGATAGCGGGGTCAGTACCCTTCCCCTTCCGCGGGCGAACCGACCTTTCCCCGGTGGATATGAAGCAACAGCGCCAGATAGGCGAGAGCGAGCACGAATCCGAGCGGCCACCAGAGGAGGCCGGTCTTCAGGCTCTCGGCGCTCGATGCGGCGTTCAGAGCGGTGAGCGAGAAGCCGGAATCGAGGGCCGAGCGGATCATCACCGGGTAGGACGAGGCGACGGTCGAGACGAGAATCCCGAGCAGGAACGCCGAGGAACCGATGAATGCGAACAAGTGCTTCCCGTTGCGGCGACCGAGAAGTGCTCCGGCGAGTCCCGCGACACCGAGCAGCGCACCGACGAGAGCAAGCGGCCGCGCCGCCAGGTTTTCGAACAGATCGGGGCGGAGTGCATAGGTGGCCCAGGTGGCGGCGATCCAGAGGGCGACCAGCGGTACGAACAGCCGGGCCGCCGCCTTTTGGGATCGTTCGTGAACCTCGCCTTCCGTCTTCCAGGCGAGAAACAGCGCTCCGTGATGGGCGAGCGCCGCGAGCGCCAGGATACCCGCCAGAATCGTGTAACCGTCGAGCACGCCGTACGGCGCCCGGGCGGTGAAGTCGGTCCAGAGCGGCAACGCAAAATAGCCCGAGGCGTCGAGCGGCACGCCCCGCAGGAGGTTGCCGAGTGCCGCCCCCAGAAGAACCGGCGGCAGCGCGCTCGCGAGCGAGAAGACGACATCCCAAAGCCCGCGCCACATCGAGTCCTCGACGTGCGATCGGAACTCGATCGCGATGCCGCGCAGGATCAGCGCCCAGAGCAGGAAGAAAACCGGCAGGTAGAGGCCCGAAAGGCCCGCGCCGAGCACTTTGGGGAAAGCGAGGAACAGAACTCCCCCGGCGGCGAGCAGCCAGACCTCGTTGCCGTCCCAGAACGGGCCGATCGCGGCGAGCACCTCGCGGCGCTGGCGATCGGTCTTCGCCACGAACAGATGGAGCGCTCCGGCGCCGAAATCGAAACCGTCGAGGATCACGTAGCCGGCCAATAGAACCGAGGCGAAGGCGTACCAGAGCGCGTTCATCGGCATCGCCAGGTCCTTATAAAACGACGGGAACGCCGGAACGTTCGAGCGAACGGGGCCCGTGGCCGACCTCCCGCGCGATCAGATAGAGGAATAGGAGCCCGAGGACGAAATAGAGCCCGGCAAAGCCGATCAGCGTAAACAGCGCCGAGCCGCCGTGAACGGTGGGCGACGAACCGTCCGCCGTGCGCAGCAGGTTGTAGACCAGCCAGGGCTGGCGCCCCAGCTCCGCCGTCATCCACCCGGCCGTGGTCGCGATGTAGGGGAACGGAAATGCGAGCATCAGCACCCAGAGCAGCGGCCGGCTCTTCTCCAGCCTGCCGCGCGCGAGCTGGAGGAAGGCGAGCGCCGACAGCGCGATCAACAGCGTGCCGAGGCCCACCATGATGTGGAACGCGTAGTAGAGCAGCTCGATGTTGGTCGGCCACAGGTCCTGGGAAAACTCGTTCAGCCCTCTGACGTTCTTCGAGAAATCGCCGTAGGCGATGTAGGAGAGCACCCCCGGGATGGCGATCGGATTGTCCAGCCGGCGCTCCGCCAAGTTCGGCTGGCCGATCATCGCGATCGGCGCTCGCGGGCCGCTTTCGAATCGCCCCTCCATCGCCGCCAAGGCCACCTTCTGGTGGGCCGCCACCAGCTGCCCTTGAAGATGACCGGTGGGCATCGCGACCAGCAGCGAGGAGAGCAGGCCGGCGACCACTCCGGTTCGGAGCGACACCCGGGCGGCGTCTTGGTGCTTTTCTTGGAGGAGCCAGAAAGCTCCCACCGCCGCCATTACGAAAGAGCCGGTCACCACGGCGGCCATCATGGTGTGGGCGTATTGCGCAAGCGCCCAGGGATTGCCCAAAAAGGCCGCCAGGTCCGCGATCTGGAGCGTGCCGTCGGGGGCGGTCGAGTAGCCGACCGGGTGCTGCATAAAGGCATTGGTCGTGACGATGAAGTAGCCGGAGAGCCAGCTGCCGACGAACAGCGCGATCGCCGCCGCGAGATGGCGTTTCGGCCCGAGCCGTCGCTCGCCGAACACCAGCAGGGCGAGAACGCTCGATTCCAGGAAGAACGCGAAGATTCCCTCCATCGCGAGCGTCTGGCCGATTACGCCTCCGGCGAAATGCGAAAATCGCGCCCAGTTGGTACCGAACTGAAACTCCATCGGTACGCCGGTCACCACCCCCATCGCGAAGTTGAGCCCGAACACCCGCACCCAAAACCGCGCCGCGTCGGCATAGCGCGCCGCACCCGTCCGCACCGCCTGGATCTTCAGCACCACGATCAACAGGGCGAGCCCCATCGTGAGCTGCGGAAACAGATAGTGGTAGGCGATCGTGAAACCGAATTGCATTCGGTGCCAGAACAACGGGTCGCTCATGCCAATAGGATCTCCGGCTGGAATCATAGGCGAGGACGGCGAAGGTAGGAGCGTCGGGCGAAACTCCCGAAGCCGCACCAGCCTTCCCCGATCGCCAGCGCAGATTCTTGTGCGCCCACCGAGGATTCTTGTGCGCCTTTCGGAGATTCTCACGACCCCAACGACGATGGGCTCTAGGCCGGCGGCGATTTCGGGTGGGAGTTCCGGTTAAAATATCCGAATGTTGCCACCCGCAAAGGTTCCACACCCCCGCCCTCGCACCCCGCCCAGGGCAGGAGTCTGAGACCGAGTGCGTGATACGACGTTCCGCCTCGACCACTACCTGGAGATCGAACCGGGCTATTACGACAAGGTGTACCGGCGCGGACTCGGGGTCCAGTGGTTCTGGCACCACCACCGCCTGCGCCTCGTCGAGTCGAAGCTGCCGACGGATTGCCAGAGCCTGCTCGACCTCGGCTGCGGACCGGGGACTTTTCTCGGCAATTTGAAGCGACCGGTCGAAAGCGCCCTTGGGCTAGACCTCGCCGAGCCCCAGATCGCCTACGCGCGGCAACATTACGCCCGGCCCGGTTTCGAGTTCCGCGTTGCCGACGTGCGCGACGCCGCGCTCGAAAGTCGATTCGACGCCGTGGTGAGCGTCGAGGTGATCGAGCACCTGCCGCCGGCCGAGGTCGGCGGGTTCCTGCGCGACGCCTACGCCGTGCTCCGCCCGGGCGGCCATCTGATCCTCTCCACCCCGAACGCCAAGAGCCTCTGGCCGCTGCTCGAATGGCTGGTGAGCCTCGTTGGCCCGGTCGACTACCGCCAGCAGCATCTCGGCCTGTTCAACCGGAAGAGCCTTACGCGCGCGGTCGCCGAAGCGGGCTTCGAACCGGTGAGCATCGAGACCTTCTTCGTCGCTGCGCCGTTCGTGGCCCCCCTCTCGCGTCGACTGGCGGCCGGGCTGCTCAACTTCGAACGACGCGTTCTCCCCGCACTCGGCGCCGAGCTTCTTCTCGTTGCCCGGCGCCCGCTGTGAAGTGCGTGAAGGCCGCAAACCCGGTATGAAGCGGCCGTCGTTCCCCCTCTCGATCCCGATCGCCGGCCTGGCGACCGCGGTGTTGTTCGCGGCGGGGGTCGCCCTGCGGTTCGTCATCATCTTTCCGGTCACCAAGTTCCAGGCCGACGCCGACTGCATCCAGACCGGTCTGTGCGCGTTGCGCATCCTGGCCGGCGACTTTCAGGTGTTTTACAACGGCGTCCGGATCGGCGCGATCGAGTCGTACCTTCACGCGTTCGGATTCCTGATCCTCGGCCCGACGCGCCAGGCGATGGGCTACGCGCCCTGGCTCGCCAGCTCGCTCGGAATGCTGTTTTCCTGGCTGTTCGTGCGCCGCCTCGCCGGTCCCGTCGCCGCCCGCTGGGGTTTGGTCGCGGCCGCGCTTCCCGCTCCGGCCTTCCTCTATTGGACCGCCCAGCCGAACGGCTATTCGGTCACCCTCGCGCTCGCCGCGGCGACCCTCTGGCTCGCCGCGTGGGTAGCCGACGAGCCGGAACGGCGCGGCCTTTGGCTGGCATTCGGCGGGGTCGTCGGGCTCTCCTGGTGGGCCTCGCTCCAGACCCTCTGCGTCACCTTGCCCGTGATCGCCTGGCTCCTCCTCCGGCGCGCGCCGTTCGGGCCTGCCGGGTCGCCCCGCCCCCGTATTTTGCACTTCATCCGGGTGGCGGCCCTCGCCCTGGCGGGATTCCTGGTTGGGGCCGCGCCGTGGATCGGCTACAACGTTCGGCACCCCCTCGCTTCGTTCAACGGCGCCAATTCGGTGGCCCGGCCGACGCTCGACCGCGCGAGCGTGATCGACAACCTCGACTTCCTCTCCACCTACAAGGTGCCCGAGCTGTTCGTGTCGACCGATCCGGAGGGAGGCTCAAACCCTCCCGGACCGCTCACCCGCGCGCTCCACTACCCCGCAGCGGCGATTTATTGCCTCGCGTTCGCCTGGTTCTTCGCGCGGGGAGATCGAAACGACTCGGCGGAGGCGAAGAAACGGCGCACCCTCGCCCTGTTGGTGATCGGCGCCACGGTCGCGATCAACATTCTTTCCGAGGCCGGTGCAAGCCGCGGCCTTACCGTGCGCTACGTGCTGCCGATCTATCTCCTCGCGCCTCTCGCGCTGGGGATTTTCCTCGCCGCCGTAAGCGCCGGGCGCCGCCCTTGGGGTCCGCTCGCGGCCAGCACGCTCGCCACAATCCTGGTCACCTTCTCGGCAAGCGTCTACTTCTGGCCGAACAGCCCTATGCGCCAGCGGCTGCACGCCGCCGCCGCCGGCGAGTGGCAGGTGCTCGCGCTGCTACGCCGAGAAGGGGTCCAGGTGGTGGTCGGCGACTACTGGCTGGTCTATCCGCTCAACTTCGCCTCACGCGAATGGATTCGCGGCGTGCCTTGCGACACCCACGCCGACCTCTACCACTACGGCGCGGCGCTCCACGAGATCCCCGAGCGCTTTGCGATCCTTGGCTACTGGCCCGACGACGTGAAAGCCCAGGCGGCACGGGCAGGCGTCACCGGCGAGGTCACCTTCTACCAGCCGAGCTACGCGGTGCTGATCGGGGATTCGCCCGCCGCCGATCCAACACCCGGCGATTTCCTCGCCCGGCTCTGCCGCTAGCCGCGAGGCCGGACGACCCGGGAGGGACGACTTATTCCGTAGCGGCTTGCGCCTGAAGCGTCGGCTTGCCGAGCATCCGTCGCACGGCATCGAGCACGTCGCCCTGCTGGCGCTCAGCCCGTCCCTCGACGACTCTCAGTCGGCCGTCGAGATTTCGGTAGTAGGGCTCGATCCAACCCTTCACCTGATCGAACACCAGGGTCGCTTCGCTCTGGAACGTCTCGAACCGGTCGTTGAGCCCGACCGATCCCTCGGCGATCAGGTGGATGTCGCTACGCAGCGCTTCGACCAGGACGTTCGTATGGCGGATCGCGGTCTCCACCTGCTCGAAGCGCCGGTCGATCTGCTCGAAGCGCTGGTCGATCTGCTCGAAGCGCTGGTCGATCTTCTGGAAGCGGTTGTCGAGATATGCGATCAGCTCGGGGTCCATCGTGGATCTCCTGACAGGGATCTTGCAGTCCAGGGATTCTACACCCATCGGCGCCCAAGACACATTCCGGGGCGGCGGCACCTGGTAGGATGATCTCGATTTCAAGGATTCTTCTGCCTGCCTGTTAAAAGGAGACCGCCATGTTCTGCCCGAGCTGCCGCACCGAGTACCGCGAGGGATTCACCACCTGCACCGATTGCGGCATCGGCCTGCTCCCCGAGCTCCCCCCGAGCGACGAGGCGCCCGATTCCAACCTCGACGTCGCGTTCGAGACCACCGATCCGAACGCCGTCGCCGCGGCCGAAGAGATGCTCACCGAGGCCGGTATCCCCTTCGCGACCGACGGCGAAGACGGCAGCGACCTGTTCGCCTTCGCCCCGGGCTTCAATCCGATGACGCCGGTCCAGATCGAGGTCCCGTCCGACCGCCTCGAAGAAGCCCGCGAACTGCTGGAAGAGGGCCTCACCTCGGCACCGCTGTCCGAAGACGCCGACGTCGGCCCGCCCGCGGCCGAAGGGGTGGAGAACGAGCCGTAGGGGTGGGCCATCAAGGTTTCGGGCCCCGAGTGCCGGACCCGGGCGTTCGAGGCGGAGGCAACCTGTAAGGACCACTTACAAGTTGCCGGCACCCGTCGTCAACTCTTGGTTGACAACTGCCGCCGCCGACCTACCCGGCATACAATTCCCTCGAACCCGTTCCCCCTTCGAAGGGAGTCCCCCTCTTGCCCGCAGCGCCTGGCACGAACGAGCCGAAGATCACGCAGGGCCAGCTGGAGTCCCACCTCTGGGGGGCGGCGGACATTTTGCGCGGGAAGATCGACAGCTCGGACTACAAGCACTACATCTTCGGCCTGCTGTTCTTCAAGCGGCTGTGCGACGTGTGGGAGGAGGAGTACGAGGATCGGCTGGCGCGCTACCGAGACAAGAAGCTCGCGGCGCATCCGGACGAGCATCGGGTGCATATCCCGAAGGGCGCCTCGTGGGCGGACGTGCGGCGGCATTCGACGGACCTGGGCGAGCAGCTAAACACCGCGTTCCACAAAATCGAGGACGCGAACTTCAAGCTCAAGGGTGTCTTCTCGGACGTCGATTTCAACCACAAGGAGCGTTTTCCGGACGCGACGATCGAGCTGCTGCTCCAGCACTTCGAGCGCTACCGGCTGCGCCGGGCGGATGTGGACGGCGATATTCTGGGCCGGGCCTACGAGTACCTGATCGCCAAGTTCGCGGACGACGCGGGCAAGAAGGGGGGCGAGTTCTACACCCCGAAGCAGGTGGTGCGGCTGATCGTGGAGTGCCTCGCCCCGCGGGAGGGGATGAGCATCTACGACCCGACGGCGGGCTCGGGCGGCATGCTGCTTGAAGCGGTCCACTACCTGGAGCGGCAAGGAAAGAACCCGAAGGCGCTGCGGCTGTTCGGCCAGGAGATGAACCTGAACACCTGGGCGATCTGCCAGATGAATCTGTTTCTCCACGACCTGGACGATTTCGACGTGCGGCGCGGCGACACGCTACGCGACCCGAAGCACCTGGTGGAGGGAACAAAAGCGCTCAAGACGTTCGATCGGGTGATCGCGAATCCCCCGTTCTCGTTGAAGAGTTGGGGCTTCGAGGAATGGCAGCGCGGCGACCGGTACGGCCGTGACCGCTTCGGCTGTCCGCCCAAGTCGTACGGCGATCTGGCGTTCGTCCAGCACATGATCGCGAGCCTCTCGTCGAAGGGCAAGCTCGGCGTGGTGCTGCCGCACGGCATTCTGTTCCGCGGCGGGTCGGAAGGACGCATCCGCGAAGGGATCTTGCGCGCCGACCTGGTGGAAGCGGTCCTCGGACTCGCGCCGAATCTGTTCTACGGCACGGGCATCCCGGCGTGCGTCCTGATCCTCGACAAGAAGAAGCCCCCGGCCCGCGAGGGGAAGGTGCTGATCGTGGACGCCTCGGCCGAGTACGTGGAGGGGAAGAACCAGAACTCGCTGTCGGACGCGCACTTGGAACGGATCGCCGGGGCGTTCCGCAAGTTCGAGGACTCCCCCGCTTTCGCCCGCGTGGTGGGGGTCGAGGAACTCGAGCGGAACGACTGGAACTTGAACATCGCGCGCTATGTTGAGAAGGCGACCTCCACGGAAACGATCGACGTGGCGGCGGAGCTCCGTGAGCTGAAAAAGCTCCAGAAGAAGCGGGATCAGGCGGAAGAGCGGATGCTCGGGTTCTTGAAAGAGCTGGGCTACCGGTGAAGCTCGAGATCCTCCTGGCGCGCCTCGCGCGGGGGCACTATTCGAATATCTCTTTCCACGACGCCCGAAGACTCATTGAGGCCTTTGGATTTCGGCTCATCCGGGTCACTGGGAGCCACCACGTCTTCAACCATCCGGGGATCCCAGGCCTGCTAAATCTCCAGGAAGCCGGTGGAGATGCCAAGGCCTATCAACTTCGCCAGTTCCTCCGCCTCGTAGAGCGCTACAATCTGCGTCTGGAGACCGAGCCATGAAGGACTACCACATCAACATCTTCTGGAGCGAGGAGGATGGCGGCTACATCGCCGACATCCCGGATCTCGAATCCTGCTCGGCCTTCGGAAAAACCGCGGAGGCTGCGCTCGCTGAGGTTGAGCTGGCTAAGAGCGCCTGGCTCGACGCAGCCCGGGAGCTGGCCAAGCAGATCCCCGAGCCGCGCTACCGGCCGGTCATCTACCAGATCGCGTGATCCGGTCTCTGGAGGGTGGCCGTGCCGTTTGAAGAAGTAGGGCTATCGATGAGCGCCGGCCGCTGCAAAGCCGCGCTGGCCGCTATTGAGCCGCGCTGGCCCTTATCGGGACGCTCTGGCCGCTATTTCGGCACCATAGCCGTTATAACGGCGCCATTGCCACTATCGGGGCGCGCTGGTCGTTATGACGGCGGGATAGCCACAAAAGTCTCGCGATTGCGGCTATCGCGTCTTGTTAAGCGCTATCTCGGCCGGATAGCTGGTATCTCGACCGGATTAGCGCTAGCGGACGGTTATAAGCGCTATAGCGAGCGGATAAGCGCAATAGGGCGGCGATTGGCGCTATCGGGAGCGAATAGCGGCTATTCAAAGGCTCAGTGCCCGTCATGCCGGTAATGCCTCAGGGATGGAGGTTGGCCGGACTCAGCGAGCTTCTCCTGGAGCACGACGAAAGGCACGGCGACCGGACCGACCTTCCCGCGCTATCCCTCACCAAGAAGGATGGGCTGGTCCCGTCCAAGGAAAGATTCGCACGCGTCCTTCACGGAAAGAATGTCGAGCGGTACAGGGTCTGCCGGCGAAACGACTTCGTGGTCGATCCAATGCTCCTGTGGGACGGCGCCCTCGCGAGGCTCAAGAATCTCGAAGCCGGATTCGTGAGCCCGGACTATCGCATCTTCAGACCGACCGGCGTCGCCCAGCTGGAGTTCATGGATTTCCTCTTTCGGAGCCGTCGCCTCCGAGAAGCCTTCAAGAACAGCGCGCGGGGCACCAACGTTCGCCGAAACCGGATAGCAAGGTCCGACTTCCTTCAAATCCCGATCCTCCTCCCGCCCTTCCCCGAGCAGCGCCGCATCGCCGAGATCCTCACCAGCGTGGACGAATCCATCCACGCCACGGAGGCCGTGATCGAGCAGGCGAGGGAGATGAGACAGCACCTGCTCGATCAGCTTCTCACTCGGGGTATCGAGCATACGCAGTTCCGGCGGACCGAGATCGGGGAGTTTCCTCTCTTTTGGTTGCCCCATCGATTGGGCGACGCTCTGGATCGAATCGATGCCGGGAGAAGTCCGGCCTGTCCGAACGAGCCGGCTTCCGAAGGGGATTGGGGGGTCCTGAAAGTAAGTGCGATCGGCCGCGGACAATTCCTACCCGGCGAGAACAAGGTTCTTCCGGACGACTATGTGATTCCCGTCGATCTCATCGTCCAAGCAGGCGATGTGCTGATCACACGAGCGAACACCAAGGAACTGGTCGGCGCCGTCGCGCACGTCCCCAAGGGTAGGTACCAACTGATGCTCTCGGACAAGACGCTCCGCCTTGTCCCTAGGGCCTATGTGCTTTCCGAGTTCTTGGCGTTGACGCTACAGACTTCTCATGCACGCAAGTTTCTGCGAGAGCGTGCCACCGGCACCAGCAGCTCGATGAAGAACATCAGCCAGGAGGTCATCCGCCAAACGCCATTTCCGGTCCCCTCTCCTGCCGAACAATGGGAAATCGCCAATTCCGTCAAGAGCATGGACGAGATGCTGCTGGCCGAGGAGACAACTCTCGAGAATCACTTACGCCTCAAAGCCGGCCTCCTCCAAGACCTCCTCTCCGGCCGCGTTCGGGTCAAAATCCCAGCATGAGCCACGGACCCGAATTCAACCTCGCCGAGGCGCCTTGCGTGCGGGAGCTGGTGGCTCTTGGGTATCGCTACCTTCCCCCTTCCGACACGCGGGACCGCGTCAAGGTCGAGGCTTCCGCTCTGCTGCCCGGCAACAACGAGACCGCCCGGGATGGCATGAACCAGGTGCTTCTGCGCGAGCAGGTCATCTCCGCCTTGAGGCGGTTGAACGGCATCGGCGAGGACGCCGCGCGGATGGCCTATACCCAGCTGCTCGGCGAGACCGACAACGACGTGTGGACCGCGCGGCTGCGCAGCGACTGGAGCCGCAAGGTCGAGGGGAACGCCAAGCACAAGACCCTTCACCTGATCGATTTTGAGAACCCGGCGAACAACGACTTCACCGTCACCAATCAGCTCACCGTCCTCTCCGAGAAATCCGGGCGCGCCGACCTCGTGGTCTATGCCAACGGCGTGCCCCTCGCCGTGATCGAGGCCAAGAGCCCTGTTTCGCCCAAAGACAAGAGTGGCGAGGCGTTCGACCAGATCAAGAGGTACGAGCGCGACATTCCGCGCCTGATGGCCTCCAACCTAATGAACGTGGTGACCGACGGCGTTCACACCCTGTATGGCGCCACCGGCGCGCCCAGCCCCTTCTGGGGCGCTTGGCGCGACCCGTGGCCGCGCGCGGCGAGCGACTTTACGAGCCCGCTCGCCAAAGACCTCTGGTGCCTGCTTAGCCCAGAGCGGCTGCTCGACCTGCTCGCCCACTACGTCGTCTTCGAGCGGCGCGACCAGAAAGTGGAGAAGAAACTCTGCCGCTACCAGCAATACCGCGCGGTCGAGAAAATCGTCGCCCGTGTCCTTGAGGGGAAACACCCGCAGGGGCTGATCTGGCACACCCAGGGGAGCGGCAAGTCGCTCACCATGGTCTATGCCGCCTTGAAACTCAAGAGCCACCGAACGATCCCCGCGGCGCGCCTCGGCCCGCTCACCAACCCGAGCCTGCTCGTGGTCACCGACCGGATTCAGCTCGACCGGCAGATCGCGGGGACCTTTGCCGCTTGCGGCCTGCCGAACCCCGTGCAGATAGGCTCCCGCACCGAGCTTCGGACCAAGCTCCGCGGCGCGAGCGCCGGGATCACCCTGCTCTCCACCATCCACAAATTTGAAGGTTCGCCGCACCCCGTGCCCGACAGCCGCAACTGGATCGTCCTGGTCGACGAAGCGCACCGCTCGCAAGAAGAAAACCTCGGCGCCTTCCTGCGTTTCACCTTCCCTGAGGCACGACTGTTCGGCTTCACCGGTACCCCCGTCAAAAAGAACGACAAGGACACATACTTGAACTTCGGCGTCGCGGGCGAAGGATATCTCGACCGCTACTCGATCGACGACGCGGTGGCCGACGGGGCGACCGTTCCGATCCGCTACACCAGCCGCAAGGCCGAGTGGCAGATCGACCCCGCGCGGCTCGACATCCTGTTCGACCAGTGGTTCGCCGATCAGCCTGCCGAGTGGGTTGAAGAAGTGAAGCGTCGCGGCGTTTCGATCGCCGATCTCGCCAAGCACCCCGAGCGGGTGGCGCTGATCGCCTACGACCTATGGACCCATTTTCAAACCCACGTGCGACCGGACGGCTGGAAAGCGCAGATCGTCGCGATCGATCGCTCGGCGGTGATCCTTTACAAACGAGCGCTCGACGCCGAGATCGCGAAGAGCTTTGAAAAGCAGGGATTCCCGAGCGCGGAGGCGGCGCGCAAAGCGGCGGCGCGGAGCGCCTGCGTCTACTCCTCCAGCCATGAAGATCCGAAGCCGAGCGAGGACCCTTTCCTCCAGAGCCTGCGCGACGATCTGGTCCGCTACGCACTCGACGAAGCCGGCGAGAAAGCCGTGCTCGCCCGCTTTCACCAGCCGGCAGCCGAGGCGGAGGCGGCGGGCGAAGAACCGCTGGAACTCTTGATCGTCTGCAACAAATTGCTCACCGGGTTCGACGCGCCGATCGAGGGCGTGATGTACCTCGACAGCCCCCTGCGGGACCACAACCTGCTCCAGGCGATCGCGCGCACCAACCGGGTCTACCGCGGCGCCTCGGGCGCGGCGAAGGCGTACGGTTTGATCGTCGACTACATCGGCGTCACCCGGAGCCTCGGCGAAGCGCTCGCCACGTACCGCGAGGCGGATGTGAAGAACGCTCTGCGCGATCTGGCGGAGCTCGAAGCCGTGCTCGCCGCCGCACATCGCGAGGTGATGGAAAAGATCGCCGGCCTACCGCGCGGGACCGGCCGGCTCGAAGCCGAATACCAGGCTCTGATCGCCCGGCTGCGCGCCGAGGGGGAGGATGCCTGGTTCACCTTCGAGCGGCTGGCCAAGGCGTTCATCCGCGCCTACGAGGCGCTCGCCCCCGATCCGGAGGTGCTCCCTTACCTCGACGACCTCAAGTGGATCGCGACGTTTCTCCCCTACGCACGACAGCACCTCGAATTCGTGGTCAAGCTCGATCTGCCCGACTGGAGCGCGAAGATCCGCGACATGCTGGCCGAGCACCTGCACGTCTCGGGGCTGCGCGACCTCTTGAAGCTCAAAAAGATCACCGACCCCGAGTATTGGCACGACTTCCGGATCGAAGGGAAGAGCGACGAAGACCTGCGCGAAGCGGCGATCCGTAAAGCGACTGAGCTCAAGGCCATCGCCACCGAGCGGATGGAGAGCAACCCGGCGCGCTACGAGCGGTTCTCGGACCGGGTGCTCGAAATCATCCAGCGGATGAAGGCGAACCTCGAAGACGTGGCGGCCTTGCTGGCCGAGCTGGAGCGGGTCTCGCTCGATCTCTCGGCCGAGGATCGCGCGCACGAGGGCTCGGGGCTCTCCGAACGGGGCTACGGCATCTTGCGGATTCTCGAAGGGTTCCGGATCACCGCGCCGGTTCAGGACGGCGAAGTGCGCGAGCGGCCGGCCGGTTCCTCTGGAGTGTCCGGCGAAGACGCCGACCCCGAGGCGCTCGCGGGATTGAGCTCCGCGGCGCGCGACATCGATTCCCTCTACAGCTCCGACCTAAGCGCACCGCCCGGCTGGCACGCGAAGGATCAGCTGAGGAAAGAGCTGCGTCAGCAGGTGCGCCAGATCGCGCACGGGGCGCGGCTCTCCGACCTGATCGCCGTGCCGATCCAGGTGGACGAGTTCGCGATCCGCCACTATCGGAAGGGGTCGAACGGGGCAAAGCCGCCGGAGACCCCGGAGGTCTGATGCCGGTCCTCCGCGTCGGTTCGACCGAGATTCCTTATGAAATCCGCGCGAGCGACCGGGCGGTGCGCCTGCGCGTCGTGGTCACCCCCGGCCGGGTCGAGGTGATCACCCCGCCGGAGGCGAGCCCGGAACGGATCGCAGCGTTCGTCCAACAGAAACGCCGCTTCATTTACAACCGCGCCGAGACCTTGCGCGAGCGCGCCCTCCTCGTCTCACCGCCGCGCTATATCTCGGGAGCAAAAATCCTGTTTCGCGGCCGGTTGCTCAAACTGCGGGTCGAACCGGCGGACGTCTTCTCGATCGAGCTGAACTACGCCACCGCCTTCCACCTTCGTGTCCCGCGCGACCTGCCCGAGGAAGATCGCGAGCGGCAGGTAGAGAGCACCGTCCTCGCCTGGCTACGCGCCCGCGTCGAAGAAGACGCCAAAGCCCTCGTCCGCCGCCACGCACCCCGCCTCGGCACGGAACCCGCGGGCGTTCGCCTCGGTAGCCCAAAAACGAAGTGGGGCAGTTGCGGCACAGACCGCATCCTCCGCCTCCACTGGCGCCTGGTCGCAGCGCCCCGCCCGGTGCTCGAATACGTCGTCGTCCACGAACTCTGCCACCTCATCGAACGCCACCACGGCCCGACGTTCTGGCGCCGGGTGGGCACGCTGTTGCCCGACTGGGAAATCCGCCACGCCTGGCTGATGCGACATGGGGTGGAGCTGGAATAGCGAGGCCTAATTCACGGTCCAGTACCCCTGGTAGGCGGGACCCCACGGGCCGCTGAAAGCGGTACCGATCTCGCCCCAGCGTCCGCTGTAATTCAGCCAGTAGCGGCCCTTGTTGAGCGGCAGGCCGCGCTCGCCGACGTTCCAGACGCCGTGGCGGCAGTCCCAGGCCGGGCCGCCGTCGGCGGTGTGATCGGCCGGCAGTATGCCGCGGTTCCAGGTCCCCGCCGAAGGGTAGCTCGCGTGGCTGTTGATCGCCGAATAAGCGACCGGGCGGCCGTCCGTGGTGTAAGAGATCTGCCCGGGCAGGTACCACTGCCCCTCGTTGTCATGCGCCGAGAAGTAGACCTGGGAGAGCGTCGTCCCGTCGCTCTGGACGCGGACGGTGATGTGCTCCCAATCCCCCTCGTGCCCGCCTTGGCCCACCGCGAGGGCGCCGTTGTAGGGATAGAAGAACCAATACTGGATGTCGTACTGGGTGGTCGAGCCGGGGGCGAAGCGCGCGTGCGCGTAGCAGGTCCAGTCGGTGGACGGAGCGCCCAGGCGGGTGGTCAGCTCGGCGGAGTCGTTGGGGATCTGCAGGAAGAACCGGCTGTTGGGCGTCCGCATGTCGGAGTACTGCACTGAGCTGTTGTGGCCGCAGCCCGGCCAGCCGTTCTTGTTCTGGTGCGCCTGCAGGTCGATGTTGTTGGTCGTGACCTGCCCTTTGTTGAGAATCTGATCGTCCGAGCAACCGGTATGATCGAATCGCATCTGGGTCCGCGCCATGTACCAGTCCGCGCTGCTCGGCCGGTACGAGTCGCTCGGGTTCAGGCGGACGACCGGGGCGAAGCGCCAGACCAACTGGTCTTCCAACACGTCGGACAGGGTGTCGCCGTCCTGGCTGGTCGCGCCGCAAAGATCGGCCTCCGTCGGCGGCGGGCAGCCGGCGTCGCAATCAAAAAACTGGCCGGCGCAGGTCGTGTTCTGAATGCAGGACGGGTGGTTGAGAAAGTAGCAACCATAGGCGGAAACTTTTTCCGAGCAGACATGGCAACCCGTGCCGCGGCAGCCGTTCCAGGTACTATCCCCCGAGCCATCGCAAGTCTGGGCCGTGGCCGGCAAGGCCAAGCCCAAAAAGGCAAGCGCGGCCACGAAACCCAGGCCGCACAAACGGTTCAACAGAAAGATCTTCTTCATGCAGGACTCCTCTTTCGACCACGTTCCAAGCGAGCGTGGTTGAGAAGAAGCTGCAAGATCTGTTCCGATAGGAGCGCCCCCTGGTCCGATCGCCCGCCGTGCGCTAGCCTTGCGCCCTGGGATTTTTTGGAGGAGCCCCTCACCCCATGTCCGACGTCGCGCGCAAGATCTTCGTTCTCGATACCTCCGTCGTCCTCTACGATTTCACTGCCCTCCAGAACTTCCAGGAGCACGATGTCGCGCTGCCGATTGCCGTGCTCGAAGAGCTGGACGGCTTCAAGAAGGGCAACTCGGTCCTGAACCTTCAGGCACGTGAGTTCATCCGCGAGCTGGACCGCCTCTCCGAGCACAATCTGCTCCAATCGTGGATTCCGCTCGACGGCACCTCGCGCGGCCGGTTTCGGGTGATCACCGAGGAGGATGTGGACGTAGATGCGGGGGCGGTTTTCGGCTCGCGCAAGGCCGATCATCGGATCTTGAACACGGTTCTCGCGCTCTCGAAGAGCGAGCCGGGCCGGCGGGTGATCCTGGTCAGCAAGGACATCAACCTGCGGTTGAAGGCCCGGGCGCTCAACCTCGAAGCCGAGGATTACGAGACGGTCCGAATCAAAGATCTCGCCCACCTCTACACCGGCAAGCAGGAGATCGAGGTCGGCGATTCAGGGCTGATCGACCGGCTCTATCAAACCGATTCGCTCCCGGCGCGCGAGGTTCTGTCCGAGGCCCCCGTCGCCCACCAGTACTTCATCCTCCGGTCCAGCTCGAATTCGGCGCTCGCAACCTACAACCCGAAGACCGACCGGCTGGAGCGGGTACACAAGACCCAGGCTTACGGCGTCTCACCGCGGAACGCCGAACAGACCTTCGCGCTCCATGCGGTCTTGAATCCCGACGTGCCGCTGGTAACGATCAGCGGCCCGGCCGGCACGGGGAAGACTTTGATCGCCCTGGCGGGCGCGCTCGAACAGCGGCGCCAGTTCCGCCAGATCTACGTCGCGCGGCCGGTGGTGCCGCTGTCGAACCGGGACCTGGGCTTCCTCCCGGGCGACATCAAGTCGAAGATCGATCCCTACATGCAGCCGCTCTGGGACAATCTGGGGATCATCAAGAACCAGTTCGGCGAGCGCGAACGGGATTTCAAACGGGTGGACGAGCTGGTCGAGCAGGAGAAGCTCCACGTGGTCCCCCTCGCCTACATCCGCGGGCGGAGCTTTTCGAACGTCATCTTCGTCGTCGACGAGGCGCAGAACCTCACCCCCCACGAGGTGAAGACGATCATCACCCGCGCGGGCGAGAACACGAAGATCATCTTGACCGGCGACATCTACCAGATCGACACGCCCTACTTGGACGCGCACTCGAACGGCCTCTCCTACCTGATCGACCGGATCAAAGGGCAGGGGCTCTACGCCCACATCAACCTGGACAAGGGCGAACGCTCGGAACTCGCGAACCTGGCGAGCAAGATGCTGTAGGAGTGGACCCGCGTGTCCTCGGGGTCTCCCCCCCTACCCCGCCATCGGTCGCTCGCCAAGGTACCAGCGCGGCTGGCGAGGCGCCTTCTTCTTCTCCGGTGAGAGACCGAATTCGCCGGTCCCGGCTTTCAGGATCTCGGCGACCGCGTCGTCCACCGAATCGGTGAGGGTGATCTGCGCCAGATCCTCGGCCGAGATCGTGCCCGCCGGAACCATCGTATCGCGCAGGAAGTCGAGCAGCGGACGCCAGTATTCGACTCCCATCAAGACCAGGGGAAAATCGCGGATCTTGCCGGTCTGGATCAGGGTCAGACACTCGAAGGTCTCGTCCATCGTGCCGAAGCCGCCGGGTAGGATGACGAACGCGTACGAATACTTGACCATCATCACCTTGCGGACGAAGAAGTAGCGGAATTCGAGGAACCGATCGAGATAGGGATTCGGCTTCTGTTCGCGCGGCAGGACGATGTTGCAGCCGATCGATCGGCCGCCGACATCTTTGGCGCCGCGATTGGCCGCCTCCATGATTCCCGGTCCCCCACCGGTCATCACAGTAAAGCCCGCCTTCGCGATCCGGGCGCCGATCTCGCGGCCCAGCACATACCAGGGGTCGGTTTCGGGGAAGCGAGCCGAGCCGAATACGGTGACGCACGGTCCTACGAAGTGAAGCCCGCGAAACCCGCGGATCAACTCGAGCATGATGCGGAAGACCCGCGCAAGCTCCGAGCTGCGCGAGCGCGGCCCCGCGAGGAAATGGATCTCCTCGCGATCGGCCGTAGCTTTGCCCCATTGGGCGTCGGGGGTCGAAGGGGACGGTGCGGCAGGTGGCTTCGGCATGCTCGCAAGTGTAGCGTACGGGTGAGATCCGCCGACCCCGGCCCCGCCCGTGCCTAGTCGAACCGAATTCCGATCGCTTTCGAATCGACCTTCCAGGCACCGTTTTCTTGCAGCAGGAAGATCTGCCCGCCCACTTTGTCCCCGTCGTAGTTGACCCCGGAAACGTCGATCTTCGCGCGATTGCCGCGGATCAAACCGCCGGTGATCGTCGCGGTTTTGAGTTCTTGGGTCCGCGCGCTGTCGAACATCCCTTCAAAGACCTCATCGGCGATCCACTGCTTGATCTCCTCGGCCCGCGCCGCGGACGAGTACTTCTGGAGCCCCGCGGGGTCCTTCTTGTCCACCGCTTTCAAGTAGGCGAGATAGGCCTTCCCCGGATCGCCGCCTCCTTTGGGCAGGGGGGTGCCGGCCATCGATCCGGCGAGGAGATCGACCGCGAACGGCAGGTCGAATTCGAAAGTCTGCTGGAAGAAAGTCTCGGGCGTGAGCGTTCGGTAGCGCCCTTCGACCCGCGCCTCGTCGCGCCGCGTGAAGACCAGTTCGCCCTGGCCACCGAAGCTGAAACCATCGTTCGGCTCGTTGGACTTCCAGTTGCCGTTCGCGTGCACCCCGTCGGCGTTGAGATGCAGCTCGACGTAGGCGCCTTTTTGGCCGTCAATCTGTGCCTCCATCGCCTCCTCGGGATCGAACTCGGCATCGGCCGCGGCGCAATCGAGCGCAACGTCGGCGAAGACCAGGAGCGTTTTGACCTCCCCGGTCTTGTCACCCGCCGCCCGGAACCCGCAGAAGTGGGTAAACGTCGAGGTCACCTTGTCGAGCCGGAAGTAGGGACCGGTCGGCTTCTTCGGTTTCGTCTCAGGTTTTGCCGCGGACTTGGCCGTCGGCTTCGCAGGTTTCTTGGGCGGGGCGGCCGCGCCGTAGGCAGGCAGGAGAGCAAGACCCAGGAGCGAAACGAGGAAGAGTGCGAACCGCGAGCGTCGGGCCATGGGAGCCACCTCCGGGTAAGGGAGGCCAAGCATACCAGCGCGGCCCAACGCGAACGACTCTCCTAGCTTTGAACGTCCACCACCACAAGCGTCAGATCGTCGTCCAAGGCCAGTTCGCCGCGGCCCGCAGTGAACCGTCGCAGCTCGTCGAGCAGGGCGTCGCAGAACGGCTCGATCGCCAGTTTCGCGTGCTCGCGGACGAACGCTCCAAGCCGCTCCTCGCCGAACATCTCGTCGGCCGCGTCGAGGGCCTCGGTCAGACCGTCGGTATAGAGCACTAGGCGATCTCCGGGGGAGAGGGCCAGGCTCTCGGTCTGGAAGCGCGCCTTGGCGAAACGGCCCAGGATCGGCCCGCGCCCCCCTACCTCCAGCAGCTCGCCGGAAGCTCGCAGGAGAAGCGGCGCGGGGTGGCCCGCGTTCGCCGCCGCGAGCGCGCCGGTCGCAGGGTCGAGATAAAGGTAGGTCGCGGTGACGAATCCGCTCTCGAAGCTGCCGCAGAGGGTGCGGTTCACCTCGGTCAACAGACGGGCCGGATCGGCGGCGCAATCGGATCGCGAGCTGACCGCCACTTTGACCATCGAGGCGATCAGCGCGGCCGGAACGCCGTGGCCGGAGACGTCGGCCACCACCAGACCCAGGCGCTTGCCATCGACGACCAGAAAGTCATACAGGTCGCCCGCCACCGCGGAGGACGGCTTGAAGCGTGCCGCAACCTTGAGCCCCGGAATTTCGGGCAGCCGGCGCGGCAGGATCGACATCTGAATCCGCCGCGCGGCTTCGAGTTCTCCTTCGAGCGCCGCGAGCTGGCGCTCCCCGGCGAACGTCCGGCGCGCAGCGATGGCGCCGAGGAAACCCAGGAAGACGATGAAGCCGATCGCCTCCTCGTGCCAGGTCCAGGGCAAAATTCCGAACGACATCAGGTTGTCGTTCAAGGCGAACACGCCGAAGATCAGGAAGCCCACCGCGAGCAGCTTCTGGTCGGGCGTCATGCGCCCGCGCAGCCGAAGCTGGGCGGCGATCGCAACGCAGAGGCCCGCGATCACCAGCAGGTTGTTCGGAGTTCCGGAGAGGGAATGCGGAGCGCCGCGGACGAGATCGGCCCCGACTCCGACCACGGCGAAAGCACTCATCAGGATCAGCCATTTGAACAGGAACGAACGCCGGCCATCGCCAAGAACCTTCCAGAAAAACGCCCAAGCCGGAATGTTGATGACGTAGGTGACCAGGCTGTCCACCCATTCGGAGACCGGATCGCCGATGCCGAACCCCGGCAGCAAGGGACTCGAAAAGAAGAGTCGAACGCCGTAGAGCAGCGTGAATCCGCCGAACGAGGCGAGCAGCGGATCGGCGATCCGATGCCGGCGAAAGAAGGACAAGACCAGCGCGAGCAACCCCACCGCTGCGACGAGGCAGCCGACAAGGAGGGAAGGCAAACCTGCGCTCGACATGAGCGGGGATTGTAGCCGCTCGAAGGCGTCTTGCCCGACTACACGGCCCACTCGTGACGCTCGTTCAACCTTTCGAACATCGCGTCCAGGTCACGGCTACCCTGGAAGATTCCTACCAGTTCGATCCCTCCGGAAACGGGTTTGTAGACGATCGCATAGCGTTTGAAGTTGTGGCGCCGAAGCTCAGGATGCAGCCCTGGGCAGCGACTCCCCAAAACGAAGGGAGAATCGGCCAGCTTTTGGCATTCCTTCTCAAGGGCGTCGACGAAACGATCCGCCTGGGCGGGACTGTCCTCGGCGATGTAAACACCGATCTCGACGAGATCCTGCTCCGCGCCCGGATATCTGTCGACCGTTCCCATTCGGTAGAAACGGCCTTACGCACTCTTCCTGGCTTTAACCTCTTCCCGGATGCGCGCTTTCACGGCAGAAAAGTCCATCGGCGCCGCGGGTCCGTTCTCCAATCGCTGATGGATGTTCTCCCTGAAAGCGGTGGCCCTCGCTTCTAGCTCTTGATCTCGCTCTTCCAGCGCCTGAAGAGCTGCCTGAATTACCTCGTCTGCGGAACGATAGAACCCACGCCGCACCTTTTCCTTCACCCATTGTTCAAGGTCAGCCGACAGCTGCACGTCCATGTTGCCCTCCGTGCTTGCACGTCCGGCGAGACATTAGCAGAGCTTGATGGTCGTGGGAGCGGTGCCCGGCGCCCCCCCCCCCCCTTACGCCAGCACCTCCACCCCCTCCAGCGCGTGAGCGGCGCGGCCGGCCTTGATTTCTTCGACGCCGATCGCGCGGAGGGTGGCCGTGGGATGCTCGATCGCCCAAATCAGCGCGTCGAGGGTCTGGCGGAGGGTCACGAGACCGAGGCGGTGGGCGGTTTCGGCGGTCGCCGGCAGCTTTTCCGCAAGGGCGTAGAACGGGGCGAGAAGATAGGGCCAGCGGTGACCGGGGCCGAGGACGTACCAAGGGCGGACGAAGGTGCAGCCGAGGCCGGTCGCGGCGAGGCGCCGTTCGCATTCGGCGCGGACGGTCCAGTAGGCGCGCATCACCGGCGCGGGATGGGCGACGCTCAAGTAGACGATATGGGAAAGACCCGCCTCCCGCGATGCCTCCGCGGCGCGTGCCGTGGCGTGGACCGAAGCGAGATCGACGCGCTTGAACTCGGCCGCCTTCCAGGGCGCCGGGTGCGAGACTCCGACCAGGTGGACCAGCGTATCGGCCGGGGCGACGCGATCGAAAAACGAATCGGCATTGAGCGCATCGCCCACCATCGCGGTGCAGCCGAGAGGGAGTTTGCCAACCGAGCGGGGGCGGACCAGCGCCCGCACGCGGTGGCCTCGGGCGATCAATTCAGGGATCAGGCGCGAGCCGAGATAGCCGGTCCCGCCGGTGATGAACAGTTCGCGCCGCATCGAGAGGCTCCTCGCTCCACCGGGGAGTGTTCCGCCCCGGGTTCTGCTCTGCTCTACGATGCGGCGCGCCCGTCCGGATGAAGTCGATTTACAGCAGCTCGCGCGCCTCGCGGTAGGAACGGCCGAGCGAATCCGCCACCGGCTTCGAAGTGACGAAGCCCTTGAGAGTGTTGATTCCTTCGAGCAGCCCCGGATCGTCGAGCGCCGCCTGCTTCAATCCCTTGTTCGCGAGCGCGAGAGCATAGGGCAGGGTGGCGTTGGTCAGGCCGAACGTCGAGGTGCGGGGCACCGCGCCGGGCATGTTCGCGACGCAGTAGTGGACCACGCCGTCGACCGTGTAGACCGGATCGGAGTGGGTGGTCGCGTGGGTGGTCTCGAAGCACCCGCCCTGATCGACCGCGACGTCGACCACCACCGAGCCCGGCTTCATCTGGGAGATCATCGCGCGGGTGACGAGCTTCGGCGCCGCCCGGCCGGGGATCAGCACTGCGCCGATCAGCAGATCCGCTCGCCTCAAGGCCGCGAGCAGGTTGTGGCTGTTGCTCGCGAGCGTGATCACCTGGCCGTGGAACATGTCGTCGATGTAGCGCATCCGGTCGAGGTTGGTTTCGAGCACGGTGACGCTCGCGCCCAAGCCCATCGCCATCTTGAGCGCGTTGATCCCGACGATGCCGCCGCCGATGATCACCACGTCGCCCGGAGGTACGCCGGGGATGCCCGCGAGCAGCGTACCGCGCCCGCCGTGGGTCTTTTGCAGGTAGCTCGCCCCGACCACGACCGACATCCGGCCGGCGACCTCGGACATCGGCGTGAGCAGCGGCAGCCGCCCCTCGCTGTCGGTGATCGTCTCGTAGGCCACCCCGGCGACCTCGCGCTCGACCAGGACGTCGGTCAGCTCCGGCAGCGGCGCCAGGTGCAGGTAGGTGAACAGGACCTGGCCCTTCTGCATCCGCGTGTACTCAGGGCGGACGGGCTCCTTGACCTTGATGATCATCTCGGCCTCGGCCCAGAGGCGATCGACGTCCGCTTCGATGCGCGCGCCGGCTTCGACGAATTGCGAATCGGAAAATCCGCTGCCGGCACCGGCTTCGGCCTGCAATACGACCTCGTGCCCCGACGCGACCAGGGCCGCCACTCCGGCCGGAATGATGCCGACGCGGTACTCGTGATCTTTGATCTCTTTCGGTATTCCGATGCGCATCTATCCGTTCCTCGGCCCCTCGGGGGGCACAGGGGTGCGCCCGTCGCGCGCCCGGGTCGTTGTCGTTGAACTTTGCGGGTTTTCCCCGGCTCCGGAGGCGGACTTAGACCCCGGAGCGGGTTTCATTTCGACCCGCCCTTTGAAAAACGCGCCTTCGGCGATCGTCACCCGCGGCGCGGCAATGTCCCCTTCGAGGTTGGCGGTGGCCGCTATCTCCACCCTTTCGGCACCGCGCAGATCGCCGGCAACCCGGCCAGCCACGCTCACGACGCGCGCCGAGATCGGCCCGGTGACGCTCCCCTCTCTCCCGATCCGGACGACCGCGGACACCGCGATCTCACCGATCACCTCGCCATCGACGACCAAATCCACCGCCCCGGTGATCTTCCCTTCGAACCGCGCGCCCGGCGCGATCCGCGTCCCGCCGCCCGGCTCCCCGGACGGACCGGTGGATGCGACGGAATGGGCGGGGGCGGGGGAATCGCGTCGGAAGAGCGCCATGGCGGATGAGTCCCCGCGGAGGGAGAGAAATGGAGCGGGCAACGGGACTCGAACCCGCGACATCAAGCTTGGGAAGCTTGCACTCTACCAACTGAGTTATGCCCGCTCGAGCTGATCTCGAACGGTCGAAAATGTAGACGACGCGCGCACTTGGGGTCAAGGCCCAACCCGACGGGAACCTCTTCCGCCCCCGACGGAGCGATTTTCCAGCACAAAGCACCTTGCACGCCGCGCCGTCGTGACTATACTGACCGTGCGATGACCGGTACCGGACGAGCGCGCACGGGAAGTTTTCCTCAGGTTCCGCAGGCCGAGTCTGCCGATCCGCTGTACTTCTTTCCCGAAAAGCCGGTGACCCTCGCCGAGGCGCGGGCGCTGTTCGCCGGTACTCTCGCCGAACGGGCGGTGGTGGTCTCGCACCTGCTCCGCTACGCCCAGTGGGAAGACATCTGGAAATGGATCGGGCGCGACGAGGTTGGCGAGATGCTGCCGATGCTCGACCTGCCCGACAACCTGCGCGCCAAGTGGGCGCACCTGCTCAAGGTCGAATCGGTCGTCGCACCGTAGCCCTCAACCCCGAGCCCGGAACCAGGCCGCCGTGCGCAGAAGCCCTTGATCGAGCGGCAGCGGCGCGGGAAGCTTGAGTTCGGCGCGCGCGCGGGAGGCGTCGATCACCGAGCGGAGCTGCTCACCCGCCTTGCCCGGTCCGTGATCCGCCGGGCGATCGAGCCCCAGCGCCGCGACGATGTAGCCGTAGAGCTCGACCACGTCGGTCTCTTTTCCCGTGCCGACGTTCAAGGTGAAGAAGCCCGGCCGGCCCGCCGCCGCCAGGTTCGCGCGGACGATGTCCGACACGTGGACGTAATCGCGGGTCTGGCGGCCGGAGCCGTTGATCGTCGCCTTGCCTCCGGCGAGCAGGCGTTCGAGGAAGATCGCCACCACCCCCGCCTCGCCGTGCGGATTCTGCCGTTCGCCGTAGACGTTGGCGTAGCGCAGGCAGGCGACGTCGAGGCCGTAGGCGACGTGGAAGAAATAGAGATAGCGCTCGACCGCGAGCTTGCTCACGCCATAGGGGGAGACCGGCCGCGTCGGGTGCTCTTCGGTCGCGGGAAAGGCATCCTGCTCGCCGTAGATCGCCCCGCCGGTCGAAGCGAACAGCACCTGGCGCACGCCTCCCCGCCGACAGGCTTCGAGCAGATTCAAGGTCCCGAGGATGTTCACGTCGGCATCGAAGATCGGATTTTCGACCGAGCGGCGAACGTCCATCTGCGCCGCGTGGTGGATCAGCAGATCGACTCCCGCCTCGGCCACGAGCCGCGCCGCCTCGGGCGAGCGGATGTCGAGGACATGCAGCTCGGCGCCCTCGGGCACGTTCTCGCGCTTGCCGCCCGACAGGTCGTCGAGGATCAGCACCCGGTCGCCCGCGGCGAGAAACCCGTCCGCTACGTGCGACCCGATAAACCCGGCTCCGCCGGTGATACAAACCGTCTTGGGCGACTCGTTCGTCATGGCCGGGGAAGAGTAACGGAACCGGCCACCGGCGCCAAACGATGCGCCCAACGCCACCGTGATAGGTTCGCCTAAAATTCGCACCGCAACTTAAAGACCCTCGTGTTCCGAGACCTTCTCCCCTCCCGGCTCCGGACCTGGCTGCGCGCCGGGAGCGGTCGCGTCGCGCTCGATTGGGCGGCTCCCGCCGATCGCCCGCACGACGACCGCGGAGCGCCCGAACGGATCGACGTCGTGATCCCGGTCTACCAGGCGCCCGAGGCGTTCGCGCGCTGCTGGGCCGCGCTGCTCGCGCACACCGACCTCTCTCGCCACCGCGCCCTGCTGGTCCTCGACGGCCCACAGCCTGAGGCGACCGAGGCGTTGCTCGAAGCGCCGATCCCGGGGGTCGAGATCCTCCGCAACCCGGAGCGCCGCGGCTTCGTCGCGAGCGTGAATTCAGGCATGACTTGGGGCATGACTTGGGGCCAGGCGCGGGGGCCGGAGAGCGACGTCGTCCTACTCAACAGCGACGCGATCGTCACCGAAGGTTGGCTGGACAAGCTCCGCGCCGCCGCTTATTCCTCTCCCGAGATCGCGACCGTGACTCCCTTCTCGAACACCGCGACGATCTGCTCGCTCCCCCGCTTCCTCGCGGCGAACGCCCTGCCGGCCGGCGAGACGATCGAGAGCTTCGCCCGGCGGATCGAAGAGCGCTCGGCGCGTGTCTATCCCCGCCTGCCCACGGGCGTGGGCGTCTGCCTTTACATGAAGCGCCGCGCGCTTTCCGAGCTGGGCCTGTTCGATGAGCGGGCGTTCGGCCTCGGCTATGGAGAGGAGAGCGAATGGTGCCAGCGAGCGCTCAAAGCCGGCTGGCGCCACGTGCTGGACGACGCAACGTTCGTCTATCACGAGGGGCACCAGAGCTTCGGCACCACGCGCGTCGCCAGAGTGAGAGGCGCCCACCGGGCGCTCGCGAAGCTCCATCCCGACTATCTCGCGACGATCGCCCGCTTCGTCCGCGAAGATCCGATCGCCCCAATCCGCGAACGCGCGCTCGCCGGTCTCGTTCCGGATCGAACCACGGCGCGGCCTTCGATCGGGACACACCGTCCGGGCAAAATCGTCCACCTGGTCCACGGCTGGCCACCCTGGAGCCCGGCGGGCACGGAGCTTTACGCCGCCTGGCTCGTCCGCCGCCAGGCGGCACATCGGCAGGTTGCGGTCTACACCCGGATCGCCGATCCGGCGCGGGGTTTGGGCGACGCGATCGAGCTGCTCGATGCCGGCGCGCGCGTCCGCCTGATGGTCAACAATTTCGTCCAGCGTGATCCCCGATCGCGAAACGCGCTCCGCAACGACACTCTCGAACGAGACTTCTCGCGTTTTCTCGACGAGGAGCGCCCTGATCTGCTGCACATCCACCATCTCGCCGGCCATGCGGCGACTTTGCCGCGCGAAGCGCGGCGGCGCGGCATTCCCGTGCTCTACCAGGTGCAGGACTGGTGGACGGTCTGCGCCCGTGCGAACCTGCTCGATCGGGACCGCCACGCCTGCTCCGGCCCGGGGCTCGGCAAATGCTCCCGCTGCCTGCCGCTCACCGCCCTGCCCGGCGCCGCGCTGTTGAACCCGCTGCTCTATGCCGAACGCGGCCGGCTGCTGCGCGAAGCACTGCGCACCGCCGAGGCCCGGGTCGCCGGATCGCAATTCCTCGCCGACAGCCTGCGCGCGCTGCTCGGCGAGCCGGATCTGGCGATCGAAGTGGTCCCCTATGGCGTGGCGCTCGCCGACGCGCCGCGTCCGGAGCGCGATCCCGCCCGTGACCTTGGCACCCTTCGATCCCCGCTCCGCTTCGGCTTTCTGGGATCGATCCTGCCGCACAAGGGGCTGCATGTGGCGGCTCAAGCGTTCGCGGGCCTCGATCCGGATCGGGTGCGCCTCGAAATCCATGGCGATCCAGCGGTAGATCCCCCCTCCGCGGAGGAGGTCCGGCGGATCGGCGGCGCCGCCCTTGCCCCCTTCGAATGGCGCGGGCGCTTCGCCGAAGAGGAAAAGGCCGCCGTGCTGAGCGGGCTCGACGCCCTGATCGTCCCATCGATTGGCCTCGAATCGTTCGGCCTCGCAGCCCGCGAAGCGATGGCGGCCGGTACTCCCGTGCTCGCCGCCCGCCGCGGTGCCCTTGCCGAGCTGCCGCTCGAAGCGCTCGATTGCGGCGCGTTCTTCGATCCCGACCATCCGCAGGAGCTGCGCACCTGGATCGAGCGCCTGCTCGCCGAGCCGGAGATCCTCGACGGCTGGCGGTCGCGTCTTCCGGAAGTCACCGGCATGGACGAGCACGCCGAGGCGATCGAGGCGATCTACGAACGCATTCTCGCGAGGAAAGGCACCGTTTGAATCCGCTCCGTTCGGCGCGCCTCGCGTTCGATCTCCTGACCGCGGAAGGGCCGGCGTCCCTCGCCCGGCGCGCGGTCGATCGCCTGATCGAACAAGCCGATCGAAACTCCTTCGCCTCCCGCCAGGAGTGGCCGCGCGAAGCGGCGATCCCCACGCTTTATGTCCTGGCGACTCCTCCCTCCCCCCGGCTCGGCGGGGTCCAGGCGCAACTCGTCGCCCGCCGCGCGCGGGAGCGGGCTGCCGGCCGGCCGTTCGCGCTGTTCTACCCTTTGGCCGGCCGGTATCGGCTGGAGCTGGAGCACGGCGGGGACCGCGCGGCGCTCGATCTTGCCCCCGCGCCGGTCGGCCCGATCGAGGCGTCCGCCGAGCCGGAAGCGGGTCCTTGGGTGCGCGCGATCCGCGACGCCTTCGCCCGATGCGGCGCCGTGAGCCTACGAATCGAAGGGGTGGCGGGCCTGCCGCTCGCCGGCCTGCTCGAGCTGTCGGCGGTCCTGCCTCTCACCCTCGCGATTCACGACTTCGCCCTGTTCTGCCCGCGCCCCCACCTGGTCGAAGAGCCGGGCGGTGGCTTCTGCTGGTGGTCGCGCGATCTCCTTCGCTGCACCGCTTGCCTAAGGCAGAGCTGGCCGGTGGGGTCCGACTACCAGGCGCTGCGGCGGACCCTCGCGTCCCGTCTGCTGCACGGCTGCGAACGCGCGGTCTTCCCATCCTCTTTCCTGCTCAATTCCCATCTGGAGCTTTTTTCCACCCTCGACGCCCTGCGCTGCCGGATCGAGGCCCCGCCGCTGCTCGCCCGGCCGGTTCCGAGCTACCGTCCTCAAGAGCGGCCGCGCCGGATCGCGTTCGTCGGCGCCGCCAAAGCGTTCAAGGGGGCGGACCTGTTCGCCGAGATCGTCGGGGATCTCGGTCCCCGCCATCCGGAGATCGAATGGCACGCCTTTGGCGGCGGCGAGCCCGATCTGCTTAAAAAGCTCCGCGCCGCGGGTGTTGAAGTCCACGGGTATTACCGTGCCGGAACGCTTCCCGCCCAGCTCGCCCGCCACCGCATCGACCTCGCCCTGCTGCTCTCGATCGTCCCGGAGTCGTACGGTCTGACGCTCGACGAATGCGCTCTTGCCCGGGTGCCGTTCCTGACCTTCGACCTCGGCGCGCAAGGAGACCGGGCCGGCGCCTTGGGCGGAGGCGTCGTCCCGCTCGCCCTAGGGGCAGAGGGCATGGTGGCGAGGATTGAGGCGCTCGGAGTCATCTGAACCGCGACGTAACGTTCCGGCCGACCGCCCCGCCCATTGGTGTCAGGAGGATTTACCGATGCGCGGAATTTCGTTGTGTCTCACTCTTTGTCTTTTCGCTTTCGCGGCTTGTGGGCCGGCCGCTCCTTTGACCGTCGTCACGGTGGGCTTTCCCGCGATCAACTGCAAGTTCGATACGGACTGCAAGATCACGGTGAACGACACCTCGGCCAACTTCACGCTTCCCGGGACTTCAGGGAGCGCCTTCCTACAGTCGCGGACCTGGCCCCCGGGCCAGGCAGGAACGATCGGCGCGGGGAAAACGGCGTACCTCTACCGTCTCGACCTGCGAAACTTGGTGGGCCTGACGGTGGCCCCGTGCGTGAACAAGCTCAAAGTGACGTTCGGCCCGGTCGCCGCTCTCGATTACAACGCCGACGGCCAGCCGGATCAGGTTTTCGTCGGCACCTCGGGCGGCCTCGGCACGGTAGGCCCCTCGTCGGTCGACAAGACCGGCAACGTGATCACGTTCAACTTCGCCACCCCCGTCTGCTCCGGCTCGTCCCCGGGCCATGGCGACAGCTCCTATTTCTTCGGCTTGGCCTCCACCCAGCCACCGGTTGCGATCCAAGCGACGATCACCTATTTCCCGCCCGCGGGAACGCTCAACCTCGCGGCCCGCGCGGCGAAGGTTCCGTAGGTCTTCGAAGCCCAGCGCCGGCCGCCCGGCCGGCAGCTCTTTTAAACTTCACCCATCCCCGGCGGCGAAGACCTCGCGCCCGGCGGGCACCGCCGCTACCCCATCGGTTCCTGCAAGAAGTAGATCAGATCCGTCCCCGGCGCCGCGTAGCCCATCTGGCGGAGCATGGTGACGATTTGTCCGCGGTGGTAGGTCGCATGATTGGACAGGTGGAAGACCGGCTGCCAGAGCGGGCGGTTGAAACTCTCGCCTCGTGAGTTCGACCAGGCGAGCGTCGATTCCAGCTGGTCGTCGGTGAGACCGGCAAGGAATGCCTCGATGCCCGCAGCCGTTTCCTCCCAGGAGACCAGCAGGGGGATCAACTCGGAGAAGTCGTTCTCGGTCGGGAACGGTTCGAGCGCGGTCCCGAGGAAGCGGGCGAGCCAAATTTTTTCCGCCCCGGCGATGTGGTTAAAGGTTTGGAGCAGAGAGGGGAAGCTCGAACCCGAGTCGCGCAGAAGATCTTCGGGCGTCACTTCGCGCAGCGCGCGCAGAATCAACCGGTCCGCCCAGAGCATGTAGATCAACATCTGTCTCGCAATGGCGGCCGTTCCAATCATCCGTGGTGTCCTCCCCTTTCCCTATCCTTAGTGCAAACGCCGTACCGAACCGAGCCGGCTCGACGGAGCCGGTCGGTCCGAGGTCAGGAATCAGAACACCGCCGGCTCTTCCCAGGTGCTGTAGACGTCGCGCAGGGCGTCGCTGATCTCGCCGACCGTGGCGTACGCCTTTACGCAGGCGAGGATCAGCGGCATCGTGTTCGCCGTTCCTGCTGCGCCGACCTTGAGCGCGTCGAGCGTGCGGGCGACCGCTCCGGCGTCGCGCCGATCCTTGACCGCGTTCAAATCAGCGATCTGGCGGCCGGCCAGCTCGTCGCCGATCTTGAGAATCTCAATCGGCGGCTCATTTTCGATCTGGAACGAATTCACCCCCACGATCAGCTTCTCGCCGCTCTCGAATGCGCGCTGGTGGGCAAAGGCCGCGTCCATGATCTCGCGTTGCGGGAAGCCCGCCTCGATCGCTTCGACCATGCCGCCGAAGTCGTCGATTCTGCGGAAGTAGTCGAGCGTGCCGTCGACCATCCGACGGGTCATCTCTTCGACGAACCAGCTGCCGCCGAGCGGATCGATCGACGAGATCACCCCCGACTCGTGGGCCAGGATCTGCTGCGTGCGCAGAGCCGTGCGGGCGTTCTCCTCGGTCGGCAGGGCGAGCGTCTCGTCGAGCGAGTTGGTATGGAGCGAGTTCGTCCCGCCGAGCACCGCGGCGAGCGCCTGGACGGTCGTCCTCACCACGTTGTTCACCGGCTGCTGGGCGGTGAGCGAACAGCCCGCCGTCTGGGTATGGAAGCGGAGCATGTGCGAGCGCGGGTTCTTCGCCCCGTAGCGCTCGCGCATGACGGTCGCCCAGATCTTCCGCGCGGCGCGGAACTTCGCGATCTCCTCGAAGAAATCGTTGTGACTGTTGAAGAAGAACGAGAGCCGCGGCGCGAAGTCGTCGACGTCGAGGCCCGCGTCGATGCCGTACTGGACGTACTCCATGCCGTCGCGCAGGGTGAACGCCAGCTCCTGGAGCGCGGTCGAGCCGGCTTCGCGAATGTGGTAGCCCGAGATCGAGATCGTGTTCCAGCGCGGCACGTGCTCGGCCGCGAACGCGAACTGGTCGGTGATCAACCGCATCGACGGGCGCGGCGGGAAGATGTACTCCTTCTGCGCGATGTACTCCTTCAAGATGTCGTTCTGGAGCGTGCCCGAGACCTGGCGGGCGATGTCCACCCCCTGCTGCTCGGCCACCGCCAGATACATCGCGAACAGGATCGGCGCGGTCGAGTTGATCGTCATCGAGGTGGTCACTTCGCCTAGAGGAATCCCGGAGAACAAGACCTCCATGTCGGCGAGCGAATCGACCGCGACGCCGCACTTGCCGACCTCCCCTTTGGACATGTGGTGGTCCGAGTCGTAGCCGTAAAGCGTCGGCAGATGGAACGCCACCGAGAGCCCCGTCTGGCCCTGGGACAGGAGGTACTTGAAGCGCTGGTTGGTATCCGCGGCGGTGCCGAAGCCGGCGAACTGGCGCATCGTCCAGAGCTTGCCCCGGTAGCCGGTCGGGTGGATGCCGCGGGTGTAGGGAAACTCCCCCGGAACGCCGATCTCGGCAAACGGATCGATGTCGGCCGTCTGCTCAGGCGTCACGAGCTGGGGGATGTCCATCCCGGAGACGGTGGTGAAATCGGTCTTCCAATAGGGCGATCGGCTCTCGGACTTGGCCCGAGCCGACTCCCAGCGGACGCGCGCCTCGCCCATGGTCTCCAGGGCGTCTTCGTAGTAGACCGGCGCGACGGCCGGTGAAGTCTCAGCCGCGGCTTTAGGCGCGACGGGCGGTTTCGGTGCGATCGGTTCGAGATCCTTGACGGCCATTCCGCTCTCCTCGGGGCTGCCCCGCTTGCCGACGAAGTATACCCTCCCGCCCGGCGCCGCAGTCTGTTACCCTCGGTTCGGGTATGCACAACTTGCTATGTCGGAGGATTACAACATGAAGCGATCGACTCTGTCGGCTCTGGCCATCCTGCTCGGGGTCTCCGGCCTCGGGTTCGCCCCACGGGCGTTTGCCGCCCTGCCCGCCGGCTTCGTCGACGAGCTGGTGACGGTGGCCACCGGGCCGACCGCGATCGACTTTACTCCCGACGGACGCATGTTAATCGCGCGCCAGGCCGGCGAGCTGATCGTCCGCCAAGGGACCACGAACACCTCGGCCGTGACGTTTCCCACGAGCCAGCTCTGCTCCAACTTCGAGCGCGGCCTGCTGGGCGTCGCGGTCGATCCTAACTTCGGGTCGGGCGCCGGGCAGAATCACTTCATCTACCTCTTCTACACCTTCCACAAGAACTCGGCGCTGGCCTGTACGACCTCCGGCTCGTCGGTGAACCGGGTTTCGCGCTTCGTCCTCGCCGACACCAACACGGTCGATCTCGCCACCGAAACGATCCTGGTCGACAACATGCCTTCGACCGCCGGCAACCACAACGCGGGCGACGTCGAATTCGGCAAGGACGGCTATCTCTACATCACGATCGGCGACGGCGGAGCCGACTACGCCGGAGGCGGTAGCGGCGGAACGAACGACGCCGCGCGCGACGAGTTCACTCTCACCGGCAAGGTGTTGCGGATTACCAAGGACGGCGGCATTCCGCCCACGAATCCCTTCCAAGGGGCGGGCACCGCGCGCTGCAACACGACCGGCGGCACCACGGCGGGCAACAAGTGCCAGGAGACCTTCTCCTGGGGGCACCGCAATCCCTTCCGCATCGCGTTCGATCCGAACGCCGCCGGCACCCGCTTCTTCATCAACGACGTCGGCCAGAACATCCGGGAAGAGATCGACCTCGGCACGGCGGGCGCGGACTTCGGCTGGAACTGCCGGGAGGGCACGCTGGTCAACAACACGAGCGGACCCTGCAACCCGACGCCGCCGAACATGGTGCCCCCCATCTTCGAGTACAGCCACGGCGCCCAGGTGCCGGGCTCGAGCAGTGGAACGAGCTGCAACTCGATCACCGGCGGCGCCTTCGTGCCGAACGGCATCTGGCCGGCCACCTACGACAATTCCTACCTGTTCTCCGATTACGTCTGCGGCTGGATCTTCCGTGTCGCGGGGGCGAACACCAACGGGCCGTTCACCACCACCAGCGATTTCGCGACCAGCCTCGGCGGCTCTTCGGCCGTGGCGCTGCGGTTCGGGCCGTATCTGACGACGCAGGCGCTTTACTACACGACGTTCGCGGGCGGCGGCCAGGTGCGGCGGGTGCGCTACTCCCTCGCGGGCAACAATCCGCCGACGGCGAGCTTTACCGCGACCCCGCTCGGCGGGCAGGCGCCGCTAATGGTGAATTTCGACGGTTCGGCTTCGACCGATCCGGACGCGGGCAATACGCTCACCTACTTCTGGACCTTCGGCGACGGCACGCCGGAGACTTCGACGACCAACGCGACGACATCGCACAGCTATGCGCCGAACGGCAACTACGTCGCTTCCTTGAGGGTGCGCGACAATAACTTCGCCTTCTCTCCTTCCGTGACCCAGACGATCCAGGTCGGCAACACGCCGCCGACCGCGCAGATCGTCTTCCCCGCTTCGACCGACCGCTTCTTCGTCGGCCAGAACATCACGTTGAACGGCTCCGGTACCGACACCCAGGACGGCACGCTGCCGGCGGGTTCGCTCTCCTGGGTCGTGCGCCTCCACCACAACGAGCACACCCACCCGCTGCTCGGGCCGGTGACCGGCAACAACGTCATGTTCGTGGCCCCCGCCCCGGAGGACGTACCGGCGCTCGACACCAGCTTCGTCGAGATCGACCTCACGGTCACCGACTCGGGGGGATTGACCGGCACCGCGCATCTGGACTTCCAGCCGAACCGGGTGGCGACCACGTTCGCGACCAGCCCCGTCGGGCTGTCCACCACGGTGAACGGCACAACGCTGTCCGGCCCTACGACGATCAATTCCTGGCAGGCCTGGACGCTCAACGTCGACACTCCCTCGCCGCAGAATTCGGGGGGAACGAGCTACGGCTTCGCCAACTGGTCCGACACGGGCGCGCAATCGCACGCGATCGTCACCTCGGCGAGTCCCACGACCTACACCGCGAGCTTCAATCCGGCCGGTTCGGCGGCACTCAACTTCTTCAGCGTTCCCCCCTGTCGGCTGCTCGACACGCGGAACGCCAACGGCCCCTACGGCGGCCCGGTCCTCTTGGCGAACTCGACGCGGTCCTTCGTCGCGACCAGTCAATGCGGCGTCCCGGTTGGGGCACAGGCGATCGCCGTGAACCTGACCGTGATCGGCCCGTCGAGCGGCGGCTCCTTGAGTTTGAGCCCCGCCGGAGCCGCGGTCTCAAACGTATCGGCGATCAACTTCTCGGCGGGCCAGGTGCGAACCAACAACGCCGTCGTGACGTTGGCGGGCAACGGCGCCTTTGACGTCTTCGCCGGCCTGCCGTCCGGCTCGACGCATCTGGTGATCGACGTGCTGGGGTATTTCCAATGACCCGCTTGACCATCGAGCTCGACGACGACTTGGCCCTCCGGATCGAAAGATCCGCGAGGTCCAAGGGAGTCTCGCCGTCGCAAGTCGTCGGAGAGACGTTGCGGGATCGATTCTCTTCATCCCTTCCCGAATCATTCTTCGCCGTCCTGGGATCCTGGGAAGACGAGCGCACGCCGGCCGAAATTCTCGCCGACATCAGGACAGCAGGTCCGGAGCGCGACCGACCGGCCCTCGACTGATCTCGTGATCGTCCTTGATACAGATGTCTGCATCTACTTGATGAACGGGCGACTTCCTCAAGGCGTAGCCAACCTCCGCGAGTTGCCCGCGAGCGAGGTCGCGATCTCGGCCATTACCGAGGCGGAGCTTCGATTCGGTGCACTTCACTCCTCTCGCCCCGAAGCCAACCGGGAGCGATTGGAGTTTTTTCTCGCGCCGCTAGAAAAGCTCGCCTTCGACGTCAAGGCTGCGAAGGAGTTCGCCGCCATCAAGCAGGATCTAACCCGGCGCGGCCAACGCATTGGACCGATGGATCTCTTAATCGCCGCCTGTGCGTTGGCCGCCGGAGCTACGCTCGTCACCAACAACTATGGGGAATTCTCCCGCGTTTCGGGCCTATCCGTTGAGCGCTGGGTGCCGGAGTAGCCTCGGCGCTGGGGTAACCCTCACACCACCGCTACAGGATCGCCTCACTACTTCATTCACGCCCGCTTCAAGCGCTCCACCCACCTTTGCCGGATCGCCCAGAAGTACCACCGCAGGTACAGCGGCAGCCATTTGCGCAGCTGGAAACGGCTCTCCCCGGCCGTGCGGTCCCACCACTCGGCCGGGATCTCTTCGACCCGTTCTCCGGCGAAATGCGCTTTGGCGGTCAGCTCCAGGGCTAGGCAGAATCCTGCCGGGCTTTCGATCGGGGTGCGGTCGAGGAAATCCTTGCGGTAGGCCTTGAAGCTGTTGGTCGGATCGCGGGTGGGGAGTCCCGCGAGGTAATGGAGCGAGATTCCCGCGGCGCGGCTCAGTTGGCCTTTAAGCCAGGGGCCGCCGTGTTGCGCTCCTCCCTTGGTGTAGCGGCTCGCGACGACCACGGCGGCTCCCGCGGTCGCTCGGCGGATCATCTCTTCGAGCTTCGCGTAGTCGTCCGAGAGGTCCGCCATCGAGACCACGACGACCGACGAACGGGCCGCGTTCATCCCGGCTTCGATCGCGTAGCGAACGCCTCGGCCGAGATCGTTTTTCACCAGCCGCAGGCCGCGTGGTTTCTCGTCGTCCGAGAGCGCCGCGAGCGCGGGGAGCGTGTCGTCGCCGTCGAAATCGTAGGCGATCAGGATCTCGGCGTCGGCCGGAAAGATCTCCAACGCGCGGCGGCAGAACGCGGCGATGTTGGCGCCTTCATTGAACACCGGCACGACGATCGAGGCGCGCGGTGCCACCCGCCCGGCACTTTCCGGGTCTAGATCCGGCCCCACTTCAGCTCCTCGCGAATCCAGGGGATCACCTCGTCGAGCACGGTGTCGAGCGAGGTTGCCGCTTCGAAACCGATCACCTCTTTTGCCTTGGTCACGTCGGGCACGCGCAGCTGGACGTCGTAGGTGAACGGCGCGTCGGAGACGTAGCGGAAAGGTTTTTCCTCGCCGTGGATCTTCTTCCACACCGCCTCGGCCAATTCGAGCACCGTGGTCGCCTGCGGAATCGACAGGTTGAAATCTTGATTCTCGGCCGCCGGGTGGAGCATGGCGGTGATGATCCCCTTCGCGAGATCGCCGCCGTAGGTGTAGCAGCGGACCTGATCGCCCGCGCCGAGGATGTGCAGCGGATCTTGCCCCTTCAAAATCTTTTGGATCAGGTCAGGCAGGACGTGGCTCATCGCGAGCTTGACGTTGCCGGACATGACTTCCTCGTCCGACAATGCGCGCCGCTCTCCCGTGCCGACGCAGTTGAACGGCCGGCAGATCGTGTACGGCAGGCCGTACTGGATCTGGGCGCCGCGGGCGAAATATTCGCAGGCGAGCTTTTGGAAGCCGTAGGTGGAGGTCGGCGGCGGGCAGTCGGCGAGGTGAGATTCGGGGGTCGGAAAGAGCGTCGCGTTTTCAAACACCATGCTGCTCGACAGCACGGTGATCTTCTTGAGCGTCCCGGCCTTGTGGGCGCGGATCGCGGCGTCGAAGCTCGCCGCGGTGATCCGTTCGTTCTCGGCGATCAGGTCGTAGGCGAAGGTATGAAAGTAGGCGATGCCACCGATCATTGCGGCGCCCGCGACGAAGTGGTCGCAGCCGTCGAGCAGGCCGGCGACCAGATCCACGTTCTTGGCATCCCCTTCGACGAAGCGATATTTCGGATGGCCGCTGTAGCTCTTTTCGAGCGGGCCGTATTTCGAGAAGTTGTCGAGGCCGATGACGTCGAAGCCCTGGGCGAGCAGCTCTTCGATCAGATAGCCGGCGATAAAGCCGGCGGCCCCGGTGACCAGTACTTTCATTCGTCGCTCCTTGGAATCGGCATCACGCGGGGTCGGCGGACGCGGGGGAAGGCAGGCAGTTCCAGACGTCGATCACGATTTTGCCCGGAGGAATCGCGAGCGTTCGGTACATTCGATGCGGCGTGCCGACGAAGATCACTTCGGCCTCGGTGAGCAATCTTCCCAGCGGCACCAGGCGCGCGTCCGGCACATAAGGGTCGTGGCAGAGGACGGGACCGGCTTCGAGCGCGAGCAGGTGCTTGAGTTTGTAGGAGAGCGAATCGCGCGGATCGTCGCTCTCCGCCTTGAACCCCATGCCGAGAATGCCCACGGTCTTGCCGGCAAGGCTCGTCTGTTGGCGCGCGAGCTTGACCAGATGGGCGGGCAACCCCTCGTTGATCAACATCGCGGCGTGGCCGAGCACGAACTGGTTGTTGCTGAATGCGGCGAGTTGGAGCGTGTCCTTGACCAGGCACGGGCCGGCGGTCAGCCCCGGCCCGGGCATGCCGCTCATCCGCGGGTAGTTGTGGCGGCAGCCGTGGAGGATGCGCTCGAAATCGACGTCGTGGTCGGAAGCGAGCATGTAAAACTGGTTGACCGCGGCGAACTGGAGATAGCGCCACGAATTGGTCATCAGCTTGCACAGCTCCGCTTCGAGCGGCACCATCTCGACCAGCTCGGGGCAGAACCGCCCGAACAGCCCTTTCACCGCTTCGAGCGTTGCGGGATCGAACGCCGAGACGAGCTGCGGCAGGGTGCGGAACTCCTCCAGGCTTTTCCCCTGCGCCACCCGCTCGGGGCAGCAGGCGACCCGCACGTCGAGCTTCAGGTCTTCGCGCAGATGGCGCTCCAGACGTTCGCTGGTGCCGGGAAAAACGGTGCTTCGCACGATCAGCACGTGGCCATCGCGCAGGTGATCGCGGCAGGCGTCGATCGCCCGCTGGAGCGCCGAGAAGCTCGGGTTCAAATGCGCGTCAACGGGGGTGCCGATGATCATCACGAGGAAGCGGCAGCGCTCCATCTGCGGGTCGGCCGTCACCTCCAGCCGGCCGCTCGCGAGCACCCGCGGCAGCAGCTCGTCGGCCCCGTCCTCAAGGAACGGCATCTTTCCCGCCGCGATCTGGGCGACCTTCGCGCGGTCGGTGTCGTAGATCACGGTCCGTAAGCCGCTCTCCGCGCAGATCATCGCGAACGGCAGACCGACGTGGCCGCCGCCGCCGATGACGCAGACGTCCCGATCGAAAGCCGGGGTGGCGGGAGCCGAATCGGCTGGGGAGTGGGGTGAATGATCCATGCGGTAAGACCCTCGTATTCGTCCGAATCGTGTTCGAAGCCGGGCGAAAGATATCCTAGGCGGCGATGATCGCCGATTCGCCCGGTCCCGAAGCTCCTCATGGGGAGGGTGCAACCCCCGAGTCCTCCCCGTCGCGCGAGGGGTGGTGGCTCTATCTTTGCGCCTTTGCCACGACGCTCTTGGCGTTTGCTCCCTCCCTTTCGATCCCGTTCTCGTACGACGATCTCGACGTGCTCGACGTGGTGGCGCTCTGGCGGACCGGAGAGTACCGATTCGTCGACCTGTTGTTTCTCCCCCACAACGAGCATCTGATCCCGGCCTGCCGGCTGGCGTTTTCGGCCAGCACCTGGGAAGTCGGCACCGACGCGCGATTCTTCCATCTTGCGCTGTTCGCCCTCCACGCCGTCGGCGCCTGGGCGGTCGGTCGGCTGGCGGGCGCGGCGGGCGCGGGCAGGACCGGGCGCTTCGCCGCGGCAATTTCCTACGCCGCCGTCGCGGGCTTCGCGGGTACCGCCGTCTGGTACCCCACGGCCGCGGTCGTGATGGGCGCCTGGGTGGCCGTGCTGGTGGGGCTCACGCAGTTCTTCCGCGCGCCCGCGCCCGGCTCTCCGGCCGGCGCTGCGCTCTGGAGTGCCGCAGGGCTCGCCGCCACCACCGGGGCGCTCCCCGGCCTCGCGGCGCCTTGGATCGCTTTCGTCCTGGCCTCTTTCGGCCCTGCCGGACCGGAGCGGCGACGCGCTCGGCGCGCCGCCTTCGCTCTCACCCTGGGAGGCGTCGTCGTTCTGGTGCTGATGCGCACCGCCTATGCCCGATATTCCGGTCAGGAGTTCCCTTCGCCGTCGCTCCAGGGCCTCCCCGCGTTCCTGAAGATCCTCGGCAGCGCGCCGGGGCATTTCCTCATCACCGCTGTGGGCGCACTATCGCCGGCCGATTCGCTGAAGATCGTTGCTTCGGTCGTCGGCTGGCTGCTCGCCGGATGGGCGTTCCGGCGCGCGGTTCGAAACGGCCGCCAAGGGCGGGACGTGCTGCTCTCGTTGTGGGGAGGGGCTACCGCCCTCGCTTTCGCGATCGGCCTCAATCGTCCCAACGTGACTCTTGCGGCCCTGACGGCGTCGAACCGCTACTACTACTCGTTTGCCGCCCCGTTGTGCATCTCCCTGGGCCTGCTTTTCGACGCGCTTCCCGGACGGCGGAAGCTGTGGAGGGTCGGCGCCGCCATCCTGCTCGCAGCTCTGCTGCTCGGCGAACGGCGGAGCCTGCTGCCAAGCCTGTCCAGCGAGCCCTACGCCGCCACTGTCCGGTTCTGGGGCCACGCCGAGCTGCTCGCCCGCCTGCTGGCCGCCGAAGCGGGAAAACCGGGGGCGCCCCCGTGGACGCTCACCGACGGACTGGTCCCCTACCCGGGCATCCATGACGGCAGCCTCGCCCTGCGCACGATCCTCCGCACGACGTTTCCCCGTCCGATCGCGGGCGAACGCTTCGCTCCGGGCGCCACGGAGGAAGATCGGCGCCGGCAAAACGAGGTGCTCGACCGCTGGGCCGACGCGATGGGCAACGCCACCGTGCCGATCTGCGCCACCCCGACCGGCCTTGGTCCCCCCGCCGCCTCCTTAAGCGTCGTCGACTTCCGCGTCGGAATGCGCGAAGACGCCGTCGTCTCCGGCCTCTACGAGTGGGAGCAGCCCTTCCGCTGGATGGGGCCGAGAGCTCGCCTGCGCCTCGCCTCCGCCCCCGGCGACCTAGTGGTCAGGGCCTGGACGCCGCCGGACGCCGACCTGGTCAAACTCGGAGCCAAGCCCTTCGAGGTCGAGGCGAGGCTCGGCGGCACCCCGCTCGGCACTTTCCGCTTCGACCCGGCCGGCGGTGAACAGATCGCCCGCTTCCCCGTAGCCGGGCGGATCGCACCAGACGGCCAGCCGGTGGTGATCGACCTGGCTTCCAGCCAAGTCTGGCGACCGAGCGAAAATATGAAGGACTCAAACGACACGCGCGCTTTGACGATCGGACTGCTCGCCGTCGGCTTCTCGACCGAGGCGCTGGAAAAGCCGGTGCCGACGAGGTGTTTGGAGACAGCGCCGGCAATTCGCCTCGGAGACCCCCCTCATTGAGCCAACTTCTGATCCAGCAGTACCTGAATCAGCTCCAGGATCTGCGCAAGGTTTCGGGCACCAGCCGCGAGTCTGTGGTGCGCGAGGCGTTCAAGGATCTCCTCAAAGGATGGGCGCGCGAGCAGGATCTCATCTTCGCCCCGGAGTAGGCGGTGGAGCAGTTCAAGACCGATCTCCCCGCCGTGCTCGAATCGCTGCGCGCGATGATTGAAACGGCGCACGACGGGAACGCGTCGTTCCGGCGCGCGGCGGAGGATTTTCTCCTCCACGCCCAGGAGACGATCAACCCGGGCCTCACGGCGGCGGACGTGCGGGAGATGCTGATTCACCACATCCTCACCGAGGAGATTTTCGCCGCGGTGTTCCCGGGTACGCCGTTCCACCAGGACAACAACGTGGCGCGCGAGCTGTACAAGCTGGAAGGCTCGTTCTTCACCGGCAACACGAAGTTCCAAACGCTCAAAGGCCTGGAGCCTTACTACGCGGCGATTCGCGGCGCCGCGGCGCAGATTGCCACGCACAACGAGAAGCAGAGCTTCTTGAAGGTGATCTACGAGGGGTTTTACAAGGTGTACAACCCGAAGGCGGCGGATCGGCTCGGGGTGGTCTACACGCCGAACGAGATCGTCCGCTTCATGATCGAGAGCGCGGACTGGCTCTGCGAGCAGCATTTCGGCCGCAACCTGATCGACAAGGACGTGGAGATTCTCGATCCCGCGACCGGCACCGGCACGTTCGTCTGCAAGCTGCTGGAGCATTTCCGCGGCCAGCCGGCAAAGCTGAAGCACAAGTATCGCGAGGAGCTGCACGCCAACGAGGTCGCGATCCTCCCCTACTACGTGGCGAACCTGAACATCGAAGCGACCTACGCGGCGATCACCGGAGAGTGCGAGGAGTTCCCGAACCTCTGCTTCGTGGACACGCTCGACAACGTGGGCCTGCATACGGCTGCGCCCGGAAGGTTGTCGCCCAAGACTTCAACGAGATCTGGATTATCAACCTGAAAGGCAATGCTCGAACAAGCGGAGAGAGACGAGGATCAGAGATCAAATGGTCTGAGACCCTCAAGCGGCGCCTGAGTGCAGGCGAGCGAGAAGTTTTCGACTCCTCGCGGATCGTGCGAGGCGCATATCGACCCTATGTGTCCGCGTACCTGTATCGTTCCCCTCTCTTCATCGATCGACCCGGTTCTCTTCTAAAGTCGCCGGAAACTGGACCCGGGCGATCCATTGTCGTTTCGGATCCGACTGCGATGAAGCCTTGGATGGCCTGCGCAGTCGAAACAGTTCCTGACCTTCATTACGTGGGTGCGGCGTCCGGTGCAATTGTTCTTTCATTTGCGCGCTTGGACGACGGGTCAATTGAAAGCAACATCACCGACTGGGCTCTCGACCAATTCAAGAAACACTACCAGCCGGGCCACGGCAAGAACGACCGCCCGATCACGAAGGAGTCGATTTTCCACTACGTCTACGGCGTCCTCCACGATCCGATCTACCGCGAGAAGTACGCCCAGAACCTGAGGCGCGAGTTCCCGCGCATCCCGTTCTACTCCGACTTCTGGCAGTGGGCCGACTGGGGCACCACGCTAATGGACCTGCACATCGGCTACGAGACCGTCGAGCCTTGGCCGCTACCTCGGTAACCGCTCCGCCCTCGAATGGATTCTCGACCAGTACAAAGAGAAGAAACCCAAAGACCCCACCATCCGCGCCAAATTTGACACCTACCGCTTCGCCGACTACAAAGAGAAAGTCATCGACCTGCTCGGCCGCGTGACGGCGGTGAGCGTCGCGACAATTAGAATCACCCGTGCCATGCGCTCTACGGCGCGGTAAATCGGATCACCTGGCCGAATCGCTTGGGGACCCGGCGATCAACCCACCCGGAGAGCGCCGACTCTCCGTGGGAGGTCAGAACGGTTTCAAGCTCTGGATAGCCGCTATCGGAGCTGGATAGCCGCTATCTGGACCGGAAAGCCGCTTGCCGAGCCGGGAAGCCGCTTGCCGAGCCGGGAAGCCGCTTGCCGAGCCGGGAAGCCGCTTGCCGAGCCGGGAAATCACTTCCTCTGCTGGGAAGCCACTTCCTGGGCTGGGAAGTCGCTTCTGTCGGCTGGGAAGCCGCTTCCTGAGCTGGCTAGTCACTTCCTGGGTTGCGAAGTCGTTTCCTGGGCCGGGAAGTCGCTTCCTGGCGTTGGAAGTCGCTTCCTGGCGTGGAAAGTCACTTCCTGGGCTGGGAAGTCACTTCCTGGGAGCGATGGCACGCTCAGCAGCCAGAAGCTTCGCCTCAACCGCTTCAAGCGCTTTGCGGCACCGGCACACCCGCCGCGGCTGGAGATCCGCTCTATCGCCGATTACACCGCGGTGGCGCCCGGCTCAGCTCACTCCGAGCAGCTTCTTCTTCGCTTCGGGCGACAGGCTTTTCATTCGCAGGAGAACGCCGGCAATCTTCTCGCTCTGGCCGGGACGCGCTTCGGCGGCGAGGACCGCGGCTTCGAGGCCGGCGATGGTCGGTGCTTCGAATAGGCGCTTGAGCGGCAGCTCGACTTGAAAATTCGCCGCCACTTTGGAAGTGATCCGCACCGCGAGCAACGAATGGCCGCCCATTTCGAAGAAGCTGTCCTCGATCGCGAGATCGTCAGCCAGCTCTGGCAGGGCCTCGCGCCAGAGGTCGGCGATCAGTCGCTGCACGGACGTTCGCGGCGGCGTCCGATCCAAATCGGTCGTGCGCTGCGGCTCGGGCAGCGCGCGGCGGTCGATCTTGCCGGTGGGCGTAATTGGCCACTCCGCCACCTCGACGAAGGCCGCGGGCACCATGTAGTCCGGCAGGAGCGCGGCGAGATGGGCGCGCAGGTCGGCGGAAGAGACGTTCTCCGCGGCGTTCTGCGGGGTCTCCAGGTTCTCCGGGCTGGGCTCCTCGGGCCGGTACCAGGCGATCAGGCGCAGCCCTGCACCTGGAACCTCCCGGGCGAGCACGATCGAATCGTGAACCGCCCGGTGTTGCGCGAGCGCCGCTTCGATCTCACCCGGCTCGATGCGAAAGCCGCGGATTTTGATTTGGTGGTCGGTGCGGCCGAGGTAGTCGAACGAGCCATCGCCCCGTTGGCGGACGCGATCCCCGGTCCAATAGACCCTCGCGCCGGCTCTCTCAGCGAAGGGATCGGGGCGGAATCGCTCGGCGGTCAGCTCCGGCCGTTCGAGATAGCCGCGCGCGAGAAACCCTCCGAGCACCAGCTCGCCGATTCCGCCGAGCGTCTGTAAGCGACCCGCCGCATCGACGACGAGTGCCGTCCGCCCCGGCAGCGCCCGGCCGATCGACACCGCGCCCGATTCCGGCAATCGCCCTACTTCCAAGTCGTAGCAGGTCGCCGTCACCACCGTTTCGGTCGGTCCATAGCCGTTGTAAACGACCGGCGGATTTTCCATCTCCGCCAGCCGCAACCGAAACCTCTCCGCGGCAGCGGGAGTCATCGCCTCGCCCCCCGTCACCAGCACGCGCAACTCGCGCGGCAGCGGCGCCTCGGACCGGCTCCATTCCGTCCAGACCGCCGTCGGCAGGTTCGCGTTGGTGATCTTGTGCCGCGTCATCCAGGCCGACAGATCGAGCGGCAGCTCTGGGCCGCGCACCACGAGCGTGCCCCCCGAAGCGAGCGCCACCCCGACCTGCTCCATCGATACGTCGAAGCTCGCCGCGGCGAACTGCACGACGCGGTCGGTCGAATCCATTCGATAGAAACCCGCAGCCGCCGCGAAATGGCCCGCGGCATGGCGGTGCGAAATCGCCACCCCTTTCGGCGTCCCCGTCGATCCCGAGGTGTAGATAATGTACGCAAGGTTTTCCGGCAACGCCCTCAGCGGCTCCGCCTCCGGCCCGAGGTCCACCGGCAGTCCCTCCCCCTGGAGTCGCAGCAGCTCCACCGCGCGGCTCAACCCGGCGAACTCTGGAGGAACCTCTCTTGCGATCAGCACCACCGCCCCGGCATCGCTCAACAGCAACGCCCGCCGCTCCTCCGGCAGCTCCGGATCGACCGGCAGATAGCAGGCGCCCGCCTTCCAGATCGCATACATCGCGAGCACCCGATCGACCGACCTTTCGAGCGACACGCCGACCACCCGCTCCGGCCCGGCGCCCAAGCCCGCGAGCCTTCGGGCCAACGCATCCGTGTGCGCCGCCACCTCTGACCAGGTATAGCGCCGGCCCGGCTCGTGCTCCGATTCGAGCGCCAAGTCTCCCGGCCGCTCCAGGGCATGCCGCGCGATCCAGTCCTGAACGAGACCCGGCGCGAGCGTTCGGTCCACTCCCCTCCATTCGATGAGCAGTTGATGCCGCTCCGCCCTCCCCAGCAACTCCGCTTCAGCCAGCAGCCTCTCCGGATGCGCCGCGATCTCCCGCGCCATGGCCTCGAAACCGCGCAGCAGCCGCGCACCGGTCGCCGGATCGAACAGGTCGAGGTTCAGCTCCAGGAGGGCGGCAAAAGTATCCGCTCCCGCCTCGTGGAGCGGCACCACCGCGAGGCCGAGGTCGAGCTTCGCGAGGCCGCCGTCCAGCTCCTCGACCGTCGTCCGAAGACCCGGCAGCAGCACCGGCTCGGCCAAGTTCTGGAGCACCAGCGACACTTGGTAGACCGGCGGAATGCCGCCGCCGCGCGCGCCGCCCAGCTCCGCCACCAGGCGGTCGAAGGGAAAATCCTGATGGGCATACGCGCCGAGAGCCGCCGTTCGGGCCCGCTCCAACAAATCACCCAAGAGGGGAGCCTTTCCGGCTTCCGCGTCGGCCGAGATTCGGAGCGCCAACGAGTTGACGAAGAAGCCGACCAGCCCTTCGGTCTCGGCCCGATTGCGGTTGGCGATCGGCAGACCGATCACCAGATCGCGGCTACCGCCCAAGCGCGACAATAGGCCGGACCAGGCGGCGAGCAACAGCATGTAAGGAGTGGCACCTGACGCGCGCGAGCGAGCGCCGATTGCCGTCCGGAGCTCCGCCGAGAGCGCGTGGCGCATCGTGTGAGCACGGCGCCTCGGCAAGCTCGGCCGTGGCCGATCGAGCGGCAGGTCGAGCACCTCCGGCGCTCCGGCGAGCTGATCTCGCCAACAGGAGAGCTGGTCGCGGTAGATCTCGCCCGAGAGCCAAGATCGTTGCCACAGGGCCCAATCGGCGTAATCGATTGGCAGCGTCGGCAACACCGCCGGCTCGCTCTCGATCGCGGCGCCGTACAGCGCAACCAACTCGCGCGAGAACACGCCGATCGACCAACCGTCGGTCGCGATGTGATGGAAGACAAACAGGACGTCGTGCCGCTCCGGCCCCCGGCGGACCCAAGTCGAGCGCAGCACCGGGCCTCGCGCGAGATCGAACGACCGGCGCCCTTCTTCCTTCGCGAGCCGCGCAGCCTCGGTGCTTGCCGTGCCGCGTTCGAGCCTCGCGAGGTCGACATTCGGGAGGGGGAAGGTGCCCGGCGGATCGATCCGCTGAATCGGTCGGTCGAGGGCCACCTCGAATCGGGTGCGCAGCGGCTCGTGCCGTGAAACCAGCGCGGTGAGCGCGGCGGCGAGTGCCACGGGATCGAGCGCGCCTTCGAGCAGCAGGCGGAAACCGACGTTGTAGGTCGCCGTCCCGGGCTCCAGGCGGTCGAGGAACCAGAGCCGCTCCTGGGCGAAAGAGAGCGGAATCTCCGGCGGCCGGATAGCCCGAACCAACGGCACCAGCGCCTCGTGGGGCCGGCCGGTGAGCGCGTCGATGCGCGCGGCGACGGCCGCCACCGTTGAGCCGGAAAACAGCTCGCCGAGGGGAACCTCGACCCCGAACGTCGCGCGCAGCCGCGAGGCGAGCTGTGTCGCGAGCAGCGAGTGGCCGCCAAGCGCGAAGAAGTCCGCGTCCGCGCCGATCCCCGGGACGCCGAGCAGCTCGGCGAATAGGCCGGCGACGATCTCCTCGGTGGGCGTGCGAAGGGCGATCCGCGCCGAGGAGATGGATTCGAACGACGGATCAGGAAGAGCGCGGCGATCGATCTTGCCGGTCGGCGTAAGCGGCCATTCGGAGACCTCCACAAACGCCGCGGGGATCATGTAATCCGGCAGGCGGCCGGAGAGAAAGTGGCGCAGCTCGGCCGCATCCGTCGAGCTGACTTCGCCGCGCGGGCGGACCCAGGCGATCAGGCGTTTGCCGATCGCTGAACCGCCCGGCGCTTCGCGCGCGAGGACGATCACCTCTTTGACTCCCGGGTGTTGGGAGAGAGCCGCTTCGATCTCGCCGGGTTCGATGCGAAAACCGCGGATCTTGATCTGGCTGTCGGTGCGGCCGAGATAATCGAATGAGCCGTCGCCCCGCTGCCGGACGCGGTCCCCGGTCCAATAGACCCTCGCTCCGAAAGAAGCATCAGTAAGGGGGTTGGGGCGGAATCGCTCGGCGGTAAGCTCCGGCCGATCGAGATAGCCGCGCGCGAGCAGGCCGCCCAGCACCAGCTCGCCGACTCCACCGAGCGGTTGCGGCCGGCCTTCGGGATCGACGACGAGGCCGATACGCTGCGGTAGGAGACGGCCGATCGAAACCGAGCCCGATTCGGGAAGGCGGCCATAGCGAAGGTCGTAACAGGTGGCGGTCACCACCGTCTCGGTCGGTCCATAGCCGTTGTAGACGACCGGCGGAGGGTCCATCTCATCCAGCCGCAACCGGAATCTCTCGGCCGCCGCCGGAGTCATCGCCTCGCCGCCGGTCACCAATACCCGCAAGCTCTTCGGCAGCGGTGCGTCCGACCAGCTCCACTCGGTCCAAACGGCAGTCGGCAGGTTCGCGTTCGTAATCCCCCACCGCGTCATCCAGGCCGAAAGCTCCAAAGGCGGAGGAAGATCCGGGCCACGCACCACCAGCGTTCCACCGGAAGCGAGCGCCACGCCCACCTGCTCCATCGAAACATCGAAGCTGGCCGAGGCAAACTGCACCACCCGGTCGGTCGAATCCATCCGATAGAAACCACAAGCCGCCGCGAAGTGCCCCGCTGCATGCCGATGCGAAATGCCCACACCTTTCGGCACGCCTGTCGAGCCCGAGGTGTAGATGATGTACGCAAGGTTTTCTGCCACCGGCGCCCGCGGATCCTCCTCCGGTCCGAGGTCCACCGGCAATCCCTCCCCGGTCATCCCGAGCGTGAGCGAGGGATCTGGGGGAAGGGCGGCCTCCCATCCCTTCGCGGACTCGGGATCCGAGCCTCCCGCCCGCCCAGATCCCTCGCTCGCGCTCGGGATGACGGAGAAAGAGCCGGACCCTTGGAGCAGCAGCAGTTCCACCGCCCGGCTTAACCCGGCGAGCTCTGGAGGAACCTCTCTCGCAATCAGCACCACCGCCTCAGCGTCCTCCAACAGCAACGCCCGCCGTTCCGCCGGCAGCTCCGGATCGACCGGCAGATAGCAGGCCCCCGCTTTCCAGATCGCGTACATCGCCAACGCCCGGTCGACCGACCGCTCCAACGACACCGCGACCACCGTCTCCGGCCCAGCCCCCAGCCCTGCGAGCCGCCGAGCCAACACGTCCGTATGGGCCGCGACCTCCGCCCACGTGTACCGCCGCCCCGGCTCGTGCTCCGATTCCAAAGCCAACCCATCCGGCCGCTCCCGCGCATGTTTCGCGATCCAGTCATGCACGAGAACCGGCGGCAGATCGAGTTCCCCTTCCCCCCATTCGGTGAGCAGTTGATGCCGCTCCGGCTTCCCCAGCAGCTCCGCATCCGCCAACGACCGCTCCGGATGCGCCGCCATCTCCGCCACCATCGCCTCGAAACCGCGCAGCAGACGAGCCCCGGTCGCCGGATCGAATAGATCGAGATCGATCTCCAACAGCGCCGACAATCGATCGCCCCCTGCTTCCCGCACCGGAGAAACGACGAGCGCGAGGTCGAGCTTCGCCACTCCCCCACCAAGCGGCTCGATCGTCGTCGTCACCCCCGGCAGCAGCACCGGCTCGGGGAGGTTTTGGAACACCAGCGAAACCGAGAAAACCGGCGGAACCTTACCGCCCCGCGCGCCGCCCAACTCCGCGACCAAGCGGTCGAACGGAAAATCCTGGTGCGCATACGCACCCAGAGCAACTTCCCGCGTTCGAGCCAGCAAACCCTGCAGCGTCGACTCTTCCGTGGAAATCCTCATCGCCAACGAATTGATGAAGAAGCCGATCAGCCCCTCCGACTCCGCCCGATTGCGGTTCGCGATGGGCGCGCCGATGACCAGATCGCGACCGGCTCCCAACCGCGACAGCAGCCCAGCCCACGACGCGAGCAAGAGCATGAACGGAGTCGCTCCCGCCGCGCGCGAGCGGGCGGAGACCGAAGAAAAGATCGCCGAAGGAAGCTCGCGGCGAATCAGCCGCGCGGGGCTCTTCGGTGAGCTAGGCCGCGGACGATCGACCGGAAGATCGAGAACCTCCGGAGCGCCCGCCAGCCGCTCGCGCCACCAATTGAGCTGTGAGTCGTAGACCTCGCCGGAAAGCCAGTCGCGCTGCCAAGCTGCCCAATCGGAAACCCCGATCGGCAACACGGGAAGCCGCGCGGGACGCTGTTCGATCGCGGCGGCGTACAACTCCGCCATCTCACGCGAGAAAACCGAGATCGACCAGCCATCCGTGACGATGTGGTGGAAGACGAACAGCGCATCGAGACGATCGAGAGCACGCCCTACGAGAGTGACGCGAAGCAGCGGCCCGCGCGCGAGATCGAACGGACGCCGCCCCTCGGCTTCAGCGAGCCGCGCGGTTTCGGCTAGGCAGGCTGGGCTTTCGATTCCCGTAAGGTCGATCCGCGGTACCGGGAAGGCGCTCGGCGTGTCGGCCCTAGCGAAAGGCTTTCCGCCCCGCTCGCCGAACCGGGTTCGCAGCCGCGCGTGACGGGCAACGATGGCGGAAAGCGCCGCTACAAACGGTGCGAACGAAAGCGGCCCGTCGAGCGTGAGCCGGAAACCGACGTTGTACATCGCCGTCCCGGGATCGAGCCGATCGAGAAACCACAACCGCTCCTCCGCGAACGAAAGCTCGCCTTCGCCCTCCTTCCCAGACGCTTTTCTTTTTTTCAGAGGCGGCGCCTGCGGACCGCCCGCGAGCGCGTCAATTCGCTCGGCGATGGCAGCGACTCTTGAGCCGGCGAAAAGCTCAGAGAGGGGAAGCTCTACCCCGAAGGTTCTGCGCAAGCGGGACGCCAGTTGCGTCGCGAGCAGCGAGTGGCCACCGAGCGCGAAGAAGTCGGCTTCGGCACCGATTTCGGCGACGCCGAGAAGCTCGGTAAAGAGGCCGGCGACGATCTCCTCGGTCGGCGTCTTGAGGGCGATCCGTTCGCTAGAGCTGGATTCGAAAACCGGATCGGGCAGCGCGCGGCGATCGACCTTGCCGGTCGGCGAGAGCGGCCATTCGGCGATTTCGACGAACGCCGAGGGAACCATGTAGTCAGGCAGACGGCCGGCGAGGAAGAGACGAAGATCGGCTCCTGGCGAGATGGGGCGAACCCATGCGATCAACCGCTTCCCAATCCCCGGCGCTTCGCGCGCGAGCACGATCGCTTCTTTGATTTCCGGGTGAGATTCGAGGGCGGCTTCGATCTCCCCCGGCTCGATGCGGAAGCCGCGGATCTTGATCTGCTGGTCGGTGCGGCCGAGGTAATCGAACGAGCCGTCGCCCCGCTGCCTGACGCGGTCGCCGGTCCAATAGAGCCTCTCGCCGTCTTTGTCAGTAAGGGGATCGGGACGGAATCGATCGGCCGTAAGGTCCGGCCGATCGAGATAGCCGCGCGCGAGCAGCCCGCCGAGCACCAGCTCACCGACTCCGCCGAGCACCTGCGGCCGGCCCTCCGCATCCACGACGTACCCCGTCCGTTTCGGCAGCAGGCGGCCGATCGACACCGAGCCCGAATCCGCCAAACGACCAAACCGCAGGTCGTAACAGGTGGCGGTCACCACCGTCTCGGTCGGCCCATAGCCGTTGTAGACGACGGGCGGGTTCTTCATCTCGGCCAGCCGCAACCGGAACCGCTCCGCTGCCGCCGGGGTCATCGCCTCGCCCCCCGTCACCAGCACCCGCAAATCTCGCGGCAACGGCGCCTCCGACCAGCTCCACTCGGTCCACACGGCGGTCGGAAAGTTTGCGTTGGTGATCCCGTGCCGCGTCATCCAAGCCGAAAGCTCCACGGGCGGCGGCAGTTCCGGCCCACGCACCACCAACGTGGCGCCGGAGGCCAACGCCACTCCCACCTGCTCCATCGAAACGTCAAAGCTCGCCGAAGCAAACTGCACCACCCGATCCGTCGAATCCATCCGATAGAAACCGGCCGCCGCCGCGAAGTGCCCCGCGCCATCTCGATGCGAAATGCCGACACCTTTCGGCTTCCCCGTAGAGCCCGAGGTGTAGATGACGTACGCAAGGTTTTCCGGCAACACCCTTTGCGGAATCTCCTCCGGCCCGGAGTCCACCGGCAACCCACTCTTCTTACTGACAAGAAGCGGCGCGACCCGCCCGATCCACCCCAAATCCCCCGACGGAATCGCCCTCACCATCACCACCACCGCCCCGGCATCTTCAAGCAGCAACGCCTTCCGCTCGACCGGCAGCTCGGGATCGACCGGCAGATAGCAGGCCCCCGCCTTCCAGATCGCATACATCGCAAGCGCCCGATCGACCGATCGCTCCAACGAAACCCCCACCACCCGCTCCGGCCCGGCACCCAGGCCCGCGAGCCGCCGAGCCAGAACATCCGTATGAGCCGCCACTTCGCGCCACGTATACCGCCGCCCCGGCTCGTGCTCCGATTCCAGAGCCAACCCCTCCGGCCTTTCCCGCGCATTCCGAGCGATGTAGTCATGCACCAGAAGAGGCTCCAGCGCGAGATCCCCGTCCCTCCATTCGGTGAGCAGTTGATGCCGCTCCGCCGGTCCCAGAAGCTCCGCATCCGCCAACCGCCGCTCCGGATGGTCCGCCAGCTCTGCCGCCATCCGCTCGAACCCAACCAACAGCCGGGCACCGGTCGCAGGATCGAAGAGATCCAAATTCAGCTCCAACTGCGCAACGAACCCTTTCTCAACCGGAGTGACCACCAACCCCAGATCCAGTTTCGCGCTGCCGCCGTCCAGCTCTTCGACCGTCGTCCTTAGACCCGGAAGCATCACCGGAGCGGGCAGGTTCTGGAACGCGAACGAAACTTGATAGATCGGCGGGGCGTTTCCTCCCCTAGCACCGCCCAGCTCCGCCACCAACCGCTCAAACGGAAAATCCTGATGAGCGAACGCCCCCACCGAAGCCTCCCTCGTCCGGTCGAGCAGAACCCGTAAGTGCGGCCCCCCGTGGCCGCCCTTTTCGTCGATGACAATTCGAATCGCCAGCGAGTTGACGAAGAATCCGATCAGCCCTTCGGTTTCGGCGCGGTTGCGGTTCGCGATCGGAGTGCCGATCACCAGGTCGTGGCCCGAACCCAGGCGAGAGAGGAGGCCTGCCCAGGCGGCTAAAAGCGTCATGAAGGGAGTCGAGGATTCGGCGTTCGCGCGGGCGGCGAGCGCTTGCGACAGCTGGGGCGAGAGCGTGCGCCGGACTTGGCCTGCATGGCGTTTCGGCACGGAGGGCCGCGGCCGGTCTGTGGGCAGGTCGATCGCCTCCGGCGCTCCTTCTAGGTGCTTCCGCCACCAGGAGAGCTCGCGTAGGTAGCGGTCGCCCGAAAGCCAGCGGCGCTGCCAGATCGCCCAATCGGCGTAGGCGATCGGCAGCTCGGGAAGATGCGCTTCGCGACTCTCGATCGCGGCGGCGTAAAGCTCCGCGATCTCGCGGGAGAAGATCGAGAGCGACCAGCCGTCGATCGCGATGTGGTGAAAGGTGAAGATCGCATCGTGAAGATCCGGGCCACGCCTTACGAGCGTTGTTCGTAGGACCGGCCCTCTAAGGAGATCGAACGGACGCCGCCCTTGGGACCTCGCGATTCGCGCCGCTTCTTCGGTGGATGCTTGTTCGTCGAGCGTCAGATCGATGAGCGGCCAAGGAACGAGAAGACTCGACGAGGGAGAATCGATCTCCTGGCGAGCGACATCACCCGGTTGCGCGTAACGGGTGCGCAACGGCTCATGCCGCGCGACGACGGCGGCGAGTGCGGCTTCGAGAGCCGAGATCGAAAGCGGCCCTTCGAGCGTAAGCCGGAATCCGACGTTGTATGTCGCCTTCCCCGGCTCCAGCCGATCGACGAACCAGAGCCGCTCTTGAGAAAACGACAGAGGGACGTCCGAGGGTCTCGCTACGCGCTCAATCCGTTCGACGTCACTCCCCTCGGTGAGCTTTTGTTCCACCCGCGCCGCGATCGAGGCGACGGTCGCTCCCGCGAAAAGCTCAACGAGGGGAAACTCAACCCCGAAGACTCGCCGCATCCGCGAGGCGAGCTGCGTCACCAACAAAGAGTGGCCGCCGAGCGCGAAGAAATCCTCCTCCACCCCGACACTCTCGCGGCCGAGCAGCTCCCGCCAGATCGCGGCGACTCTGCGTTCCGTCTCGGTGCGTGGCGCGGTTTCTTCTTCGATGCCTCCGGACCCTTCCTCGGCGACCGCCCGCGCGGCGAGTACAGCGAGAGTGCGCCGATCGACCTTGCCGTTCGGATTCGCCGGCAGCCGTTCCAGGCGCACAAAGGTCCGCGGCACCATCGCATCCGACAGGCGGCGCCGCAGCGGCTCGATCAGTTCGGCATCCGTCAGCTCCCGAGAGAGAACGACGAACGCTACGAGACGGCGATCGCCTGGCGATACCTGGTGGACCAGCACCGTCGCCTCGCGAATTTCGGGCAGGCCCGCGAGGGCGGATTCGATCTCCCCCAGCTCGATCCGCTGGCCGCGGATCTTCACCTGATGGTCGAGGCGACCGAGGAAATCGATTTCGCCCGTCGGCCGGAACCGGGCGAGGTCGCCCGTGCGATAGAGCCTTTCGCCAGGCGCTCCGAACGGATCGGGACGGAACCGTTCCGCCGTCTGCGCCGGATCGCCGAGATAGCCGCGGGCAAGGCCCGTCCCTGCGGCGGCAAGCTCTCCCACCGAACCGGGTGGCGCGAGGCCTTGCCACCGATCGAGCAGGTAGACCCGAACGCCGTCGATCGGCCGGCCGATGGAAGGCTGCGGGTCGTCCGCCGATATCTCGCCCGCTGTGGTCACGACCGCGTTTTCGGCCGGGCCGTACATGTTGACCAGCCGCAAATCATGCGGAGCCGCAAACGCGGCCGGCGCCCCGCGATGCAAACGATCGCCGCCGACGGTGAGGTAGCGGAGCGCCAGACCTTCCGGCACCGGCTCGGCGAACGACGCTTCGGCAAGCGGCGTCGGCAGAAATGCGACCGTCACCCGTTCCGCCGCGAGCCACGAAAGCAGCGCGGCGGGCGAAAGGCGTACCTCGTCCGGCGGCACGTGAAGGCTCGCGCCCATGCTGAGCGCCGGCCAGATTTCAAACACCGTGGCGTCGAAGCCCGGGCCGGCGATCTGAGTGCCGCGATCGGCGGGCGTCCAGCCGAAACGCGCGCCATACCAGGAGACCATGTGAAGCGCCGCGCGATGACTGATCGCCACACCTTTCGGCGTACCGGTCGAGCCCGAGGTGAAGATCACGTAAGCGAGCTGATCGGGATCGCTCCGACGAGGCGGCGGTGCGGATGCTGGCCCCGAGAGGCCGTCGAGCAGGACGACCGAAGCGGCGCCGCACCAGGTGCCGGCGAACGACTCGGACGTCAATACGGCGGCCGCGCCCGAAAGCTCGATCATCGCGGCGCGGCGCGCCTCCGGATAGGCCGGATCGATCGGCACGAACGCCGCCCCGGCGCGCAAGACACCGAGCATTGCGGCGATCAGGCCCGCGGAGCGATCGAGGCAGACGGCGACCCGCATCTCTTCGGCGATGCCCGCCGAGCGGAGGTGATGCGCCAACCGGTTCGCCCGCTCCCCCAGCTCGCGATAGCTCCACCGCGTACCGGCATCGGCTACCGCGAGGGCGTCCGGCGTCTGCTGCTCCCATTGGGCGAAACCGGAATCGAGTCGGGCACGATCGCCCGACAACGCGGCGCCCGCCGACGGGCCGGAGGCTCCAGAGGCGAGCAGTTCGGTCCGTTCCGCCGAAGAGAGCAACGGCAGCTCGGAGAGCCGAAGATCGGGGGCAACCGCGGCCCCTTCGATCAGACGGACCAGCTGAGCCGCCCAACGCTCGACCGTCGCGCGATCGAACAGTTCGCTCGAAAAGCGCAGCGATCCCGCGAGGCCGCCCGCCACCTCCCCCGCCACTTCGGACACCGCGAGCGACAGATCGAACGGCGAGCCGGAGGGCTCCACCCGCAGTGATTCGAGCGCGAGGCCGCCCAAGTCCACCCGCGTGCCCGCCTGGCCGAGCGCGAAGCCCCAGAACCCTTCGCCGCCGCGCGCCTTCTCATAGGCGAGCACCGCGTCGAAGATCGGAGACCGGCCGGGCTCGCGCTCCGGCTGAATCTCTTCGGCCAGGCGCGAGAATGGATAGGCCTGGAGCGCGAGCGCCGCCTGGATCGTCGGCCGCTGGCGGGCGAGCAGCTCGGCGAACGTCGGATCGCCCGAAAGGTCCGCGCGCACCGGCACCGGGTTGACGAAGTAGCCGACCTGATCGGCCACCCGCGCGCCGAAGCGGCCGGTGGTCGGCGTGCCGACGATCAGGTCGTTCTGTCCGGAGAGCCGCGCAAGAAACGCCTGAAACGCCGCGAGCAGGGCGGAGAACAGGTTGCTCTTCGCGCCGCGAGCGACCCGCCCGAGCGCGCGCACGGCTTCGGTCCCGACGCGGATGTCGACCGCGCCGCCGTCCCACGTGACCTTGCCGCGGCGCGGCCGGTCGGTCGGCAGCTCCAGACGCGGTAGCTCGCCCGCCAGGGCTTCCTTCCAGGCGGCCAGCTCGCGCGACCCTTCCGCTCCCGCGGTCCGCTCGCGCTGCCAGCGCGACCACTCGGCGTAGGAGAGCTGCGGCTCACCATCGCCCGCGGCGAGCAGCGCCTGCCGGCCGCCCGTCTGCGCATACGCCACCCCGACATCGCGCAGCATGACGGCGAGAGACCAGAAGTCGGCGACCAAGTGGTGGGCGGCAAGCCAGAGGACCGTCTCGCCGGCAGCAGTGATCAGCCCCGCGCGCACCAGCGGCCCCTGTTCGAGGTCGAACGGGGCGTCCAGCTCCCGGGCCAAATGGAGGGCGAGATCGACCTCCGAGGCGACGACGACGTGCGAGAAGTCCAGGCCCGGACCGCCGCCCACCCGCTGCTCCGGGGTGCCGTCCGGCGCTTCGCCGAACGTCGTGCGGAGGGCGGGATGGTGCTCGGCCAGGGCGGCGAACGCCCGCGCCACCGCCTCGCCGGTTTTCGCGTCGAAGGGGACCCGAAGCCGTGCGGCTCCACACAGGTGGTAGGCGCGCGAGGCGGGGGCCAGCCGAGAAAGAAACCAAAGCGCCTCTTGGCCGAACGACAGCGGCGCGCGCTCCAGCCCCGGCCTCAGGTTCGGCGGCGTGCCCCAGTTTTCTTCTTCCACCGGCTCGATGGACGACGGTACGTGCAAGATTGGGTCTCGGGGCTCTTTCAGAGGTGGCAGCAGACAGCTAAACCGTAGCAGGGTGGAGCTTTCGGGCTCCAGGGCTGGAGTGTAGCCGGACGAAGAAAGAGGGACAGCTCAAGCCGCGAGCAGCTCGCCGAGCGCCCCGATCGCCCGATCGATCTCCTCTTCGGTGTTGTAGTAGTGGGGAGAAATACGAAAGAGACTGCGACTGCGGCCCCCTCCTTGAAAATAGGCGATCCGGTTCGAAGCGTGCAGGTTGATCCCCCGGTCGCGGAGCGCAAGCACCAGTTCTTGAGGATCTTTTCCCGCGACGGTGGCGGTGGCGATCGCCGCCAGATTCTTCCCCCGGTCGGCGATCGCGACGCCGGGCAACGCCGCCAGCCGTTCGCGAACGTAGGCCGCGAGCGCCACGGCGCGGCGCCCCGCCGGCTCCCCCGCTTCGTCCACCGCGTAGCGCGCCGCCTCTCCAAGGCCATGCACGAGCGCGTAGTTGAACTCCCAGTTCTCGAACCGGCGGGCGGAATCGACCCGGGTGAATGCGCTGGCGCTCGTCCAATCGGCGCCGCGCATGTCGAGCAGCAGCGGCGAGTCGCCCCGGTGGAGCGCCCGATCGGAGACCGCGAGGAAACCGATTCCGCGCGGCCCGCGCAGAAACTTCCGCGCCGAAGCGGAGAGGTAGTCGCAGCGGAGGGCGCCCAGGTCGATCGGCAGTTGGCCGACCGCCTGGCAGGCGTCGATCAGATAGGGAACGCCGAGCCGCTCGCAGACCTCCCCGATCTCCTCGACCGGTTGAATCAAACCGGAGTTGGTAGGAATCCAACTGACCGCGACCAGCCGGCAGCGCGGGTGCGCGGCGAGCTTCGCGATCGAGGCGGGATCCGCCCCCCCTTCGGGCAGATCGTCGGCGCGCACCACCTCCACCCCGCGCCGCTCGGCCAACGAAAGGAACATCAGATGGTTCGACGGGTAGTCCTCGTTCGTCGTCACCAGCCGGTCGCCGGGCGCAAAGTCGAACGCGGAAAGCGCGAGGGCAAAGCCGACGGTCGCGTTCTCAACGATCGCGAGGTTCCGTGGCGCGGCACCGACCAACCGGGCGAGATGGCCATACGCCGCCTCGCTGGTCGCCATCTCCGCGTCCTCGATCTCATAACCGCCGAGCCGCGCCTCGCGTTCGAGATATCCAACTTGCGCCCCGAGCACCAAACCCACGGGAAGCGCCGAGCCCGCATTGTTGAGATGAATCCGCTCCGCGCACCCGGGGGTATCCGCCCGCCACCGGGCGATCTGTTGGCTTTCGCTCATCCGGAATTGGCCTGGCCGAAGTCGGGCTTGGGGTCCTTCCAAAGTCGGACGAGAAAACTCTCTCCCTCTTCGACCAGTTCGGGTTCTGTACCGTTACTTTCAAACATCGACTTGAATATCTTGCGCGGCACACCCATCCCCATGTGCTCAAGGTAGCCATAGTCGCGCATCGTGTCTTTGAGGAGCTGATTGCGAGCGGCTCGGCAGCCAATGCGCATCCGCTCGGTAGTAATCCCGTTGGGAAGGCGGCCCGGCGAGATGATCTCGAGCCGATCGCTATACAAGCTCAGCTCGATGTCCGTACTCGAAAGCAGGTAGTCACGATGTACGAGGGCGTTCACCACCGCTTCCCGCACAGCCGCCTCAGGATAGGTCCAGCGCTCTTCGCGGCGGGCTCCGTCCATGAGGCTTGCGTCCACTCTGGTGTTGCGCCTGACGAACTCCACCGCCTGTTCGACCAGTCCGGTTTCCGCCGTAGATCCATCAGCAGCACGCAGCACGACCATCGGCCCACGCAGCGAAGCGCGCTCGCGGGCAGCGTAGTCCTTCTCGGTACCTTCGTAGGCGACAGCGTCGATGCCGGACTGAGGGAGATGGCGCTTGGGATTTTTACCAAACAGTAATAGCCCTGCGACGGTGGCCGGATGCCGCTTGCCGCCGTCGAGAAGCTCCGTATTGACCAGGAGGGATTCCAAAGCTTGGCGCTGCTCCTCCCGCCACTCCAGCAGCCGAAGATCGAAGACTTTACGCCAGCGGCTCTCGTCCTCGGGCCTGGATTCGGCTTCGGCCAGCTCCCGCTCCTCGCGCTTGGCTTCGGCCTCGGTCCGCTCCCGCCACTCCGGTGAAGGCTCCTCAGCAGGGATGACCTGTGAACGGATGCGAGCGAAGTACTCGGAGAGCCGACGCGGATCTAAGTCGTCGACCGAGGAGCCGGAGACGGGTCGAATCTCCAGGCGAAACGCTCCACGCCGCTGAAAGAGGCGCTCAAGCTCTTCCGGACTCGCCTCCCTGCTAAGAGTTCCGACGCGGATGTAGTACGTGCGGTGCTGATCGTGCCAAACATGATGCACACTCCAGCCGCGCTCCACTTCTACGACTGCCACGTCCAGTCCCGGTTCGATATCGCGAATGACCTCGAAATAAGGAATGATCTCGGGCCGGATCTTGTCGCGGCAAGCGTTCATGACCCACTCTTCGAGCTTGTCGTAGCTGCGAGGCGTGTCTCCGGTGCCCGTACCGGGGTCGAATCTCGTCAGACCAAAGACCGTCCGGTCCTTCTCTACGCCGAGAAGAACTCGGCCGCCTTTTAGATTCGCAAAGGCCACCAATTCTTTGGCGAGTTTTCGAGGCTCCTCGGTATCGCGCTTGAACTCGACCCCGGAGTTCTCGCCATTGTTGATGATTTCGCGTAGCTCGGTCTTGTTCATGGAAGATCAGGTCCCTTTCAAAATCCATACTTGCGACGGCGGCGCTCGAAGGCCTCTTTACCACCTTCAAGAATCTCCTCCACTAGTTCGCGCACCGGCTGGGAGTCGATAGAACCCATGTGCTCGGATGCGATGCGCGCCCGGCCGTGCTCGGCCTCACCGGATGCGGAGAGCCCCACGATCAACTCTGCGTCCCCCAGGACTGGGATGTTCGCGTTGTGAGTCGAAAATATGAACTGCCGGCGCTGCTTCTCTTCGCGCATGCGCGGCACGATTCCCTCTGTGATGAAGCGGTTGTCCAGGTCATCCTCCGGCTGGTCCACGATAAGCGGTGCGTCGGATTCCAGGAGTAGCAGAAGGAGAACCGCCGTCGCCTTCTGACCGGTCGAGAGCTGTTCGAGTGGCTGCCATGTTGGCGGCTCCCCAACTGGCGCGGTGTTGAGCTGAATCGACGTGGTTGACGGCAACTCGAGCTCCTCAATGCGCATCAGCACCTCGGGCTCGGCCTTGGTAAGGCGATCTGCCTGCCCCTGAGTAATTCCGAACGCTTTGATTAGAGCGTCGTTACCCGTCCGGCACCCGTCGACGAGTTGCGTAAGAGAGAGGTCCCGAGCCACCCGCAAGCTCTCGATGGCTTCAGACAACCGACCTCCGACCTCGTCGCGCAAGATCCGAAACAACGGCTCGCGGTCACCGGCTGCCACGACCTCGACCTGCACCTTGTCGCGCAGTTTTCGATTGACTCTCTTGGCGGCGCGGTCCAGGCGGCGAAACTCATCGGCCTTGAAGTCCTCCCATTCGGCCAGCAGCGCCCGGCGTCGGTCGGCGTGTTCCTTCTCCAGGCGCCGCACCAAGCCGTGCCGCTCGCGCAACGGTCGAAGCTCCTCGATCTGGCGGCGCAGCCGGATGAACTCCTCGCCGTCCACCCGCGACTTCTGGAGTTCGCGAAGGATCTTCTCGTAGGCGACCTGCACCTCGCTCTTGCGCGTCGCCCACTCCGCCTGCACCGCATCGATTCCATGATCCGCACGCTCTAACGCTTGCTCCAAGTCCATTTTGATGCGATCGAGATCTCGGTCGAACTGCGCAAAAACCTCGTTGGCACGCTCAAGGATCGCCTTGCCGGGAAGGTCCTCGAGTGCCTTCGCCGAGAGGAACACCCGATCGACGGGGATCTCGCGATTAAGGCTTTCCAAGCACTCCCGGAAAGGAGCGAGGCGCTCGGGAATGGAGGTGAGCACGCGCTCCTCGCGTACCAGCAGGCTCTGCTCTCTGAGACGCTCTTCGAGTCCTGCTTCGCGAAAGCGCTCAAGCGTCTCTTCGAGGCCAGGGAGCATGGCCAGGCGCTCCTCGATCTGCCGAAGCTCACTTCGAGCGTCGAGCAGACTACGCCGGCTTTTCTCCAGGTCGCGCCGCAGGTCGGCTTTGCGGCGAGGGAGCGACTCGTCGCGCTCGACGAAGCGATCGAGCAGGCGCGTAAGCTTCTCGCGGCTCTTGGTGAGCTCGGAAATCTCGTGCTGGCCGAAGACCTCAACCCGTGGGAGCACGTCCTGCGGCGAGAGGTTTGAGACCTCGCCCTGCTCATCGCGCACCAGTGGCGGGTTGGGAATGGTCCGCTCAATGAGGTAATCGCGAACCGCCGGACGGTGTGCGCGGACGAGCAGAGAGATTTTCGTACCGCTCTTCAGCACATGGCGCACAATGCCCTCGTGCGCCTTCCGCGCCTCGTCGCCGACGGCGTCAAGTGCCAGAACGGAGCGAATGCTCTCGACGACGGTCGATTTACCGGTGCCCCGCCCGCCGACTAGGACGTTTAGGTTGGGGTTGAAGTGAATCGCGGCACCGTCGAGGAAACCGCCTTCCCAGGCCAGTGCAACGAGTTCCGCGTGTTCCTCCGGCTCTAGATTGCCAACTTTGGGATTGAGCCGGATGCGGGAACCTGGATCGAGAAAGGCCTGCCGTAAGCCCTCAATGCTCACCTCGGACATTTTGATCCAGCAGGATGCTGAACGGTCGTCGAGGTCTTCGGGATTCGCGATGTCCTTCGCATTGACTACCGCGATGGCGAGTCTTTCCTCCGCAGCGTGGGCGCGGCGGTAATCAGGGTTCCTGTTTTCAACGATCTGAATATCTTCCTGAGGCAGATCCTCGACCGGGCCGGGAATCTGGATCGCGAGCAAGGCATCGTCCCGCCAGGCGTTGATCCTGGCTTGACCGCTAAGAACCCTGAACAGCCCCTTATTAGTGGTCACATGAGCCGCGATCGTGACGCCACCCTGCGCCAGCACCTGCCGCAGAATTTCCACAAAGCTCTTGTTCGAGAGGTCGGAAGAAGGCGCCGTGTTCCGGATCCCAAATTCCCCCAGAAACCGCTCGAGCTGGTCCTGCTCGGCAGTCGGCGGATAGAGGCAGAGGACATGAATACCCTCGCTCGAACAAAGCTCGAAACCAGGGAAGACGTGAATGCCGGAAGCCTCCGCCGCTCTCCGGAACGCAGGTACACTAGTTACATCGTTGTGATTGGTGATGGCGAGTACCGAGATTTTGAGTTCCGCGGCCTTCTCGACGATAGCCTTCACATAGGTGGCGGCATCACCGTTGCCTGGTCTACCTCGAAAGGTCTCTGCGTATCCGTGTGGATTGACCTGAAGGGCACAACGGTAGAAGCGAGCGCCGTTCGGCAATGCAATGCACTTCCTGATCGCGCCCGAACTCACTCCGTCACCTCCAGCAGCCATCGCGTGTTCTCCTCCACTCGCTGTGATTCTATGCTCTACCAGAGGGAAGGAACGGGAATTGCCACTCCGAGGGGAGCCTCACCCCGCCAAGAACACCATCCCGCAACCGCTTCGGCCTGCGGTACGCCAGGTCTCTTCGAGAAGCGCTTCGAGAAGCTGAGCGTTAGACCGCTCGGGCTAGGGGCCGGACGGCGAGAACCTCATCCGCCCGGAGGCTTTCCAAATCAGACTCCGGAACCGCGACGACGGCGATGGACTCTCCCAATGCGTTGAAAACCTCGACGACGCAACCCGGCTCGCCCTTGTCCGGATGCGGGACGAAATCCAGAAGTGTCGCCACATCTCCCCTCTGGAGGTTGTGCTCGGCAAGATCGCGTTTGAGCGCGACACGCTCATAGAGGAGCAGGCTCATTTCTTCTCCTTCGAAGGCTTCAATGGTGTCCCCGTTTACGGCGACAGCCTCTCGCGCACCCATCCACCCGCGGAGGAGTCCTGGGTATAGCGGAGCCGATCGTGGAGCCGGCTCGGGCGCCCTTGCCAGAACTCCCAGGTGTCCGGCACTAGGCGGAATCCGCCCCAGAACTGCGGACAGGGGATCTCTTCGCCGGGAAAGCGCGCTTCGAGGGCGGCGACCGCCCGCTCCAGCTCTTCCCTGCCGCCGATCGTGCGCGATTGCGCCGAGGCCCAGGCGCCGAGGCGCGAGCCGCGCGGGCGGCTGCGGTAGTACTCCTCCGACTCCTCGCGCGAGGTCCGCTCGACCCGTCCCTCGATCCGCACCTGGCGGTCGAGCGCGGGCCAGAAGAAGGTGAGCGCGGCGTACGGGTTTTGCCCTAGCTCACGCCCCTTGCGGCTGTCGTAATTGGTGAAGAAAGTGAGCCCCCGCTCGTCGCACCCTTTGAGCAGGACGATCCGCGCCGACGGACGGCCCGCCTCGTCCGCGGTGGCGAGCGTCATGGCGTTGGCGTCGTGCGGGTCGACTTCGAGCGCCTGGGCGAACCAGCGGCGGAACAGGTCGAGCGGGTCGTCTCCGGCGTCGGCCTCTGTGAGGCCGGAGGCGGTGTATTCGCGGCGGAGGTCGGCGAGGCTCATCGTGGGATTGATTGTATCTCTCGGCACCGCTTTCTTCCGGTTCTCTCGATCGAGCACCAAGACCCACAAGCCGATTGCTTTTACGCTCCGCGCATCACCTGGTTTTCCGTGGAAGTCATTAAAGATGAAATACTTACGATTGACTTACGCCCTTCTTGCGCCTACTCTCGCTCTATGCTTCACGCCGTCCGCACCGCCTATCTCGATATACCGGACGAGGTCCCTGAGATCCCGGCAAACGTTGGCTCCCGCGCGCCGCTGGGCCCTCGCGCGCTTCCCCAGGATCTGCGGGATCGGATGCAGAGCGCACGCCAGTTGCTGGGCAAGGCGGAACGCGAGCTGATGCCGACGGGGCTGCCGGTCCTCGATCGTCTGCTCGACGGCGGGCTGCCGCGCGGCGAGCTGGTGGAAGTCGTCGGCGGCCGGTCGAGCGGGCGCTTCTCGCTGGTGCTCGAAGTCCTCGCCGCCACGACCCGCGCGGGCGAGGCGGCGGCGTTGATCGACCTCGGCGACCATCTCGACCCGGCGCGCGCCGAGGCGGCCGGCGCCGACCTTTCGCGTCTGCTCTGGGTGCGCCCGCGCACCGTCGAGCAGGCGCTCGCGGCGACCGAGATGCTGCTCGGCGCGGGTTTTCCGCTCGCGGTGGTCGACCTCGGCCTGCCGCCCCTGCGGGGAGGGCGCGGCATCGAGGCGGCCTGGCTCCGCCTGACGCGCGCGGCGGCGGCGCGCGGCGCAGCGCTCCTGGTCTCCGCCCCTTACCGGGCGAGCGGCACCGCGGCGGCCGCAGTCGTCGAGCTCGACCGGGGCAATGCGCGCTGGCTGCGCTCCGGCGCCTCCCCGGTCCTGCTCGCCGGGCTCGGCGGCCGGTTGGTGCTGGAAAAGCGGCGCGGCGGTTCGGCGGGGCAGAGCGCCGAAACCTCGTGGCGAAGCGCCGAGTGCCTGACTCCCCCGGCGCTGGAAGTACGGCCGGTGCGCCTCTTCGAGCGCCCCCGGCTCGCGGCTTCGGCATGAGCCGCAGGGTAGAGACCGGCCGCAGCCGCCTGGCGTGCCTCACCGTGCCGCTCTTTCCGCTCGCCGCCCGGTTGCGCAGCGAGCCCGAGCTGATCCGCGAGGCGCTCGCGATCCTCGAAGGCAACGGCCAGGCCGCCCGCATCGTCGCCGCCACCCGCGCCGCGCGCGCGGCCGGCGTGCGGCCGGGGCTTTCGCTCCCCCAGGCCCGCGCGCTCTGCCCCAAGCTCGCGGTGCGCCCGCGCGATGCGATCTCGGAGCGTGCGGCGGAAGAGGCGTTGATCGAGGTCGCCGACGCCTTCTCCCCCCGGGTGGAGAGCGCGGGCGACGGGACGATCTTCCTCGATCTCGACGGTTTGCCGCGGGCCGCTTCGCTCTCCGGCGCCGCGACGACCGCGACCCCCGATCCCGACGGGCTGGAGCGCGCACTCGGACGCGATCTCGCCGCCGCGGCCGACGCCGCGGGGCTTCCAGTTCGGGTGGGCATCGCGTCGAGCAAGCTCGCCGCCCGCGTCGCCGCGGGACTGCCCGGCTCGCCGGTGATCGTCCCGGCGGGCGAAGAGGCGGCGTTTTTGGCGCCGCTGCCGCTCGCGCGCCTTGCGCCGGAGGTCGATCTCTCCTCGACGCTCGAACGTTGGGGCGTCCGCTCGATCGGCGATTTCGCCCGTCTTCCGCCCGCGGAGGTGGCGAGCCGCCTCGGCCGCTCGGGGAGCGATTTGCACACGGTGGCGCGCGGGCTCGATCCGCGACCGCTGGTTCCCCGCGAGCCGCCCCCCTCTTTCGAAGAGGGGATGAGCCTCGAATGGCCGCTCGCAACGATCGAGCCGTTTCTCTTCATCGGCCGGGCGGCGCTCGAACGGCTCACCAAGCGGCTGGAGAGCGCGGGGCTCGCCTGCCTGCGGCTGGAGCTCGACCTGACCCTCGAACCGGAGGGAAATCTGCGCCGCGCGATCGAACTGCCGGCGCCCAGCCGCGACGTCAAAACGCTCCTGTCGCTGATCCGGCTCGACCTCGAAGCGAACCCGCCCGGCGCGCCGGTGATCGGTTTCCTCTTCCGCGCCCATCCCGACCGTCCGCGCGAGGCGCAGCTCTCGCTGCTCGGCCCCGCCGCCCTGTCGCCCGACCGCCTGGCGGCGACCCTCGCGCGCCTGTTCGCGCTGCTCGGCCCGGAACGGGTCGGCTCGCCGCGCCCGATCGACGGCCACCGGCCGGAGCGCGCCGCTCTGGTCGCGTTCGCCCCTCCCCCGCCGCCGCTGGTCATGGACCGCGCGGCGGCGCGCCAGGGTCGCGGGCTGCTCGGCGTCCGGGCGCTCCGCCCGCCGTTGCCGCTCGAAGTGATCACCGAAGGACCGGCCCCCGAGGCGGTAGCGAATCCGGCGATTTCGATCACCGCACGGCCGATCGAAGTGCGGCCGGTGGTCGCGAACGGCGGCGAGGACGTCGCGCGCCGGTTGGAGATTCGCGGCGGCGTGCGGGTCGCCGCGGGTCCGTGGGCTCTAGAGGAAGGCTGGTGGACCGACGATCCGGCCGATCGGGAGTACTGGGATGTCGAACTGTTCGGCGGCAGTGTCTACCGGGTGTTTCGCGACCGGACGACCGGCGACTGGTTCGCCGATGGGATTTATGACTAAACGGGCCGGGGTTGCCCCCCGGCCCCGGGCGCCGACTTTGCGGCTTCGCGAGCCCGGCCTTGATGTAAGAAATACGGCCCGGAGGTTGACTCGGCTACCACCAGCCTGTTAGAAGCGCACCAGGCAATTCGATCCTCACCGATAGGGGAAGTTCATGAATCGAGAGACCTTGAAAACGGCTGGGCTCGCGGCCTCCCTGGCCGCCCTGCTCGCGGCCACCGCTTCGGCCCAAATGATGCAGAAGAACGATCCCGGACCGCTCGGCCGCTTGGCCACCGTCCGCGAAGCTCTGAGCCCGCCGCCCGCCGTAGCCCTGCTCGACCAGGCCCCCGCCGGCATCGCGGCGAACCTACCCGACGCCTGGTCCCGCTTCGAGACCACAGCGGGCGGCACCTGGACCGCCTACGTCGACCGGCGCAGCGGCTACCTGGAGTACGCCGAAGGCTCCGGCTGGCCCTGGATTCCGGGCGCGGGCAACAACCTCTCCGACGCCGACATCACTCCCTTTCTCGGCGCCTCCGGCGCGGTCGACTTGGCCACGATGGACCGCATTGCCCGCTCGTTCCTGCCCCAAGTTGAAGGGCTGCTCGGGGTTCAGGCCAAGGACTTGAAGCTTTCCGAAGGTCGCTCGGGTCCGATGTCGGACTACCTCTGGTACGTCGACTACGACGTCTATCGCGGAGGCTGGAAGGTCGAAGGCGCCCGGGTCATGTTCCGGATCAACCACGGCAACATGGTGCAGTTCGGCACCGAGGGCGTACCGCCGCCGGGCCTCGCCGTTCCGTTCCCGCGCCTGACAGAGGACGAGGCCGTGCAGGCGCTCGCGAGCTACATCGGCGGCTTCTCCGACCTCGACGCACCGGTCGGCGCGGGCGCGCTCAAGATGATGGTCCGCGCCAAGATCGACACCGCGGCCCCCGAGCGCTTTCAGCCCGGCGCCGGCTACGGTCTGCTGCCGGTCTGGGAGCTGTCGTTCCGGCGGAAAGGGACGATCGGCACCTGGCGCGCCCGGGTCGACGCCCTTACGGGCAAGATCGTCGAATTCGGCGACGTCAACGAATATGCCCAAGCCAAAGGGGGCGTCGTGCTCGTCCAGCCCTCGCTCGGCGAAACCAGCAAGCCGGTACCGTTCACCAATATTTCGACCGGCGGTTTCACCAACTCGGCCGGCGTCTACACCTTTACCAACGCCGCGACCACCTCGAGTTTGACCGGCCAGTTCGTCCGGCCGGTCGACAGCTGCGGCGCGATCTCGCTCGCCGCCGACGGCTTGGGCAATTTCGATTTCGGCACCTCGGCCGCCAGCGACTGCTCGACCCCGGGCTTCGGCGGTGCGGGCAACACCCGCTCGTCACGCACCCAGTTCTATTGGGTCAACCGGGTGAAGGAAGTCGGCCGCGGCTGGCTCCCGGCGGTGGCCTGGCTCTCCGCCCAGCTGACCACCAACGTCAACCTGAACCAGACCTGCAACGCCTATTGGAACGGCTCGACGCTCAACTTCTTCAAGTCGGGCGGCGGCTGCGGCAACACCGGCGAACTGCCGAGCGTCTCGCTCCATGAGTACGGCCACGGGCTGGACAGCAACGACGGCACCGGCTCACCGCCGGAGAACGGCAGCGGCGAGACGGTCGGCGACTGGACCGCGTCGCTCGCCACCCACCTCTCCTGCATCGGCTCGGGCTTCCTCGGCGGCAACTGCGGCGGTTACGGCAACACCTGCACCGCCTGCACGGGAGTCCGCGACATCGACTGGGCGAAGCACACTGCGAATGTGGCCTCGACCCCGGCGAACTTCACCCAGACCACCTGCCCGCAACCCAGCGTCAACAACCCGAACTACGTCGGCCCCTGCGGCGCCAACGCGATCGCCAACGCGACCTTGACCAAGAAGCGCGAAGGGCACTGCGAGTCGTACATCTCGTCGCAGGCACTTTGGGACCTCGCGAACCGCGACCTGCCAAGCCCCGGCACCGGCGGCGCCTGGTCGATCTCCGACCGGCTCTGGTACCTGACCCGGGCGACCACCACCAGCTTCTTTACCTGCAACACAATGCCCACCACCTGGACCTCTGACGGCTGCGCGGCGGGTACCCTGTTCCGGACCTTCCGGGTGGCCGATGACGACGACGGCAACCTGTCGAACGGCACGCCGCACGGCGGCGCGATCTTCGCCGCGTTCAACCGTCACAACATCGCCTGCGCCTCGGATGCGGGATCGAACACCACGTTCGCCGCTTGCACGATCCCGACCTCGCCCACGCTCTCGCTGGTCCCCTCGGACAACACGATGTTCCTGTCCTGGACTTCGTCCGGTGCCGGCGTCGTCTACGACATCTATCGCAACGAGCTGGACTGCAACGCCGGCTTCGTCAAGATCGCCAACGACGTCTCCTCGCTCAATCTCACCGACCAGGGCGTCGCCAACTCCTTCAACTACAACTACCAGATCATCGCCCACCCGACCGGCACCGAGGCATGCGGCGCGCCGCCGAGCAACTGCGCGAGCGCCGTGCCGATTCCCTGCACTGCGCCGGGCTCCCCGCTGATCGGGACCGCTTCGGCCACGGCGCCCAACCAAATCACCGTAAGCTGGACCAACGGCGCCCCGGCGGCCACCAATTTCAACATCTTCCGGGCGCGCGGCACCTGCGCTTCGAACAATGGCTTCAACCCGCTCGCGATCGGCGTGACCGGCTCGTCCTATCAAGACAACACCACTTCGGGCGGAATCTCCTACGCGTACAAGATCTCCGGCACCGAATCGACCGGCGTCTGCGAATCGCCGCAGACGACTTGCGTCGAGGCGGTCGGTACCGGCGCCTGCGTCGCGGCTCCCGACTTCTCCGGAGCTACCGGCGTGGCCAACAACGCGGCGGCCACCTGCGGCCTCACCGTCTCCTGGGCAGCCGGCTCGGCGGTCTGCGCCGGCCCGGTCACCTACGACGTCTACCGCTCGACCAACCCGACCTTCACCCCGAGCGGCGCCAACCTGCTCGTCAGCGGAGTATCCGGCTCGTCCTACAATGACGGGAGCCCGCTCACCTTCAATACCCCGTACTACTACGTCGTCCGGGCGAAGGATGCGAGCAACGGCAATACGGACACGAATACCGTCCGCCGGAGCGCCACCCCGACCGGACCGGTCGCCACTGTAAACCTCGTCGACACGTTCGAAGCGGCGGGCGGATTCGACCTCGCCGGCTGGACCCACACCGCCGTCCAGGGCGCCAACGACTGGACGCTTTCCACGGCACAATCGCAGACTCCCACCCACTCCTGGTTCTCCCCTGGACTGGCCAGCCCGGGCGAACGCGTCCTGGTCTCCCCGGCGTTCCAGGTGCAGGCCACGACGACGTTGAGCTTCTTCCATACGTTCAACTTCGAGTTCAGCTCGGCCACCTGTTGGGACGGCGGCACGGTTGAGTACTCGACCAACGGGGTAACCTGGACCACCATCCCGGACGCCAACTTCACCGCCGGCCTGTTCAACGGCACGATCAACGGCGGTAACCCGATCGGCGCCCTGCGCGGCTACTGCGCCGGAACGATCGGCGCTCTCACCCAGGTGTCGATCAACCTCGGCTCGTTCGCCGGCCAGACGCTGCGGATTCGCTGGCGCGAGGGCGACGACGACAGCGTCGCAGGCACCGGCTGGTTCGTCGACTCGGTAAACATCGCAAACGTCGCCCAGCCGGCTTCGTGTACGGCGGCCCCCGCGAACTCGTTCAACTACTACACCCTCACCCCGTGCCGAATCCTCGACACCCGCAGTGCCTCCGGCCCGCTCGGCGGACCGGTCCTCGATCCGGCGGCCACCCGCGCTTTCATCGCGGCCGGCGCCTGCGGTATCCCGTCGACCGCCAAGGCCCTGGCGGTGAACATCACGGTCGTAGCGCCGACGGCCGCCGGAGATCTACGGATCTATCCGTCGGACGCCGCCTTACCGCTCACCAGCGCGATTAACTTCGGAGCGAACCAAACCCGCACCAACAACGCGATCGTGACGCTACCGGCCGATGCCTCGCAGTCGATCTCGATCTTCAACGAGTCGTCCGGCACGACGAACGTCATCCTCGACGTCTCCGGATTCTTCCAGTAGGGACGAACGCCAACGAAGTTTCCGTCGGCGTCCTGACGTGAAAAGGGCGGCCCCGCAAACGGGGCCGCCCTTTTTTACTGGGACCGGGCCAAGAAGCCCGCGACGGCTGCAGCGACTAGAGCAATCCGCCCGGAGCAAAGTGGGCGGCCCGGCAGGCGTCGTCGAGCTGGATCGCGTCGTACCCGACGCTGAAGCGGCCGGAAGCCTCCATGACCACCGTCACCCAGGCTTGCGCCGCCGCCGGATCTTCGGGCGGATTGGATCCCGCCGAGGCGACGGTGGTGTTCAGGTTCAGGAAGATCCAGCCGAAATCGAACGACACCGGGAAATCCTCGCCGTCGATCGCCGTCCGCTGCGCCTCGGCCGGAAACGGAATCAGGAAATCGCCCGGCGGCGGCGGCGAGAACGGCGGCACCTGCTGCACCTCCGGCGTCTCCGCCTCGTCGAACACCACGATCCCTTCCTGCGACAGCGGATACCAGGTCGGCACGGTGCCGCACTTGAACGCGTTCTGGTCGACCTTCGAATCGCGCCAGACCAGGTAGTCCGTGCCGCCATCGAACGCGCCGCCGTTGACGTAGCGCGCGGCGAAATTGGTGGACAGAGGCTCGCGGTTGTCGGCCGCGGTCCAGTTCACATAGCGGCCGTAGAACGTGTACTGGCCGGAGGTCGAGGTTTCCGGATTCGTGCCGGAAGCTTCGATGTGGACGAGCGTCTCGCCCTGGGCCGTGTTCGCGAGATCCCAGACGTAGAAATAGTCGCCCCAAAGGACGTTCTGGTTCGTCGCGTCGCCGGAGCCCCCGGAGGCGAAATAGCCCGTGTCGCCCGGGAAGCGCAGCGTGCAGTTGTTCACCGTGTCGACCGTGATGTAGCCGCGGGCGATGTTGTCGCCCAGGTCGCGCCCGGCGCAGCCGTTCAGGATCGCCGAGAACTTGCCCGTGTGCGCCGCCCGCAGATGGGTGACGAACGAGGCCGGCACGCTCGGCGGCGGCAGTTGGCCGGTGCAGCTCGCGAAGTTGATGTCCTGGGAGAATGCCCCCTGCGGGCTGATCGTGTCCTGGGGGTCCTGGCCGTCCGATGCCGTGCGCGGCACCGTGCCGTTGAAGATGTCGCGGACGCTGACCGTCTGGATGTCGTAGCCCGTCAGATAGATATTGAAGTCGAACGTCGGCACCGACAGGTCCGACCAGAGCACCACGTGGGCGAGCACCGCGGACGCCGACGCGTTGTTGATCGAGAACAGGGTGTTCACGCCCCAGGGTTGATCGAGGTCGACCTCGAAATAGGGCAACAGCAGGGTCGCCGCGGGCACGTCGTCGATCGTGCAGATCACGGCGCGGGCCGCTACGGGACCGGCGAGCAGGGCGACGGCGAGCACGCTCGCCGCCAGACGGGTTTTGGTCATAAGGCCTCCGGTTGGATCGAACGAAAGCCGCGGGGCGGTGCCCACGCGGCCGCATCCTCAGCGAGAAATACTAAGCTGAGTATAGCTCGACCCAAAAAACGGGGCTTCGAAACTACTTCCGGCGATTGGCCTGAAGGATCCGTTTCCGCAACCGAAAAGCTTTTGGCGTCACCTCGACCAGCTCGTCCTCGCGGATGAATTCGAGCGCTTGCTCCAGGTTCATCAGCCGCGGCGGCACCAGGCGGACCAGATCTTCCGAGCCGGAAGCTCGCATGTTGGTGAGCTTCTTTTCGCGCACTACGTTGACGTCCAGGTCGTTGTCGCGGCTGTGCTCCCCCACCACCATGCCTTCGTAGACCTCGTCGGTCGGCGCCACGAACAGCTCGCCCCGCGGTTGGAGATGCTCGATCGCATAGGCGGTCGCCTTGCCGTTGCGGTCGGAAATAAGCACGCCCGTCGCCCGGTGCTCGATCTCCCCCTGCCAAGGCGCGAAGCCGTCGAACAGGTGATTCATGATGCCCGCCCCCTTGGTGTCGGTCAAAAACACCCCGCGGAAGCCGATCAACCCGCGCGACGGCAGGCGGAACTCGATCCGCACGCGACCCGAGCCGTGGTTGACCAAATTCATCATCCGCCCCTTACGCTCGCCGATCTTTTGGGTGACGACGCCGATCGAGATTTCCGGGCAGTCGATCACCAGGTGCTCCATGGGCTCGTGCAAAACGCCATCGATGTGCCGGGTCAAAACTTCCGGCTTGCCGACCGCCAGCTCGAACCCTTCGCGGCGCATCATCTCGATCAGGATCGCGAGTTGCAGCTCGCCGCGCCCCGCGACCTTGAACACATCAGGGGTGTCGCCCGGCTCGACCTGGATCGAGACGTTGGTGAGGATCTCTTTCTCCAGCCGCTCTTTCAGCTTGCGCGAGGTGACGTGCTTGCCTTCGAGACCGGCGAACGGCGAATCGTTGACCGAAAACACCATCGCGATCGTCGGCTCGTCCACGTGGATCGCGGGTAGCGGCCGCGGGTCGTCGCGCACGGTGACGGTCTCGCCGATCGAGACGGGGTCGAGGCCGGCGATCGCCACGATGTCGCCCGGACCGGCTTCCGCGATGTCGATCCGCTTCAACCCCTCGTAGCCGTAGAGCTGCGCGACTTTGCCCGGGCTGATCTTGCCGTTCAGCTCGCAGAGCGCCACTTCCTGCGCCTTCTTGATCGTGCCGTTGAACACTCGGCCGATCGCCAGGCGCCCGACGTAGTCGTCGTAGTCGAGGGTGACGACCAGCATCTGAAGCGGCGAATCGGGATCGTACGTCGGGGCGGGCACCGACTTGATGATCTGTTCGAACAGCGGCTGGAGGTTGGTCTCCGGCCCTTCGGCCTCAGTCCGGCAACGCCCGGCGCGGGCGTTCGCGTAAAGGACCGGGAAGTCGAGCTGGTCTTCGGTCGCGTCGAGGTCGATGAACAGGTCGTAGACCTCGTTCACCACCTCGGACACGCGGGCGTCCTGGCGGTCGATCTTGTTGATCACGACGATCGGCGCGAGCCCCGCTTCGAGCGCCTTCTTGAGCACGAAGCGGGTCTGCGGCAGCGGGCCTTCCGAAGCGTCGACCAGCAGCATGACGCCGTCGACCATCTTGAGCGTCCGCTCCACCTCGCCGCCGAAATCGGCGTGGCCGGGGGTGTCGACGATGTTGATCTTGGTGCCGCGGAACATGACCGCGGTGTTCTTGGCGAGAATGGTGATGCCCCGCTCCCGTTCCAAATCGTTCGAGTCCATGACCCGTTCGACGATGTGCTCATGGGCGCCGAAGATGCCGCTCTGCCAGAGCATGGCATCGACCAAAGTGGTCTTGCCATGGTCGACGTGGGCGATGATCGCGAGGTTTCGAACGTCCTCGCGGCGGGCGGTATTTTTATTGGCGTTGTGTTCGCGGGTCACAAATACTCCTTCGGAGAGAGCGAACCCGCTCTCCCTATCCGAGGCTCGGCCCCACCGCAAGAGCGACGCGGCCCGGCTCGATCTCCATTTGAACTGTCGCGCGGAATTCCCGGCGGATGGACGCCGCTTGCACGGCGTGACCTGGGAGGATACCACGGGGAGGGGCTGGCGAGCCGGGCGCCTGCTCGCGCGCCCGCCGGGCTCGCGGCGTGACGGCCGATAGCGCCTTTCCGCCACTGGATTCGGGCGTCCGGCGCGGAAAGCGGGATTCGAGAGGAAAAACGCGTGATCCCTTGGCTGATAGCGGCTATCCGAGACCGGCAGCCGCGATCCGGCGCCGCCACGTCGGGCTCAGCGGGAGATAGCGGCTTTCGAGGAGGGATGCCCTCAATCCAGGCGCCGATAACGGGAATACACGGGCGATGCAGCGATCCGGGGCCAGATAGCCACTATCGAAGGCCGAAGAGTCGCAGGCAGCAGCCGCTAGCGGCTTTACGAGGCCGCTTCGGCCGGGCTGGAGGCCGGAATTTTCATCGTGCCACCGTCTAATGAAGTCCGTGCTCGCGCGCGAGAGGGAGGAACCGAATGCCTTCAAAGAATGAAGACTGGGAGGAGGTGCGAGGAGTACCTGGAGCTGAGTCCTGCATACTCCTTCTTCATGGCTTGAACTCGACTCCTAAGACCGTTGCCGCGGTGGCAGACATGATTTTTGAACAGCTTCCTTCGAGCTACGTCTTGGTCCCCAAGCTGCCGTTTGCCTGGAATGCCTGCGTCGACTTAGACGATCTCGCCCGCGAGGTTCTCCGCAAACTGAGAGCCGTTCTCTCCGCTCATTCATACCGACGAGTTCTGCTCGTAGGGCACAGTGCGGGCGGCGTTCTCGCGCAGACCATCTATCTCCTCTCCTGGAAGGAAGATCCGCTTCAGGGGGCGCGTCTGGTGTTGATCGCCCCGTTGAGCCGAGGCTGGCAGCTGTCTCATCACCTACCCCTCGGAAAGAAACTCTCGTGGTCGGTGGGCCTCCTGCTGATCCCTCTGATCGGGCTCTGGGAAAGGCTGAGGAGTCTGGTGGCTCTCCGCAAAGCGCGTCCGCTCTGGATCACCCAACTCCGGAGGTCTTCGCCTTTCCTCGTCGGAATGCGCCTGTCTTGGCTCGCCGTTCGGAGAGAACACTCGGACGTGGACCATGAGGTAGTGCAACTTCTGGGATCGACCGACGAGTTGGTCTCCTGGCGTGACACGGTCGATACCGCCATCGGATCGAATACGGTCTATCTGGAGGTCCCCTTTTCCGATCATGTCTCGATCCTAGATCTCGAGGATGCTGAGAACGGAGGCCTGCGCAAGGAGGCCCTGGCTCTGGCATTGGGCGAACTCCGTGAAATTCAGTCGTCCAAGTTCGCGATCGAGCCCTGGGATACCGATCCCATCCCCCCGAATCCGGAAGTTCGGCGAGTCGTCTTCGTCATTCACGGAATCCGCGACGAAGGCCACTGGACGCAGAAGATCGCAATTCGCTCGAAGCAGGAGTATGTCTCCAGGGGACATACTCGTGACCAGATCGAAGCCGTGACCAGCAGCTACGGGTACTTCTCGATGCTCCAGTTCCTGCTTTACCCCCAGCGGCTAGCCAAAGTGAACTGGTTGGCGGAAGAGTATGTCGAGGCGCGGCGCCGTTTCCCGTCCGCGAAGTTCTCGTACATCGGCCACAGCAACGGGACCTACCTCGCCGCGCATGCCGTGGAGCGGTTTCCGTTGATGGAATTCGATCGCCTGGCTTTTGCTGGCAGCGTCGTCTCCTCGAAGTTCCAATGGGACCTATACAAGAAACAGGTCGGGCATGTTTTGAATTACGCCGCGACGACGGACTGGGTGGTCGGCATCTTTCCCCGGATCGCGGACCTTTTGCCCTTGCGGAACCTGTTCGGCCCCAGCCTAGGCGGAGCGGGAATCGAGGGGTTCCCCGACTCGGAATCAGTGAAGACCTTTCGTTTCAGAAAAGGGGCGCACGCCGCCGCGATCGAGGAGAAAAACTGGCCCAATCTTGCCCGCTTCGCGGTGATGGAAGACGAAGATCTCGCGGCGTTTCTTGAAACGAAGTCTGACCCCGACAATTACCAGGACGAGCGGTTTTCGCTTTTCCGGAAGCACTCCGGCCCAATCACATGCGTTGTAGGTTGGCTCACCTCCCTCGGAATTCTGGCTGTGGCCCTCCCGCTGGTCGCATGGAACAAGCCGGCGTATTTGTGGGTGGCCACGATTCCACCGCTGATTGGAGTGGCGCTCGCGTTTACCCTGGCCGAGCTGGCCAGTCGGTCTGCACCGTTGCAAAAAAAGAAAGAAACCGAGAAAGCCCTGACCGCTGTGTTTCTCGGCGCGGCGGCGATCTTGTCCGTCTGGCTGCTCTGGGGCACTCCTTTTCGGGACCTGCTCGCGTCCTGGAATCAGCAGAGAGAAGCCGTTCGAACCGCCTCCCTTCTCGGCTATCTTTGGTGTGTCTACAGGCTTCTCACACGGGTATAAGGCGAAGCCTCCGAAGCGAACGGCGTGCGCCAGGCGCCGAATCTCGGCTGCTTCGAATGCCGAGCTGGTGCTCGGCGGTCCCAGGCTTACAGCGCTTTTCTGGGGGGTACCACGACGTTCGAGACTAAGAGCCCGGCGACCAGGGCAATCGCGACCAGCGTCATGCGGAACGCCGTCTCGATGCCCGAGACGACGTCGCTGTCGAGCAAGGCGGCGAGGCTTTTGAAACCGATGCTGCCGGGGACCAGGAAGAGGATGCCGGGGACTTGCACGACCGCGGCGGGCCGATCGAGGAAACGGGCGTAGAGGTTGCTGCCCGCGCCCACCGCGACCGCTCCGGCAAAGGCGCCGAGCTGGGGACCGAGGGCTCGGGCTCCCAGGCGGACGCCGAAATAGGCGGTGATTCCGGCGATCAAGATCCATGGGATGTCGCGCGGACTGGCCCGGAGGAGGACGACGAAGCCGAGCGGTGCGATCAGCAGGGCGACCCATTCGGTCCAGTCCGGCAGTGGAATCGGATGGATCAACCCCACGGCGGGCGTTCCGGCGATCAGCAGCGAGGCGAGCTGCGCTCCAAACGCCACCCCGAACGCGAGCGCCAGGAAGATCATCAGCGCGTTGGCGAGCCGCGCGCTGCCGGAGGAGAGGTCGCGGGTCGACAGCTCCGACATGGCGACCGTGAGCGAGAGCCCCGGCACCAGGGTGATCAACGCCGAGAGGGTGACGATATAGACCGAAATCCGGCCGCCGTGCGCCGCGGCGAAGGTCGCCAGGAAAGAGGCGAGCGCCGCGGCCATCGGCTCGAACAGGCGGCCGAGCCACGGCCGCGGACCCGAGTAGAGACCGAGCAGGCCGATCAGCAGACCGAGGATTCCGCCCGCCAAGACTTCGCGCCAGCCGCCGCCGAAGAAGCGCGCCGGGGTGGCCGAGGCGAACGCCGACGAGGTGAGCATCAGCGCGCGGCCGTAGCGCTGGGGGGCGGTGTTGATCGAGGCGATCCGCTCCCCCGCCGTCTCGACCGTGACCTCGCCGAGCATGACCTCGGTGGCCAAGCCGTCGAGCAACGCCAGCCGCTCCAGGTTCATCGACTCGGGCTGGACGCGAATCAGCACCGTCTTCGCCTCTTCGCCCGGCAGTCCGGCCGAAAGAAAGACCGCCGTGGGAGTCGAGAAGAACTGCGCTTCGAGGCCCAGCCGGTGCGCGACGCCCTGGAGCGCGTTTTCCAGCCGGTGCGCCGTGGTGCCGTAGCGATGGAGCGCGCGGGCGAGATCGACGATGAACCGGATCGCCGCTTCGGGCGAATGGCCGGACGGGGAATCCGGAAAGGGCACTTCCGAGGAATCCGGATCGGGAGCCGGCGATGGGGCGGGACCCACTACTTGCCCGCGAGCATCGAGCGCATGACGTGGCGGGCGATCTCGGGGTTCTCGCGCAGGCGGCGGATCGAGTAGGGGTACCAGTCGCGACCGTACGGCACGTAGACGCGCAGGCGGTGCCCTCCGGCGATTAGGATCTTCCGCAGCTCTTCGTCCACCCCGAGCAGCATCTGGAATTCGTACTGCTCGCGGGCCAGGCCGTGCTTTTCGATCAACCCGAGCGCCGCGCAGACGAGGTACTCGTCGTGGGTCGCGATCGCCGGATAGACCCCTTGGCGGATCAGCTTGTCGAGCGCCTGGACGTAGTTTGCACGAACCGTCTCGTACCCCTTCCAAGCGACTTTCCGCGACTCGATGTAGATCCCTTTGCAGAGCCGGATGTTGACGCCCTTTTCCGGCAGTGCCGCGATGTCTCCGAGCGTGCGGCGCATGTAGGCCTGGAGGACGACGCCGACGTTGCCGTATTTTTCGAACAGCTCGCGGAAGATCGAGAGTGTCGCATCGGTGGTCGAGGCGTCTTCCATGTCGATGCGGACGAAGTTGCCGAACCCTTTGGCCGCGGCGACGATCCGTTCGATCGACTCGCGGCAGAAGCCGAGGTCGATCTTCATCCCGAGCATGGTCGGTTTGATCGAAACGTTCGCATTGAGGCCGAGCGCATGAACTTGGCTCAAGATCCGCAAGTACTCGTCGACCGAGGCGGTCGCCTTGGTCCGTTCGGCGACCTCTTCGCCGAGCAGGTCGAGCGTGACCATGGCGCCCGCCGCGTTCAGCTCGCGGATCGTGCGAATCGCGTCGTCGAGCATCTCCCCCGAAACGTAACGGGCGGCGACCTTGCCGACGAGTCCCTTGGGGACCAGGGGCAGACCCGTGACGATCAGCCGATCGAAGAGCTTCATTGCGGCCTCCCCTCCCGTTCGCCGTTGATGGGCCGAGCGATCACGCGCTGACGAGAACCGGGGTGGCGGGGGCCGGATCGTCGACCACCCAGCGAACGGCTTTCGAGCAGGGGCAGGCGCCGCCGACGCGCCGTAGAGTCGGCGATTTGGCAGCGGCCGCCTCGGCGGTCGTCTCGCCGCGCGTCACTTGGGCCAGCAGGTCGAGATATTCCGAAAAGTCGCGGTTCGCGAGATATGACTCGGGGAGGTTCTGCGCCAGATGCTTGGCGTAGGCCACGAGGTCGTCGAATTTTTCGCCGTCGCGGCCGATCATCGTGAACGCCGGGGCGCCGCGGCGGCGGAAGAAATCGGCGTGGGGCAGGCGCAGCAGGTCGTCGCGCCCGATCCCCTCGAGCACCTCGCCGGCGAGGATGCGGTCGAGAGTTTTCTCCGCCTCGCCGATCGAGAGGCTGGGCACCCGGGCGCGCAGATGGCGCATGTTCAGGTCGCGGACCAGTTTGCCCACCTCGTCGCGATACTGCTGCTGCGCCTCGTAGTTCTTGAGCGGCTTTAGGCCCATCTTGACGTTCGAGGCGCCGCCGCGCTCGTCGCCGAACATTTCGAGACCGCGCTGCAACCACTTGTTGATCGTCTTTTGGAGCGCGGAGACGGTGATCGTCACGTCGCCCGCCGCCGCGCGGGTCACCCAGCGGCGCATCGGCACGACGCCGGCCGCGAGGTGGAAAGCTTCTTCTTGCAGCATCCGCGGCATGCTCTCCGCCATCGGCTGGTAGGCGCTTACCTTCTGCATCGAGAGCTGATACTTGCCCACCCGATCGATCAAGCCGCAGAACACTACGCTGTCGACGAACGAATCGAAGTCGATGTTGAACGCGGAGAGCAGGTGTGAGCCGGTGTTCATCGAGAGGATGCCCTCGATCATCTGCTCGGTGCTCTCGGAGGTGACGTTGCTCCAGTCGTCCCCGGCCAGCAGGTGGAGCATTTGGTAACCGTGCCGGAGTTCTTCGGCCATCATGCGCAAGACCCAGAACTGCTCCTCTTCGTTCTGGGCGCGGGCGAGGGTGAGCCGATGCTGTTGGATCGAGCCGAATTCGGTCGAGGCCTGGGCGCGGATCGCCCCGTACAGGTGGTGCGCCGTCTCGGGAGTCATCTCCCCCGCCTTCTGGTATTTCGGCTTGCCGGTGTGCTCGCCGCACTCGATGGTCGTGCACATCCCCAACTGGCGGAACGCGCAGAGCTTGAACTTCGGCTCGGTCGGGAAGAACTTCTCCCAACTCTCCATCAGCAGCGGAAAATCGGGCAGGTAGGCCTCGCGCCAGTTGATTACGGCGCCGTGGAACTTAGCTGGCAGCTCTTCGGTTCTCTGGCTCATCGTCTCTATAGCTCCTCGGCAGGGTGGCCGTCCTGCTCGCTTTTTATCCGATCCGATCAGATCCGATCAGGTCAGGTCAGATCGCTCGTACCAGCGCGGTCAGCTTCGCCGGTTCGAAGCCGACCGAGCCGAAGAACTTGACCAGCTCTTCGCGATCGTCCTCGACCAGCGTTCGCACGCTCGCGGCGCCCCGGGCGCGAAAGCGCGCGAACATCTCTTCGGCAAGCTTCTTCCCGATCCCCAGCCCGCGGGTGCGGGGATCGACGCCCACCACTTCGATCCAGCCGGTCGGCTCTTCCAGGCCGAACTCGCCGGAGCGCACGTCGCCGAGCATGAAGCCGACGACCTCTCCCTCGTGCTCGGCCGCGAGCGCCGTTTCCGGATCGCGACGAAGGTGATAACTGATTCGGCGCTCCCAAACTTCCGGCCGGTAGGCGCCGCCGATCCGCTCGTCGATCGCCACCACCGCCGAGATGTCGAGATCGTCGATCTGACGCACAAGAACCTGACTTTCGCTGCTCATGGGACGATTGTATCGGCACGCCCCCCCCGCCGCCAAGGTCCGGGGTTCGCGGTAAACTGCGCCGACCCGGAGGATTGCCCTTGGAAGCCACCCCTCAGATGCTAAGCGACCAGGGCGAGTGGTCCGCCGTGCAGCAACGCTTCGCCGAGTTCTTCCTCGCCGACCCAGAGTGCCGCGACGAGGCCGCCTTCGCCGCGCTCACCGAACGCGATGCCTTTCTGCGCTACGACCTCCAGCGATGGCTGATGTTCCTAGGACCGGCCGCGAAACAGGAGCTGGCGCGGGCGACCACCGACGTCTGCCGCCTGGTGTGCGAAATCCCGAGCCGTGTCTTCGCCCTCGACCCGCAGGCGCTCGCGGAGTTCTATCGCATGCCGAAAGAAATCGCGCAACTGATCGCCGCGCTGGTGACCAAGACCGACTGCTTGAAAGACATGGTCTCCCGCGCCGACCTGATCTGGACCGCCGAGGGTTTGCAGGTGTGCGAGGTGAACGCCGCCGGCAATTTAGGCGGCTGGGAGGTCGGCGGCTGGCACGGCCGCTACCGGCGCGTGCCGCCGCTCGCGCGCTTTCTCGACCAACAGAGCGCCAAAGTGTCGCTCACCGATCCGCTCGACGAGTCGTACGTCCATTTCATTGAGGTCGGCCGCGCCCGCGGCCTCGCGGCGTCCGGCGAGCTGAATCTCGCCTTGACCAGCGGCGAGGTGATCAATGAGCCGTTCACGGCATTCGTCGATCGGGGCTATCGCGCAATGCTGGAAAAGCGGATGCCCGGCGTCGCGGGCCGGGTGGTCCTCTGCCGGCCCGAGCAGGTGATCGAACGCTCCGGGCGGCTGGAGGTCGGCGGGCTGCCGATCCAGCTCGTGCTCGATGCCTCTCCCACCCAGTTCAGCCGCAGCGTCTTTACCGCCTTGATGGCCGGCACGGCGTTCGCCTGGAACGGACCGCTCTCAACGCTGCTCTCCGATAAGACGAACCTCGCGCTGCTCTCCGAGCTGGAGGGAAGCGGCGACCTCGGCGCCGAAGACGCCGAGATCGTGCGCCGGCATTTCCCCTGGACCCGGCGGGTGGTCGGCGATTTCACCGACTTTCGCGGCGAGCGCGGTTACCTGCCCGACCTGGTCATCGAACATCGCGACCGGCTGGTGCTCAAGGCGGGGCTCTCCTCCTCGGGCTTGGCGGTTCACCTCGGGCGCAACACTCCCCCCGACACCTGGCAGAAACAGCTCGACCAGGCGCTCGCCGAGGAGGGCTGGATCGTGCAGGAGTTCGCCGATTCGCGCCCCTTCCTGCTCGGCGACGCAAAGGGCCGTCCCGCTTGGCAGGACATCGTCTGGGGGACCTTCGACTACGGCGGAACCTACGCGGGTGCTTTCCTCCGCCACAAGCCGTGCGAGCAGGAAGGGATCATCAACGCCGCCCAAGGGGCGACGATCGGGGTCTACTACGACGCGATGGAGTAGGCGGGGCGCTGCGTGGGCTCTGCTCGCGGCGGCGGGCAAGGTCGGGACGGTCCACTCGGCCCCCTCACTGCTCTTTGGCCCGCGAAACCGGCGGCAGGTCCAGGCCCGGAAAAATCGGAGCGAAATCGGACGGATTGCGAGTCAGAAGGCCTTGGAAGCGAGTGGCAAAGGCTCCGATCAGGATATCGGCCAGAGGACGCTTGGCAACCTCCCGCGCCCGTCTGCGGCGGACATGATCATTCCAAGCTTGATGCGCCCGGAGGGTGTCTTCCCACCCCCAGTCGTGCAGGTAATTGACACCGATGCCCACCAGAAATTCGTCTTGGAGCGCCTTGTCGCCTCGAAACGCCGGGGCCAGCTCGGCATAGGAGATGGGACAGAGCACGAGGCCATCGGCGGCATGCGCGTCTAGAGCTTCCGCGGTTGAAATCCCAAAATTCGGATCGTCCTCGAGAACATCGATCAGGAGGCAGGTGTCGACCACCCAGGCCATCACTCCTCCCCTTCTCGAAGCTCCTTCATCCAGTCTTCCGAGCTGCGGGTGGATCTAAAGGTTCGGGCGAATCCGCGCATGGCCATCGCCCCTCGCGGCTCCGCGTCGGGAAGTACGACCACGCGGATCTCGTGCTCGCCGGATTTTTCCCAGGATAGACGCCGCCCCTTTTCGAGCCCAAGCTCCTTCCGGAGTTGCGCCGGAATCGAAACCTGCCCTCTTTCGGTAACTACAGAGACGCTCAGCTGAGTTGCCATACATCGACTCTATCATGTGAGGGCATCATGTAAGGAAACGTCGTCGACGTGGCAGGCACCGCACTGAATGAATCATCCGGCGTCCAACGCCCCAGCTCGCCGCCTTACCCGCGATTCGATCCTCGCCTTTAGCGCCGCAAGCTCCGGATCGTCCCAGCGCTCCAGCAGCTCCCGGGCGTCGTCCCGGGCGCGCGCGAGCCATTCTTCGTCCGCCAGCAGGTCGGCGATCCGGAACAGCGGCACCCCCGATTGCCGGGTGCCGAGAAGCTCTCCCGGACCGCGGATCGCGAGGTCGGCTTCGGCGATGCGGAACCCGTCGGCGGTCTCGGCGAAGACGTCCAGGCGGCGGCGCCCCTCTTCCGAGAGGCGGCCGTGGATCGCGACACAGCGCGACGGCGTGCTTCCCCGCCCCACCCGGCCGCGGAGCTGATGCAGCTGGGCGAGGCCGAACCGCTCGGCGCTTTCGATCACCATCCAGCTCGCCTCGGGCACGTCGATGCCGACCTCGATCACGGTGGTCGCGACCAAGAGGCGGATCGAGCCTTGGGCGAAGGAGCGGAGGATCGCCTCCCGTTCCGCCGCCGGCAGCCGGCCGTGGAGGGCGGCGCTCGGCACGTCGGGAAACTGTTCGCGGATCAAGGTGCCCAGCTCGGCCACCGAGCCGGCGTCCACCTCTTCGCTCTCTTCGATCAGCGGAAACACCACGTAGCCGCGGGCACCCGCAGCGAGATCGGCTCCGAGCCGCGCATAGACGCCGCGACGGCGCGCGGCGGCAACCACCTCGGTCGCGATCGGCGAACGGCCGGGCGGCAACTCGTCGAGCACCGAGAGATCGAGATCGCCGTAGAGCGCCAAGGTGAGCGAGCGCGGAATCGGCGTCGCGGTCATCACCAGGAGGTCGGGGCGCTCGCCTTTCGCCTGGAGCAGCCGCCGTTGGGCCACCCCGAAACGGTGCTGCTCGTCCACCACCGCAAGGCCCAGGTGCGCAAAGCGGATCCCCTCTTGAATCAGAGCGTGAGTGCCCACGGCGATCTGAATTTCGCCTCGGGCGAGCGCCGCGCGCCGGGCGGCCGGATCGGGCGCCGAGGCGGTGACCAGACCGACCCGGTAGCGCTTGCCGAGCAGCCGTTCGAGGCTCGCGAAATGCTGTTCGGCCAGCAGCTCGGTGGGCGCCATGAACGCCCCTTGGAAGCCGTTTTCGGCGGCGATCGCCAGAGCCAGCGCGGCGACGATCGTCTTGCCGCTGCCGACGTCTCCTTGGAGCAGGCGCAGCATCGGGTGCGGACCTTTGAGGTCCTCGGCAATCTCGCCGAGTGCCCGCTTCTGCGCGCCGGTCAGGAGGAACGGCAGGATCGCCCTTGCGGCGGCACGGACTTTTTCGTCGATCCGGTAGCTGTGAATTCGCTGGACCCGGCGGTCGAGCGCGCGAAAGCGGGCGATCTCCAGCTGAAAATCGAGCAGCTCACCATAGACCAGGCGCAGCTGGGCGGGCGTCCTGCGGGCCGCGAGCTTGCTTATGTCGGCGTCGTCTGGCGGAGAGTGGAGAAAGCGAAGCGCCGCGCCGATCGACGGCAGGCCGTGGCGCGCTCGGAGCGCCTCGGGCAGATGTTCCGGAATCGCGGCCAGATCGAGCCGGTCGAGCGCCGCATCGAGCAGCCGGCGCAGCACCACGGTCGAGAATTCGGCGATCGTCGGATAGATCGGCGCGATGCGCGCGCCATGGATCGCCGTCTCGGCCCGCTCGCAGCTCGGATTGAGCAGCTGTAAGCCGGGAGGTTCCGCGCCCTTCGCCTCTGTTCCTTCCGACTTCGAAGGGCGCGCCGGCTTGAGCCCGCCCCAGAGCAGGTAGAGCGCGTCGGGCACGATCTGTTGGGGTAAGAACGGCCGGTTGAACCAGACCACGGGCAGCTCGCCGCTGTCGTCGCGGACCACGCCGCGCACCAGCGACAGGCCCCGCCTGCGGACGAAGACCGAGGAGAGCCGTTCAAGCCGGCCAACGACGCCGACGAATCCGGTTCCAGGTCCCGCCAGGACCTCCGCCAGGGGCGAGATCGCGCGGCGATCCTCGTACCGAAACGGCAGGTGGAACAGCAGGTCGACCACCCGCCGGTAGCCGGCAGCGGCCAGCGCGCCCGCCCGGGCGGGACCGATCCCCGGCAGCGATTCCAGCGGCGAGAATAGAGTGAGGGTCGTCAGGGGGTTTCGGGCATCTCAAAGCGCAGGGCGACCACTCCCAGCTTGATCTCGTCGCCGTGCTTGAGCTCCGAGGGAACGCCTTTTTCGAGCCGCGCGCCGTTGAGAAACGTGTTGTTCATCGTGCCGATCTCTTCGCCGAGGAAGAACTTGTTGCCCTGGCGATAGATCTTCGCATGGCGGCGCGACACGGCGCGCTGGCTGTCGACCGGCGTCAGGTCGATGTCGGGGTAGATGCCGGTCACCGGATCGCGCCGGCCGAGGGAGGTCTCGGGTCCGGTGGAGATCGCGAACTCCATCCCCGAGGCCACGTGGACCACCCGTTCGGGCGCGGTCGACTACTCGGCCGGTTCGTCCGGGCGCGGCAGCTCGCTCGCCGCGCGGCTCTGGCCGACCGAAGCGAGGGTGTCGACCAGCATCGCGTCGGTTTCGCGCAGGCGGCGCGAGAGCTTGCGCATCATGCGCACCGCGATCTCGGGGTTCCGCTGGAGCATGCCGGCGAACATCGTGCCGTTGATCGTGACCAGTTTGACGTCCGAGATCGCACGGATCGAGGCCGCCCGAGGCAGCTCTTCGAGCAGCGACATCTCGCCGAAGAAATCGCCTTTTTCGAGCACCGCGATCTGGTGGTCCTCTTCGCCCGCCCGGTTGAGCACCTCGACCTGGCCCTCGTGGACGATGTACATCTCGGTCCCAAGGTCCCCTTCGCGAAAGATAAACTCGCCCGCCGCGAACTCGACCAGCAGATCCTCGCTCCGCTTGCCGACCCCTTCGGGGGGCGCCGGACCGCCGGTGGTCTTGAACACGGGTTTCGACATTTGGGTCAGCTCGCTCCGAGAATCAATCGCCGGCCCCCGGCGTCCAAGACTGCCGGCAGGCCGAGGGGCAGCGTCCAATTCGGGCTACGGTGACCGCTATTATGGCCGATCCCGACCGGCCAGGTGAAAGAGCCGAGCGCGTCGGCCAGGAGCTCACGCCAGGCCGCCTCCGGGGCGAGCGGCCGGTTGCCGTCGTCCAGGTGCCCCACCACCAAGCCGGCGAGCCGGTCGAGGCCGCCGGAAAGGCGCAGCTGGGTGAGCATTCGATCGATCCGGTAGGGCGGCTCGCCGACGTCTTCGAGCAGCAGGATGGCCCCTTCGAGATCGGCGGAATAGGGCGTGCCGAGAGTCGCGGTCAGCAAGCTCAGGCAACCGCCCAGCAGCACGCCGCGCGCCGGCTCGGACCCTTCGCGAATCGACCCGGCGAACCACTGCTCGGCCGGATAGCGCCCGGCGAGCGCGCCGAGAAACGACGCCCGCTCCGCTTCGTCCATGCCGCGGGCGAAATCCGCAGCGACCATCGGTCCATGGAACGCGACCAGCCCCAGCCGGCGTACCACTTCGAGCAGAAACGGTGTGAGGTCGGAAAATCCGACGTAGGCCCGGGGTCGCGCCGCGAGCAGCTCCCAATCGATGCCCGGCAGCACACGCAGCACGCCGTGGCCGCCGCGGGCGAACAGGATCGCGGCGATCGACGGATCCGCCGCCAGCTGGTGAAACGCCGCCAGACGCTCGGTGTCGCTGCCGGCAAACATTCCCGATCGCGAGCCCAAATTCACGGCCGGAACGGCCTCGAAACCGAGCCGTTCGAGCGCGGCCATCCCCAGAGCCAGGCGTTCGGGATCGATCGGCCCGGAGAGGGCCGCGACCCCGACCCGGTCTCCGGGCAACACGGGAGGCGGGAGCTGGGCGGGAGAAATCACGATCTGACTTTACGAGAGAACCGCCGGAGAGAGAAATTCGGCCGGAGCGCACCGTAAGCCGAATTCTGTATCCCCGCGGCTTAAAGCCGCGGTTCGCGGTCATTCCTCTGGGACCTGTGTTGCCAAAGGCCTCAAGCAACCTACCCGGAAGCGGCCCGCGCCGGCCCGAAGGCCGGAACGGAGCGGGACGGGCAGCCCGCGTAAATCCGCTCCCCTATTTGGTCTTGCTCCGCAGGGGGTTTACCTAGCCTCGTCCGTCGCCGGCCGAGCGGTGCGCTCTTACCGCACCGTTTCACCCTTACCGAGCCCCCGAAGAAGCCCGGCGGTCTATTCTCTGTTGCACTGATCCGTCGCGTCGCCGCGCCTCGCCGTTAGCGAGCCTGCTTACCCGTAGGAGTTCGGACTTTCCTCTCCGTGCCCGGCCTTCCGAGGAAAACCGTCACGAAGCGACCGCCTGTTGCGCTCCGGCCGAGGGGGGATCATAGCGTACGACACGGAGTGCTGCTCAAGCGAACCGCAGCCGCGCCGCGCCCACCGCCTTCGCCTCGGCGCCTTGGCCGTGGCGCATCGTGGTCATCGGACGACGGAACGATTCGAGGCTGATCCCCTTCCGGAGGGCGAGCAGGATGCCCGCGGCCTCGGCGTAGTTGTCGACCTCGATCACATTGTGGAAGCCGAGACGCTCCGCCGTGACGCCGAAGATCGTCTTGTTTTCGGCGACCGCGATGATCGGCACGCCATGACGGTGGGCGTAGATCGCCGGGATGCCGCCGAGCGAGCTGGCCGGGCAGACCACCGCGAAGACGTTGTGCACGTTCACCACGTCGGCGGAGCGGTAGGGGTGCGAGCCGCCGAGCTGCGGCGCGCGGCGCAGGCCGATCAGGGTGCAGGCCAACCCTGAGGCCGAGGCCATTTCGCCGGCGCCGCGGGCGTCGACGATTTGCTCGCGCAGGTCGAACTCCTTGCTGTTGAGCATCGGCGCGTGCGCGGCCGGCATGTGGAAGCGCCGGACCACCAGGTGGGAGACGATCGCCTCGACGCCGCCCAAGGGGTTCGGATACTCGCCGGCAAAGTGCTTGACGTAGTTGTCTTCCGGCAGGTCCTGGATGTTGGTGGTGATCGCGATCGCGTTGGCGCCATTTTTGATCAACCGCTCGCAGGCGGCAAACAGGACCGCCGGCCGGTCGACCGTACCGACGTAGGCTCCCGAGCCGTTCTCGAACGAATGGGTGCCGATCGGCTGCTCGGTGACCTCGACGTCGACGATGTCGATGCCGAAGACCGCGCGCACCGTATTCACGACGTTGAACACCACGTCGAGCGCCTCGGGCGTCGTGTGCTCGACGACGAGACCGATCCGGTTGCCGTAGGGGACGTGAAAATCGACCGCGCCCTTCATCAACAGGTCGATCGACATCCCCTCGGAGTAGAGGACGTTGTCGGCCATGCTGATGAAGTTCGAGGCGTTGACCGCGTTCGGGTTGGTCACCAGATAGTCGGTAGCCGCCGCGAGCAGGTTGGTGGCCGGCGCCGCGTCGCCCGCGTAACCGCCGAGGTCGCAGCCGATGCCGGTCGGGATCACGGAGACCGCGACGGCCTTGCCCGGGTAGTGGGCGCGCTCGGACAGCGTACTGGCGGTGGATTCGTTCTCCCGCTCGTCCTCGATCTCGGCAAACGTCGCCTCGACGACGATCTCCTTGTCGGTGACTTCCGAGATATACCAGCGTAGCGCCTCCCGGCCAATCCTCTGCTCCACGATCTCGGCGACCGACTGGGAGCCGATCACGTCGAACTTTTTCAAGCGAAACTGACGATTCTCGATCAAGGTATCACCCTCCGACGGCCGGGCGGCTGGCCGCTCCGCCCGCAATGTTCGCTGGGATGCTGGGATGGAAGAATCCGACGGGTAACGCACCCGCCTCCCTATAAGTAACCTCCAGAGGCCAAAAGGGGACAGCTCGGGGCCGATTGGGCCGCCGCGAGCGGCGCGACCGCTTACTGCCGGCTCGTCAACCGCGCGACAGGTCCAGCTCGAACACCCGGCGGATTTCCGGCAGAGCGGCGAGCTCGGCGATCATCTCGGGGGAGAGCTGCTGATCGACCCGGTAGACCGTCCAGGCATCCCGCTCGCCGTCTTTCCTCGCGAGGTGGATGTCGGCGATGTTGACGCCTAGAGTGCCGAGCTTGGTGCCTACCTTGCCGATCACCCCCGGCACGTCCCAGCTGCGGAGGAGCAGAAGATGCCCTTCGAGGCGGCATTCGAGCGGCAGGGTGGCGAGCCGGATCAGCCGCGGCTGGCGGTCGGCGTAGAGCATGCCGCCGATCGAAAACTCACCTTCGTCCCCGACGATGCGCAGCCCCACCTGCTCGCCGGTTTCACCGCGGCGCGGATGGAGGGTGCGGACCAACTCGATGCCCCGATCGCGGGCCAGCCACTCGACGTTCACGTAGTTGACCGCGTTGCCGAGCGCCCGGTCGAGCGCGCCCTTGGCGACGGCGAGCGAGACCGCGGCGCCGAACGCCTCCGGGACGCCGCGAAGATCGACCTCCAGGCTCTGGACCTTTCCCCCCGCCAGGGCGGTCGCCAGCCGGCCCAACTGCTCGCCGAGCAGCAGGAACGGACCGGCGCCGCTCGCGTCGGCCGAGAACGGCAGGTTGACCGCGGAGACCGCATAAGAGCCGGCGAGCGCATCGAGCACCATGCGGGCGACTTCGCTCGACACGCGTTCCTGCGCTTCGGCCGTCTGGGCGCCGATGTGCGGCGTCGCGACCACCTTCGGATGGCCGATCAGGCGAGGGTCGGACGGCGGCTCTTGGGCGAAGACGTCGAGCGCCGCACCGCCGAGGTGGCCGGAGTCGAGCGCCGCGAGCAGCGCCGCCTCGTCGATCACACCGCCGCGGGCGCAGTTGACCAGCAGGGCGCCCGGCTTCATTCGCGCGATCCGTTCGGCCGAAAGGAGGTTCTTGGTCTCCGGCGTAAGCGGCACGTGGAAGGTCACCGCGTCCGATGTTTCAAGCAATGCGTCGAGCGCGAGCAGCGGCACGCCGAGCCGCTCGGCGATCCCCTTGTCGAGCCAGGGGTCGAACGCCACCACTTTCATCTCGAAGGCCTGAGCGCGCGCGGCGACCTTCTGGCCGATCCGGCCGAAGCCGATGACGCCCAAGGTCTTGCCTTGAAGCTCGACGCCGAGGAAGCGGCTGCGCTCCCACTCCCCCCGCTTCATCGAAGCGTCCGCCGCCGGCAGCTGGCGCGCGAGCGCCAGGAGCAGCGCGAAGCTGTGCTCGGTCGCCGAGATCAGATTCGCGTTCGGCGCGTTGAGCACCAGGACGCCGCGCCGCGTCGCTTCGAAGACGTCGACGTTGTCGACTCCCACTCCGGCGCGGCCGACCACCCGCAGGCGGGTCCCGAGCGCGAGCAGCGCCGCGTCCACCTGGGTCCGGCTGCGCACCAGGAGGGCGGTGCAATCGCCGATCGCCGCTTCGACCGCGGCGCGCCCTTCGGCAGAGACGTCGATCACCTCGGCGCCTCCGGCGCGCAGGATGTCGAGCCCCGCCGGGCTCAATGGATCGGCAATCAGAATTCGCGCTGCGCTCATGACGGTAGGAACCCCGAAACTCGAACACCGCCGCCGCTTCGTGCGGCGTCGTCCAGCACCATTTGGGCGAGCGCCAGATCGAGCACGCCCAGGCCAAACGGAGAAAAGATCGCCGGCCGCGTCCGATCGACCCGCGCCGGCTGCCGCCCCGCGGTGATGTCGGCGAGCGCGCAGCGGATGAAATCGCGGTTCCCCACCTTCTGATCGGCGAGGTGGATCGAGGTCGAAGCCCGGCTCACGTGATCGGCGTCGTCCACGATGTTGTCCGCGGCAAGGATCACTTCGGGCGCGAGGTCGCGCAGCGAGATATGGAGGATCGTCGCACCTTCCGGGCAAATCGACAGGTCGGAAAGGTGCGGCGTTCCCGCGGTGGTTGCGAACGCCACAACCGGGCTCGCGGCCAATAGGTCCGCCATCGAGCCGGCCACTTCGAACCGAGCGCCGGCATGGAGCGCCGCGCACCGGCCGCAGAATTCGGCGGCGCGCGCCGCGTTCAAGTCGAAGACCCTGAAATGCGCCGCCTCCGGCCAGACCGCCCGGAGCGACCGGACGATCTCGAAAGCGATCGGCCCGCAGCCGACGACGCCGATCGTTTCCGGAGCCGTCTCGCCGTGGAGCGTCCGGCCGGCGAGCGCCGCGGATGCTGCCGTCCGCCGGGCGCTGATGATCGAACCTTCGAGGATCGCCCGTGGACGGCCGGTCGCCCGGTCATTGATGATCACCACGGCGGAGGCCCGGTCGATGCCCTTGGCGACGTTGCCCGGCATTGAGGCGATCCACTTCAAGCCCGCGATCTCGAAGCCGTCGCCCAGATAGCCGGGCAGCCCGATGATCCGGTCGCTGTCGTTGTCCGGAAAGCGCAGGAATATCGAGTGCGGAAGCGAACTCTTCCCCTCCGCGTGCGCCTCGTAAGCCCGGCGCACCGTATCGATCACCTCGAGGTCACGGCCGGAGAGGGCCGCTTCGACCTCCGCCGCGCCGAGGATCAACAGTTCGTTTTCCTGCGTTTTTGCCGCCGTCACCGCCATGGCACCACTCCCGCGCCTTCCCACCGGTCCGAGATGTCGCCGACATGCTCGTGGACCCAGGTGTTTGAATAGATGGTTTCGAGATAGCGCTCGCCGCGGTCGGCGAGAATCGCCACCACCGTCGAGCCGGCCGGAATCTCCGGCGCAACGCGTTCGACCGCGGTGATCACGCCGCCGGACGAACCGCCCGCGAGGATCGCTTCCCATCGTACCAGGCGTCGGCAGCCGGCGACGCAATCGGCATCGCTCACCCACTCGATGCGATCGATCAGATCCAGATTGCACAGCGGCGGCCGAATGCCGGCGCCGATCCCGGGAACCGACCGCTTCTCTTTCTTGTCGCTGAAGATCAAGCTGCCGCGCGCATCGACCGCGACCACCTGGGCCGCGATCCCATGATCGCGCAGATACGACGAGCAACCGGTGATGGTGCCGCAGGTGGAGGTGGCGACGAACAGGTAATCGAGATGGCCCAGCTCGGTGACGATCTCGTGCATCGTCGTCTGATAGTGCGACTGCGGATTGAGCGCGGTCTGGTACTGGTTCGGCCAGAAGCTGCCGGGGATCGTGCCGAGCAGCTCCTGCACCCGCGCGAGCCGCGCCTGGAGGAACTCGCCCGATGCCGGGTCCGGCTCGGTCACGTGGTTGATCTCGGCGCCATAGACCTCCAGCATCTTCAGATTCTGCGGCGCGGTCTTCGGATCGACGACGCAGATGAAGCGGAGCCCGAAATACCGGCACGCCTGCGCCAGGCCGATCCCCATGTTGCCGGAGCTCGATTCGATGATCACCGTACGGCGGTCGATCTTGCCCGTCTCCAGGCAGTGCGTAAGGATCGCCGTCGCCGGCCGGTCCTTGGCGCTGCCTCCAGGATTGAAGCCTTCGAGCTTTGCGTAAACCTTCAAATCAAAACCGGAGAGGATACGGTTTAGACGCACCAGGGGCGTATGGCCCACCGTGGCCAGAATTCCCAGGTCTTCCTCGTCCGACTCCCGTCGAAGGGCCCCGTCCGCCATCCCGCACTTCCTTTTTTATAAGACCGAAATCAACTCGGCGGATCGCCATATCCACGGCGCCAACGAAAATTCGGACCACCCCCTCGCAAAAAAGGCGGGGAGACACGACTCTCGCCTGTCTACAGTGAGAGAACGCGAGCAATGCGGGACAGCTTCGGTCTCGACTGCGAACGACGCTGCGAGCGGGAGCCCCTGTGCTAGCATTTTCCGGCGATCACACCAACCGCGGAGGAACAAAACGTGAAGCTTGGAGAGGTCATTCAAAAGGAGCGAGAGCGTAAAAAGATCTCGGTCGAGGACGCCGCCGCCAAGATCGGCCTTTCGGCCGACGAGCTTCGGTCCCTCGAATCGGGGGAAACCCCGGCCGAAACTTGGGGTCCGCTGCTCGCAAACATCGCGATCCAACTTGAGACTCCAACCTCCCGCCTGCTTGCGGAGAGCGGCAAGTCGGCCGACTGCAAACCCGGCCAGGCGGGCAAACTGATTACCGGCCATCGGGAGCGGCGCAGCAAAACGGTCGAGCAGATGGCCGAAAAACTGGAGATCTCGGCCGATGAATACCGGCGTATCGAGGCCGGCGACAGCGAGATCGAGGTCTGGGGACCGCGGCTGCTCAACTTCGCTGAGGTGGTCGAGCTGCCGGTGTTCAATTTCTTCTATCCGTTCGGCCTTCCGCTCGACAAACTGACCGTCGAGGACTATCGCTAATCTGACCCCGGCGCGGAATCCGCAGGCTTTCCGCCCCCGGATTTCGCGCTCTCCTGGCACCGGCCGCTTGGGTCCCGGGCCTCGGAGGCTCGCGCCATGCGTACCGCTCTGCTCGTTCCCGTCGCCGTAGCGCTCCTCCTCGCACCGCTCGCCGCCGCGGAGGGCGCCGCCCGTGCCACGGCGAACCGACCGGCCGCGCCGACCGCGCAGCCGGCGGCGGCAGCCGGCGCCAGCGCCCTCGAAGCCTCGTTCGGCAAAGCGCTCTCCTGGCGCCTGGTCGGTCCGTTTCGCGGCGGCCGCTCCGCCGCGGTGACGGGCATACCCGGCGATCCGAAGACCTATTACTTCGGCGCCACCGGCGGCGGGGTCTGGAAGACGGTCGATGCCGGAGCGACCTGGAAGAACGTCTCGGACGGCTTCTTCGGCGGCTCGATCGGCGCCGTCGCGGTCTCGCAATGGGATCCCAACGTGATCTACGTCGGCGGCGGCGAGGTCACCGTGCGCGGCAACGTCTCCCATGGCGACGGGGTATGGAAATCGACCGACGCCGGGGCCACCTGGAAGCACGTGGGCCTCGACGATTCGCGCCACATCCCGCGAATCCGCATCCATCCGAAGAATCCGGACCTGGTCTACGCCGCCGTGCTTGGCCACCTGTTCGGCCCGAACGAGATGCGCGGCGTCTACCGATCGAAAGACGGCGGCGCCACCTGGGAGCGCATCCTGTTCGTCTCTGCGGAGGTCGGTGCGGCGGATCTGACGTTCGACCCGACCAATCCGCGCATCCTCTACGCCTCGACCTGGCGGGTCCGCCGCACGCCCTATAGCCTGGACAGCGGCGGCCCCGGATCGGGGCTCTGGAAATCGATCGACGGCGGCGACCACTGGACCGAGCTGTCGGCCAAGAAGGGAATGCCCAAGGCGCCACTCGGCATCATCGGCGTCACCGTCTCGCCGACCGACCCGCAGAACGTCTACGCGATCGTCGAGGCGGCGGAAGGGGGCGTCTTCCGCTCGCGGGACGGCGGCGAGACCTGGCAGCTCACCAGCGCCAGCCGCGAGCTGCGCCAGCGCGCCTGGTACTACTCGCGGATCTACGCCGACCCGAAGGATGCCGAAACCGTCTACGTGGTGAACGTCAACTTCCACCGGTCGAAAGACGGCGGCAAGACCTTCACCGAGGTCGACACTCTCCACGGCGACAACCACGACCTCTGGATCGCCCCGGAAGATCCCTTGCGGATGATCCGCGCCGACGACGGCGGCGCTTCGGTCTCGAACGACGCCGGGGTGACCTGGAGCACGATCGACAACCAGCCGACCGCGCAGATCTACCGAGTCTCGACCGACACCGCGTTCCCGTTCCGCCTGCTCGGCGCCCAGCAGGACAATAGCGCCCTGCGGATTCGCCACCGGTCGTTTGCCGGCCGGGGGATCGGCGACCAGGATTGGGAGCCGACCGCGGGCGGCGAGAGCGGCACGATCCTCGCGGATCCGCGCGATCCGGACGTCGTCTACGGCGGCTCGTACGACGGCCTGTTGGTGCGGATCAACCATCGCACCGGCGAGGTGCGTCAAGTCGATGTCTGGCCCGACATCCCGATGGGCTGGGGCGCCGCCGATCTGCGCTACCGGTTTCAGTGGAACTATCCGATGTTCTTTTCGCCCCACGATCCGAGCGTGCTCTACGCCGGGGCGAACGTCCTGTTCGAAACCCGCGACCAGGGAGCGACCTGGCGCGCCATCTCGCCCGATCTCACGCGCAACGACAAGACCAAGCAGGCCTCGTCCGGCGGGCCGATCACCCAGGACAACACGAGCATCGAGTACTACGGCACGATCTTTTGCGCCGCCGAATCGCCGAAGGAGAAAGGGGTGCTCTGGACCGGCTCGGACGACGGGCTGATCCACCTGTCGCGCGACGGCGGCGCCAGCTGGAAGGACGTCACGCCGAAAGCGATGCCCGAATGGGCGCTGATCAACAGCCTGGAGCCGAGCCCGTTCGAGCCGGGCGGCCTGTACGTGGCGGCCACCCGCTACAAGTCGGACGACTTCCATCCCTACCTGTTCGCGACCCACGACTGGGGCGCCACCTGGACCCGGATCGACCAGGGGATCGACCCGCAGCACTTCACCCGGGTGATCCGCGCTGATCCGGAGAGGAAGGGCCTCCTGTTCGCCGGCACTGAGCGCGGCGTCTACGCCTCGTTCAACGATGGTGCGAACTGGCAGCGGTTCAATCTGAATTTACCCGTCGTGCCGGTCACCGACTTGAGCGTCCGCGACGGCATCCTGATCGCCGCGACCCAGGGGCGCGCGTTCTGGGCTCTCGACGACCTCGGTCTCCTCCGGCAGGGACTCGGCGAGCCGGCGAAAACCGGTGCCGCCCCGGCCGGCCGCCACCTCTATGCCCCCGCCCTGGCTCTGCGGCTGCCCGGCGGCGGCCGGCGTGGCGGCGATGACGGCCCCTCCCCCACGGTCGGCACCGACCCCGCCGTCGGGGCGGTCGTCTACTACCGGCTCGACAAAGCGCCGGAGAAGCTCACGATCGAGTTTTTGGGGGCGGACGGCAAGGTGCTGCGCAGCTTTGCCGGCGAGGCGGTGAAAAAGGACGAGAAAGACTCCAAGGACGGTCAGGACGACAAAGGCGCCCTGACCGAGAAGACCGAGAAGACCGCCGCGGACAAGAAGAAGGACCCTAAGGCTAAGAAGGAGCCGAAGGCTCCCGCGGAGGTGGGCCTGAACCGCTTCGTCTGGGATCTGCGGCTCGAACAGGCCATCGAAGTTCCGGGGATGATCCTGTGGAACGGCAACCCGGCCGGACCGCGGGTGGTGCCGGGCCGATATCAGGTTCGACTGAGCGTCGACGGCTCTGTCGAGACCGCCGATTTCGAAGTTCGGCCCGATCCGCGCTCGTCGGCGAGCACCGCCGACCTATCGGCGCAGTTCGATTTCCTCCTCTCGATTCGCGACAAGCTGTCCGAGGTCCATCGGGCCGTCGGCTTCATCCGCGACACCCGCGGCTCGATCGATGCCCTTACCGCCCGCCTCGAAGGCGATGACAAGAAGGCGATCCGTGAGGCCGCCGAGGCGCTTAAAGTAGAGCTGTCGGGGGTGGAGGAAGCTCTCTATCAGACGAAGATGGAGAGCCGGCAGGATCCGCTGAACTTTCCGATCCGCCTGAACGACAAGCTTGCGGGGGTCGCGGGAGCCGCCGGTACCGGCGATTTTCCCCCCACCGCTTCGGGCGTAGCCGTACGTGACGAGCTGGTCGCCGCGATCGACGTCCAGCTGGCCAAGCTCAAGGAGATCGTCGGCGAGCGGCTGCCCGCCTTCGAGCGCCAGGCCCGGGAGGGCGGAATCACATTGCTGCCGGCCAAGATCCCGACGCCCCTGGACCCAGAGGCCGTGCCTTGACGGTTCGAGAGCGACAATCGACTAGAATCGACGTTCCTGAAATCCGGCGGGTCGCCAAGGCCCGCAAGGTAGACTTTTTCCGAGCCCAAGCCGAACGATGATCGCTCCACCGACCGAGCCGACCGAGATCACCGGGACGACCGAACCGATCGCGTCGCCGCTCCCCTACGAGATTCGCGGCTGGGACCTCACCGATCTCTTGCCCCAGCGAAGCGAAGCGGCGATCGCCGCCCGTTTCGACGACCTCGACGCGCAGGTGACCGCTTTTGAAGCCTGCCGGGCCGAACTCCAACCGGAGATGGGGCGCCCCGCATTCCTGGCCGTCCTCCACCGGTACGAACGGCTCGGCGAAGAGATGAACATCCTCGCCGGCTACGCTTCGCTCTGGTTTTCGGAAAATACCGGCGACCGCGAAGCGCTCAACTTCCGCAATCGGACGAACCAGCGGATGACCGGCTTCAGCAATCGCATCCTCTTCTTCAGCCTCTGGTGGAAGAGCCTGAGCGACGCCGAGGCCGAAGCTTTGCTCCCTTCTGGAGAGGAGCATCCGGACGAGCAGCACTACCTGCTCGACCTTCGGCGGCTCAAACCCCACACCCTCGACGAACGCTCCGAACAGATCATCAATTTGAAGGACGACAACGGAATCGGCGCCGTCGTCACGCTCTACTCGATGCTCACCAATCGGATCGAGTTCCAGCTCGAAGTCGAGGGCGAAACCAAGCTCCTCACCCGCGACGGGCTGATGAGTTACGCCTTCTCTCCCAACCCGGATCTGCGGGTCTCGGCCTATCGCGAGCTGTACAAGGTCTACGGCGAAGAGGCGACCGTCCTCGGCCAGATCTACGTCAACCGGGTTCGCGACTGGCACGACGAAAACGTCACGCTGCGCGGCTACGCCTCGCCGATCGCGGTGCGCAACGTCGACAACGACATCCCGGATCAGGCGGTCGAGGCACTGCTCGAGACCGTGCGCGCCAACGCACCTCTGTTCCAGCGTTATTTTCGGCTCAAGGCGGGCTGGCTCGGCCTGCCCAAGCTGCGGCGCTACGACCTCTACGCGCCGCTCGCCACCTCGGACAAACTGGTGCCCTACGCCGACGCGGCCGACCTGGTGCTCGACACCTTCCGCGAATTCCACCCGATGTTCGCCGACCAGGCGGAGCGGGTGTTCGCGGAGCACCACATCGACAGCGAAACCCGGCGCGGCAAACGGGGCGGCGCGTTCTGCGCGACCGTCCTGCCCGGCATCACCCCGTATGTCTTGACCAACTATACCGGCCGGGTCCGCGACGTCGCGACCCTCGCCCACGAGCTGGGCCACGCGATCCACAGCATGCTCTCCGAGCGCCATTCAGTGCTCACCCAGCACGCCTCGCTGCCGCTCGCCGAGACCGCCTCGGTGTTTGGCGAGATGCTGATCACCGATCGGCTGCTCAAGGAAGAGTCCGACCCACTCGCCCGACGCGAGCTGCTCGCCTCCGCCGTCGACGATGTCTACGCGACCGTCCTGCGCCAGACTTATTTCGTGCTGTTCGAGCTCGAAGCCCACGCCGGCATCCTCGCCGGCCGCTCGCTCGACGAGCTGTCGGACCTCTATCTGGCAAAGCTCAGGGAGCAGTTCGGCGATTCGGTCGAGGTTTCGGAAGAGTTCCGCTATGAGTGGCTGTCGATCCCGCACATCTACCAAACCCCCTTCTACTGCTACGCCTACAGCTTCGGCCAGCTGCTCGTGCTCGCGCTCTATCGTCGATTCCAGGAGCAGGGCGAGGCGTTCAAGCCGGGCTACCTGAAGCTGCTCTCCTACGGCGGCGCGGCCCGACCGATGACGATCCTGGCCGAATTCGGTATCGATCCCACCGACCGCGCGTTCTGGCAGGGCGGTTTCGACCTCGTCCGCGAGCGGATCGACGAGCTGGAAGCGATCGAGCTGTAAGCCGCACGTCGCCGGACCCCCACCGTCAAAAGACTTTGACGGATCGATTCTTAGACTAACTCCTGGCATTTTTAGATTAGTGCTGCTATATTTTGTCCTCGACAAGAGATCTTTGGGACGTTCGCGCCCCTTGCGAGGAGAACTTCGATGACGACCATCACGCCGCCGTTGCGCGATTTTCTGGAGATTCCCTACGACCGCCTGGAAGAGATGAACCTCCAAGCCAAGGCGGACCGCTTGGCGCGCAAGGCGCCCGAGTCGATCCAGGAGGAGCGGATGCGCTACCTCCAGGACGAGAAGCGGATCAAGGCGGTCACGGTCTGCTTCACCGACCTCGAAGGTCGGCTCCACATGCTCGACTACGACAAGAAGTTCCTCCTGAAGTCGGCGGACAACCTGACGTTCGACGGCTCGTCGATCCGCGGTTTCTCGGCTCAGCAGGAGTCGGACCTGCGCCTGGCGATCGACTGGCCGGCGTTTTACTGGCTGCCGTCCGACGTCTTCGGCCCCGGCAAGGTGCTGGTGTTCGGCGAGGTCCGCGAACGCGACGGCTCGGCCTACCGTGCCGACCTTCGCGCGCGGCTCAAGAGCTACTGCGACCAGCTCTACGCCGACGGCGGCAAGGTGGCGAACGTCGCGAACGAAATCGAAGGTTTCCTGTTCAAAGGGCGCGACGCCGAGCGGCGATTCCCCGAGACCCGGCAGTTCGAATTCTTGAGCACCGGCGGCTACTACCACTCTCTGCCGGGCGACGCCCTGCGGCAGTTCATCGACAGCGCGGCCGAGGTGCAGCGGGCGATGGGCTTTGAAAACGAGAAGGACCACCCGGAGGTCGCCCCCTCGCAGTTCGAGATGAACTACAGCTACACCGAGGCGACGATCGCCGCCGACCAGGTGCAGCTCTACAAGCTCTTGTCCCGCCAGGTCGCAGCGCGGATGGACATGACGGCGTCGTTCCTGCCCAAGCCGGTCACCGGCATCAACGGCAGCGGCATGCACACCAACATGTCGATTACCGCCGCGGGCAAGAACCTGTTCTACGACCCGGAAGGCAAGGACGGCCTGTCGTCCGCGGGTTGGGATTACATCCAGCGCATCCTCGCCAACGCCTCGGACGTCTGCCTGATCCTCAATTCGAGCGTCAACTCCTACCGCCGGCTCGATCCGCATTTCGAAGCGCCGAACCAGATCAAGGCCTCGGCGATCGACCGCGGCTCGATGGTGCGCATCCCCTTGGGCAACGAGAAGTCGGCGCGCGTCGAAATCCGCTCGATCGCCCCGGACGCCAACCCCTACATGGCGATCTACTCGCTGCTGCGCACCGGTCTCGAAGGTCCTCTCGCCGAGGAGGAGGCGGAGGGCAAGCGCCCGCGCACCCGCTTCCTACCGGACAACATCTACGACGCGATCCGCCTGTTCAAGGGGAGCCGCTTCGCCGCCGACCTGCTCGGCGAAGAGGTCCACGGCAAGTACGCGGAGATCAAGCACGCCCAGGCGGAGCGCTGCCCGAAAGCGCTGGGAACGTTGATCAAAGCAGGCGAGATCCAGTTCCACCACGAGGTGACGAACCAGTACCTCTGGGGCCGGTTCTAGCGATCGCTGAACGACGGGGAGTTCCGTTGCGGTCGGCGCTCAAAACTCGCCCTGCGGGCTCAAACAGTTTCGCGCCGTCCTCACGAAACTCCCCGTCGTTCGCTCACCTCCGCCCTCGGGGAGCCTTCTTGGCCCCGGGGGCTTTCGCCGGTTTCGCCGCCTTCTTCTTGGCCGCGATCGCCACGGCGGAATCGATCCAGGTCCGCAGCACTTCCGGATCTTCCATCACCTCTAGCGGCACTTCGCGGTACGGCATGGTCCGTTCGTCGCCGTACGGGTGGAACCAGTCCGCCTCGTGGGCATCGAACCTCGCGGCGTTCGTCTCGTCGGCTTTGAAGAATGTCCGGTCGTTGTCCAGGAGGCCGAAGATCAGCCCTTCGAGGTAGATCCCGGCGCCGCCGAACATCGATTTCGCGGTGACCGGTGCGGCCCGTTCGAGCTGCTCCAAGGCATAGGCGCGATAGTCCGGCGAGAGCGCCACCGGATCAATCCCCCGCGGGGCCGCCGTTGCTTTCCAGCACGTCCAACCAGGCATCCAACGCGCTGTATAGGTCGCCCAGCGGAAGGCGGAGCACGGGCGCTTCGGCGTCCATCTCGTCGGTGATCCGCGCCGTTTTCTTGCTCATCGTGAGGGAGTGCGCATTGCCGATCCAGGTGGCCCGGGGGCGTTCCCCGGCGACCACCTGCGCCAGCTGCTCCAAAATCTCCCGACCGACCGCAACGCTGCCCTGCACTTCGCCTTCGAGGAACGAGACCAGCAGCCCGCGCCTCGTCCGCCTGGAAAGATCCTCGGCCCGCAGGTCGCCCGCGTCGTCGCGGAAGACTCGAAGAAGCGGCGGCTCGGCACCTTGGTTCGCATTCATCGCCATGATCACCTTCCCCCCGATCCCCGAAAAACCGGATAGGCCGTATTGATCCGGCCGTCCTGGAAGTAACCCTCGATCGTAAAGCCCTTCCCCGAATCGCCGCGCCACTTCTCGCTTCCGCCCGACTGCTCGAACGCGGCCAGGACCGCGGACACCACGTCGTCCTCCGAAAGTTCGTCCGGATAGAGCGTGGAGGTCTTACCCAGCCACTGCCCTCCCCCGGAGCGGATCTCGACTTTCGCGACGTAGACCCCCACCCGGTTTGGGCCATCCACCACCCGCACCAGCCGAGCCCCCTCCGGATCGACACCCCCCGGCCGGGCATGAAATCCCACCGGCTTGCCTCGCTTGTTGATCTGCCCCTCGAACAGGTGGGAGAGGTTGATCGGAGGGTCGGTCTCGCTCCAGCGGACATCGCCGCGGGACCGAGAGGAGGTCGAAGAGGAGTGCTTGGAAGACCGTCGCGACTCGCGCTCGGGATTTGCTCGGGGCGACCGGTCGCGTACCCCACCGGCCGTCGATCTTGACGAGCGGGACGAAGTACGCTGCTCCGCCGGCTGCTCGACGTAACAACCAGCGAGCAGCGCAACGGCGGCGAGAAGAGGGACAACTCGATGGCGGAGGCGGGTCATGGGAATCCGCCTCATTCTACCCCGGACGGACGGTGCGCGAGAGCCTACTCCGGCGGCGGGCCGAGATCGCTTTCGAGGTTCCCGAGGTCGCGGTCGAGCTGCCGGACCAGCGCGGCGGCGCGTTGGGACAACTGCTGCCGGTTCGGAATCGAGTCATCATCCGGGAGGATGGTCAGAATTTCATCGAGCGCCCTCTTGGAGAACAGAAGGTCCGCGAGCACCGCGCGCAGGCGCGTCGAGGCCCACGATTCCAGGGATAGGGCGAATGGCTCTGGCATCTCTTCGGGGACAGATTCCTCCGGGGACGGATCGGGCATGTCGATCTCGGGCAGCGCCTCGACCGGCGCTTCCATCACTGGCTCGAAAGTCTCGACTTCCTGCCCACGCAGGGGCAGGCCCGAGAGTAGGGCCGCGGAGCCGAAGTGCGCGCCATGGTTCGCGAGATGCGGAAAACCTTCGAGAGCGAACAGCTCCACCGCGAAGCGCACATGTCGCTCAAGCTGTTCCTCGACGCCGTGGTCCAAGACACCGCGACCGCCGCGCTCGCCCGGCAAGCTGCCGAAGAGCTGTCCCACCGCCCCCGGCGCGGCTCGATCGGCTAACGGCTCCCTGTACTGCCTCTCTCACTTCGCACACGGTGGGAGAGGTGCTTGCCACCGCGCTTGCGGTGTGTACAATACACACGATGAATAGCCAAGGCCTGATCGCAGAACAAAGCCGATGGCTGGGCACTGGATCGGATAAGCGGTTCGCATCACATGTTCAAAAACGCCACCAAGCCCGGCACAGTGGTGGTGCCGCATCCCAAGAAAGACCTCGGCAGGGGCTTGGTGAACGCGATCCGCAAGCAAGCCGGTTTGAAGTAGGAGGTAGCGATGAGGTACCCGATTGCGATTGAAGTCGGCGACGAGAATCACGCTTATGGCGTGGTCGTGCCGGACCTGCCTGGCTGCTTTTCGGCGGGTGATACCTTGGATGAGGCGATTGCCAACGCGCCCGAGGCCATGGCTCTATGGCTGGAGGATGTGGTGGGGCGCGGCGAGGTTGCTCCCGCTGCCAAGCCCATCGAAATGCACCGGCAAAACCCGGATTTCAAGGGCTGGATCTGGGCTGTGGTGGAAGTGGATTTATCGCACTTGTCGGACAAAGCGGAGCGAATCAACATCACGCTTCCCAGCCGGCTCCTAGCGCGCGTGGATGCGCGTGCCAAGAAAATCGGCGACACACGCAGCGGTTTCCTGGCGAGGGCTGCTATGGAGGCGCTGGCTCACAGTAGCTGATCTTGCTTCGGACGGCGAATAGTTGCTCCAGTTCAGCCAAGACCACAAAGTAGCTAACCCAGGCCACCTCTGAGCTGGACCGGACTACACTGCTCTGGACCAGATCACCACTGAGCTGGGCCGGATCACTACTGAGCTGGACCAGATCACCACTGAGCTGGACCAGATCACTACTGAGCTGGACCAGATCACTACTGAGCTGGACCAGATCACCACTGAGCTGAGCCAGATCACTACTGAGCTGAACCGGATCACTACTGAGCTGGGCCCGATCACCACTGAGCTGGGCCGGATCACCACTGAGCTGGCCCAGATCACCGGTGAGCTGGGGCTCGGCCGGGGTGTTGGCGGCGGTTGTCCTAGAGCTTCCGACAGATTACGATCACACCCCCGAGCGTCACCTACCAGGAGCGCCAAGTATGCTTGAAGTCGGACAAAAAATCCCGGATTTGAAACTACTGACGATGGAGCGGGGCGAGGTGCGGCAAATCTCGACCGATGAACTCTGCCGTGGACGGAAGGTCGTCTTGTTCGCGGTGCCGGGAGCGTTTACTCCCACCTGTTCCGACTACCACCTGCCGAGCTTCATCGACCACGCGGACGAGTTGCATGCCAAAGGCGTCGAGGTCATCGCCTGCGTGTCGACGAACGACCACTACGTGATGGATGCCTGGGGAGCAAGCCGCGGTGTGGGCAACAAGATCGTCATGCTCGCCGACGGCAATGGCGATTTCACCCGGGCGATGGGATTGGAAAGCGATAGCACCCGCTTCGGGATGGGAAAACGCTCCCGCCGCTACGCCGCGATCTTTACGGACGGCGTGCTCGACGCCCTGTTCCTTGATGAGCCGGGGAAGTTCGAGAAGAGCGGCGCGGAGCAGGTGCTGGCGGCCCTTTAAGGCAAGCCGACAGCACCTGCGCCGGCCTACTGCAGCGACCGCCGCGAAATCGGCTTGTCGTTCGGACCGCCTCCGGTGAAGATGCCGCCGCGATAGGTGCCGTTGTCGTTGAAGAAGTGCCACGGACCGCTGTCGTAGACCGTGAAGTCGAGCGTGCCGTCGCCGTCGTAGTCGAGCGGCGCGGGCGAGCCCGTCGGAGGACCGGTATAGACGGACGAAGCGATCGCGCCGGTCGCGAAGTCGAAGCGTACCCAGGCTCCCGCATTGAACATGACCGGCGCTTCGATGCCGTTGCCCACGTAGTCGCCCGGTACGGGCACGAGCCCGGCGATATTGCCGACCCAGATGCCTTTGTTGTACGAGCCATCGTTGTTGAAGAAGTGCCAGGCGCCCGCCAGGTAGGCCGACCGGTCGGCTTTGCCGTCGCCGTCGTAGTCTAGCGCCACGCCGAGCGATCCCGGAGGGCCGGTCCAGAGCGACGAGGCGATCGCCCCGGTCTGGTAGTTGAACGTGATCCAGGCACCGTTGTTGAACACCACCGGATCGTCCGCGCCGTCGCCGTCGTAGTCGGCCGGCACCGGATAGATCCCCGGGATGTTCCCCACCCAGATGCCCTTCAGGTAGCTGCCGTCGGCGTTGTAGAAGTGCCAGGCGCCGTCGCACAGCTGGGCGTAATCGGTATCGCCGTCGCCGTCGTAGTCGGCGGGAGCCGGAATGCAGTTGCCCCCCGGATTGCCGGTGACCACCTGGGCGGCGGAGGGCAGAGCGGCGGCGAGCGCCAGGGCGCACCCGGCCGCGAAGAATCGAAAGAGTTTGCCTTGTTCACGAGCCATTCTCGGATCTCCCGTGCTTGTCGTCGTTCGCATGATCGATTCCATCGCCCTCAGGGCACCGGATAGGAAACCCATGTACCGTTCTGGTAGAGCTTGACGTCGGAGGTCGCGTCGCCGTTGAAGTCCGCGGGGATCGCGGCGGTCCGGATCTTGATCGTCGGCCCGAACATCGAGCAGTCTGCCGCCACGCCGCCCGGTTCGCCCACGTGGTCGACTTCCGAGTGGACCCACAGCACCAGGTCGGTGTTGTTGACGCTCTCGGTCGTCACGAAGGGAGCGATGTTGATGTCGCAGCCGGACGAGCTGTCGTGCAGCTCGTTCGACTTGTACGCGAGCACGGCGCCGTCGATCTTGCCGAAGGTGTCGCCGTCGGCGAAGCCGTCCTTGCTGTCGCGGGCGACGTAGGCGCGGGTCGAGGAGCCGACGCGCCCGAACCGCCACTGTGACCGCTCGTTCGTCTTGTCGGTCCAGGTCCTCTCGGTCGCGATGCGCGTGCTGACGCTCTGCCCCACCGACTCGGCGAAATTGTTCGTGTTGCCGTCGAGGTCGAAATCGAACCGCCAATAGGCGTGATGGCGGTGAGTGAAAGCGACGCAACTATTCTGTACCGCGGTGATGTCCATCCCCGGGTGAATCCGGCCGTCGGCGAAAAACTCCCAGGTGGCGATGTAGCGATACCAACCCGCCTGCGCCTGCGAGGTCAGCTTGATGCTGGTCCCTTTGTCGACCACGGCAACACCGCTGAAAGTTCCCGCGTCGGTATTCGGATGGTTGCAGACGGTCGAAACCGCGGTGGTGGTAGCCGTGCAATAGCCGGTACTCGGGACCGGCGCGCAGGTGAACGCCTTCTCCTGGTCAAACCAATCGCGGTAGCAGAGGCCGCCGCCGCCGCAGCCGCCGGGGGCGTACTTGACGTTGAGGACCGGAATGCCTCCGTCCTTCCACACCTTGCGCCCTTTATAGAACACCTCGGTGATCCGGATACCCTCGCCGTCGGGCTGCATGGTCGAGGCGGGCCGGGTCCAGCAGAAATCCCAAATCGGGTTGACGGTCGGCCAGGTGATCCGGTTGATGCCCGTGCAGGTCGGCTGCGCGGAGAGCGTCGCGGCGCCGAAAAACGCCAGGGCCAGGGCGGCGAGAGGGAGGAAAGAAAAATGACGGCGCATGGCTAGTGGGCTCCCAGGTCGGACATGGGCACGATCTGACCTTCCTCGGTCGGACCGTGGAAGTCGCGATTGGCGACCGTTCCCTTGCTCAGATTGACGATGACGCGGCTCGCCCAGCCGTTGCCGGCTCCGGCGTTCATCAGCTCGACGATCAGACAGATGTCCTTGGCGCAAGGATCGCGTTCAATCATCGCCCGCTCGTAGAAGCCGCCGTCCACGTGGATCGCCGGATCGTCGACCAGGACCCCGAGAACAGGATCCTTGCGAATCACGTCGACCGCTGCGGCAAACTCTTCGCGCGTCGGCTGCACGGAATCGTAGAGATCGCGGATGCCGACCGTACCGGCGTCCAAGTCGACCTCGACCTCGTGAACCAGGCCGCGGTCGTAGTTCCGGTAAAAGAGGAGCGCGCGGCGATATTCGCCCCCGCCCTTGGCCTGATCCCTCTTGGCGATCTCAGCCCCGCCGCGCAGGAAGCGCAGCCGGTCGGCGCCGACGTGGGACTTCACCTCGGTTTGGGTGAGCGCCCAGGACGCCAGGGTGGAGCGGTCGGAATCGGACAGAGAATCGCCCCCTCGGCTCTCGAGCGCCGGCACGGACGCGGCGTGAGCCGCCGACCCGGCCAGGCCGACGAGAAGCAGGAAGGCCGCGAGACCTTTCGACCTCATGGATACTCCTTTCGCATTAAGACAAAGCGGTCAACGGGACCTTCTTGCGAGTTTCTTCCTCTTCATGGTAGCCGGAAAGGGAGCCCTTCGCTAGCCTGGATTTCGGGCCGACGCCTCGATTCGTACCGAGGACCCCACGAGTACTCCCGCGGCGTTGTCGTCGCGCACGATGAAGATCACCGTCCGGGCGCCGACCTGAGGAACCGGCGTCGAGTTGTCGTAGGTCACCGAGCGAAGGACCTGCTGATAGTGCGCGAGGCTGTCGGCACCCGACAGGGTGAATGTCGTCGTCGGTTCGTCCCAAACCGCCGTAATCGCCGTGCCCGCCGTGTTCACGGCGAGCGTCTCGGAGGCACCGTCCGGCCGACTGAGCAGCATCACAGTTCCTCCTTGAAGCTGCGTGTCGTCGAAGTCCGCCACCTGCATCAGGCCATCGACTGCGACCGGGCCGCCACCGGGTATAAACGTCGAGTGTCCGCTGGAACGGAGGATCGGCGCGAGCGACAGATCCACGTCGACCCGCAGGTAGAGCACCCCGTCCGCGACGGCGCCATAGGCGCGCAGGAGATTGGCCCCCTCCGAGCCGTCGGCGGCGGCCGGCGGGATGGCGCTTGGATCGTCGACGTCGATCGCGCGCAGAAGATCTAAGGTCCAGGCCGAGAGATCACCGTCGGGCGGAAGGGTTGCCCTAGCGACCTGGAAGGCGCTGAGTCCACCTCCGAGAACGAGCAGGGCGATCGCGAAAGTGCGAGAGGTGCGAGAGCCGCGGCGGCGAAGAGCGATCGCGCCGGCCATCGCCATTGCGAGCGTCAGAGCCAGAAGGCCCCACTCACCGAGCGTCGGCACGGCGACGACGCTCGAGCCGCGCGGAACGCGGATCGCGGCACCGCCCGGCCGGCCGTCTGCGGTCAACAGCGCGTCGGCCGCTCCAAGTTCCGGCTCCGTGGCGGTAAACCCCACCCGAATCGGTCGACCGGCCGCGCCGGGCAGTCCGGCGAGCGGCACGAAGGTCTCGATCGCATCGAACCCGCCGGCCCCCAAGCCCACCGCATAGGGCACTCCCCCCTTGGTGCCAGGAGCGACCTCGACCTCCGTGACCCCGCCATGACAGTCGAGCAGCTCGATCCGCTCGACCACCGGAACGATGTCGGTCACCACCTCGGACGTCGCGACGATCTCGACCCCGGCAAACGGCCCCTCCGGCGTCGCGACCGTGCAGCCGGTCGCCGGGTCATCGTCGAGATCGAGCAGCGCCCGCAGCTCCATATGGGCGGACGAAGGGCGGGCGCAGAGAGCCAGCAGCAGAAGCATCGCGAAAACGTGGCGAAGCAAGCGAATCGGCATGGCGGGAGAGGCTCCTTTGGGAGAGCGTTTCTACCACACGCCGTCGAACGCCTGAGCAATGAGCCAGGTAAACGGTCAGGGTGCCTGACGATTATCCTGGTTCATCGTCAGGCTGCCTGACGTTTAGCCGGGTTGGGTGACAATGCAACCCTTACTTCGAGCGGTCCGGTTCCTTCTTCGCCGTCCGCTTCTTCTTAGGCGCCGCCACCGGCGCCGTGCGGGCGAGCAGCGGCTTCAAATACCTGCCCGTGAAGCTCTCCTCAACTTCGGCCACCTGCTCGGGGGTGCCGGCGGCGAGGATGCGGCCACCTTTTTCTCCCCCTTCGGGGCCGAGGTCGATGACCCAGTCGGCGACTTTGATCACGTCGAGGTTGTGCTCGATCACGATCACCGTGTTGCCGAGATCGACCAGGCGCTGGAGGAGGGCGACGAGCTTGCCGACGTCGTCGAAGTGGAGGCCGGTGGTCGGCTCGTCGAGGAGGTAGAGGGTCTTGCCCGTCGAGCGCTTGCACAGCTCGCGGGCGAGCTTGACGCGCTGGGCTTCGCCTCCCGAGAGCGTGGTCGCCGGCTGGCCGAGGCGGATGTAGCCGAGGCCCACTTCGCACAGGGTGTCGAGGATGCGATCGACGCCCGGGATGTTGCGGAAGAACTCGCGCGCCTGTTCGACGGGCAGGTCGAGCAACTCGGCGATGTTAAGCCCCTTGTAGCGCACCGAGAGCGTCTCGCGGTCGTAGCGCTTGCCGCCGCAAACCTCGCAGGTGACGTAGATGTCGGGTAGGAAGTGCATCTCGATCTTGTTTTGCCCATCGCCTTTGCACGCCTCGCAGCGCCCGCCCGGCACGTTGAAACTGAACCGGCCGGGTTTGAAGCCGCGGACCTTCGCCTCGGGCATCATCGCCATCAGGTTGCGGATGGGATTGAACACGTTCGTGTACGTCGCGGGGTTCGAGCGCGGCGTGCGGCCGATCGGGCTCTGGTCGATCGCGATCACCTTGTCGAGCTGCGAGAGCCCCAAGATCCGCGCGTGCTCCCCCGGCTTCTCGGTCGCCTTGTAGAAGTGGCGGGCGAGCGCCTTGTACAGGATGTCGTTGACCAGCGTGCTCTTGCCGGAACCCGAGACTCCCGTCACGACCGTGAGCTTGCCGAGCGGAAACTCGACCGACAGATCCTTCAAGTTGTTCTGGCTCGCTCCTTCGATCACCAACGGCTGGCCCTTGCCGGGCCGGCGCGCGAGGGGGATCGGCACCGAGGCGGTCCCTGCGAGGTATTGCCCGGTGAGCGACTTGGGATTCTTCGCGATCTGCTCCGCGGTCCCTTCGGCCACCACCTCGCCGCCGTGAATGCCGGCGCCGGGCCCCAAATCGATTACCCAGTCGGCTGCGCGGATGGTGTCCTCGTCGTGCTCCACCACCAGCACCGAGTTGCCCAGGTCGCGCATCCCCTGAAGGGTCGCGAGCAGCCGCGCGTTGTCGCGCTGGTGCAGACCGATCGACGGCTCGTCGAGAACGTAGAGAACCCCCATCAGCTTGCTGCCGATCTGGGTCGCGAGACGGATTCGCTGGCTCTCGCCGCCGGAGAGGGTCGCCGACGAGCGGTCGAGCGTGAGATAACCGACCCCTACGTCATCCAAAAACGCGAGCCGGTCAGAGATCTCTTGGAGCACCTTGCCGACGATAATCCGCTCGCGGTCCGACAGGGCGAGCGCCCAGAGGAAGCGGCGGAGGTCCGCGACCGAACGGGAGGAAAGCGTGTCGATCGGCTGGCCGGCGACGGTGACCGCGAGCGCCTCGGGGCGCAGGCGCCGGCCTTTGCAGTCCGGGCAGGGGCTGACCGACATGAAGCGCTCGATCTCTGCTCTCACCCCTGCCGATTCGGTTTCCTTATAGCGCCGCTGGAGAAGGGGAACCACGCCTTCCCAGGAGCCCTTCCATTTGTAGCTCGATTTGCTGCTCTCCAGTTTGAAGGTCAGCTCCTCGCTGTTGCCATAGATGATCGCGTCTTGGGCGATCTTCGGCAGCCGGCTCCAGGGGGTCGACATCGAGAAATCGAGCGCCTTGGCGAGCGTCTGGATCATCCGCATGCGCCACGATTTCGACCCTTCCGGCCAGGGCGCGACCGCCCCGGCGTCGATCGAGCGCTCGGGATCGGGAATCACCTTGTCCGGATCGACCCCCATCAGCGTGCCGAGGCCGGAGCAGGTGGGGCACGCGCCGTACGGGCTGTTGAACGAGAACAACCGCGGCGTGATCTCCGAGAGGCTGGTGCCGCACTCCGAGCAAGAGTAGTTTTGCGACAGCGTCTCTTCCGGCTGCCCCTCGGGCGCGAGCACGATCAGGCCGCCCGAAACCTTGAGCGCCGTCTCGATCGAGTCCGCCAGGCGCTTCTCGATGCCTGGCTTGACCACGATCCGGTCGACCACGACGTCGATCGAGTGCTTCTTCTGCTTGTCGAGCGTCGGGGGCTCCCCCGCCAGCTCGACCATCTCGCCGTCGATCCGGACCCGGTGGAAGCCCTCGCGCGCCATCTGGGCGAGCTGCTTCTTGTACTCCCCCTTCTTGCCGCGGATGAACGGCGAATAGAGGACCAGCCGCGTCCCCGCCGGCTGTTCGAGCGCCCGGTCGACCATCTGCTGCACCGTCTGGGGCCGGATCGTGGCACCGCAGTTCGGGCAGTGCGGGATGCCGATCGAAGCGAACATCAGCCGTAGATAGTCGTGGATTTCGGTGACCGTGCCCACCGTCGAGCGCGGGTTTTTGGAGACCGACTTCTGCTCGATCGAAATGGCGGGAGACAGCCCCTCGATCGAATCGACGTCCGGCTTCTCCATTTGCTGGAGGAACTGCCGGGCATACGACGACAGCGACTCGACATAGCGCCGCTGCCCCTCGGCAAACAGGGTGTCGAACGCAAGAGACGACTTGCCGGACCCCGAAACGCCGGTGATCACCACCAGGCGGTTCCTCGGGATCTCGACATCGATGTTCTTGAGGTTGTGCTCGCGGGCGCCGCGGACGGAGATCGATTCCATAGGGCGGAGCATCCTAACCCGGCGGCAGGGCAGAAGATTCCAAGAGGGTGAACTTTTCCTCAACCGACCGGTTCAGACGGGCCCCGCCTCCAACTCAGGCAGTCTTCTGAAAAAGGCGGGAGAACGAAGTTGTTAGTGCCCTCTCGGTCTCGCGCGGCAGATCAATCTGCAGGAACATGCTCGCGGGATAAAGGTAGTCCTCCCCGCTTTCGTCGATGACACGGAGATCGGCGTCCGCAGCCGCATCGTCGTCAGCAAGGACGAGATAGATCTTGTGGAGCTCCAAGGAGGTGGGGTATTCCTCGTTGTCCACGCAAACCACGAAGTTTTTCGCTGTCGAATGTCGCATGGGTCAATCCAGGTAGCGCTTTCTCTTCATTTCTTTTCGTCCGATGCCGTGCGCTTCGTACCAGTGAAGCTCGGCTCGACGCACTCGACCGGAGTGCAAGCGAACCATCGCGACGCCCTTCATTTTGCGCCAATTCCCCCGGCCGTAGCGCTCTTCGAGTTTCTCAAGGTCACGAATCGAAGTTCCGCTGGCGAAAGCCTCGACCTGAGAGATCTCGCCTAGGACCTCGAAATTCACCGGCAAAAGATACCATGGCACCTACCCTGGCCCTCTAAATCCCACCGAACCAGGGATACCCTCGATCCTCCCAATAACCGCCGGGCCGCTCGGCGGTCCAGGTGATGCGGGTGAGGTACTTGGTCATCTTGTAGCCGAGCTTGACCGGGCTGTAGAGCCGGAGCGGAGCGCCGCGCTGCGGGGTGAGGAGCCGGTCGTTGAAGGCGTAGGCGAGGATCGTCTGAGGGTGCGCCGCGCTTTTTAAGTCGAAGCCGTTGTAGTAGTTCTTGTCGAAGGAGTCGAAGCGCAGGAAGCGCGCTCCCGGGAGCGGCTCGGCGAGGGCGGCGATCATGGAAAACGGCACCCCCGTCCAGGTGCCGATCGCGGACCAGCCTTCGACGCAGTGGTGCTTGACCGTATAGGTGATCCGCGGCAGCGACTGAATCATCGCGAGCGTCAAGCGCTGGGGTTTGGCGATCAGGCCTCCCAGCTCCAAGGACCAGGCGGCGGGATCTTCGAGGACGGGCGCGGGCCGGGAGATGAAATAGGCAGGGAAGGCCGGTTCGGGCGTCCGTTCGGAGAGGGCGTAGGTCGGCGCGGGGCGGGTGGGAGAAAGCCACAGATGCTCCCCCGCCCAGTCGTTCAGATCCCCCGCCGCGGCAAACGCCGAGCGGCCGAGCTTGCCTCCCTTCCAGCCGCAGGCCGAGAGGAGAGACGCCGCGCCGCCCGCGAGGCCGAGCCGCAGCAGGTCGCGGCGCGAAAGGCGCCCGATGCGCCCGCTGAGATCACTGCCCTCGACGCGTTCGATTCTCGAATCCTCAGTCATGGCTCGGAAACCTCCCCCGGTACCACCCGGTGATCATCGCCCGCAGCGACGCCGGATCGACCAGGAAGACCAACGCGACGTGGAGCAGCGTGAAGCCGACGAATAACCAGACCGCCAGGAAATGCCAATAGCGCGCCCGCTCGTAGCCGCCGAAAAGGGCGGTGAGCCACGAGAGCTGCACCGGCTTGTAGACCGCGAAACCGGTCGCGGTGGAGAGCACGCCGAGCAGGAAGATGAACGAATACGCGGCTTTTTGCAGCGCGTTGTGCTTGCCCTGCGGCGGATGCTCTTTCTTCAGGCGCAAATAGTAGAGCTGCATCGCCCACGCTTTCGGCACGTCGCTCGGCCGGAACAGGAGGCCCTTCCACTCGCCCGAGACGATCAGGAAGCCGAGATAGAACAGCCCCGTGAGAACGAACGGCCAGGCGAGAGCGAAATGCCAATCGAGCCCCCCGGCGAGCCAGCCGCCAAGGCGGACCGCCGCAGGAAGGCGAACCCCATCGAACGGGTTGGGACCGAGCGGCGGCGCGCCGCGCAGACCAAAGCGGGGGAAGGCGCCGTAGATCTGGAGGCCGCTGCCCACCATGCCGAGCAGAAGGATGGCGTTCGCCCAATGAGTGACGCGGGCGGGCCACCGGTGGCGCAGGACCGGTTTTTTGGAAAGCTCGCTCATATCCACTCCTTGGCCGGAAGGCGGCCGATGGTTACATCGAACCGGCTCAAGCGAACAGCAGCGCCACCCCGGCCACCGCCAGCAGCGCTCCGGCGAGGCTCGCGAGGCTGAACCGCTCGCGGCCGAGCAGGACGACGATCGGCAGGATCAGGACCGGCGTGGTCGCCATCAGGCTCGCGGCCACGCCCGCCGAAGTCCGCTGCACGGCGACCAGCGACAGGCCCACCCCCAAGAACGGTCCGAAGATCGCGCCGAGCGTCGCCCACCGCACCGCCGGGCGATCGGCGAAGGCAGCCCTCATCCGCCCGCCCCAGCGCAACGCGAGCGCGACGATCAGGAACCCGCCGAGCCCGGCGAGCACCCGGATCTGCGTCGCGGCAAAAGGGTCGAATTTCCCCATGCCGATCTTCGACAGGACCAGCCCCCCCGCCTGGCCGAGCGCCCCGCCCGCCGCGAGCAGCAGGCCACGCGTGCGGTGGCCGGGCGCAGGCGCCTCCGAGGCGGGATCAGCAAGGTCCGAGTCCGGCAAAGCGTTCGGCGCCGAGGGAGAGCGAGCGGCGATCGCCGCCGCCACCCCGCAGCCGATCAAAGACATCGCTCCGAGGTCGAGCGCGCCGAGCCGCTCGCCCAGAAACAGCCAGCCGAGCAACGCGGCAAGAGGCGGCGCCAAGCACATGACGACGGAGGCCAGCCGCGGACCGATGTAGACGAACGCCTTGAACAGGCAAAGATCGCCGAACGTGAACCCGACCAGGCCCGAGACCGCGAGCCACTCCCAAGCGTGCGCCCCGGCATCGAGCGGCAGAAGCCCCCCCTGCCGCACGGCGTGGAGCGTGGTCAGGAAGACGGCCGCAAGCGCCATCCGGATCAAATTCGTCGAGAGCGAACCGATCCGTCGGCCGGCGGTCTCGAACGCCAGCGCCGAGATCGTCCAGCACGACGCGGTGCCGAGCGCCGCCAGCTCGCCGATGCGGGTGGAAAGCATCGAGAGAGTGTATGCGACTCCGGTTGTTCCCCCGGTATCGGCGCCCGGGGACGTGCCGCTGCTACACTTCCACTAGCCGGCCGGTCGGCTTCGAGTCGAGGCGCCGGATGCGGGAGCCCTCGTTTCCATGAATCTGACCCCCGAGCTGATCGCCGACATCCTCGTCCGCCAGGGCCATCTGCTGGTCGACGACGGCGAGCAGATCAAGAAGGACGCCCGCCAGCAGCTGCCGAGCCGGATGCGCTCGCACCGCACGTTCGAGCAGAAGGCGGTCGCCTACGATCTGATCACCGGACTCAAATTGACCGACTTGAAGAACGGCGGCGGGCCGATCGGCGAGCTGGAGATCGCCAAGGCGATCGCCGACGACGCGAAGCTCCCCCACTTCCGCATCGACACCCTGACGCTCGACGCCGATCTGATCGAGTCGAAGGTCTCGCGGCCGTTCGCGCGCCGCCACCGGATGATCCCGCTGTCGATGGTCGGCGGGCGGCTCAAGGTCGCCTGCGCCAACCCCTACGACATGGAGGGGATCGACACCCTGCGCCGGATCGCCGGGCGCGAGATCGACCTGGTGGTCGCTTCCGAGCCGGACATTCTCAAAGCGATCACCGAGTTCTACGGCCTGCGCCACTCGGTCAAACGGGCCGAGCGCGATCTGAACTCCGGCATTGACCTCGGCAACCTCGAACAGCTGGTCCGGATGAAATCCGAGACCGAGATCGAATCGAGCGACCAGCACGTGGTCAACGCCGTCGAGTTCATGCTCCAGCACGCGTTCGACAACCGGGCGAGCGACATCCACATCGAGCCGCGGCGCGACCAGAGCCTGATCCGCATCCGCATTGACGGCGTGCTGCACGACATCCAGGTGATGCCGAAGATCGTCCACAACGCCGTCGTCTCGCGGATCAAGACGATGTCGCGGCTGGACATCGCCGAGAAGCGCCGGCCGCAGGACGGCCGTGTCAAGACCACCCGCGCCGGGCGCGACGTGGAGCTTAGAGTCTCGACCTTGCCCGTAGCCTTCGGCGAGAAGCTGGTGATGCGCATCTTCGACCCCGACGTCCTGATGCAGGACCTCCCCGGGCTCGGCTTCTACCCGGAAGAGCTACAGCAGTTCCAGGACTTCATTACCCGGCCGCACGGCATCATCCTGGTCACCGGCCCGACCGGATCGGGCAAGACGACCACGCTCTATTCGGCGCTGCGCACGATCGCCTCGCGCGAGATCAACATCACGACGATCGAAGATCCGATCGAGATGGTCTACGAGGACTTCAACCAGACCGCCGTCCAGTCGAAAGTCGGGATCACGTTCGCCGCCGCGCTACGCCACATCCTGCGCCAAGACCCGGACGTGATCATGGTGGGCGAAATCCGCGACCCCGAGACCGCCCAGTACGCAATCCAGGCCGCGCTCACCGGGCATTTGGTGTTTTCGACCCTCCACACCAACGACGCCGCCGCCTCGATCAGCCGCCTGATCGACCTTGGAGTCGAACGCTTCCTGATCAGCTCGACGCTGATCGGCACCATGGCCCAGCGCCTGCTGCGCCGGATTTGTCCCCACTGCGGCGTCGAACGCCACCTCTCCCCCGACGAGGTGACCACGCTGCGCCTGACCGTCCCCGCCGGTAAGCGGGTGAAGGTGAAAGAAGGAGCCGGCTGCCATGAATGCCGCAGCACCGGCTACCTCGGCCGCACCGGGATCTTTGAAATATTACCCATCGACGAAGCGGTCAAGTCCCTGATCGTCCAAGGTTCCGACGCCCCGGAAATCAAGCGCGAGGCGCAGAAGAACGGCATGCGCACGCTGCGCCAGTCCGCATTGAGGAAGCTGGCCGAGGGGACGACTTCGTTTGAGGAAGTGGTGCGGGTTACCGGGATTTGAGGAGCGAGCCGAACTCGCCCTGGCCTCCTGAGAGCTGTGCAGAGAAATGCCGCCCTCTCTCCTGGACACCCTACGCTTTCCGAAGTAAGCTAGGTTAGCTAAGGAGACCTCATGGGAGTCTTCAATATCCATGACGCGAAAACCAACCTCTCGCGGCTCCTCGAGCGCGCCGCCCAGGGGGAGGAGATCATCATCGCAAAGAGTGGCCGACCCATTGCGAAGCTGGTACGCGTGGCCGCTCTCCCGCGTCAACCCGGGCGGCTCAAAGGTCGTATCCGTATCGGAGCCGACTTCGACGAGCCACTTCCCGAAGAGGTCTTGGCGGCGTTCCGTGGAGAGAGCGTTTGAAGCTCCTTCTGGACAGCCACGCCTTCCTTTGGTGGCTCAGCGAGGATCCCAAACTCGGCGCCAAGGCCCGGCAGGCGGTGGCAGATCCAGCCTCCACCGTCCACATCAGCGCCGCGACCATCTGGGAACTTTCGATCAAATCAGCGCTTGGGAAACTGGACCTGGACGGCGCCGACCTCGTGGAGGAAATCGAGGCTAACGACTTTGTTGAGCTTCCCATGACGGCACGCCACTCCCTCGCCGCAGCCGGCCTGCCGCGCCATCACGATGACCCGTTCGACCGGATGTTGATCGCCCAAGCCCGTATCGAGGGCCTGACGATTCTCACCCGTGATTCTGTATTTCGCGACTACGGGATCGCCCTCATGGACACCTGAGCGCCAACTTCAACGAACAATCACATCGAAGCCAACCGCCTGAGTCGTCCTTACATGGATCCAGTAACGCATACTAGGTGTCGCAAGAACTCAGCCAGTCCTATTTTTGGGGTGCTGACGACGATCAGAGTGCAGTGCCCAACAGATTCATCGAAATGGTCGGAGCCGCCAATCAATGACTACCAACAAAAACCTACAAATCATCAAATGCCACGACGACCACAAACCGGTGCACCTGGACACTGCCGATACAGCGAGCATCTTTCGCTGTTGATTGGCTCCGGATTGACCCATGCGGTCCACGAAATAGCGACGCAAAAGCCCCTTCCCGGCATGGGCACAGTGAAGTTCGACAATCTGGCCGATTGCATAGCCGTGGAAGCCAAGCGGGCGGCGAAGGCTTCCGGACGCCAAGACGGCAACTTCGAGGATCAGATCCGCGCTGCCAATGAGTTGCTGCGCGGCCTGGAGATCCTCGAAGCAGCGAAAACCGACGATGACGACGACGATCCGCCGAAATCACCTGCACTGCGTGAGGCTATTGCGACAGCACTCGACAAGTTCGCCAAGTCTATCTTGGAAGGCGAGCGAAATCTCGTTGAAGCACCTGTTGAGGACCGCGAGAAAGCCTTCAACTACCTCGTCAGCTTTCTGATGAGCTTCGCCAGCCGCACCGGCACGCGCGAGCGACTGCAACTCTTCACCACCAATTACGATCGCTATATCGAAGCGGGCGCCGATGCCGCGGGGCTACGTCTCATCGACCGTTTCGTGGGCACATTGGCACCGGTGTTTCGCGCTTCACGCCTCGATGTCGACCTTCACTACAACCCGCCCGGGATTCGCGGCGAACCACGCTACCTCGAAGGCGTCGCCCGCTTCGCTAAGCTGCACGGCTCTGTCGATTGGATGGAAAGTGAGCGAACTATCCGCCGGTTCGGCCTTCCCTTTGGGGTGAACGATCCAGCGCCCTACTTTGCAGCCCCGGGGCTTGACGATGCCAACGCGCTGAGACTGATGATCTATCCGAATGCCGCCAAGGATCGCGAGACGGCAAGTTATCCTTATGTCGAGCTTTTCCGCGACTTCGCCGCAGCCGTGTGTCGCCCCAACAGCACTCTGATCAGTTATGGCTACAGCTTTGGTGACGAGCATATCAACCGCGTGATAGAGGACATGCTGACTATACCGTCAGCGCACCTGGTCGTCGTCGCCCATAGCGACCCCCTCGGTCGAATCATGGCAGCCTACAACAAGCTCGGGCGCCACGCTCAAGTAACCCTGATGATTGGCAATCACCTCGGCGATCTCAAGGTGTTGGTCGACCACTACCTGCCCAAACCCGCCATCGACCGAGCTACATTCCGAATGGCCGAGCTACTCAAGGCCCGCTGGGGCACGAAGCAAAGCGTCAACGAGAGCGTCACACCACCGGCGCGAGACGACGGAGGTACGGCGTCATGAGCCAGGATCCCTTCGAGCATGCTGGCAGCCTACGTATCGGAGCCGTGGACTTCGTTTCGCCGGATGAGATTAAGGTCGCCCTCGACATCGAAGCCCCTGAATCTGTTGCTCTCAATGCAGGCGGCCCTCGGCCATTTCCCAGGGTGAATAGTTACCTCCTGGTTCCCGTCGACGAGGGTTTTCTGGTCGGTCAGATTGAGTGGATGACGGTGGAACGCTCGGCGTTCCCCAAGCGTCGCGGCATGCAGGACTTCGGCCTTATCGACTTGCCGTATCCACTACGAAGGCTCAGCCTCAACCCGCTTGGCACTCTCCGCGCAATAGGGTCCGGCAACGATTTCCGCTTCAGGCGTGGGGCGGATGCCTTGCCCTCGATTGGTGCCGCCGTGGTCCTTCCGACGGATGTCCAACTACGCTCTATTGTCGAATCCGGTGAACGGCGCCGAGTTCAGATCGGCACCAGCCCGCTTGCCGCCAATGCAAAGGTCTGCGTCGACCCGAACCGCCTTTTCGGTCGCCACCTTGCCGTCTTGGGGAACACCGGCAGCGGCAAGTCTTGCTCGGTCGCAGGTCTGATTCGCTGGAGCCTTGAACAGGCACATGCCGCAAGGCAAGAGAACTCGCAGGTGCCACTTACTCCCAATGCCCGGTTTATCGTCCTTGATCCAAACGGCGAATACGCCAGAGCCTTCAGCCACAATGACCCTAAGGTGAGAGTTCGAATCTTCAAGGTGAATCCGGCCGAAGGTGATATCGCGATGAAGGTGCCGCTGTGGTTTTGGAACAGCGCCGAGTGGTGCTCCTTTACTCAGGCAAGCGTGAAAACACAGCGGCCGACGCTCATGTACGCGCTGAGATTTGTCCGGGACGGTGATACTGAACCTAAGGACGACCCCAGTCACGACATGCGCCGCTTCCTACGAACTATTGTGACGACTATCCGTATCGAACAGAACTCAGGCAGCCCATGGGGATCGTTCCCTAAACCGAAATCCTTCTTCGATAAATTGGAGAAATGGAGATTGGGCCTGGAGCCGGACTTGAATTCCTTTGTGGGTGATCAGCATGACCAACTACAAGTGCTGATTAACTCTCTTGAAGCTCTCTGCCAACCACGTCGCGCCAAGTACGCCCATCAGGATTTTACTCGCCCCGAGGTACGGGATCTCCTCTCTAAAGTAACCGGGGCTCATTCTGCATTTGGCGGAACGTCGGCCGACATGATTCCATCCGATGTAGACGCACCTCGCCCATTCGATGGTTCATCCCTGCTGCGCGGAGTGGAAGCAGCCGGCGAGATGCTCAACGTATCCGAGCATATTGAAACCTTGTTGGTACGTATTCGCGCATTGCTCAACGACACACGTATGAAGCCTGTTCTGGGGGATGCGTCCGACACTAATCTCTCCCAGTGGCTAACGGACTACATCGGCGCCAACAAGGCTGAGGCCGGATGCGTTTCGATAATCGACCTATCTCTGGTGCCGACGGAAGTTGTGCACGTCGTGACCGCTGTCATAGCCCGGATGGTGTTCGAGGCCTCGCAGCGCTACATCAAGCTGAACGGCGTAGCACTGCCTACCGTACTTGTGATGGAAGAAGCCCATACCTTCATTAAACGATACAAGGAAGACGTCGAGAATCAGGACGCGGCGGGTATCTGTTGCCAAGTATTCGAGCGCATCGCTCGCGAGGGCCGCAAGTTTGGATTGGGATTGGTCCTCTCTTCGCAGCGTCCTTCGGAGCTGTCCCAGACCGTCCTGTCGCAGTGCAATACGTTTCTGCTGCATAGAATCAGCAACGACCGTGACCAGGAACTCGTTCACCGACTCGTCCCAGATAACCTCAAGGGGCTACTCCGCGAACTACCCTCCCTCCCGTCCCAAAGCGCCATCCTGCTCGGCTGGGCATCAGAGCTGCCAGTGCTCGTTAAGATGAATGACCTACCAAAATCACAGCAACCCCGTTCCGATGATCCAGATTTCTGGGGAGTCTGGACGGGCACGGATGAAAAGGGTAATCCGGTCTCGCGGGAAATCGACTGGTCCGAAATTGCCGCCGAATGGCAAGGCACATCAGTGCATGAAGACGGCGAAGGGGACGAGGAGTGATTGCCGAGCTTGCCCAGTAGTTGGTCAGCGGCGCGAGCGGAGAGAGTTTCAGGTCGAACATCAGCTTGTGAGCGGCCGACAGCGGCCCGGCAATTCTCTTGTCAGTTCGAACTCGCCACCCCTTGTACATCTCGCGAGGGCCGGGGTCCTGGAAGCGCGACCAGAGCATTTCCTAGTAGGCGAGGCCCCGCCTATAGGCAAGCGGCGTCGTTGGCGCTCTAGCTTCTTGTTTTGATGAGCTTAGGAGTCCGCGGGCGCGCCGTGAATACGGCGGCCGCGCGGCTGAGTTGGTTTGCACGTCCGGTGAGACGATTTCCGCGATCCGGAGTCGGATCTCAGGGCGCAAGTCACCGCAGCCGTCGCGCGAATACCGCGATACCCTCAGGCGATGCGGCCATCGCGCGGAGCAATACCGTAGCCGCGAGCTGACCACCGATCTCGCGGCTTGGTAGCCGTCTCCACCGACCAGTGGCTGCTTCTCTCCTCCTCGAATGCGAGCAGTTTTCGCGGGATCGTTGGACTCGGTTCGCCGTCGTTTTCTGCGGTCCGCATAAGGGGGTTCCGAGCCGCTCCCTGCGCTATAATCTAGCTTCAACTTCCATCCTCCGTCCCCCCTCGGCGATAGTGCGGCCGCCACGACATCGAGAACCCTGATTTTGGAGCCGGCGCAGGGCCTCCGAACCTGGCGCGCTCCATGGAGACACTGATGCTGAAAGACGAGAGTCAGAAGCCGGAAACGACCGGTCCGGAGGAAGTTTCGGAGCGCGGCCTCGATCGCCGCCAGTTCCTCGGTGTCGGCGGCCTCTCCGCCGTCGGCCTCTCGGGAGCGTTGGCGGGAGGATTGACCGGAATGGCCGGGCTAGCGGCCTTGGGTGGCCGGCCGGCGCAGGCCGAGGAGATCGCCCCGACCCAAGGCGCCAAGCGCGCCGAGGCGGCGTACAAGGTTCGGGTGGATGCCGCCGAACGCGAGCGCAAGCTCGGCATTCCCGCACATGTAACCAACGGCGACGAAGAGCTGTACGCGAGCCGGATCGGCAACTTCTCGAAGACCCTGCCGCACAACGAATTCGGCGAGGTCGACCCGGCCGCCTACGACGCCTTGAGAAAGGGCATCGCCGCGGGCGATTGGAAAGCGCTCGAGGCGGTACCGAAAGGGGGGCGCGGGGTCTATCAAGATCCTCTGGGCGGGATCGCGTTCAATCTCGACGGACCCGACCCGGCGGCGATCGCCACGCCGCCGCCGCCGCCGATCGCCAGCGCCGAATATGCGACTCAGCTCGCCGAGCTTTATTGGATGGCGCTCTTGCGCGACGTGCCGTTCCTCGAATACGGCACGAACCCGCTGGTGGCCCAGGCCTGCGAGGACCTGTCGCGCCTCTCCGGCAACGCGGGGTTACGCAAAGACGGCAAGATCACGCCGCAAACCCTGTTCCGCGCGCCGTATCCCGGCGTGACCGACGGCCCGCCGATCTCGCAGCTGCTGCTCCGGGTGTTTCGCTACGACGGCATTCCGATCCGGCCGAAGATCAGCACCGGCCCGGTCGGCTCCGACTTTCAAAGCCATGTCGGCGAATGGCTCAACGCCCAGAACGGCTTTCCCAAAGCGCCGCCGGAAGAAGAGCCGCGCGACCCCGTCTCGCGCTTCTTGCGCAGCGGTCGCGATCTCGCCCGCCTGGCGCTTCAAGATGAGATCTGTTCGCTCTACCTGCGCGCGACGATCGTGCTCGGCGGAGTCGATGGTGCGCAGCCGGCAGCGACCAACCCCTACATGCACAGCAACCGGCAATGGGGCTTCCCCACGCTCGGCGCGGCGCATCTCGCCCAGCTGATCGGCGGCACCCGGGTGACCCGGAACGCGTTCTATGCCAAGTGGAACGCGCATCGTTACCTGCGCCCCGAAGAGGGGGCCGGCCTGGTCCATTTCAAGAAGACCGAAAAGCGCGACCATCCGATTCACGACGACCTGCTCAAGTCGCCGGTGCTCGACCTCATCTTCGAGGCGAACCATAAACAGAATCGGGATCGCCTGAAGATCGACGAGGGGACCTACCTGCTGCCACAGGCGCTGCCGTTCGGCTGCCCGACCCACCCCTCGTACGTCTCGGTTCACGCGACGATTGCCGGCGCCTGCATCACAATGCTCAAGGCCTGGTACGACGAATCGACACCGTTCCCCGATCCGGTCCAGTCCAACGCCGACGGCAGCGATCTGATCCCCTACGTGCCGGGCAAAGACGGCCCGCCGCTCACGATCGGCGGCGAACTCAACAAGCTCTGCTCGAACATCACCTTCGGCAGGAACATCATCGGCGTCCACTACCGCTGTGACAGCGAAGCGGGCAACCGCTTGGGCGAAGAGTGCGCGCTCCGCGTCTTGGCGGAGCAGAAGGCGACGTTGGCCGAGCCGTTCGGCGGCTTTACGCTCACCCGCTTCAACGGCGAGAAGGTCGCGGTCTGAGGTTCTAAGGCGGGCGAACCGATCGGCACGCCCGCCGTTTCCTTACCTTCATGCCACCGACAGCGGAAGGGCGGCCTTCTGCTGGTCCGAATCGACCTGCCCGTAGTCGAGCTTCACGATCCGATCCGCGGTGTCGTAGTAGTGGTCGTCGTGACTGATCACGAACACGGTCTTGCCGCGCTTTTTGAGCGCCGGCAGGATCTCGCGGTAGAAGACCTCTTTAAACGTCGGGTCCTGATCCGCGGCCCATTCGTCGAACAGATAGATCGACCGGTCTTCGAGGTATGCGGTGAGCAGGGCCAGGCGCTTCCGCTGTCCTTGGGAAAGCTCGGTGGTTGAAAGCTCCCCTTTTTCGATCGTCACCTTACGGTCGAGCTGAAGCTCGCGCAGGTAGCGCTTGGCGTCGGCGTCGAGGTTTACGTCATCGAGCCCGAGCAGGCTGTCGAACAGGTAGAAATCCGAGAACACCGCGGCGAAACGCTGGCGATAGGCGTCGCGGTTGGCGTCGTCGATCACCTCGCCGTCGAGGCGCATCTCGCCGCGCTCCGGCGAATAGAGGCCGAGGATGACCTTGGCGAGCGTCGTCTTGCCGCTGCCGTTGCCGCCGATCAGGAAGATCAGCTGCCCCGGCGTAAAAGAAAGGTCGATGGGGCCGAGAGAAAAAGTCTCGCCCGAGGCCTCGCTCTTGTACGAGTGCTCGACGCCGACCAGCTCCAGCCGCTTCCAGGGGGCGGTCACGGTCGCCGAATCGGCATCTTTTTCGGGCGCCGCGGAGCCGAGCGAAAGCCCAAGCTCGTCGATCTTCTGGATCGCGACGCTCGCGTTGGTCAACCGCGGTATCGAGACGAGGATGCCTTCGAGCGGGGTCATCATCGCGATCAGCGTCACGCTGTAGCCGAGCAGCACCGAAATCGGCATCGGCCGGTGCGCCGGGACCACGAACAGCAGCAGGCCGATCGCGACGAAGAAGAGGACCTGCCCCCAGCTCGAAGCGGCCGACCAGATGTAGGTCCCGCGGGAGATCAGGTCTTTGAGCGAGCGGGCGGTCGGCTCGATCTGTTGATCAAGCATCGCCTGGCGCCGCCCCCGGTGCATCTTCAATTCCTTTGCCCCATGGGTGATCGCCTGGATCTGACGCATCAACACGTCCCAAAACTCTCGCGAGCGGCGACCGATCGTAAAGGCGCGCTGGAGCGGTATCTGATAGCTCACCAGGCCGAGCACCATGAACACGAGCAGGAATCCGAGCAGCAGCGGCGACAGCCAACCCAGATAGACCAGGCAGGTGACCAAGACGCCGAAGTGCATGACGATCTGCGGCACCGCCAGTAGCGCGTCGGTGATCGCACCCAGGTCGTTGGTCAAAGAAGCGAGCACGCGGTGGGGGCCGAGCTGCTCCAGCTGGCGCACCGGCACGGCCAGGATGTGCCGGCACCAGTCGATGCGCATCCGATAGAGCGCCCGCTGCGTCAGGCTCACCAGGAGCGCCGTCGAAGCGAAGCGCAAGAGCGGCAGGCCGAGGCACAGCCCCAAGAACGCGTAGTTGACGTTCACTCCGCCGAACGTACCGCCGGGCCCTCCGCCGCCAGTCAAGAACCGGTTGATCAGGGCGATCAAGCCGGTGGTGGCGATGCCGCTCAAAAGACCGGCGACGACCACCAACCAGAGCAGGAGGCGCGCCCAGCGGACCTCGCGCGAAAGGGCGAAGACAAATTGAAAGACTTGGACCAGCAGCAGCATAAGTTCTCCACTTCGAGCGATGGACGGATCATTCCTGGCGTAGGGCGATGATCGGATCGAGACGCGACGCACGCCGCGCCGGCCAGAAGATCGCGGCAAAGGCGACTACCACGAGTAACCCGACTCCCGCGGCATAGGTGAGCAGCGATCCCGCCTCGATTCCGGAGAGCGTGTTCCTGATCAGGTGGACCAGCGCGAAGGCGAGCCCGATACCCAACGCGACGCCGATCGCCACCAGGGTCAGGCCCCGCTTCGTAAGCAGGCTCAAGATCGATCCGCGGTCGGCGCCCAAAGCCATCCGCAAACCGATCTCGCCGGTGCGCCGGATGACCATCTGCGCGATCACGGAGTAGATGCCGACGGCGGCCAGGATCAATGCGATCCCGCCGAACCCGGTGAGCAGGATCGCCGAGAGGCGCGGCCGAGCCAGGACGTCGGCAAGCCTCTGGTCCATGGTCGCGACGTCGCCCACCGGCTGGTCGCGGTCGATCGCCCGGACCGCCGCGCGCACTGTGCCGGCGAGCTTGGCAGGGTCGCCGCTCGCCGCTCGCACGGCGAGATAGCCCGTCCGTTGCGGCTCCTGGGACAGCGGAAAGTAGAGGTTTCCTTCCGAACTCGGCGGCGCGGTGGGACCGCCATCCCGCACGTCGCCGACGATGCCGACGACGGTGCGCCAGGGAAACATTTCCGCCGTGGCATCGGGCGGGCCGAGGCGGACCCGCCGCCCGACCGGCTCCTTGCCCGGCCAGAGGTTCGCCGCCAGCCGCTGGTCGAGGATCGCCACCAAAGGCGCCTGCGCGTCGTCGCCGCTTGAGAAGACCCGCCCCTTCTTGAGCGGGATCTGGAGCGTCGCGAAATAGCCCGGAGTGACCGAGCGCAGGCTCGGCTCCGGCTGGGCGGTGTCGAGGGTCGTGGGCCGCCCTTCGGCGACCACTGTGGCGGTGAAATTGGTTCCGCCGAGCGGCAGGTAAGTCACCATGCCCGACGCAGCAACACCTCGGTCGCTCGCGAGCCGGGCATCGAGAGCGGCAAAGAAGCCGGCGACTTGCGGCCCGCCGTCGGGGTAACGCAACCGCGGCAGCGAGATCTCCATTGAAAGCACGCCCTCCGGCGTGAAGCCGACCGCCTCGTTTTGCAGACGGAAGAAGCTGCCGATCATCAGACCGGCCCCTGTGAGCAGTGCGATCGCCAAAGCGATCTGCAGCACCACCAACACGCGCTGACTCCCTTGCTTGGCGCCGGTGGTGTTGGCTGACACCTCTTTGAGCGACTGGGAAAGATCGGGGCGGGCGCCGTGCCAGGCCGGCAGCAGGCTCACGATGAAGGCGGTCAATAGCGTCACCCCGAACGCGAACGCCACCACCCGGGCATCGAGCCCGACCCCTTCCACACGAGGGATCGCCGCCGGAAAACGGAACACGATGGCGCGGATCGCAAGCGAGGCGCCGAGCAATCCGATCGCGCCGCCGACCAGCGCGAGCATCAGACTCTCCAGAGTGAATTGGCGGATCAGCGCGCTACGGCCGGCACCGAGCGCGGAACGCACCAGGATCTCGCGCGAACGCGCCTGGACGCGGACCAACAGCATGCCGCCCACGTTGGCGCAGGTGATCAACAGGACGAAGCCGACCGCACAGAGCAGGATGAGCAGGGCCGGCCGCACGTCTCCCACCCTCTCTTCGAGCAACGAGATGAGGGTCGTGTCCCAGCCGCTGTCCGCGGAATAGACCCCGGGCCAGTATGTCGGCCATCGGCCGGTCTGCGCCCGGAGGTCGGCTCGCGCCTGCTCGATCGAGATGTCCGGGACCATCCGCGCCACCACGTCCAGGTAATGCACCTGACGCGGCGGCATGTTGGTCGGGTCGAGGCCGAACGGCGCCCAGACTTCCGCCTTGTCCGGAAACACAAAGCCCGGCGGCATCACCCCGATCACCGTGCGGGGACCGAGGTTGATCTGGACGTCCTTGCCGAGGATTTTGGGGTCGCCCCCAAACCGCCGCCGCCACAAGCCGTCGGAAATGACGATGACAGGGGAGGCGCCCGGCAGATCGTCCGCCTTGTCGAAGGTTCGCCCGATCTGCGGCGGGACCCCCATCACCTGCCAGAACTGGTAGGTCAGGTAGTAGACGCGCACCCGTTCCGGCTGGTCGCCCGCAGTCAGGTTGGCATCGCGATAGGCATAGCCCGCGACCGCGGCGAACGAGCCGAAATTCTTCTGGTAGTCGAGCAGCTCTTTCTCCGAGGTCAAGAGCCGAGGGATGTCGGGCTGGGTGAAGCGCCCCCAGATCCGCACCATGCGATCCGGGTTCGGATAGGGCAGCGGCTGCAGCAGCACCGCGTTGATCAGGCTGAAGATGGCGGTCGTGGCGCCGATGCCGAGCGCCAGAGTTGCGATCAACGCTACGGCGAGACCGGGCCGGCGCAAAAGCTGGCGGACTGCGATTCGGAGGTCATGAAGCATTGCGGATCTCCTGGAAGACGATTCGAAATGACTCGTTGACGGGGCGCTTCATACGCCCCCCATTGCGGCGCCACCATCGACCTCGACGGTGCGGCCGGTAAAGAAGTCGCATTCGAGCACGAAGCGCACCGCCTGCCAAACCTCTTCCGGGCGACCGATGCGGCCGAGAGGGATCGCCGCGAGCAACGTCGCCATCGCCGATTCGGAGATCCCTTCGAGGATCGGGGTGTCGATCACCCCGGGGGCGACCCCGCCAACCCGGATGCCGGAACCGGCAAGCTCTAGCGACCAGGTGCGGGTGGTCGCGTCGAGCGCGGCCTTGGAGGCGGCATAGCTCCCTTGCCCGGCGTTGCCCGCACGGGCGAGCGACGAGATGTTGACGATCACCGCCGGCTGTGTCCCTCGTTCGAGCGCCCGGGCGGCGAACTCGCGCGCCATCAGGAACGGGCCGAAGAGGTTGACGTCGAGCACCTTGAGCCACTGCACGGTGGGGTAGCGGATCACCTCGGCACCCGCGCCCGATGCGAGCAGCCCGTCGCGCAAGATCCCGGCGTTGTTGAGCAGCGCGTTGGCGCCAGCCAGCTGCGCTTCCGCGGCGACGAAGAATTGCGCGACCGACTCTTCGTCGGTGACGTCGAGCCCGACGACCGAGAGCGACCCGGGGAGCGCTTCCGCCTCGGATTTCAGCTGGCGCAAGCCCGCCCGATCGATGTCCCCGGCGACCACGCGCGCCCCGGCGGCGGCCAACTCCAGCGCAAAGCACTTCCCCAGGCCGCGTGCGGCTCCGGTCACGATGGCCCGGACTTCCTCAAGTTTCATGCCGGGCTCCTTTCGAGCTCCTGCGGAACCGCCACTTCGAGCCGGCGGGCAAGCTCCTCGGCGAGGTGTAAGAGGTGCGGAGAACTCAGCAGCGTATAGTGATCGCCACCGACTTCGACCACCTCGGCAGCCCGGGCCAGAGCGCTCCAGAACGAGACCCCCGCCGGACCGAGCCCCTGCTCTGCCGCAAACAGGGTCACCGGTCCCGCATACGCTCCCGGCGAGTACCCGAGCAGCGCGCGGTAGTTGCGGCGGAAGATAGCGCGGCGGCGCTCCAGGTCTTCGGCCGCAAGGTCGCCGGAACCCTCTCCCGCCTGCGCCGAAAGATCGCGGGCGAACCAGGCGTCGAGTGTCGCGTCGTCGATCTCGCGCCCTGAAGTTCCGTGCGGCGGGCCGACGTCGAGCATCAGCACCGTGGCCACCTCGCTCCCCGCTTCGTGAAGCTGCCGCGCCATCTCGAACGCGACCGCTCCGCCCATCGACCAGCCGCCGAGCTGGTACGGGCCGTGCGGCTGCACCCGCCGCATCTCGGCCACGTAGCGCGCCGCAAGCTCCGGGAGAGTGACGCTCGGCAAAGCCTCCGTGCTCGGCGCTTCGAACGCCCAGAACGGCTGCTCCGGGCCGAGCGCGCGCGAAAGATCGAGGTAAGAAAGGACACCGCCGCCGACCGCGTGGACGAAGAACAGCGGCGTGCGGGCCGACCCCGGCGCTCGTTCGATCGCCACCAGCCCGCCCGCGTCCTCTTCCGCAGCGGCATCGGTCCACTCGGCACCGCGATCCAGCCGCGCGGCGAGCGCCTCGACCGTGCCGTCGGAAAGAAGAGCGGCGAGCGGCAGGTCGCGACCGAACGCGGTGCGAATGCGGCCCAGGAGCCGCACCGCGATCATCGAGTGGCCGCCGAGCGCAAAGAAGCTGTCGGAAACCGACACCCGCTCCAACCCGAGCAGCTCGGCAAACAGCGCCGCAAGCGCCCGCTCCGTGGCGGTGCGCGGTTCGACGTGCTCATGCGCCACCACCAGCACCTCTGGGTCGGGCAGAGCGCCGCGATCGACCTTGCCGTTCGCGGACAGCGGCAGCGCGTCGATGCCGACGATCGCGGTCGGCACCATATAGCTCGGCAGCTTGCTCAGCAGCAACTCGCGGATCTCGGCGATGGGCAGATCGGCCGGGCTCCCCTCCACCGGCACGGCGTAGGCGACCAGCCGCTTGTCGCCGCGGCGCGGCCCGATCGCGGCGGCGACCGCTGATTTGACGCTCGGGTGCGCGGCCAACGCCGTTTCGATCTCGCCCAGCTCGATGCGGAAGCCCTGGATCTTCACCTGGGCGTCCTCGCGGCCGAGGAACTCGATGTCGCCGTCGGCCAAATAGCGGCCGACGTCGCCGGTGCGGTAGAGGCGCTCTCCGGTTTCCGGGTCTTCAAGGAACGCCCCGCGGGTCTTCTCCTCGTCGCCCCAGTACCCCTGGGCCACGCCGACACCGCCGATGTACAGATCGCCCGCGACCCAGGTCGGACGGGGGGCTAGCGCATCGTCGAGGACGTGGAAGGTCTGGTTCGCCATCGGCCGGCCGTACGGGATGCTCGCCCACGCCGGATCGACGGCGCCGATGGGATAGAGGATCGACCAGATCGAGGCTTCCGTGGCGCCGCCCAGGCTGACGATTTCCAACCGCGCCGGATCGGGCGCCAGGCGACGGATGCGCTCCGGCAGCGACACCGGAATCCAGTCGCCCGACATGAGGATCAGGCGCAGCGATTCGGGCAGCTTCTCCCCTTGGCTCTCCAGTGTGTCGATCAGCATCTCGATCAGCGCCGGCACCGAACTCCAGATCGAAACGCCGGCACTGCGCAGCGCGTCCAGCCAGCGGCCAGGCTCACGCAGCGCAGCGGTCTCCGGCATCACGACCGCGCCGCCGACGGCGAACAGCCCGAAAAGATCCCAGACCGAGAGGTCGAAGTTGAGCGCCGAGATGGCGAACGCCCGATCGGTGGCGTTCAGATGGAAGCGCGCGTTGACGTCCTCAACCGTGTTCTTGGCGCCGCGATGGTCGATCATCACCCCCTTGGGCGCCCCCGTCGAGCCCGAGGTGAAGATGACGTAGGCGAGATCCTCGTCGCTCCGCGGGACCGGAGCGGGGCGCACGGCCGGCCCGTCGTGCAAGGCACCGACCGCGAGGCGCAAAATACCCTCCGGCCAGGCGAGGGAATCGACCAGCGCAGGGCGCGTGAGGGCGATTTCGACCCCGCCGTTTTGGAGCAGATACGCCAGCCGCTCGGCGGGCAGATGCGGATCGACGGGCAGATAGGCCGCCCCGGCCTCGACGATGGCGAGCGCCGCCGCCGCCTGCTCCCACCCCTTATCCATTACGATCGCGACCAGGCGGTTGCGCCGGGCCCCCGCCGCCCGCAGCTCCGTCGCAAGGGCCGCGACGGTCGCCGCGAGCTGCCCGTAGGTGACGCTCTGCTCCGCACCGATCACCGCCGGAGAGTCGGGTGCCGCCGCCGCGCGCCGCCAGAATTCCTCCTGCAGCGCGCCGGAGGGAATCGGCGCCGCGGTCGCGTTCATCTCCTGGCGGCGCACGAGATCGGTGCGCGGCGCGAGCGATCTAGGCAGCTCGTGCCAGCTCGCCTCGTCGGTCGCGAGCTGCTCGGTCAGCCGCAGGTATGCCGCAAACATTTCGTCCACCATTCCCGCGGGAAACAGCTCTTCGACCACGTACCAGCTCGACACCAGCTCGCCGTCCGCCTCGTGGACCTGGGCGTCGATCCACACCTGCGGCGTCTGGAGATAGCCGTAGACCGACCGCTCGCCGAGCGGGGGCAGGGCGGCGCTTCCTTTGGCTCCCGCGCCTGCGGCCGGAGGCTCGGTGCCGAGCGTGCTGGCAAAGACGACCGGCGCCGCGGCGCGCGAGCCCGCCCCTTCCCGGCGGGTCAGCTCGCGCAGCACGCGGATGCCGGAGACCAACGCATGATCCATGTCGCGCCAGACCTGCTCCTGCAGCCTGCGCGCCCGCTGCTCGAAACTTCCTCCCATCGTGGCGTCGACTTCGAGCAGCAGTGTGGAGCTCAAGTTGCCGACCACCTCGGCCACCTGAGGGTGGAGCGGCAGGATGTTGAAGTAGAGCAGATCGAGCACGAAATGCCGGTTACGGCTCCACGCCGCGATCACCTCGGCGTAGGCGGTCGTGAGCACCGCGGTGGGCGTGAGCCCCGCGCGGCGCGCCCGCTCGTTCAGGCGCTGCCAGCTCTCGCGACCGAGCCGCGCCTCGCGGTGGACGAAGGTGGAATCTCGCACCGCGGAGGGCGCTTGGGCGAGCGGCAGCTCGGGGGCCGGCGGCAACGAGGGCAGGCGCTCGCGCCAATAGCTGAGCGCGCGTTCGTAAACCTCGGTCCCTTCGATCTCCGCGACCGCCTCACAGTAGTCGCGCAGGCCGATTTCGAGCGCCGGCAGATCGGCGGCCGGATCGAAGTAGACCTGCGTCAGGTCGCGCGCCAGGACGTTGAAGCTCCGCGCGTCGCAAGCGAGCAGCGAGAGCGAGATGTGCAGCCGCACGAAACCGCCGGGCAGGAGCGATGCGGCGAGCTCCCAAAGCGGCCCGGTTCGAAGATCCGGCCCCGTTTCGGCCATCCGCCGACGCAAGAGGAGCAGCTCGGTTTCGGCCTCTTCGGCGGCGCGCTCGCGCAGATCGAGCACCGCGATCTTCGTCGCCTGCTCGCGTTGCACCTGCTGGCGGCCATCGGCAAGAATCCGCAGCCGCAGGGCGTCGTGGCGCGCGACAAGAATCTCCCAGGAAGCTTCGAGCCGGGCGACGTCGAGCGCGGGGAATTCAATCTCCTGATACGCGTGGGGCGACGCCACCGACAGCTCGTAGGCGGAGGTATGGCCGATCCAGTAGGCCTGCTGCAGGTCGGTGAGCCGGAAGGGCTCGAAACGGTTTGCAGGGTCGGGGACGATCCCCTGCAACGCCGCGAGCGATCCCGCCGCCGCGGGGTCGATCCAGCGCCGTTCGAGCGCGGCGGCGAATCCCGCGACGGTCGGCGCCTCGAACAGGTCGCGCAGGGGCAGATCGACTTTCGCCACCTCGCGCAGCCGGCCGAGCAAACGGGTCGCGAGCAGCGAATGCCCGCCGAGGGCGAAAAAGTCGTCGTGGGCGCCGACCTGCTCGATCCCCAACACCTCGCCGATCAACGCGGCGACCAGCCGCTCGGCCGGGCTGCGCGGCGCCACCCGCTCGGTGCTCGCGAGCCGGTCGCCTGCCTCGTCCGGCGCGGGCAGCGCCTTCCGGTCGAGCTTACCCGTCGGCCCTAGAGGAAACGAATCGAGCACCACGAACACGCTCGGCACCATGTAGTCGGGCAGGCGCGCGCCGAGGTGTGTGCGCAGCTCGGCCGCGCTCGGCAGCACCTGCCCACCCGCCGCGACCAGATACGCGACCAGCCGCCGCTCCTCGCCCGCGCCGAGCGCCAGCACGGCGCACTCGCCCACCGCGTCATGGCCCGACAGCTCGGCCTCGATCTCCCCCAGCTCGATCCGGAAGCCGCGGATCTTCACCTGCTGGTCGATGCGTCCAAGGTACTCGACCTCCCCGCGCCGGGCGCCCACGGCGATCCGCCGTGCGAGGTCCCCCGAGCGGTAGAGCCGCGCGCCGGGAACCCGGCTCCAAGGATCGGGAACGAAGCGCGCCGCGGTGAGGTCGGGGCGATGGAGGTAACCGTGCGCGAGCCCCGCGCCGCCAACCTGCAGCTCGGCCGCGACCCCCGGGGGCACCAGGTTGCCGCGGGCATCGACCAAGTGGACGGAAAGATCCGGGATCGGCACACCGATCGGGCTGCCGGGGCGCGCGAGGTCCGCGCCGACCAGTGGCCGGTAGGTCACGTGGACGGTGGTCTCGGTGATGCCGTACATGTTGACCAGCGTCGGCGGCCCGTCGCCAAACGCTGCGAAGAACGGTGCGAGCGACGGCACGTCGAGCGCCTCGCCGCCGAAGATCACATAGCGCAGGCCACCGAGCGACGACATGCCGTGCGCCGCCGCGCCGAGCAACTGGCGGAACGCCGACGGCGTCTGGTTGAGCACGGTCACCCCTTCGGTGCGCACCAGGTCGAGGAACGCCGCGGGCGAACGGCTGATCTCGTAGGGGACGACAACCAACCGCCCGCCGTACAAGAGCGCGCCCCAGATCTCCCAGACCGAGAAGTCGAACGCGAACGAGTGGAACAGCGTCCAGACGTCGCGCTCGGAAAAGGCGAACCATTCATCCGTCGCGGCGAACAGCCGCGCGACGTTTCTGTGGCTCACCTCGACCCCCTTCGGTTTGCCCGTCGAACCCGAGGTGTAGATCACGTAGGCCGCCGCTTCGGGCACGACCTCAAGCCCAAGCGGCTCGCCGCTCTCCGCCGCGAGCGCCGAGGCGTCGCGGTCCAAAGCGAGCGCCGGCAGATCGCCCGGCACGCCGCCCAGCTCGTCAAGGCGGGCGAGCAGCGGCCCGGTGGTCACCACGGCGCGCACCCCGCCGTCCGCGAGCATGAACGCCAGCCGCTCGGCTGGATAGGCCGGATCGAGCGGCAGATAGGCCGCACCCGCCTCCAGGATGCCGAGGATCCCGGCGATCAGGTCGATTGAGCGCGGAAGGTGGAGGCCGACGCGATCGCCCGGTGCGACCCCGAGCGCCAGGAGCCGACGGGCGATTCGATGCGCTCTTTGCCCCAGCTCGCCGTAGGAGATCTGGTCGAGGTCAAAAGTCACCGCCGGGGCCGTCGGCCGCTCCGCCGCGCGGGTGGCGAACTGACGATGGAGCGGCAGCTCCGCCGCGAACGCGGCGTGCGGGTCGTTCCACTCCTCCAACAGCTGACCGAGCTCGGCATCGTCGAGCAGCGCCACCTCCGAGATCCGCAGCTCCGGCCGGGCCGCGAGCGCCTCGAGCGAGCGGGCGTACCAGCGGTGGAGCCGTTCGATCGTGGTCGGATCGAAGAGATCGGTGTTGTATTCCCACTCGGCCAGGATCTCCGCCTGCTGGTCGACGTGTGACAGGTTGATCTCGAATTTCGCGATCTCCTCGTCGAGCGGGACGGTGCGAATCGCCATCCGTTTGTCCGGGCGCTCCTGCTGCTGCGGCGTGTTCTGCAGCACGAATAGCACCTGAAACAGCGGGTTGCGGCTCTGGTCGCGCTCGGGATCGAGCGCTTCCACCACCATCTCGAACGGCACCTCCTGGTGGCCGTACGCGCCGACCGCCGCACTGCGCGCCGCAGCGAGCAGATCGGAAAGGCTCGGGTCGTCGCCCACCCGGCCGCGCAGCACCAGGGTGTTGACGAAGAACCCGATCAGCGGTTCGGTCTCCTCGCGGGTGCGGCCGGCGATCGGCGAACCGACCACCACGTCGTGCTGGCCGGTAAGGCGGGCGAACAGGGCCTGGAACCCGGCGAGCAACGTCATGTAGAGCGTGGTGCCGCTCCGCCGGCCGACCTCACGAATCGCGGCCGAAAGCTCCGCCGACAAGTACTGCCGACGCCGCACGCCGGGATAGGTCTGGACCGGCGGCCGCGGTTTGTCGATCGGCAGATCCATCCCGCGCGGAATTCCGACCAGCTCGGTCCGCCAGTAGGCCAGCTCGGAAGCCAGGCGATCACCCGACAAGTACTCGCGCTGCCAGGCCGCGTAATCGCCGTACTGGATCGGCAAGGGGGCGAGCGGCACCGCGCCCGCGCGCCCCAGCGCCAGGAAGCCGTAGAGCGTCGTCAGCTCGCGCAGCAGCACGTCGATCGACCAGAGGTCGGTGATCAGGTGGTGCATCACGAACACCAGAAGGTGCTCGTCCGGCGCGGACGTGAGCAGCAGGGAACGGAACAGATCGGGCTGCTCCAACACAAACGGCCGGCGCACCAGGCGCCGCGCCATCGGCGCGACGATCTCCTCCCGCCGCTCAAGCGCGAGCGCGGACAGGTCGACCGTGGGCACGCTGACCGCGCGCGGCGGCGCCACGGCCTGTGCCGGCTGGCCGGCCACCAGCACGAACGCGGTGCGCAGGATCTCGTGGCGGCGCACGATCTCACCGAGCGCCGCGGCCAACAGGTCGGCGCGCACGGCGCCGTTGAGCTGCATCGGCGAGACGATGTTATAGGCCGCGCGCCCCGGTTCGAGCTGCTCTAAGAACCAGATCCGCTGCTGCGGCAGCGAGAGCGGGAAGGTGCGACCGTCGCGCAGCAACGGCTGGATCGGCGGTGCCTCACGCGCCACCTGGCCCACCAGCGCGCGCTCCACCTCGGCGGAGAACGACGCGAGGTCGGGCGCGGCAAACAGCACGGCGAGCCCCACTTCGACCCCGAGCACCCGACGCAATCGCGAGACGACCTGGGTGGCGATCAGCGAATGGCCGCCGAGCTCGAAGAAATTGTCGTGACGTCCGACCCGGGCCACCCCCAAGACCTCGGCCCAAACCCCCGCCGCAACCTCCTCGATCGGCGTCCGGGGCAGCGTGATTCCGCGCGGCGTATCGAGCGCTTCGATCGCGGGCAGCGCGCGGCGATCGACCTTGCCGCTCGGCGTGAGCGGCAGCGCCGCAAGCACCGCGACCAGCGACGGCACCATGTGCTCGGGCAGGCGCTCGGCGAGGAAGCGCTGCAGTTCTGCCGGCGAGGTGTCGCGCCCCTCGTGAAGGACGGCGTAGGCGACCAACCGCAGCTCGCGGGAGCCGGACGCGACGGCGCGGGCAACCACTGCGGCCTCGCGCACGGCGGGATGCCCGGCAAGCAGCGCCTCGACCTCGCCCGGCTCGACCCGGAAGCCGCGGATCTTCACCTGCGCGTCGGCACGGCCGAGGAACTCGACCTCGCCGTCGGCCTGCCGCCGCGCGAGGTCGCCGGTGCGGTAAACCCGGGTTTCACCGGAGACCGCACCGCCGCGCGGGAAGGCGCTCGGAATGAACTTCTCGGCGGTCAAGTCCGGCCGGCCCAGGTAGCCACGGGCGAGCCCCGCACCGCCGAGCAGCAGCTCGCCCGGGATGCCCACCGGCTGCGGGTGGAATTCGCGATCGACGACGTGGAGCTCCAAGTTCGCGATCGGCCGTCCGATCGGCGGCAGCGTTGCCCAGGCCGCGGGATCGGCGGCGAGGTCGTGCGCCGAGACCACGTGCGCCTCGGTCGGACCGTACTGGTTGTGCAGGCGCGCTTCGGGCAGACGCCGGAACAGCTCGACCAGGCTCGCGGTCGATTGGAGCTGTTCGCCCGCGGTCGCGATCTCTCGGAGCGCGTCGGGCAGCGGCCCACGCTCGATCGCCGCCTCGGCGAGCTGCTGGAGCGCCACGAAGGGCAGGTACAGCCGCTCGATCCGCCGCTCGCCAAGCAGCGCGAGCAGCGCCGCGGGATCGCGACGCAGGTCGGCTTCAACCAGCACGAGCGCGCCGCCAGCTGCCCAGGTCGAGAACAGCTCCTGGCACGAGACGTCGAACGACAGCGAGGCGAACTGGAGCGTGCGCAGCGCTCGGCCATTCGCTTCGAGCTGCCAGGCGATCAGGTTGACCAGCGGGCCATGGCGCATCGCGACGCCTTTCGGGCGTCCGGTCGAACCCGAGGTATAGAGCACGTAGGCGAGGCTGTCCGGCCCGGCGCCGGTCGTGGCCACCGGCAGCGGCGCGTCGCCGTCCGGCCGGCGATCGCCCGGCTCGAATCCGAGATCGATCACAGTAACGCCTGCCAGCGGTGGCAACGCGCCCAGCGCGCCGCCCGCGGTGAGCAGGAAGCGGAGCCCGGAATCCTCGGCCATGAAGGCGAGCCGGTCCGCCGGATAGCGCGGATCGAGCGGCAGGTGGCCGCCGCCTGCCACGAGCGCCGCCAGCACGCCCACCGCCATCTCCGCCGAGCGCTCGAAACAGACGCCGATCGGCTCGTCGAGGCCGGCGCCCAAACGGCGCAGCCGGCGCGCGAGCCGGTGGGCGCGCGCCGCCAGCTCGCCGTAGGTCAAAGCGGCATCCGCCGCCTCGACCGCAACCGCGTCGGGCGTGGCGGCGGCCTGGCGCTCGAACAGCTCGTGCAGGGCCGAAATCCCGGCCGCCGCGGGGAGTATCGAAGCGGTCGCGTTCCAGGCCGCGATCTCCGCGCGCTCGGGGCGGGTGAGCAGCGACAGGTCCGAGACGGTCGCTGCCGGCGCCTCGCCGCCGCCGGCCAGACCGTCCAGGATCGACTGCAGGTGACCGCCGAGCCGCTCGATCTCGGCGCTGCCGAAGCGGCGGCGATCCCAGGTCAGCTCGCAGATCAGGCGTTCGCCCGGCTTGACCACGAGCATCAAGGGAAAATGCGTCCGGTAGCTGAACGAGCCGTTGTAGAGCGCGAGCCCGCCCACCTCGGCGCCCTCGCCGCCGCCGCCCGAACCATCGTAGGGGTAGTTCTCGAAGACCAGAACCGTCTCGAACAACGGCGTACCCCGCGGCACCCCGGAGAACCCTTGAATCTCGACCAGCGGCACGTGCTCGAACTGGCGCAGCTCGGCCAGATCGGCCTGGATGCCGCGCAACCATTCGGTGAGCGGCATCGCCCCGGGCACGGCGATCGCCGCGGGAAGCGTGTTGATGAACATGCCGACCATGGTCTCAACACCCGGCAGGTCGGCAGGACGCCCCGCGACCGTGGTGCCGTAGACCACCCGCTCGTCACCCGAAGTGCGCGCGAGAAGGACCGCCCACGCCGCCTGGAGCATCGTATTGGCGGTCACCGCCAAAGCCCGCTCGGCGGCGGCCAGGCGCGCGCTCAGCGCCTCGGAGAGGGTGAGGGTGAGCAGTCCCTGCGCGTCCTCGCCGGGAGCCACCTCCTCGCCTTGGCCGTAGAGCGCGGTCGGCCGCTCGAACTCCGCGAGACGGGCGCGGAAGTAGGGCTCGGCGGTATCGGCAGCGGCGGCGCGCTCCAGCCACTCGACGTACTCGCGGAACGGGCGCGGCTGCGGGCGCAGGATCTCCTGGCCGGTCGCCTCTCCCTGGTAAAACGCCATCACCTCGTCGAGCACCAGAGGCAAAGACCAGCCGTCCAGGACCAGGTGGTGGTGGATCCAGGCGAAGCGGTGGCGATCCTCGCCGAGGCGCACGAGCGCGAGGCGCATCAGCGGGCCGGCGACCAGATCGAACGGCCGCTCGCCCAGGGCGAGCAGGAAGGCGTCGGCCGCCGCTTCGGTGCGCTCCTTTTCCGGACGCTCTCGCCAGTCGATCCGCTCGACCGGAACACCCACCGTGCGGCGCACCAGCTGGAGCGGCCGGTCGAGATCGCGCCAGAGGAAACCGGTGCGGAAGATCGGGTGGCGGTTTACCGTGCGCTGCCAGGCGCGGCCAAAAGCCGCGAGGTCGAGGTTGCCCTTGAGCGTGACGCGCAGCTGCTGCGAGTACATGCCTACCGGCGCTTCGAGCGTGTGAACCAGGAGCCCCTGTTGGAGCGGCGAGAGCGGGTAGAGATCCTCGATCTCGCGCGGCGGCAGCTCCGGTACCGCGGCCAGCGCGCGGGAGAGCTGTTCGGGGTCCAGGCGCGCGAGCGGGAAGTCGGACGGCGAAACGCCCCCGGCGTCGGGTCGCAGACAGTGCTCGACGATCGAGAGCAGCTCGTCGCGGAACGCCGCCACCAACCGCTCGATCGTCGCGCGCCGGTGGATCCTCTGGCCGTAGAGCACGGTCAACTCCATCCGCCCGCCGAGAACGCTCACTGAGACGTCCAGGAGATGGGTGCGCGGCTGTTCCGGCGCATGGTCGGCGCCCGGGTTCTCGCGCGAGCCGGAAAAGCGGCTGGCCGCGGCCAGCGCCTGGTCGAGCTGGCCGAGGTAGTTGAAGCTCACCGAAGAGCGCGGCGCGCGACGGATCGCGGCGAGCTGCTCGGCAGCCGTCTCGTCGAGCCCAAGGTCGCTACGCAAGTAGCGGAGAAGGCCGAAAGCGAAGCCGCGGTTCGGCACCGCGCGGAGCGCCTCCTTGGCTTCGACCAGCGCCGCGATCGGGGTGCCGATCCGGGCGAGGTCGATCGTCACCGGATACATCGAGGTGAACCAGCCGACCGTCCGCGTCACGTCGAGATCGGCCGCGATCTCCTCGCGGCCGTGTCCTTCAAGGTCGAAACGGAGGTGGCGCGCGGGGGCGCCGAGCGCAGCGGTCCAGGCCGCCCAGGCGCGGCCGAACGCGCCGACCAACGCGTCGTTGATCTGGGTACGGTAGACCGGCGGTACCTCTTGGAGTAGCCGCCGCGTCTCCTCAGCTTCCAGGCGCAGGGTGACGGAGGAGACGTCGGCCTCCCGGTTGTCGTCGGCGGGAAAGTCGAGCGGCGGAAGATCGGCGAGGTCCACCACCCGCTCCGCCCAATAAGGAATCTCGGCCGCGACCTCGGCGCTTTCGGCGTAGGTGACCAGACGCTCGCCCCAGGCGCGGAGCGAGGTGGTTTTCTCCGGCAGCACGACCTCTTCGCCGCGCAGCAGCGCGTCGTAAGCGGCTTCCAGGTCTTCGAGCAAAATGCGCCAGGAGACGCCGTCGATCGCCAGGTGATGGGCGACCACGAACAGCCGGTCCCGCGCCCCAGCCCCCATGCGGAACAGGGCGACCCGCGCGATCGGACCGTGCAGAAGGTCCAGGCTCGCGTGCAGCCGAGCCGCCACGGTCTCGACCGCGGCGCTCGGCGCTGCGGCCGGGAACGACGAAAGATCGATCAGGGAGAACGCCCGCGAAGGCAGAGGGCCTTCGATCCAGGCCTTGGCGTTGCCGCCGAGAGGCGCGCGCTCGAAGCGTGAGCGCAATGCGTCGTGGTGGCGGAACACCGCCTCGACCGCGCCCGCGAGCAGATCCGCGCGCATCGGCTGGACCGTTTCAAGCAGCACTGCCTGGTTCCACCACTGCATCGCCGGCAGGTCCAGCTCGAAGAACCAGCGCGCGATCGGCGTCATTTCGAAGTCGCCTTCGACCGGCCCCTGTTCGGCGAAGATCTCAACCCCTTGTCCCGCAACCTGCGCCAGCTCGGCGACGGTCTGGTACTGGAACACCTCGCGTGCGGAGAGGCGCAGCCCTTCGCGCGCCGCCCGCGAGATCAACTGGATCGACAGGATCGAGTCGCCGCCCAGTTCGAAGAAGTTGTCGTGGATGCCCACCCGTGCCACGCCCAACAGCTGGCGCCAGATCGCCGCGAGCTGCTCCTCGGCTTCGTTGCGCGGCGCTTCGTAGCTGCTGGCGAGCGCCGGCCGCGACGCCTCCTCGGGCGCCGGCAGCGCCTTCCGGTCGAGCTTGCCGTTGGCGGTCACCGGCAGCGCCGCGAGCGCCACGAACGCCGTCGGCACCATGTAGTCGGGCAGGCGGCCCTGCACGTAGTCGCGCAGCTCGGCGACCGTCGGCTCAGGGGTCTCGGCGCGGAACACGGCGTAGGCGACCAGGCGGCGATCGGGCTTGGCCCCCCGCTCCGACGACTCCACCTCGCGTGCCAGCACCACCGTTTCGCGCACCGCCGGATGTTGCGCCAGAACCGCCTCGATCTCCCCCAGCTCGATACGGAAGCCGCGCACCTTGACCTGGAAATCGCGCCGGCCCAGGAACTCCAGGTTGCCGTCGGCCAGGTAGCGCGCACGGTCGCCGGTCGCGTACATCACGGCGCCCGGCCCTTCGCCAAAAAGACCGGCGAACGGATCGGCTACGAACTTGCTCGCGGTGAGGCCCGGCTCGTCGGCGTAGCCGGAAGCGAGCACCGGGCCCGCGATGTAGAGATCGCCCGGCACGCCGATCGCCGCCGGCTCGTACCGACCATCGAGCACGTGATAGCGCGCGGTCGCAATCGGCCGCCCGTAGGGAATGCTCGGCCAGGAGGGGGGCACTACGCCCACGGGGAAGTAGTTCGACCAGATCGCCGCTTCGGTGGCACCGCCGAGCGCGACTACCCGCGCTCTGGGGAACGCGCCGCGCACCCGATCGGGAAGCGTCACCGGAATCCAGTCGCCGGAGAGGAACACCAGCCGCAACCGCGAGCGCGCACCGCGCGGCTCGCCCGCTCCGGGGAAGAAGCCGGCGACCTGGCGGAGCGCCGCCGGTGCCGAATCCCAGAAAGTGACCGGCTCGTCGCAAAGAATTGCCACCATCCGCTCCGGATCGTGGATCTCTTCCTCGGTCGCGACCCGGATCGAGCCGCCCGCCGCGAGCAGGCCAAATACGTCGTAGACCGAAAGGTCGAAACAGAGCGAGGTGACGAACAGCACCCGGTCGGCGGGACCGACGGCAAACGTCCGATTGACCCATTCGATCAGATTGAGCACCGGCGAATGGTGCAGCACCACGCCTTTGGGCGTGCCGGTCGAGCCCGAGGTGAAGATCACATAGGCGATGTCTTCGGTCGAGCCGATCGCCGCCGGCCGCTCGGCAGGCTCCCCCGAAAGTTCCGCCGGGCAGGTCACGCGCGCCGGGCCGGAAGCCGGGTCCGGCACCTCGCCCTCGAGCACGATCAGCTCGCAAAGCGCGGGATAGTGCGCCGCCACCTCTTGGAGTGCCGCGGTGTGGCGACCTTCGGTGAGCGCGGCGCGCACGCCGAGCGCGTTCATCATGAAGCGTACGCGATCACGCGGGAAGCTGGTCTCCAGAGGCAGGTAGCCCGCCCCCGCTTTGAGCACGCCGAGCAGCGCGGGGATCATCGCAAGACCGCGCGAGAGATAGATCGCCACCATGTCGCCCGAACCGATGCCGACGGCCTGCAGCCGGTGCGCGATGCGGTTCGCCGCCGCTTCGACCTCGCCGTAGGTGAGGGACGAAGTGCCGGAGACCGCGGCGAGGCGGGTCGGGTCTTCGTCCACCCGCCGCTCGAACAGCTGGTGGAGCAGCCCGGCGGCACCCGGCTCGGCCTCCCGCCTGGTGTCGTTCCACTCGGCAAGGATCTGGTGGCGCTCCGACTCGCTCGCGATCGGGATCTCCGCGAGCCGCAGCAGAGGGTTCCCGATCACCGCGGAAAGCACCGTGCGGTACCGCTCGCCGAACCGCAGGATCGTCGTGCGGTCGAACAGATCGGTCGCGTATTCGAACGACACGTCGAGGCCGCGCGCCGACTCGGTGGTCGAGAGCGTGAAGTCGAACTTCGCGGTGCCGCTGCCGGCGTAGAGCGGCGCGGAGGTGAGCCCGGCGAGCCGGACGTTTTCCGTCGCCTCGTTCTGGAACAGGAACATGACCTGGAACAGCGGGTTCCGGCTCATGTCGCGCTCGGGCGCGAGAACGTCGACCAGCCGCTCGAACGGCACGTCCTGGCGCGCCGTGGCGGCCAGCGAGGTCTCGCGCACGCGGGAGAGCAGCTCGGCGAAGGTCGGATCGCCGGCCAGCCGCGCGCGCAGGACCAGGGTGTTGACGAAGAAGCCGATCAACGGCTCGATCTCGCGGCGGTTGCGCCCGGCAACCGGCGTGCCGACCACCAGGTCGTCCTGGCCGCTGGTCCGCGCGAGCAGCGCGTCGAAGGCGGCGAGCAGGGTCATGAACAGCGTCGAGCGACGCGATCGGCCGAGCCGGCGCAGCGAATCGACGAACGCCGCGGCGAGCGGGTACGGCCGGGTCACCGCGCCGCGATAGCTCGGCACCGGCGGCCGCGGCCGATCGGTCGCTACTTCAAGCGTCGGTGGGAGAGCCAGCTCGCCGCGCCACCATTCGACCTGCCCTTCGATCTCCTTGGCCAGCTGCTCGCGCTGCCAGATCGCGTAGTCGGCGTACTGGATCGGCAGCTCCGGCAGCGGCGAGGGACGCTCCGCGGCGAACGCCTCGTAGAGGGTCGCCACCTCGCGCATGAGCACTTCCGTCGACCAGCCGTCCGAGACGTTGTGGTGCGCCGAAAGCAGAACCCCGTGGTCGTCCTCGGCGAGCCGCCAGAGGAGGGTGCGGAACAGCGGGCCGGCCGCGAGGTCGAACGGCCGGGAGGCCTCAGCCGCCGCCTCGCGATGCAAACGCGCCAGCCGCTCTTCGGGGGCGAGAGCGGAAAGATCGCGCAGCTCGATCGCGAAACGGCCCACCGGCGAGATCACCTGCGCCGGCCGGCCGTCCGCCACCGCAAAGGTCGTGCGCAGGATTTCGTGACGGCGCACCACCTCGGCGAACGCCCGCTCCATCACCGCGAGATCGAACCGGCCGCCCAACCGCAACGCGACGGGGATGTTGTAGACCGATTGCCCCGGTTCGAGCTGATCGAGGAACCAGAGCCGCTGCTGCTGGAACGACAACAGCAGCTCGCGGTCTCTCGACACCGGCACGATCGGCGCGGATGCGGCGGCGGCGCCCGCGACCGCAAGAGCGTCGATCTGCGCCGCGAGCGCCGCGACATTAGACCGTTCGAACACCTCGCGCAGCGGCAGCTCGATTCCGAACCGCTCGCGAACGCGGGAGACCAGCTGCGCCGCGAGCAGCGAGTGGCCGCCGAGCGCGAAGAAGTCGTCCTCCACCCCCACCCGGGCGAGGCCGAGCAGATCCGCCCAAACCCCCGCGAGCAACTCTTCGGAAGGTGTCACCGGCGCGACGTACTCCCCCTCGGCGGAGAAGGCCGCGCGCTCGGGTGCGGGCAGGGCTTTGCGATCGAGCTTGCCGTTGGCCGAGAGCGGCATCGCGTCCAGGCTCACGAACGCGGAGGGCACCATGTAGTCGGGCAACAGGCCGGAGAGATAGGCGCGCAGGCGATCGGCGAGCGGTTCCGCTCCCAAAGTCTCGTCGGCCACCAGGTAGGCGACCAGCCGCGTTCCTTCCGCTTCGGCGCGCGCGACCACCACCACCTCGCGCACGGCGGGGTGGGCGGCGAGCACCGCTTCGATCTCTCCCAGCTCGATGCGGAAGCCGCGCACCTTGACCTGAAAATCCATCCGGCCGAGGAATTCAAGTGCGCCGTCGGTCTTGAAGCGCGCTCGGTCGCCGGTGGCGTAGAGGCGTGCTCCGGCCTGTTCGCTCCACGGGTCGGGGAGGAACACCTCCGCGGTGCGCACACCTTCGCCCAGGTAGCCGCGGCCGACACCCGGCCCGCCGACCAACAGCTGCCCATGAACGCCGAGCGGTACCGAGCGCAGCTCTCGGTCGGCGACGTAGAGGCGCATGTTGGCGATCGGTCGGCCGATCGGCACGCTCCAGGCGGCGGCAGGAGGCGGTTCGGAGACGACCTGATGGGTGACGTCGTCCGAGCACTCGGTCGGGCCGTAGGCATTGAGCAGCGGAATCTCGGGATAGCGGCGGAACCAGTCGCGGCAAAGCTCCGGCGGCAGCGCCTCGCCGGTCGGAATTAACCAACGGAGGTGTTTAAGCGCCGGTGCCGCACCGCCGCGCGCGAGATCTTCGAGCAGGATGGAGAGCAGCGAAGGAACGGTCTCCAGGATCGTGGTGCCGCGCGCTTCGACCTCACCGAGCAACCGCACCGGATCGTGCGCCACCTCGTCGCCGAAGATCTCGGTGCGCCCGCCGACGATGAGCGCCGCCAGGAACTGCCAGACCGAGATGTCGAACGTCGCCGAGCTGTTCTGTGCCACCACGTCGGCGGCGGACAGATCGAGCGAGCGCACCTTGGCCAACAGGTGGTTGACCATGCCGCGATGCTCAACCATCGCGCCCTTCGGTGTGCCGGTCGAGCCGGAGGTGAAGATCACGTAGGCGAGAGCGTGCGGCGCGTCCAGCTCGGCCGCTGGGTATCCAAAGCCCCGAACCGAATCGGTGAGCGCGAGCAACGCCGGTCGGCCAGCCGCCGGCAGCTCCGCGAGCACCCTCCCGGCGAGCGCCCCCTCGCCCACCAGCAGCAGGGCCGGAGCGCCGCCCTTTACGACCTGTGCGATGCGCTCCACCGGATGGGTCGGATCGAACGGCAGATAGACGCCGCCGGCCGCCCAGATGCCGAGGATCGCCGCTAGAAAATCGAGACCGCGCGGCGCCAAGAGGCCCACCACGGAGCCCGCCGTAACGCCGGCCGCAGAGAGCGACCCGGCGACGGCGTACGAACGCTCGGCAAGGTCCGCGTAGGTTAGGGACTGGTCGCCGCAGGAGGCGGCGATCGCCGTCGGCCGCGCCGCCACCTGGGCGGAAAACAGCGCGAGGATCGACTCTTCGGGCACCGCGTCCGCGCTGTCGTTCCACTCGTTCGTGAGCTGATGCAGCTCAGGAGGAGAGAGCAGGGGGAGCTCGGCGAAGCGCTGTCCGGGCGCCGCCACCCCCGCCGCGAGAAGCGTTTCGAACTGGCCGAGCAGCCGCGCGGCGGTCGCCGGATCGAACAACGCCGAGGCATATTTGAGCGCGCCGACCACCAGCCCCTGACTCACTTCGAGCGCCAACTCCAGATCGAGCTGGACGGAGGTCTCGTCGAAAGCTCCCGCGTAGACCTCCAGGCCGTGGAGGTCGAGCATCGGGCTAGGGGCGTTCTGAAGCGCCAGCATGACTTGGAAGACCGGATTGAACGCCAGCGAGCGCTCGACGCCGAGGGCGTCCACCAACCGCTCGAACGGCAGCTCCTGGTGCGCGAACGCGGCGAGTGAACGCTCGCGCGCCGCGCCGATCAGGCCGGAAAACGTCGCGTCGGCGGCCAGCCGTTCGCGCAGCACCAGCGTATTGATGAACAGACCGATCAGAGCCTCGGTCTCCTCGCGCGTGCGGCCGGCGATCGGTGTGCCGATCGCAATGTCTTCGCTCGCCGAGACGCGGGCCAAGAGCGATTGAAGCGCCGCGAGCAGGACCATGAACAGGGTCGCCCCCTGGCGCCGCGCGAACGGCCCGAGAGCTGCGGAAAGCTCGGCCGAAAGACGCACCTGGCGGGAGGCGCCGGCAAAGCTCTGCGCCGCCGGGCGCGGCCGGTCCCACGGCAGTTCGAGCACCGCCGGAACCCCCGCCAGCTCAAAGCGCCAAAACCTGATCTCCCGTTCCAGCGCCTCGCCGGTCAGCCGGGCTCGCTGCCAGGCCGCGAAGTCGGCGTACTGAATCGGCAACTCGGGCAGGTCGGCCGGCCGCCCCTGGACCTCGCCCGAGTAAAGGGCCGCGACCTCGCCCACCAGGACCCCCATCGACCAGCCGTCGGAGGCGACGTGATGCATGGTGAAGAGCACCCGGTGCTCGGCGGGGGAAAGCGCCAGCAGCGCCGCTCGCACCACCGGGCCGCGCGCGAGGTCGAACGGCCGAGTCAGCTCGGATTGGGTCAGCCGCCGCGCCGGCTCCGTGCGGCGCTTGGCGCCGAGACCGGAGAGGTCGACCGTCGGTAGCAGCGCCTCGATCCGGGACGTGGGCGGCGCGATGCGCTGCACCGGCAGGCCCCCTTCCAGGCCGAACGTGGTGCGCAGCGACTCGTGGCGCGCGATGACCGCGGCGAGGCTCCGCGCCATCGCCCGGCGGTCGAGCCGTCCGACCAGCAACAGGGAGACCGGGACGTGGTAGGCCGCGTTGCCCGGCTCCAGCTGATCGAGAAACCAGAGCCGCTCCTGGCCGAACGAGAGCGGCAAGGAGGCGCCCTCCGCCCGCCGCGCGATGGGGAGAGGAGGCCCGGCGGATTCGCCGCCCAGCAGACGGACGAGCTGCGGTGCGAGCGCAGCCGGCGTCGGTGAGCGGAACAGCTCGGCGAGCGGCAGCTCCACGCCGAACACCCGGCGCACCCGCGACACCAGTTGGGTCGCCAGCAGCGAATGCCCGCCAAGGTCGAAGAAGCCGTCGAACGCGCCGACCCGATCGACTCCGAGCACACCTCCAAACAGACCCGCGAGAATTTCCTCAGTCGGGGTGCGCGGTGCGACGTACGCCTCGATCAGCTCCGGCCTCGTTTCGCTCGGTACCGGCAATGCCTTGCGATCCACCTTGCCGTTTTGCGTCAGCGGCAGCCGTTCGAGCAGCAGGAAGGTGGTCGGCACCATATAGGCGGGCAACCGCTCTTCAAGCGCCTCGCGGAGTCGCAGAACCGTCTCCTCCGGCGCACCTTCCGCCGCCGGTACGACATAAGCGATCAAACGGGCCCCGCCCTCCCCGCCGGGCCAGGCGACGACCACCGCCTCGCGCACCTCCGGCTGCACGGCGAGCGCCGTCTCGATCTCGCCGAGCTCGATCCGGAAACCGCGGATCTTGACCTGGAAATCGATGCGCCCCAGGTATTCGAGGTCGCCCGTCTGGGTTCGGCGCGCGAGGTCGCCCGAGCGGTAGAGCCGTGCGCCCGGCCGGGCCGTCCACGGGTCGGGCACGAACCGCTCCGCGGTCAGGTCGGGGCGGCCGAGATAGCCCTGGGCAACCCCTGCGCCGCCGATCAGCATCTCGCCAGCGACCCCGAGCGGTACCAGGTTGCCGAGGGCGTCGGCCAGGTGAACCTGAAGATCGGGGATCGGCACGCCGATCGCGCTCGCCGAAAGCTCAAGGTCGGCGCGGCGGATGGCCCGGTAGGTGACGTGCACGGTGGTCTCGGTGATGCCGTACATGTTGACCAGGAGCGGCTCCGCGGCCGGCGCCCCCGACTCGAAATGGGCAAACCAGGGCGCGAGCGAAGCGATCTCCAACGCCTCGCCGCCGAAGACGACGAAACGGAGCTTGGCGAACGCGTCGAGCTCTCTTGCGGCCTCGGCCTCGGCGAGCAGCTGGCGGAACGCCGAAGGGGTCTGGTTGAGCACACTCACCCCTTCGGCGCGGACCAGATCCAGGAACGCCCGCGGCGAACGGCTGACCTCGAAGGGCACGACGACCAGCTGGCCGCCGTGAAGCAGCGCGCCCCAGATCTCCCAGACCGAGAAGTCGAACGCGAACGAGTGGAACATCGTCCAGACGTCCTGTTCCTGGAAGCCGAACCAGGCGTCGGTCGCCGCGAACAGGCGCCCGACCTGCGCGTGGCTCACCTCGACCCCCTTGGGCTTGCCCGTCGAGCCCGAGGTGTAGATCACATACGCGGGGCTTGCCGGGAGATCGGGCACGAACGAGAGCGGCGCGCCGCTTTCCTGGGCGATCGCCGCCCGATCGCGGTCGAGGCAGAGGATCGCGCGCCCGAGCGCTTCCTCTCCAAGGCCGGCGAGCAGCGGCAGGTGGCGCTCGGCGGTCACCAGCGCCCGGGCGCCGCCGTCGGCGAGCATGAACGCCAGCCGTTCGCTCGGATAGGTCGGGTCGAGCGGTAGATAGGCCGCGCCGGTCTTGGCGATCCCGAGCAGGCCGACGATCAGGCCGAGCGAACGGTCGAGACAGAGGCCGACGCGATCTCCCGGGGCAACGCCCAGAGCGACCAGCCGGCGCGCCAGCCGGTTGGCTTGGGCATCGAGCTCGCCGTAGGTCAACCGGTCGAGATCGAAGCCCACCGCGGGCGCTTTGGGCCTCCGCGCAGCCTGAGCCTCGAACCGGCGGTGGAGCGGCGGGCCGGCGGCAAAGTGCGTGTCGGGCGTGCTCCACTCGTAGAGCAGCTGGTGGCGCTCGGCGGGACCGAGCAGGCCTGCGGCGTCGTGCCACGCCTCCGGATCGGCGGTCATCGCCGCGAGCGTGCGGACGTAGAGGCCGTGGATCATCCACCCTTCGGCGCGCGGGATCGACGTCCGGTCGTGCGCGAGGTCGAGCCCGAGGTCGCCGGTGAGCGGGTCCTGCGCAAAGCCGACGCTGAGTGTGAGGTCGGTCTCCTCGGACTTCTTGAACCCGCGGACCTGGAGCCCGCCCTTGCCCAGCAGGTCGGTCACGACGTGAAAATGGGTGAAGTTGAACAGCACCTCGATCAGCGGCCGCGCGCCGAACTTCTTTTGCAGCTCGGAAAGCGGATAGCGGCGGAACGGCATCAACTCCTGCTCCGCGGCAAACGCGGCACGCACCAGCTGGTGCCAACTGCCGCGCGGCAGGCGGAACCTCAAGGGGAGGGTGTTGAGCAGAAGACCGCGGGTCTCCTCTCCGCCTTCGACCTCGGAGCGGCCGTGGGCGGCGACGCCGAACATCACCTCCTCGGAGGCGGCGATCAGCGACAGCACCTTGGCGTGCGCCGCGAGGCAGACGGCTCTAAACGGCACCCCCGCCCGCACCGCGAGGAGCTTCAAGCCGTCCGAAAGGGCGACCGGCAGCGGCGGCGCGATCGACTCGATGCGCGCGCCGCTCCAACCCGCGGGCACCGGCCAGCGCGGCAGGTCGAGAAACTGAACGTCCGCCAGTTGCCGCTCCCAGTAGGCGCGCGCCGATGCGCTTTCGATTTCAGCCCGTTCGAGCGCCACGAAATCGCGGTACGGGACGCGCGGCGGCGGCTCGACCGGCGGGGTCTCTCCGGCAGCCAAGCGGGCGTAGAGGCTGAAGATCTCGAACAGGGTCGAGTGCAGGCTCCAACCGTCGAGAATGGCGTGGTTCAAGGTGTAGGTCAGCTGGAACGACTCCTCGCCGCGTAGATGGACGTGGAAGCGCAGCTGCGGAGCCTGGCTGAGCAGGAAGGGCCGGTTCTTCTCCTGCTCGATCAAGTCGTCGATCGCAAGCTCCTGCTCGGCCGCAGGGAAGGCGCGCAGGTCGACGACCTCCACCTTAAGCTGCACGCTCGCGTGGACCAGCTGGAGCGGCTCGGAGAAGCGGCCGAACTCGAACGAGGTGCGCAAGACCGGATGGCGCGCGACGGTCCGGTCCACCGCAGTTTGGAAGCGCGTCGGGTCGAACCGCGTACCCGCCAGATGGATGCTGTTGACGAAGTGGTACGCCGAATCGTCCGCCAGCCGATCCATGTGAAACAGCATCCCCGCCTGGAGCCGCGCGAGCGGATAGGCATCCTCGATCTCGTCCCCGACCCGACCGAAAGCGCCGGAGTCGAGCAACCGCCGGTCCTCGTCCGGCACCAGCTCGAACGGCCGGGTCACGACCGATCCCGCCGGCTCGGCCCGACCGTCGGCTGCGAGGGTCCCCGCCCCTTCGAGCGCACGCACCAGCTCGGCGACCGTCGGGTGGGCAAAAACCAACGGGATGGTCAGCTCGATGCCGCGCGCCCGCGCCCGGGAGATCAGCTGGATGCTGCGAATCGAGTCGCCGCCGAGGGCGAAATAGTTGTCGGCGGCACCCACCTTGTCGAGGCCGAGCGACTGCGCCCAGATCTCCGCCAGGGCGCTTTCGAGCCCGGGGCGCGGCGCGACGTATCCACGCCCGAGATCGGGCCGGCTCGCCTCGGGAGCGGGCAGCGCGCGACGATCGACCTTGCCGTGCTCGGTGAGCGGGATCTTCGGCAGGATCAGGTAGGCCGCCGGCACCTCGTGCTCGGGCAGCCGGGCCGCCAGATGGGCGCGCAGGTCGGCGACCGAGGGGGGGTGCTCCGGCTCCGCCGCGACCACGTAGGCGACCAGGCGCGCGCCGCCGGCATCGTCCGGCAGCGCCCCCACCACCGACGCGGCGACCAGGGGCTGGGGCACGAGCGCGGCCTCGATCGCGCCCACCTCGATGCGGCACCCCCGGCTC